>JANMGQ010000052.1:0-20216 GCA_031374735.1 Hyphomicrobiaceae bacterium | reverse complement strand
AGGCGCACGCCGGGTTGTTCATCTGACGGGAAGGATTTTGGCTCAAGCACAATCGGCAGGCCAAGCCGATCACGCCAGCGCTTCAGTTCCATCATGCGATAGGCACGGCGCTCTGGCGCACGTTTTGGGAGGGGCAGACCGCCGGTCACGGCGAACACTTCCGTAAAGCGCGCCGGCTTGACGGTGACCGTCAGCCCGTAGCGCGTGATCAGACCGCGCATGCGCTGCCAGCCGAGATAGGTCCACGGGCTGCTGAGCGAGATGTAGACGTCGATGTGCGTCACGTGGAGACCTCGCGTTTGACCAACTCCGCCCAATCGACATAGTGCACGCACAAAGCAGGGAGCAAGCGCGTGTCGGCAGACGTGCAAAGCATTATTGTCGGAGCTGGCGTCGTCGGCCTCGCCGTCGCGGCGGAGCTTGCCCGGCGCGGTCATGAAACCATGGTGCTGGAACAACATGAGCTGATCGGCTCGGAGGTGTCGTCGCGCAACAGCGAGGTCATTCACGCCGGCATCTATTATCCGACCGGAAGTCTGCGCGCGCGCCTGTGCGTCGAGGGCAAGCAACGGCTGTACGCGTTCTGCAAGGACAATGGCGTCGCGCATGAGGCCATCTCGAAGCTGTTGGTCGCGACCAGCGAGGCGCAACTGCCAAAGCTGAAAGCGCTGCAGGAGACCGCGATCCGGAACGGTGTGCATGACCTGCAACCGCTGTCGGCTGAGGCGGCCAGGCAGCTGGAGCCGGAACTCGCCTGTGCGGCGGCCATGCTCTCGCCCTCGACCGGCATCGTCGACAGCCACGGCCTGATGAGCGCGCTCGAAGGACACATCACCACGCACGGCGGCCAGGTCGTGCTCAACTCGAAGGTGACGGCGCTGCAGCGCGGCGGCAACGGTCTGTACACGCTCACCCTTGCCGATGGCACGCCCATCACGTGCGAAACGCTGATCCTGTCGGCGGGTCTGCACGTGTCAAAACTCGCGCGCACGCTGGCCTTCGGCGATCGCTACATGGTGCCGGAAACCTACTACGCCAAAGGTCAGTACTACGCCATTTCGGGCCGCTCGCCGTTTAATCGCCACATCTATCCGATGCCGGACGGCGCATGGCTCGGCCTGCACGCCACCGTCGATCTCGGCGGGCGCTGCAAATTTGGCCCCGACATCGCCTGGATCCCCGAAATCGACTATGGCTTCGAGCCTGAGAAGCTGATGAAATTCCTGGACTTCATCCGCAGTTACTACCCCGCTCTCGATCCTGCACGCCTGCATGCCGATTACACTGGCATCCGCCCTAAACTCTATCGCGAGGGCGAACCTGTGCCGGATTTCCGCATCGACGGCGCCAGCGCGCATGGCATGGAAGGCTTGGTTATTCTGGCTGGGATCGAGAGCCCTGGCCTCACGTCATCCCTCGCTATCGGTGCCTATGTGGCCGATATGCTGGGCACCCCAGAGTGAGACCTAAAATGATCCTGGAAGAGCGCACATACACGATCAGGACCGGATTGGTTCAGGACTACCTCGCCCTTTATGAGCGCGAAGGCTACGCAACACATCGCAAATTTCTTGGCGACCCCGTTGGTTGGTTCACCACCGAAACCGGCACCCTCAACCAGGTCGTCCATATGTGGCGCTACGCCAGCCACGCTGAACGCGAAACAAAACGCGCCGCCCTCTATGCCGATCCCGAGTGGCTCGCCTTCATTCCCAAAACACGCCCCTACATCGCGCGCATGGAAAACCGCATCCTTCTAGCGACCTCATTTTCACCCATGCAGTGATGATGCGAAGCCCGATTGTCGGTTGCTCCTACATGCTCTGAAACGGCAATTGCAACCAACGGCATTTCGGACTATACCCACGTATCCCATGAAACCTGAACTGTTGGCTTGTGCGGCTCTAAG
Source organism: Hyphomicrobiaceae bacterium (assembly GCA_031374735.1). Taxonomy (GTDB): domain Bacteria; phylum Pseudomonadota; class Alphaproteobacteria; order Rhizobiales; family Hyphomicrobiaceae; genus JABFRJ01. The sequence goes on along the minus strand of JANMGQ010000052.1, from coordinate 18,307 downwards.
TGCCGCATTCGTCGGAAAGAGCGCCCGCATGAGCGACCGCAAACCACTGATGCCCAAGGCGACAGCCGTCTGGCTGGTGCAGAACACATCGCTGACCTTTGACCAGATCGCCGAGTTCTGCGGCCTGCACCACCTGGAAGTGAAGGGCATCGCTGACGGCGATGTCGCCCAGGGTATCCGCGGCATGGATCCCATCGCCAACGGCCAGCTGACACGCGATGAGATTGCGCGCGCCGAGAAAAACAACAAGCATAAGTTGCGCGTTGCCGAGAGCAAGGTCGAAGTCCCCGTCGTCAAGACAAAGCGCGGCCCACGCTATACACCTGTGTCGAAGCGCCATGATCGCCCGAACGCCGTGTTGTGGTTGCTGAAAGCGCATCCGGAGCTGAAGGACGCGCAGATTATGCGCCTCGTCGGCACCACCAAGCCCACCATCGCCGCCATCCGCGAGCGGTCACATTGGAACACGCAGAACCTCGTGCCGCAGGATCCGGTGACGCTCGGCATCTGCTCGCAAGTCGATCTCGACGCGGAAGTAGCCAAGGCCGCCGAACGCACCGCGAAAGAGCGCCGCGACAATCCGAGTGCCGTGCCGGCCGCAGGTGTCACCTTGCAACCGACCGAGCGGACCATCCCAGGGATGGAGCCGCAGCCGGATATCTCGATGGAAGTTCAGGTGCCGGAGCGCACGCGGGCAACAGATGCCGAAGAAGAAGCGCGCATGCTCGCACAATTGCAGCAAATGGTGTCCAAGAAGTCCGAATCCGAGGAAGATGCTACCCCGTGACGGCCGTCTGCGGCGCAGCCAACTGTGGGCTTAGATGCATTCCGTGCTATCGGCTTGCATGAACGGCGTGCTAGAGTTGCCTGTGACAGTCGTACTAACCGTCGCGTCAACCCTCACCGCTTGATCGGACGTCCTGGCATGTCTCGCGCGAATATTCCGCTCTCATTGCCCATCGCGCGACGCTTGGCAGCGGTGCTGACCACCGTCGCGCTAGGCCTGTTGACCTTCGGGGCGCACACGCTCGTCAGTGCTCAGAGCAAGGGAGCGTCGACGGCACAGACACCGGCTGGACAGGCGGGCCAAAGCGAATTCGTGGTCCGCGCCAAGCAGGCGATCCTGGTGGACGCCGATTCTGGCGCTGTTATGTTCCAGCACAACGCGGATGAACTGGCCTCGCCCGCCAGCATGTCAAAGCTGATGACGCTTGCCGTGCTGTTCCGCGCCCTCAAGGAGGGGCGGACGACGATGGAAACCGAATTCCTGATGAGCGAGTACGCCTGGCGCACGGGCGGCGGCCCGTCGGGCACCTCTGCCATGTTCGTGCCGATCAACACCAAGGTGCGGGTCAACGAGCTCATCAAAGGCATCGTCATTCAGTCGGGCAACGACGCTGCCATCTGTGTCGCGGAAGGCCTCGCCGGCAGTGAATCAGCCTTTGCCAAGATGATGACGGACGAGGCCCGCAAGCTCGGCATGACCAAGTCTACGTTTGCCAATGCGACGGGCCTCTACGCGCCGAACCACCTCATGACCGCGCGCGACCTCGCAACGCTTGGCCGCCACCTGATCCGCGACTATCCCGAATACTACGCGACCTTCGCCGAGAAGGAGTTCCCCTACCGCAAGCACAAGTTCATCAACCGTAATCCCCTGCTGTTCCTTGCGGGCCTTGGCGCGGACGGCATGAAGACCGGCTTTATCAAAGAAGCCGGCTACGGCATCACGGCGTCAGCCAAGCAAGGCGAACGCCGTCTGATCGCCGTGATCAACGGCGCCGCAACGCCCGAGGATCGCCGTGACGAAGCGCGCCGCATGCTTGAGTGGGGTTTTCGCGCTTTCGGCGAGTTCAAGCTGTTCGAAGCCGGCGAGACGGTGGGCAAGGCGCGCGTGTGGGGCGGAGATCGCATGAGCGTGCCGCTGATGGGCAATGGCGCTGTCGTGGTCGTGCTGCCTCGCTTCCCAGCCAATCAAAAACTAAAAGCGGAAATCGTCTACTCCGGCCCGCTGAAGGCGCCGATCGAGAAAGGCCAGCAGGTGGCGAAGCTGCGCGTCACCTCGTCAACCGAAGCGACCAGCGAAGTGCCGCTCTATGCCGCCGAAGACGTCAAGCCGGCCGGAACCTGGAAGCGCGGCTTTGACACATTGCTGCACATGGCCACCAAGTGGATTCCCTGATCGCTTAAGGGGCGCTCATCGTGGATTTGCCCACCGTGGATTTGATGGCATGGACTTAGCATCCGGCATTCTCACAGGCATTTTGGTTGCGGCGACGCCGCTGATCTTTGCGGCCCTCGGAGAACTCGTCGTCGAGCGTTCAGGCGTTCTCAACCTCGGTGTCGAAGGCATGATGGTGATGGGTGCCGTCGCCGGGTTTGCGGCGACCTTGGCAAGTGGCAGTTATGCTGTCGGGTTTCTGGCAGCTGTTGCGGCGGGCTCTGTGTTGGCGGTCCTGTTCGGTGTGCTGACACAGGTGCTGCTGTCAAACCAAGTGGCAACCGGACTGGCCCTGACGCTGTTCGGGCTCGGACTATCGGCACTCATCGGCCAAGGCTATTCGGGCAAGTCGGCCGGAACATTTCCCCGTCTCGGCGCTGGGCTCGATGTGATTGCCCTTGGCGCCATCGCCGCCGCCATCGCCATCGCGTGGTTCCTGACAGGCACGCGTGCCGGCCTCGTCTTGCGGGCTGTTGGCGAGAACCATGATGCAGCCCACGCTGTCGGCCTGCGCGTCGTCGCCGTCAGGCTCGCGGCAATCGCTTTCGGTGGCGCCATGGCAGGTATTGGTGGCGCCTATCTATCCCTCGTCCAGACGCCGTTCTGGGTCGAGCGCATGACGGCCGGTCGCGGCTGGATCGCGCTCGCCTTGGTCGTATTCGCGGCCTGGCGGCCGCTCCGCGTTCTGGCCGGCGCCTACCTGTTCGGCGGCATCAGCATCCTGCAACTCCATGCCCAGGGCCTCGGCATCGCTATCGACGCGCAGATCCTCACGATGCTGCCCTATCTCGCAACGATCGTGGTGCTGGTGATCATCTCAAGCGCGCGCTGGAAGGCCCGCCTCGACGCACCGGCCTCCCTTGGCCGAGTGTTCTACGCGCCAGCGTAATCGGCGCGAGCCAACGCAGCTCCTGACCATCTGCTCTATTTGCCCCCAATTGGCCGTGTCTCCCACTTGCAACCCATGGCTGTTCACCGCAAAGTAGCGGAATACGAGTGGCGCACGGCGATCAAGTGGGGCGCTCGCGGGGCGAGGGCAAACGGGGCGGGGACGCTCAGAGTGGGGCGGCGGCGCATGGCCGAGACGGGCTCAGCCGAGACAGGCGTTGCCGGTGCGAGCCGGGGCGCGACATCGCCGGGCTGGCGCCGCGCGCTGCGCTCAAGGCCACTCCTGTTGGTCACAACCGAAATCGAGGCGGAACGAGAACGCTGGTTTCTGTGGCTGCCTGTCATGTTCGGCACCGGTATCGGTCTCTATTTTGCAGCCCTCATCGAACCAGCGCTCACCGCACTTGCAGCCATCGCGGCCGTGTTCATCGTGCTGCACAGGCTGGCGGGCCGCGCGCATCTCCTCCGGCTCGCAATGGGCGCGCTGCTCGCGGTGGCGCTTGGGGCGCTCACGGCAAAGGTGCGAACCGATGCCATCGCCGCGCCGGTCCTGGAGCGGCAATTTTCGCAGATCGACCTTGCAGGCTTCATCGAACTGGCGGAGCCGCGCGCCAAGCGCGGCCAGCGCATCACGGTGGTGGTCGTATCGCTCGGCCAGCTGAGCGAACGCGAACGCCCCCATCGTGTGCGCATTCGAACGTTGACGGAAGATGTGACATTGAAGCCCGGCGATGGTGTGCGCGTGCGCGCAACACTGGGACCGCCGCCGCAACCTTCAGCCCCCGGAGATTTCGATTTTGGCCGCCTCGCCTGGTTTTCGGCCCTCGGCGGTATCGGCCTCGCGACGGGGCGAATCGAGCACGCACATGATCTTGGGCCCGTCCCCCGCGCGCTGGTGCTGCGCGCGCCGATCGAGCGGTTGCGGCAGGCGATCCGCGCACGCATCGTGGCAGCCCTGCCCGGCGAGACGGGCGAGATCGCGACAGCGCTGATCACCGGTGAGCGCGGCGGCATCACAGAGGCGACCAACAAGGCCTATCGCGACTCTGGCCTGTTCCACATTCTTTCGATTTCGGGCCTGCACATGGTGATCATGGCGGGTGCCGTGTTCTGGCTGCTGCGCCTTGGATTTGCAGCCGTGCCGCGCATCGCGTTGCGCTTTGCCATCAAGAAATGGGCGGCCATCGGCGCCATCCTCGGCGGCTTTGGGTATCTGCTCATTTCAGGCGGTTCGCCGGCGACCGTGCGCTCGTGGATCATGCTGACGATCATGTTCATCGCTGTATTGCTTGACCGGCCCGCGCTCGCTCTGCGCAACGTCGCCCTCGCGGCCCTGCTCATTCTCGCCGTGTATCCCGAGAGCCTGTTGGACGCGGGTTTCCAGATGTCATTTGCCGCCGTCACGGGCCTCATATCGGCCTACGAATACGCGCGGCTGCGGCGCGAGCAGCAGGCGCGGCGAACGGCTGGCGAGCGCGATGGCCCTATCGCCCAAGCGGTCGGCTTCGTGCGCGATAACTTCGTCACTACGATCATTGCCAGTTTGGCCGTCGCGCCGTTCGGCGTCTATCACTTCCACAACACGCAATTGCTCGCGCTGCTCGCCAACCTGTTCGCTATTCCCATCTGTAATCTGATCGTCATGCCGGCGGCGCTCGGCGTGCTGATCGCACTGCCATTGGGGCTCGAGGTGCTGCCGCTTACCGTCATGGGCTGGGGCATCGACGCCATGTCGGCGGTGGCGCGCGCTGTCGGCGCCTTGCCGGGCGCCGTTGTGAAGGTGCCGGCGATCCCGACGTTGTCGTTCGCGCTCATGATCAGTGGAGGCTTGTGGCTGCTGCTGTGGTCGCGGCCGTGGCGGCTGCTGGGCTTGGTCGCGATCGCGGGCGGCGTGCTGGTGTCGCCGCTGGATCGCCGACCGGATTTCTATGTCGGGCGCGATGGCACGACCGTTGCGGTGCGCGGCCCCGATGGTCGCTTGTCGGCGTTCGCAAGCCGTGGCTCGGCCTTCGAATTGGCCCGCTGGCTTGAACTCGACGGCGACCGGCGCACGCCGGCGGAAGCCACCGACGCCAAGACCTTTACGTGTGATATGATCGGCTGCACCGTGCGCCTGCACGGCCGCTTGATTGCCATTGCCATGAGCCCGGCGGCGCTGCGCGACGACTGCCGCACGGCTGATGTGCTGATCCTACGCTTTACGATGCCGCTGCCGTGCGCGCACACGCCCAAAGCCGGCCAGATCCTCATTACCCCGACACATCTGAGCCGGGCAGGCGCCCATGCCATGTTCCTTGAGCCAGGAGGCCTGCGTCTGCAAACCGTCGCCGAGGCCCGCGGCCACCGTCCCTGGAGCGGCCCCCTGGTCGATCGCCTATCGCCACACGAGACTGGCGCGCCGGTCGCCGGGCGGATTGCCGGCTTCACGACGTTGTTCGAGCGGTTTCGCGAGACACGCCCCGAGATCGACGACGACGCTTGGCCAAGGGGCGTGCCTCAAGGCGAGATGCCTTAACCCCCCGGCCTCAGACGGCCTCAGACAGGGGCTCGCGCGGCGTCTTGATCGTATCGTGCTTGCCGATGCGCAGGGCGCAGGGTGCGTGAGTTGGGAAGCGTGCCGAGGCAGAGATAAGTCGGCATGCGGACCAAAGAACGAACCCTCAAAAACCCACCACAAGCAAAAAGCGCGCAAAGCGCTCACCCCTTCAACTGAAGTGCCCCCGGTTTCGTGGACACCCGAACATTTGTGTTCCAGGAGTCCACAATGGCCAGAAAGTCCCCCTTGAGAAGCTATGGACAAATCTAATTTGTCTCACGTTGAAAAGAATCATAGCGCTCCCGCTTTCAGTGCGAACTGCCACCTCGGCGTTCACGTCTCGATGCGGTAAGCCACCCAAAACGATCGAGGCAGGAAATCTTTCCTGGGGCGGCATTTTCGTGACCTTCGTTGGCGGGCGCTCCAAAGTCTGCTTAGGAGTGGCATCCTGACCTGCCAAGTTCACTGGAGCCCCTGATGGCCGCTGCCCGCCCCCGAGACGCCGCCCCCCGAGACGCCGCCAAGACAGCGACCGCGATCGACATTCTGCGCCAGCGCTTCGGCGACCGGCTGGCGACGGGCGAGGCCATCCGGCGTCAACATGCCCATACTCTGACCTGGCTTGAAAACCAGCCGCCCGATGCCGTGGTGTTCGTCGAAAACGCCGCGGAAGTTTCCGAAATCGTGCGGGTGGCGTCAGCGCACAAGGTGCCGATCGTCCCGTTTGGTGCTGGCACCTCGCTTGAGGGCCATGTGAACGCGCCCGAAGGCGGATTCTCCGTCGACATCAGCCGCATGAACAAGGTGCTGGCCGTCAACGAGCGCGATCTTGACGTGGTTGTGCAGCCGGGCGTTTCGCGCACCGCGCTCAACGACTACATCAAGGACAAAGGCCTGTTCTTCCCCGTCGATCCCGGCGCGGGCGAAGCCACCATCGGTGGCATGGCGGGCACACGCGCCTCCGGCACGACGGCGGTCAAATATGGCACCATGCGCGAGAACGTCATCAATGCGACGGTTGTGATGGCGGACGGGCGGATCGTCAAAACCGCCAACCGTGCCCGTAAAAGCTCGGCCGGCTACGACCTCACACGTCTGATGGTCGGCTCGGAAGGGACGCTCGGCATCTTCACGGAGCTGACTGTGCGCGTGTACGGCATCCCGGAAAAAATCCTTGCCGCTGTCTGCCCGTTCAAGACGCTTGAAGGCGCCTGCAACTCTGTCATCACCGCGATCCAGCTCGGCCTTGGTATCGCCCGCATGGAACTGCTCGACGAGGTGCAGGTTCATGCTGTCAATGTGCACTCGAAACTCGGCTTGCCCGAAGTGCCCATGTTGTTCCTCGAGTTCCATGGCACGGAAGCCGGCGCCCGCGATCAAGTGGCGATCTTCAAGGACATCGCGGAAAGCGAAGGCGCGACCGGTTTCGAGTGGGCCGAACGCGAGGAAGATCGCAAGCGCCTGTGGAAGGCGCGCCACGACTCCTATTGGGCGGTCAAGTCGACATGGCCCGGCAAGGACGTGTTTGCGACCGACGTCTGCGTGCCCATTTCGCGCCTGGCTGAGTGCGTGATGGAGACGAAGGCCGACGTGAAGCGGCTTGGCATCATCTCGCCCATCGTCGGCCACGTCGGCGACGGCAACTTCCATTGCTCGCCAGTCTTCGACAAAGGCGATGCCAAGCAGGCAGCAGCCATCAAGGAGTTTGTCACTCGCCTGACGGAGCGCGCCATCCGCATGGAGGGAACATGCACCGGCGAACACGGCGTCGGGCAGGGCAAAATGAAATACCTGAAGGCCGAAATCGGCGAGGGTGTCTCGGTCATGCGCCAGATCAAGCAGGCGCTCGATCCCGACAACATCTTCAACCCCGGCAAGATCATACCCGATTGATTGGATGATCCATGGCCGGCCGCGTGGCATCTGTTGATCCGTTTCGCCGCGCGTGGATGACCGCGCGGGCCGCGTTCTCGCGCGAGAGCACGGGTTGGATCGCTATATCAATTGCACTGGTCGCGCTGATCGCGCTGCCACTGGTCACGATCGTCGTGCTGGCGCTGCGTCCTGGCGGGCTTGGCACTGCCATGTCGCCCGTGCTCGGACGCGCCCTCTGGGACACGCTGGTGTTGATGGCCGCGACCGGAGGCGTGACGCTGGTCGTCGGCACCGGCACGGCGTGGCTCGTCACCATGTATCGCTTTCCGCTGCGGGGGCTGCTCGATCGTTTGCTGGTCCTGCCGCTCGCCATGCCGGCCTACATCCTGGCGTTCGCCTATGTGGAATTGCTCGACTATGCCGGCCCCGTTCAGCGCGGCGTGCGCAGCCTGTTCGGACTGACCTCGCGCCAGCAATACATGTTCCCGGAGATCCGCTCGCTGACCGGGGCTGTGTTTCTGATGTCGTGTGCGCTGTTTCCGTATGTGTATCTGAGTGCGCGGGCGAGTTTCGTGCAGCAATCCGTGTGTGTGCTGGAAGTGGCGCGCACGCTCGGGCGGACGTCCCTCGGTGCATTCTGGTCGGTGGCGCTGCCGCTCGCGCGCCCGGCTCTGGTGGCGGGTGTCGCACTGGTGCTGATGGAGTGTGTCAACGAGTTTGGCGCCATGCAGCATATCGGCGTCGATACGTTGACCGTCGCCGTTTACACGACGTGGCTGCAGCGCGGCAGCTTGCCCGGCGCGGCGCAAATTGCCGTTGCAGCCCTTGTGCTGGTCGCGCTTATTCTCGGCCTCGAACGTTCGGCGCGCGCGGGCGCAAAGTTTCACAACACCACGGGCCGTCATCAGTCGCTGCCATTTCAAGATCTCTACGGCGTGAAGGCTATTGCCGCCGTTGCGGCCTGCTTGTTGCCGGTGTTGCTCGGCTTCGTGGTGCCGTTCCTGGTGCTGGCCTATCATGCGACCAGGTACGCAAACGAGGCGCTCGACAGCGGGTTTCTTGGCGCCGTTGCCCGCTCAGTCCTGTTGGCGACATTGGCAGCCGTTATCGCCGTTATTGTCGGCCTGGTGCTTGCTTATGCCCGGCGCATCGTACACGCCCGCGTCGTCGCCTATGCGGCGTTCATTGCCGGGCTCGGCTACGCCTTGCCAGGAACGGTGTTGGCGCTTGGCCTGAAACTGCCGCTGTCGGCTTTCGATACGGGTGTCGACGTCATCATGCGCAGCTGGACTGGCCTGTCGAGTGGCCTGCTGATCTCGGGCAGCATCGTGATCGTGCTGCTCGCCCACGTGATCCGCTTTCTCGCGGTGGCTATGGGCGCGATCGACGCCGGCCTCGAACGCTTGTCACCCAACCTCGATGCAGCGGCGCGCACGCTTGGCGAGACCGCAACCTCTGCCCTGCGGCGCGTGCATCTGCCACTGATCCTGCCCGCACTTTGGACAGCGGCCCTGCTGGTGTTCGTCGACGCCATGAAGGAGTTGCCAGCGACGCTGCTGCTGCGGCCGTTCAACTTTGAAACGCTCGCGACGCATGTCTATGCGTTGGCGGCCCTTGAGAAATTCGAAGCTGCCGGCCTTGGCGCGTTGGCGATCGTACTGGTGGGTCTGTTGCCCGTGTTGCTGCTGCATCGCGCTATCGCCACCGGTCGAGCCGGGGGATGATTTGTCGAGCTCAGCCCAAGACTGGCGAGCCAAGACTGGCGAGCAAAAATTCCGCCCCCTAAAGTCAAGGAGCGCCATCCGGGAATGACGGTGATGGATTGATCAGTCACAGATTCTGACCGGTGATATGAGACACGCGCTCGAGCGTGACCGGCGTCGTGCATGGCACGACGCCGCGCATATTTCAGGGCAGAATTGCAATGTCGGTGATTTTGCCGCCGGCGCCCTTGATGGCGCCAACGCGTGAGAGCTTGCCGGTCGCGAGATCGATCGATGACAGCCAACCGCTGTGCAGCAACCAGCCGACGCTCATGCCCTTGCAGTCCGTGTAGACATCAAATGCGAGCGGACCTTGCACCTTGGTGCCAAGTGCGCCGATGGTGACAAGAATGCCGTCGTTGGGCGGCGCCTGCCGCATGAGGGACATCGTGGCCATATCGATGTCGTAGAGCGCCGTTTCCTTGGCACCTGCGCAGCTGTTGGAATAGCCGCCGGCCTGCACGTTCGGGGTCTTGCCTTTGCTTGGTTCTGTGTCGGCATACTTGAGCGCGCCGTCCACCGTCGCTTTACCATCGTCGACATTGACGCGCAGGCTCGTGCCCGTCGACGTCAGGATGCGCATGCGATCGGCGACCGGATTGAAGTCGATGGTGATCGTCGCGTTGGCCGGCAGCTTTTCCGACAGCGTACTCTTTTTCTCCCATTTGCCGGTCTTGGCGTCGATGGTGACAATGTCGCCCGTGGGCGTCACGCCATAGAGCATGCCGTTCGAGGGGCGGACATCGATGCCGACCAGCGCGGCGCCACCGTCGAGTTTCACTGTCTTGGTCACGCGCTTCGTGTCGGTATCGATCAAGACGAGAGACTTGCCGTCCTTCAAGCCCACGACGGTCGCAGCAGATGCAGGAGCCGCGAGACCCAAAAGCGGTAGTGCGGCGATGGCCGCGAGATGCATACGTTTCATGATGGAATGTCCCGTTCCGTTTATCATGACTCCGTTGTCGAAGCCGGCTGATATACGGACGAGTGCGCCGCAAGTTTCAAAACAGGCCCAGCGAAGCGCGTCGGTTTCACTTGGTCAGCCCGGGAATGATCGGCCGCTTCATCAGGAACGTTGACGCCGCGAGGATGGCAAACAGCACAGTCAAGATCCAGAACACGTCAGCAAATGCCATGACCACGCCTTGGCGATGCACGATTTCGTTGAGTGTCTTGAGCGCAATGGCCGGGGCGTCGCTGCCGTAGGAGGCATAACGGCGCGTGAGTTCTGCGAGTGTCTCGGTCAATGGACCGTGGGTCCACGTGGCCCGCTCGTGCAGGCGGGCGAGGTGCAAATCCGTGCGTGCGTTGAGCGCGCTTGTCAGGAGCGCGACGCCGAACGCGCCACCTAGAATACGCATCAGATTGTAAAGAGCCGCGCCGCCTTTGAGCAGTTCCGGCGGCAATGATCCCATGGACATGTTGTTGATCGGCAGCATCGCCATCATCAGGCCAAAGCCGCGGAAAATTTGCGGCACCAGCAATTCCCAGAAATCCCAATCGCGCGTCAAACCCGTCATGAGCCCGGTACCGATGCCAAACGACGCGAAGCCCATGGCCATCATCAATCGTGGATCCATGTGCCGGATCAGGCGGCTGTTGATGGGGGCAATGATGCACATTGCTGCGCCCGTCACGAATAGCGTCTCACCGATGGTCACGGCGTTATGGCCGCGCACTTGGCCGAGATAGACCGGAAATAGAAACGTCAGGCCGAACAGCCCCATACCGACCACGAACGAGAACACAGCGCCGAGCGCAAAGTTGCGATGGCCAAAGGCGCGAAAATCGACGATCGGCTCGCGCGCGACCATGATGCGCCAGATGAATACAGCGCCGGCAATAGCCGATATTGCAGCGCTGACGACGACCTCGGTGTCGTCGAACCATCCCTGTCGCGGTCCTTCCTCAAGCAAGTATTGCAGGCACCCGAGCGAGATCGCCATGGCGATCATGCCGGTCCAATCCAGCTTCTTCAGCAGCGCGAAGTCAGGCTTGTCGAAATTGATGCGCGCGAGCGCCACGATCGTGATGATGATGCCGGGAATGATGTTGATGAAGAACAGCCAGCGCCAAGATAGCAGCTCCGTCACATAGCCGCCGACGCTCGGCCCGATGGTCGGCGCCGTCGTCAAGATGACCGCGATCATCGGCGAGATGATGTGCTGTTTTGAACGCGGAAACAGCACCCACGACATGGCGAACACCGTTGGCACCATCGCGCCGCCGAGAAAGCCCTGCGCTGCGCGCCAGATGATCATCTCGTTGATCGATGTCGCAAGGCCGCACATCAGGCTCGCGAACGTGAATCCGGCAGCGGACAATGCAAACAGATAGCGCGTGCCGAGCGCACGAGAGAAAAAGCCCGTGAGCGGAATCATGATCACTTCGGCGATCAGATACGAGGTCTGCACCCACGTGACCTCGTCTTTGCTTGCCGAAAGACCTGCGCGGATGTCGGCCATGGATGCCGAAACGATCTGGATGTCCAGGATGGCCATGAACATGCCGAACACGAGGCAGATGAACGTCAGCAGATTGCCGATGTCGATGCGATCATCGTCGGTGGACATGGGGGCTGCGTTTGTCGTCATGCGCCCCTCTTGGCTCAACGGATGCTGGACGTGGCGCGCGCCGGGGATGTGTCGAGCGTTGGCGTTTCCGTCCCTGGCTGGCCGTCTGTGCGCGTGTCGACGCGCACGACCACGCTCATGCCAGGCTTGAGGTTGGCACGCGCAATGGCCTCGGGCGGCAACTCAATCCGCACCGCCACGCGCTGCACGACTTTGGTGAAGTTGCCCGTCGCGTTGTCAGGCGGCAGCAGCGAGAAAACAGCGCCCGAGGCCGGCGCCATGCTGATCACCCGCCCCTGAATGACGTCGCGCACATGTGCATCAACGGAGATTTGAACGATCTGGCCGATCTTCAAACGAGCCAGCTGCGTTTCCTTGAAGTTGGCATCGACAAACAGCGCCTGCATCGGCACCAAGCTCGCCAAACGTTGGGCTGGCTGAACATAGTCGCCCACCTGCATGCCCCGATTGCCGAGCACGCCCTCAATCGGTGCGCGGATTTCAGTGAACGACAGATCCCTTTCGGCCTTGGCAACGCCGATCTCGGCGAGACGCACGCTTGTTTCGGCCTCCAACTGCTGCGCCAGGAAAACGGCCGTGTTGGCTTCAGCGTTATTGACGGCAGCGGTTGCTGCGACCACGGCAGCTTTTGCCTGCAAGTCGTTGGCCTGCGCGCTATCGAGCGCGGCAGCCGTGTTGATCTTGCGGACAGCGAGTTCTGCTTGCCGTTTGAGATCAAGCGCCGCGCGCACCGCAATGGCCTTGGCAGCATCGACCTGTGCCGCGGCCTGGGCAACGAGGGCACGTTGTGCCTCGATCTGGCGGCCTATGCGCACGACAGCCGCTCGCTGCGTCGCGAGTTGGCCCTGCGCCGTCTGAAGTGCCAGTTGATAGTCTCCCGCGTCGATCCGCGCGATGAGGTCACCGACCTTTACGGCCGTGTTGTCGGGAAGAAGGATCTCGGCGACGTAACCGGAGACTTTAGGCGACAGGATCGCAGCCCGCGCACCGACATAGGCGTCATCCGTTGTCACCATGAAACGGCCGACCAGCCACCACTGCCGCCCAATGACGCCACCCGCCACAGCGGCCGCCGAAAACGCCAGAACGAGGCAGAGGCGTACGAGCATGCGCATCGTCTGCCGGGACTGGGCCGCGGCCGTCGTTAGGTTTTGCGGTACATGATCCAAGATCTCAGTCCATTCAGCGCGACGGCATCGAACCAAACAATCAAAGCACGAGGCGCTGCTTTGGTCCAACGCGAGCGTGTTAATTCAACCTTGGCGCGGTGTATGCACACCCACGCGTCGCGACGCAAACACCATGCCAGCCCTGGTGCGAGCAAAGCATATGCTTCAGGTTTGAGCGACTTTGAAACGGCAGGGCTGGCGTGCGTAATTTGGCGTCAAATTCAGATGCTATCGAAATCGCCACCGCGGCCCTTGCCGGCAGAAAAGCGTGCTGCACCAGCGCGGCCTTCCTCGGCCACGATGTGGCGTGAGTTGGTCCACTCCCGCTCAAGGCCGGTGCGGGTGTCCTGGCCCCAGGCGAGTGATACAGACCTCCGGTCTGCCCGCATGCAGGCTTGCGGAAAGCGCGCGATATCGGCTGCCATCGCTTCGGCGACGTGGCGCGCCTGGCCGTGCAGGGCGATGCGCTCGCACAGGCCGATGCGCAGGGCTTCGTCGGCGTCGACTTTGCGCCCCGTCAGGATCAAATCCAGTGCCCGCCCCTGGCCAACCAGCCGCGGCAGGCGAACCGTACCGCCGTCGATCAGCGGTACGCCCCACCGGCGGCAATAGACGCCCATGTAGGCGGTCTCGGCCATGACGCGGCAATCGGCCCACAGGGCCAGTTCCATGCCGCCTGCGACGGCCGGACCTTCGACGGCGGCGATGACGGGCTTTGACAGTTCCATCCGCGAAGGGCCCATGGGGCCGCGCGGCGCGGTCCCGCCGTCGGATGGGAAATCAAGCGCGAGGGGACCAGTGTCTGTCGCCGCCTGCGCCGCGAATTTGAGGTCATAACCAGCGCAGAAGGCGCCACCCGCGCCCCAGAACACCGCGACAGAGGCAGTCTCGTCTTTGTCGAAGGCGTCGAAGGCCGCGAACAGGGCATCGGCGTGCTCCGGATTGACTGCATTGCGCGCCTCGGGCCGGTTCAGGATGACGGTCCAGACCGGGCCGGCTTTCTCGATATCGACGGGCATGTGGAACCTCGTGGGTCTGATGTGATAGGATCAGCTTCCCCATAGGACGTTACCCATGGCCACGCCGCAACAGAAGACGATGACCGCTGACGAGTTCCTGCTCTGGTGCCTGGACCAGGACGAGCGGTACGAACTTGTCGACGGCGTGCCAGTGCCTATGCGGGCCATGGCTGGCGCCAGCACCGCGCACGATCGCATCAGCAGCAACATCATCGGGCTTGTGTTTGCGCAACTGCGTGGCTCGGGATGCTGGCCCACGACGCCCGATACGGCTCTGCGCACCAAGATCAACCGCGTGCGCCGGCCCGACGTCACCATCGAATGCGCGCCGCCGGATCAGAAATCCTACGAGGTGCGCAATCCGGTCGCCGCGTTTGAGGTTTTGTCGCCGACCACAGAGCGCACCGACAAACTGCTGAAGCTGCCGGAATACATGCGCCACCCGACGTTGCGCACCATCGCATTGATCAGCCCGTACGATATGACCGTCCATCTCTATCAGCGCGACGAGGCTGGCGAGTGGCAGGGCGAACGGCTGCGCGCGCCGACAGATGAATTCGAGATCCTCGGGACGACAGCCAAGCTATCGCTCGGCGAGATCTATGATGGCGTGCCGTTGGCGGCGATGGGGTAACCGGCGAGCAAAATTTCTGACTGACGATCTGTTCCTCTCACTGTCATGGCCGGGCTTGTCCCGGCCACCCATCGCGCAACGAGCGCGGCGGTATCTGGAGTGTTGAGCGGTCTCAACATAATGGCTGCCAACTGCGTGCGTTGCACAATGGGTGGCCGGGACAAGGCCGGCCATGACAGTTTGGGGGGAGGCGCATCCATCAATAATTTTGGCCGCTGGTACAGTCGCGGCGAGGTAGGTCAAAATTGGCCGCGCACGCCGCGATCTTGTCGGAATCGATGACGAGCTTCTTTGCCGCCAACTGAATGACAGCGACGGCGTGATCCTTGGTGACGCTCGGAAAGCCATCCAGAAACTCCTCGAGCCGACCTTCCTCCAAATTGTCAAACAGAGCCTGGACCGGTACCCGCGTGCCCGTAAACACCGGAGTACCGCCGAGGTATTCGGGCGAAATCGTGAGGAGTGGAGCTGGGAGCGACTTCGTTGCCGCCTAGCTTTCTCAAGTATTGGAACGAACCATCCAGCACAGACAGTGGGGGCTGACATCTTGAGACGCTATAAATGCCTGGATGAAGACCGGGTTTCAAACTGCGCCTCTCCAGCAGCGACCCTCCAGCAGCGAGATGACACCCACCCTCTTTTCTGGTATTGCTCATACCATGACCTATTTGCCCGCCGCGCCAATCGCCCGACTTATCGGCTGAGGCTCCCGCTCTTCGAGCGCGAGACCTCCAGTCAACGCGTGCGTGGCTTGCGCCCGTTGACCTTTCTCCCCTTCCCGCCGCATACCGCCCGCAACCCGGGCCCAGGCCGCGCATTTGCGCCCTGCCGATACGAGACGAATCCGATGTCATCTGAACGTTACAACGCCCCCGTTGCCGAGAAGCACTGGCAGTCCGTCTGGGACGCCAAGGGCATCTTCAAAACCGGCACGGATACCAGCAAGCCCAAGTGCTATGTGCTAGAGATGTTCCCATATCCGTCCGGGCGCATCCACATGGGCCACGTGCGCAACTACACCATGGGTGACACGCTGGCGCGCTACAAAAAAGCCAAGGGTTTCAACGTTCTGCACCCCATGGGCTGGGACGCGTTCGGCATGCCCGCCGAAAACGCGGCGATGCAGAACAACAGCCATCCGGCCAAATGGACCTACGCCAACATATCAGCCATGAAGGCGCAGCTGAAGGCCATGGGCCTGTCGATCGACTGGGACCGCGAAATAGCCACCTGCGATCCGAGCTACTACGTGCACCAACAGCGCATGTTCCTGGACATGTACGCCAAGGGCCTCGCTTACCGCCGCAAGTCGAAGGTCAACTGGGACCCGGTCGACAACACCGTGCTGGCCAACGAGCAGGTGATCGACGGCAAGGGTTGGCGCTCGGGCGCCGAGGTGATCCAGAAGGAACTGGATCAGTGGGCGTTCAAGATCACGGACTATTCTGACGAACTGCTGTCGGCCATCGACACCTTGGACAAGTGGCCCGACAAAGTGCGCCTGATGCAAGCCAACTGGATCGGCAAGTCCGAGGGCTTGATGGTGCGCTGGGCATTGGATGCCAAGACAGCGCCGAAGGGATTCTCCGAGTTGGAGATTTTCACGACGCGTCCCGACACGCTATTCGGCGCCTCGTTCATGGCCGTTGCACCGGACCACCCGCTGGCCAAGGCCGCGAGTGCAACCAACACGAAACTGGCTGATTTCTGCGACGAATGCCGCAAGATGGGCACCTCGCTGGCCGAGATCGAGACGGCCGAAAAGATCGGCATGGATACGGGCATCAAAGCGATCCACCCGCTCGATCCCTCGTGGCAAGTGCCGGTGTTTGTCGCCAACTTCGTGCTGATGGACTACGGCACGGGCGCGATTTTCGGCTGCCCCTCGGGCGATCAGCGCGACATCGCGTTTGCGCGCAAATATGGCCTGCCGGTTCTGCCGGTCGTCGTGCCGAAGGACGAGCCGGCGCGCGGCAAAGCGCTGGCCGCGATCCACGAAGGCATCGCCTACGTCGATGACGGCGTGATGATCAATTCGAAGTTCCTGGACGGCATGAACCCGAAGCAGGCGTTCGATGCCGTCGCCTCACGGCTCGAGAAAGAGAAGGTCGGCGGCAAGCCGGTGGCGGCGCGCAAGGTCAACTATCGCCTGCGCGATTGGGGCCTGTCGCGCCAGCGCTATTGGGGCTGCCCGATCCCGGTCGTGCACTGCACGGCCTGCGGAATCGTGCCCGTCCCCAATAAGCACCTGCCGGTGAAGTTGCCTGATGATGCGACGTTTGACATGCCGGGCAACCCGCTGGATCGGCACCCGACCTGGAAGCATGTCGATTGCCCGAAATGCAAAGCGAAAGCTGTCCGCGAAACCGATACCATGGACACATTCGTCGACAGCTCCTGGTATTTCGCCCGCTTCACCGCGCCGAATGCTGAGACGCCGATCGACAAGGCCGCGCTGGATTATTGGATGCCCGTCGACCAATATATTGGCGGCATCGAGCATGCGATTCTGCACCTGTTGTATTCGCGCTTTTACTATCGCGCGATGGGCGCGACGGGGCACGGCGGCTCGGCCAACCTGAAGGAGCCGTTCGGCGCGCTGTTCACGCAGGGCATGGTCGTGCATGAGACCTACAGGCGCTCAGGTACGACGAACCCGGAATGGCTGCTGCCGACGGAGGTCAAATTCGAGGGCGAGGGCGACAATCGGACCGCCACTGAAATCGCGACCGGCAAGCTGGCGATCATTGGCTCGATCGAGAAGATGTCCAAGTCGAAGAAGAACCTGGTCGATCCCGACGATATCATCACGCTGTATGGCGCCGATGCCGCCCGCTGGTTCGTGCTGTCCGACAGCCCGCCCGATCGCGATGTGATCTGGACCGAAGACGGCGTGCGCGGCGTATCGAAATTCATCCAGCGCATCTGGCGCCTGTCGGAGGAGATCGCCGATGGCAAAGGCGCCAAGGCGGGCTCGGCGAAGCCGGCGTCGTTCACGCCCGAGGCGACGGCCTTGCGCCGCCAGACGCACAAGGCGCTCGACTCCGTCAGTCGGCAGATCGAGGGCTTGCGCTTCAACGTGGCCGTTGCTCAGATTTATGAGCTGACCAACGCACTCTCTTCAGCCGCGGCGAAAGGCGGGAACGCTGATCCCAGCCTGGCCTGGGCCATCCGCGAAGCCGGCGACGTGTTGGTGCAATGCATCGCGCCCATGATGCCCCATCTGGCCGAGCAAAGCTGGCAGCGATTGGGCCACCAAGGCTTGGTCGTCGAAGCGGCATGGCCCACAGCTGAGGCGGCCCTGCTGGTCGACGACACCGTGACGATCGCCGTACAGGTCAACGGCAAGCGTCGCGACGAGATCACGATGCCGAAAACAGCGACCAAGGAGCAAGCCGAGGCTGCAGCTCTGGCGCTCGATAGTGTGGTCCGCGCACTCGCTGGCGCGACGCCGAAAAAGGTGATCGTCGTGCCCGGCAAAATCGTCAACGTGGTGATGTGATACCAGCGGCCAAAATTTGTGACTGACCGACCATCATCGTCAATCGGGTAGGAGGCGAGGTTACCCTCGCCGTCCTCCCACACCACCGGACGTACGGGTCTCGTAT
>JANMGQ010000032.1:0-6407 GCA_031374735.1 Hyphomicrobiaceae bacterium | reverse complement strand
CGAGCGCGACGATATCTGTAGTGCTGAGCCGTCTAAACGTGATGGCAACCGACTCCGTGCGTTGCGGAATGGGTGGCCGGCACAAGGCCGGCCATGACAGTTGGGGGAGGCGCATCCATCACTAATTTTGGCCGTTGGTATAACGACGATAGGATCCCGGAATACCTGCCGCGCCACGGCGCGACAGGTATTCCGGGATGACGATGAGGGTTGGTCAGTCACAAATTTTGGCCGCTGGTATTACTTCACGACGAAGCGTGCCTGGACGGGTTTGCCGTCCCTCGCGAGTGTCGTCGAGATTGCAATCTTGGCGTCCTTTGCCAACGGCGCAGCGAGCGGTGCGACGAGCAGGTTCGGCTCGCGCGCTGACAAGGGGACGACGGCTTGTGAGCTGCCATCCTGGATGATCGCCCGAGCGGTGACACCGGCCGTGGGCAACGGGGCATCCTTGAGATCGGTGATGTAGAGCAGCAGCTCGGTCGGCTTGACCACCAATTCGATGTGACCACCGTCGACGTCGACGATATCGCCACCATTGGCGCCGGTGACCTTGCTCCCCTTGGGGCCATGCGCAAAGGCCAGCGGCGCGAGGACAACCAAGGCGACGGCGATGAGTGAGAGGCGGCGTTGCATGGAGCGGCTCCTGACAAGGCATCAGTAGATGATTGCGGGTGAAGCGGGCGTTGTGGGGGACGCAGCTTCGGTCGTCCGTGCGGCTCGTGCCCGTTGCAGCGCCTTGTCGCCGACCATGGCGAACAAGACCGGCGTCACGACGGCATCGAGCAGGGTTGCGCTGATCAGGCCGCCGAAGATGGTGACAGCGACGGGATGCAGGATCTCACGGCCGGGTTCGCCCGCGCCGATCAGCAGCGGTACCAGCGCGAGACCGGCCGACAGCGCCGTCATGAGCACAGGCGTCAGGCGTTCGCGTGAGCCGCGCAGAATCAGGGCACGCCCAAACGCTTCGCCCTCGTGCAGGGCGAGATTGAGATAGTGGCTCACCTTCAAAATCCCGTTGCGTGCGGTGATGCCGGCGAGCGTTACGAAGCCGATCATGCTGGCGACCGACAGCGACTGCCCGGCGATCCACAACGCGGCCACGCTGCCAATCAGCGCGAGCGGGATCGATGCCATGATGACGAGCGCAAGCGGCACGGACTTGTAGCGGGTAAAGAGCACCAGGAAAATCAGCGCCAATGAGATGAGCGCGAGCCCGCCAATCAGGCGGCGCGCGTCCTCTTCGGCGCGGAACGTACCGTCGAGGCGCACGAGATAGCCCTGTGGCAGAGCCACGGTCTCAAGACCCGCGCGGATATCGGCGATGATGGCCGCCATGTCGCGCGTACCATCGCTATTGGCGATGACGGCGATGCGCCGTTGCCCGCCCTCGCGCTGGATCTGGTTTGGCCCCGTGGCTTCATCGATGCGAGCGAGCAGGCGCAGCGGCACATGGTGCCCGCCGGCGGTGACGAGCAACTGCTCCAGCCCGGCTGTCGTACGATCCTTGTCGGACAGGCGCAGCACGACATCGAAGCGGCGGTTGCCTTGGATGATCTGCGACACGACGCGACCATTCGACAGCCCCTCCAAGGCTTCTGTCACGGACGCCGCACTGACCCCGTAGAGCGCGAGACGCTCATAGTCGACGACCACGCGGACTTCGGGAATCCGCGTCTGCCGCTCGACCTGCAGATCCGCGAGGCCGGCGATGCCGGACAGCCGTTGCCGGATGGTTTCGGCTTGGCCTTGCAGGCGGTCGAGGTCCGCGCCGAAGACCTTGACGACGATTTCGGCGCGCACGCCGGATTGCAGATGATCGAGCCGGTGCGAAATGGGCTGGCCGACGTTGACGGAGACCGGCAAGGCCACGAGCCGCGCGCGGATGTCGGCCATGACGGCCGCTTTGCCGCGCGCCGAGCGCTTCAGATCGACGTCGATCTCGGCGGAATGCACGCCTTCGGCGTGCTCGTCGAGTTCAGCGCGGCCTGTGCGGCGACCGACGGACACGACCTCCGGGACCTCAAGGATCAGGCGCTCCGCGATAGCACCGAGGCGATCCGACTCTGTCAGAGAGATGCCTGGCGCAACCGTCAGGTTGATCGTCAGCGTGCCCTCGTTGAACGGCGGCAGGAACGTGCGTGGCAACAGCGTTGCGGCGTAGGCGGCGACGGCGACGCCAGCCGCGGCAACGCCGAGCACGAGCCAGCGGGCACGAAGGGCGCCGCTCACCAGTCGATCGTTGCCACGCTTCAGCACACGCACGAGCCACGTATCGGCATGAGACGTCGCGCCGCCTTGCATGAGATACGACGCCATCACGGGCGTCAGCGTGATCGAAATGACAAGGCTCGCCAGGATCGCGACGATGTAGGAGACGCCGAGCGGAGCAAACAGCCGCCCCTCGATACCGGTGAGCGCAAATAGCGGCACGAACACGAGCACGACAATCATGGTCGCATAAACGATGCCGGAGCGCACCTCCTGGCTCGCGGTCGCGATGATCTGCAACATCGGCAATGGCGCGACCGTGGCGGCATTCTCGGCGAGGCGACGGCCGATGTTCTCGATATCGACGACGGCATCGTCGACGAGTTCGCCGATGGCGATCGCGAGGCCGCCGAGCGTCATGGTGTTGATGGTCATGCCGAACGCGTGGAACACCAGGACCGTGACCAGGATCGATACTGGAATGGCCGTGAGTGAAATCAGCGTTGCGCGCCAGTTGGCGAGAAACAGCAATAGGATCACCGCAACAATAACCGCAGCTTCGACCAGAACCTGCTTCACATTGGCGATGGCCGCCTCGATGAAGGTCGCCTGACGGAACTGGATGTTGGTGGCGCTCACGCCTGACGGCAGGGATTTCTGGATCTCGCTCAGGGTGGTCTCGACGATGCGCGTCAGTTTCACGGTATCCGCGCCCGGCTGCTTCTGGATCGACAGGATCACGGCCGGCGCGCCCTGATAGCCCGCGTCTCCACGTTTCACACGCGCGGCAAAACTGACGTCGGCTATCTGGCGCAGGACGATCGGTTGGCCTTGGCGGACGGTGACGACGAGATTGCGCAAGTCTTCGATGCGGTCGGTCAGCCCGATGTTGCGGATCAGGAACTCGCGCGCGTTCTGATCGACGAAACCGCCGCCCGTGTTGGTTCCAAAACGGCGCAACACCGCCTCCAGCATGTCCGGCGAGATGTCGGCCTGCTGCATGACCGCGAGGTTGGGCGTCACGCGATATTGGCGCACTTCGCCGCCGATGGGGATCACCTGCGCGACACCCGAGATCGTCAACAGCTGCGGGCGAATAATGAAATCCGCGATCTCGCGCACGTCCATCGCGCTCTGCGACTTGGCCGTCACAGCCGTCTGCGGGGCGCTGGTGACAGCGACGAGCATGATCTCGCCCATGATCGACGTGATCGGCCCCATTTGGGGCTGCACGCCGCGTGGCAGCTGGGCCTGGATGACGCCGAGCCGTTCACTCACCTGCTGGCGGTTGCGATAGATATCGGTGCCCCAGTCGAACTCGACATAGACAATGGACAGGCCGATGCCCGAAACCGAGCGCACGCGCGTCACGCCGGGCAGGCCCGCGACGGCCGATTCGACTGGAAAGGTGACGAGGCTTTCAACTTCTTGCGGTGCAAGCCCGTCGGCCTCCGTCATCAGCGTGACCAGCGGCTTGTTGAGATCGGGAAACACGTCAACTGGAACGCGCGGCAGGATGCTGGCGCCGTAGAGCGTCAACATCAGCGCTGCGGCGATGACGAACAGCCGATTTCGAAGGCTGCGCGTGACGAGGAAATTGAACATCAGCGCACCTGATTGACGAGTTCTGTCGCTTTGGTCACGACGCGGTCGCCTTGCTCGATACCGGCTTCGATCAGGACCCGCTCGCCGTCGATGGCGCGCACTTTCACAGGCCGTGGCACAAAACGCTCGGGGTCCGTGTGGACCCAAACCAGATGTTCTCCTGATGCGGCCGTGACGATGGCCGACTTCGGCAACACCTGACCAGACACACGGTCGAGCGTGCGCGCAAACACCGAGACGGGACTGCCGATGTTCAGCGTGGCCGGTGGATCCAGAACTGCAAAATGCATCACCGTCGACAACTGCTGCAGGGCGCGGCTGCGGCCGACGAACGCCAGTTTCAACGACGTGGTCCCGACGGCCGTTGCCGTGGCTTGATCCGCGAGTTGCGGCACGGTCGGATCGAACACCAGGGCCTCGATCCACAGGGATTTCGGGTCGACGACCTGGAACAGGATGTCTTGCGGCGATACGACCTGCCCAGGCAGTGCACGCATGCCGGCGATCACCCCATCGACAGGTGACGTCAGCGGCTCCGCACCCCGCTGGCTGCTTGCCAATGTGGCCCGCCGCTTCTTGAGATTTTCGAGCTCGATCTCGACCGTCCGCAGGCGCTCCGGTGACAGCGTGTTGCTGCGCACGAGGGGGCGGAACTGGTCAACCTTGTTCTGGGTGAGCGCGATCTGTTGATCCAGTTCGCCGCCCGTCTGCGCCACGTTGGTGGCGTCGATCGCGGCATAGGCGGGCGTCACGACGGCCAACACTTGCCCTGCCGCGACGGGTTGCCCGAGGCGCGGCAGCGCGCCGTCAACCGCACCAATGCGACCGGCAATCGTGCTTTGCACGACACCTGAGCGGTTCGGATCGGCGATGACGCGCCCGACCAGCGTGATCGTCGGTTCGATGGTCGTGGAGGCCGCCGTTTCCGTGCGCACGTCGATGAGGCGTTGCGTGACCTTTGGCAGGAACACGCTGCCATCGGACAGCCGGGACGGCGTATCGGCGAGGATGCGCGGCTTGCCCTGGGTTTTCTGGGGCTCTGGCACATCGAGTGCCGTGATGAGCAGGTCGGTGGTTTTCCCGTCGAGGATGGATATCACGAGTTCATGGCGACTGGGCTTGCCGAGGTCGGGCGCTGTGAGACCGTAGGTTCCATCCGGCCGCGCCGTTGCGGGTATCGTCACCGAGCCGATCATGACCGAAACTGTCGCGCCGCGCACGGGTTCGTTGTTCGCGAGCCGATCGAGCGTGATGACGAGGCCGTCTCGCTGGTACACCGCGACCGCCTGATAGGCCTCGGATGTGGCCGTCGCTCGATTGAGGCTCGAGATCTCCAGCGCCGCGCTGTCCGTGCCGTGATCATGCCCGCCATGCGCTACCACCGGATCGAACGGGAGGCTGAGCACGAGAGCGCAGACCGCGGCCAGGCATGACGCGCGAGCAATCGGCGCGCGCAAAAGCGCGTCGCCAGACATGGAAGAGGTCATGATGATCCACTGCTGTTGAGATGATCGGCGCGAAGTGCGGCGTCAGGTCAGCAGAGCTAGATTTGGCGGGCGTGGCAGGGGTGCAATCTCGACGTCGGTCATGCTGTCGCCGACGGGCAGGCCGTGCGCGCGGCCCTGCGCCCCGCGGAGAGGCTGGTCGACGGACGACGCGAGTATCGCCGAGCAGCAGGACATCGACGTACAAGAGCCGCACGCTCCGCCGCAGATGCACCGGGCATAATGCGTCAACCCGGAAACGTGGGTCTTGAAAACGACCTCCGCCTCGACCGTCCTGGCGACGCCAAGCCCGATCACGTGACGTGGTAGGGCGACAGAGTCGTTCGGTTGATCTGGTTTGGCCGAAATCGTTCCCAAAGGTGCGCTTGAGGCTTCCGCTAGACCCGTGACTTGCGCCTGAGAACCACTGTCATGGCGATGACCGGAATGAGCAAGCGCGACGTCGGAGACGAGTAGAACGAAGGCCACGCACGCAACCGCGAACCCGTTCCACTTGAAAAGTGAACGAAAAGCGGACGTCGCATGTGTTGCTACGCTCATCGTGGCTGGCGTTCCTTCGGATCAGTAGTAATCGTATCGCGGGTCGGAGGCAAGAGTAAGCCGCGGCAACGGGACGGCAGGTATTGCTCCGAGATCTGCTGCGGCAATTGTGGCGCGCAGTCTCTAATTTCCGGCAGCAGCTGGCCGAAGCCGACGGGTGGAGAGTGCAGCTGAAGCGGTGGCAGGCACAAGGCCTGCCGTCACAGTCGGGGTGTGGCGGCAATGGGGGTCGACTTCGGCACCAGGGCAATGTCGAACGCGGTCCGCTGATATCGTGCGCTGAGGCTGACCGCTTGGCGCTGTGCAAACTAGGTACTTACCTAGTCGACAAATGCAACGCCTGGTGGCATTTTCTCGGCCATACAAGACCCGAGCCCCGGGTTGGGAGGCAACTCCTCGCTGGCGGGGCACATGGTCGGGATGTCCAAAGTTCCGACCTCGGCGAGGAGCGCGTCCGGCTTAGCTGACCGGCACTTCCCAGGGTCTGTTGCCGACGAGGCGCGTGGCGATGTCAGCGCGGCCATAACCCGGGCGCGATAGCCCCAAATG
>JANMGQ010000246.1:0-3628 GCA_031374735.1 Hyphomicrobiaceae bacterium | reverse complement strand
CCGAAGTCCTTCGCTTGCACGGGCTTGAGCCTTGACGTCGACGGGAGAGGATCCCGGATATTTGTCGTGCGAAGGGCACGCCAAATTCCGGGACACCGTTGAATTTGGATGGCGTGGCCGTGTCAGCACTTGGCCCGAAGCCAAGATGCCCCAACCTGACCGTCACTCACCATGCTGGGGGAGCAGCGGAAGTCAATCCTGGTTCGTTCCTCGGTCGGCGGCTCCCGGGTGTAGACCGAGCCTCCCCGATGAGGACCGGCAGCGTCTTGCCGGA
Source organism: Hyphomicrobiaceae bacterium (assembly GCA_031374735.1). Lineage (GTDB taxonomy): Bacteria > Pseudomonadota > Alphaproteobacteria > Rhizobiales > Hyphomicrobiaceae > JABFRJ01. Next base: position 3,354 of record JANMGQ010000246.1, on the reverse strand, counting down.
GGCGAACCTCCAAGCGGCTGAGCGGTTGAAGAAGAGATCTCCCGGTTCCCGGTGCAGAGCGTCCATACGTGCATGGAGCCTGTGACCACGCAGGGCCGGACCGGGACAGGCCGTAGCGTCCCTGTCCATGTTGCCTTCCCCACTTGCCCAGGTGGGTCGGCGTCCCGGAGTGCGTTGTCGCGGGCATCGATACCCAGCCCGCATGTCCCCTCTCCGACGCTTCGCCTGGCCCTCACGGGCTTCGACGCACGGAGCGAGGCCGACCTGGTTGGCTAGACCTTGATCGTAAGGACCTTGCATCCTCTGCTTCTCCACCAGTCTCCTGGCGCCCGGGCAATCGCACGAACAAGAGCCTCGTCATCCCGCACAAACGCGGCCTCTTTTGGCCGCGCGCAGATGCGGGATGACGGTTCATCCGATTGCCCTGCCCATCCAAGGCCGTTACAAGCCAGCGCCGCCCCATGAGACTGCGCGCCGGGCCTGTTGCGGTGCGCGCCGACCCAAGACACAGACCAAGAACAAGAGCGCCGCTGATGACCTCGCTGAACCAGGTCCGTTCGACCTTCACGGACTACTACAAGAAGCACGGCCACACGCACGTCGAAAGCGCGTCGCTGATCCCGCGCAACGACCCGACGCTGATGTTCACGTCGGCGGGCATGGTGCAGTTCAAGAACCTGTTCACGGGGCTCGAAAAGCGCGGCTACACCACGGCGACCACCTCGCAGAAATGCCTGCGCGCGGGCGGCAAGCACAACGACCTCGACAATGTCGGCTACACGGCGCGCCACCACACCTTCTTTGAGATGCTCGGCAACTTCTCGTTCGGCGATTATTTCAAAGAGCAAGCGATCAAGCTCGCCTGGGACCTGGTCACCAAGGAGTACGGGCTCAAAAAAGATAAGTTGCTGATCACCGTCTACTCGGAGGACGAGGAAGCGGCCACGCTGTGGAAAAAGATCGCAGGCTTCAAGGATGACCGCATCATCCGCATTCCGACGTCCGACAATTTCTGGGCGGCTGGCGATACGGGCCCGTGCGGGCCATGCTCGGAAATCTTCATCGACCAGGGCGACAAGCTGCAGGGCGGACCTCCGGGCTCGCCCGACCAGGACGGCGACCGGTTCCTCGAGTTCTGGAACCTCGTGTTCATGCAGTTCGATCAGGTCGAGCCCGCCAAGGACGGAAACCCAGGCAAGCGCGTCAACCTGCCGAAGCCGTCGATCGATACGGGCATGGGGCTCGAGCGTATCTCGGCGATCCTGCAGGGCGTGTACTCGAACTACGACACGGACTTGTTCAAGGCGCTGATTGAGGCGTCAGTGAATGAAACGGGCGTGCCGGCCAAGGGCGCGCAGACGCCGAGCCATCGCGTGATCGCGGATCACCTGCGCGCGACGTCGTTCCTGATTGCCGATGGCGTGCTGCCGTCGAACGAAGGCCGCGGCTATGTGCTGCGCCGCATCATGCGCCGTGCCATGCGGCATGCGCATCTGCTCGGCGCCAAGGACCCGCTGATGCATCGCCTCGTGCCGGCCCTGGTGCGCCAGATGGGCGATACGTTTCCGGAGCTGTCGCGCGGGCAGGCCATGATCGCCGAGACGCTCCGTCTTGAGGAGATCAAGTTCCGCAAGACGCTGGCGAGTGGCAACAAGCTGCTCGACGACGCCTCGAACACGCTGCGCAAGGGCGATGTGTTTGCGGGCGAAGTGGCGTTCAAGCTTTACGACACCTACGGCTTCCCGCTCGATCTGACGCAGGATGCTCTGAAGCCACGCGGCATCGAGGTCGATTTGAAAGCCTTCGACGCCGCCATGAAGGCGCAAAAGGACAAGGCCCGCGCCGCCTGGAAGGGCTCGGGCGAGGCTGCGACCGAGGGCCAGTGGTTCGAGGTGCGCGAGACGACGGGTGCGAGCGAGTTCCTCGGCTACGACACAGAGCAAGCCGAAGCCATCGTCAAAGGCATCTACATCAAGGGCAAAGCTGTGAAGGCTCTGGCCAGGGGCGAGACCGGCGACATGATCGTCTCGCAGACGCCGTTCTATGGCGAGAGCGGTGGTCAGGTCGGCGACAGCGGCGTGATCAAGGGGCCGAACGGGGCGCTTTTCCACGTGTCCGACACTCAGAAAAAGCTCGGCGATCTGTTCGTGCATTCGGGCACGGTCGAGACGGGCAGCTTCAAGTTCGGCGACGCCGTGGACATGGTCGTCGATCACGCGCGCCGCTCGTCGATCCGCGCCAACCACTCAGCCACGCACTTGATCCACGAGGCTTTGCGCCAGGTGCTCGGCACGCACGTGCAGCAGAAGGGCTCACTCGTGAATGCCGAGCGGCTGCGCTTCGACGTCTCGCACAACAAGGCCGTTGCGGCTGACGAAATGGCCACGGTCGAGGCAATCGCCAATGCCGTCGTGACGGAGAACTCCGAGATCAGCACGCGCCTGATGGGCATCGACGACGCGCGCGAGACCGGCGCCATGGCACTCTTCGGCGAGAAATACGGCGACGAGGTGCGGGTGGTTGCGATGGGTAACCCCGAGGCTGGCTCAAAGAAAATGGCGTGGAGCGTGGAATTGTGCGGCGGCACGCATGCACGCCGCACCGGCGATATCGGACTGGTACGGATCGTCTCCGACAGCGGCGTGTCGGCCGGCGTGCGCCGCATCGAAGCCCTGACGGGCAACGCGGCACGCGCTTACCTCGCGGAGCAGGATGCGCGCGTGAAAGAGTTGGCCGGCTTGTTCCGCACGAGTGCCGAAGGCGTGGTCGACCGTGTAAAGACGTTAATCGATGAAAAGAAGACGCTGGAGAAGCAGTTGGCGGATGCCAAGCGCGCGCTTGCGCTTGGTGCTGGCGCGGCGAACGGCGCGGCCGCAGCTGGTCCCGCGATCAAGACCATCGGCTCGGTGAAGCTGTTACCGCGCCTGGTCGAAGGTTTGAACCCGAAGGATCTGCGCACGCTGGTCGATGAGGGCAAGAAGCAGGTGGTATCGGGCATCGTCGTCATCGTCGGCAAGACCGAGGACGGCAAAGCCGGCCTTGCCGTCGGCGTCACCGATGACCTCGTCAAGACCTGGAGTGCCGTCGATCTGGTCAAGGTCGGCGCCGAAGCCCTCGGCGGCAAGGGTGGCGGCGGGCGACCCGACATGGCGCAGGCCGGCGGCCCCGACGGCGGCAAAGCCGCCGATGCGCTGGCGGCGATCGAGGCGCACGTGAAGGGGTGAGTTACCATGTGCGGCGCACACCTTGATCTATGAAACAAGCTGCCGCGCAGCGGCGATTTTTGCGATGCAGCATTCGTGCTGCGCTGCAGCTAGTTACAGGAGAGTTACCATGCGCGCCGAAGGCGCGCAC
>JANMGQ010000229.1:0-1804 GCA_031374735.1 Hyphomicrobiaceae bacterium | reverse complement strand
GTCTGGCGCGCCGGGGGGGTGGTGATGGTGTGTTGATTAATCTTGGCCAGGGGCAATTTAGCTCCTGGTCGAAAGTGCCGGTGTCCGGCAGTTGGCGATTTACCGTTTCGATTGCGTTCGGCGCTGTAATCGAAAACGCCGTTGGCACAGTTCGCGGTGACATTGTCATTGGCGAGATGGGGAGAAACGATCTTAAAGCCAAAGACGGGGATGATGTTATTTTTGGTGACATGACCATCGCAAAGTACTATTATGATGGACTGAACCAGTTCTCGCAAATCTTCCTGACCGCCCAAGGCGCTTACAACTACGATTACATCTTCGGCGAAGATCTTGAGATCAGAGGCGCACTCGATCGCGCGATAGATGATGAACTCTTTGGCGGTGCTGGCAATGACATTGTGCTGGGCGGAATTGGCAACGATCTCTTCTGGGAAGGCGCGGGCGATGACACGCTTCTTGGGTCCACTTTCGGCCTCAACTACGGAAAGCCGGGCAATTCACAGCGACCTGACACTGGTTGGGATATCGTTCGGTACGCCCCCAACGCTGAGGACGTTAACTATCGTCCATTGAATTTTAGCCTGTCTTTCACGACTACCCCGCTCGTTAGTTCATTGGCGTCGATGGTGCGCGGGCCGTTGGTGGTGCTATACAATAGCTTTGATGGTGGCAGCGACAAATTGTTCGCGATCGACGAGGTGGAGCTGTCGGGTGATGCGAACGTTGTACGCGTTGACGGAACGGTCCCGCAGGTAAAACTCTTCGAGCCGATCCGGATCAGCGGGAAGGAGCATACCTCTGGCGCGCCCTTACTTGCTGCAGCTCTTGCACCAATGGCAGGCCCCGCCGCGGCCGCCAGCCCAACCGCCGGCGATCGTATAGACTTCTCGGGCATGACGCAGGCGGCAATCGTCACCAGCGCCACGTCGCAGACGACGCAGGACCGCGTCGACCTGTCGACCAATAGCGTCGAAATGTACTCGGGCTTCGAACCTGTCACCCAAAAGGTGATGTTCGCCTTCAACATGGTCATTCCTCAAGGCGAGTCGACCGGCAAGGGTGTGACGGACGGCACCGGCGTCCGCTTTACCGATTTCGAGGGTGCCACTGGTTCCGCCCACAACGACATCCTGGCACTCTGGAAGCTCAACCCCGACGGCGAACTGACTGTCGCCGAGGAAGCGCAACTCGCCGCGGCGAAGGCACTGCCGATTACCGCGACACTTGCCGATCCGGAAGCGGTGGGATTGCAACTGCTGGCGCGCACGCAGGCCGCCGGACAGATCGACAACAATCAGGTGCGCGTCGACATCGACGGCGGAGCGGGCAACGATCTCATCTTCGGCACCCGCACGGGCACCAACTACATCCACGGTGGCACCGGAAACGATGAGGTCGCAGCCGGCGGTTATGCTTCGGAGGTCTACGGTGACGAGGGCAACGACCGCGTCCGTGCTGGATTGTCGTTCGAGAGCCATCTCTACGGCGGCAAGGACAAGACCACCGCTGACACCGACACGGACCTCTTTTATCTCGCAACGGGTGCATTTGCGAAAGCCGGCACGCAGGACTACGCCCTCTGGGGTTCATCGCTGCTCACGGGCGGCGTCAAGCAGATCTGGATGGAGGGCAAGTGGGCGTACTGGTCGCCGATCACGTCGCTGTTCAACATCAATCCGTTTGCGTTCCTGAGCCCGCTCGGCGTTACCGGCATCGTGCTCGATTTCGCACAGCAGCTTGTGCGCTATTCCGTCGGCACCGGCGGCCAGCTCGTGGCGCAGTTCGCGCGCGGCAACGCGGG
>JANMGQ010000220.1:0-2012 GCA_031374735.1 Hyphomicrobiaceae bacterium | reverse complement strand
GGGTGTTCGCCCGATCTGAGCCGCGAGTTCGAGAATCTCGGGATTCGTTGCGTGCAGGCGCCCAAAGGGAAGGCGCATGTAAAGCCTAAGCGCGATCAGCAGCTGCGTTCGTGTCCAGAGGTTTTGCCTTGCCATCGCGAGATTATGCATCGCTGACCACGACATTTTGCAAGGGCACTTTCTTGAGCAATGTGGCTTGACCCTTTGGCTTTCGAGCCCGGATAGTCAGGGTGGCGCAAAACGCGCGCAGCGCTTCAAAACCGGCCCCATTTATTGGGAAGTTACTCAGTTATTCATGGTTTACTAGTTTTTCGAGTAACTTTCGTAAGCTTCAAGCCCGCATTCATTAACCGTTGTTTTTAATGGATATTTTTGAAATGACCTACCTGATCCTCGGCCTGATCCTCTTCCTCGGCATCCACAGCATCCGCATTTTTGCCAACGATTTCCGCACTAGCGCCGTCGCGCGCATCGGCCTCAATCCATGGAAGGGCATCTACAGCGTCGCCTCGCTCGCCGGCTTTGTGCTGATCTGCTATGGCTACGGTCTGTCGCGCGGCGAACCGGGCATGCTCTGGGTGCCGCCACGCTGGACCAACCATGTCGCGGCGCTACTCATGCTCATCTCTTTCATCCTTTTGGCCGCCGCTTATGTGCCGGGCAACCGCATCAAGGCGCGGGTCGGGCATCCGATGGTGCTGGGGGTGAAGGTGTGGGCGTTTGCGCACCTGCTCTGCAACGGCCGCACCGGTGATGCGGTGTTGTTCGGCGCGTTCCTCGGTTGGGCGGTGGCGGACTATGTTTCGCTGCGCCGGCGCGATCGTGTGGCGGGCACGGTATATGCCACGCTGGGCGCCTCGCGCGACATTATCGCCATCGTGGCCGGCGTCGCCGGCTACCTGGTGTTCGCACTTTGGCTGCACTTGTGGCTGATCGGGGTCAAGCCGTTCTGAAGGGGGCGCCTGTGGCAAGCCGAAAATACGACGCAGCCGGGGCGGAAAGCGAGTTTCAACCGGGTTCACGCGGCCGGGTGTTGCGCAATCTGCTGCGTATCGTGCGGGTGCGCGACATGAACGAGGCGGAGTCGCAGATGCTTGGTGTGGCGCAGGAAGCGACGCTGGATCGCTATTCCGTCGATCACCGGTTCACTGCTGCGGACGTGTGCACCCTTCACAGGTTGTGGTTGGCGCCGATCTACACATGGGCGGGGGAGTATCGTGGCGTGAACATCGGCAAAGGCGGTTTTCAGTTTGCGCATGCGCCCCTGATCGAGCGCTTGATGTCCGCTCTGGAGTGAGGTGCATTGCGCCGGCATACACCATGCCTGCCTGGCGACGATGCGGCATTGGCACATGCTCTGGCTTGCGTGCATGCTGAATTGATACTGAATCACCCTTTTCGCGAAGGTAATGGGCGTGTTGCGCGCATGCTTGCGCTTCTGATGGCGTTGCAGGCAGGATTGCCGCCGCTGAACTTCGGTCTGCTGTCAGGGCGTGGAAAGGCCGCCTATATCGGCGGCATACATGCGGCTCTGGGGCGCGACTACGCGCCGCTGGCGCAACTGTTCTTGCGCGTTATCGCGGCGTCGCGGCGGCCCGCCGCTGCCAATAGGCGATGAACGCTTCGGTATCGGCGGGGAAAATCGTGTTCTTGTTCTTGCGGAAAGGAGCGCGGATACCCTCGACCGCGGAAGACGTCCGTGCGGACATGCGCAGGGCTGCGCCGCCCGTGGTTGGCGATTTAAGGTAAGGGTTGCTTTTTCTGAGCGACATACCACGGATTTTACGCGAGCGAAGGAAAGTGGGTCCGGCAGCGGTCGTGTCGGCGACGCTACCGCGGGAGGGGGGCGCCGTAACGGCCTGGCCGGCTCAGACTCCAAGCGGCAGGGCCTTTGACGTTTGCGCAAGCCATCGAATGCCGCGTACTCGACGCAGTCGCAGGGTGCCGTTTGAAAAGGGTTCGGTGCTTGCTTCTGTGGTGCCGACTTTGACGCACGATGCTCCCAACCTTTC
>JANMGQ010000145.1:0-18365 GCA_031374735.1 Hyphomicrobiaceae bacterium | reverse complement strand
CCCAGATCGAGCGCGAGCTGGCCGGCGTCGACGGCGACATCGCCAAGCTGAAGGGCGAAGCCCAGACCGCGGAAAGCCGCATCAAGGTCGCCGAACAGACCAAGGAGGGCGAGGACGGCCCCAAGGTCGATCCGGCCCGCGTGCGCGCGAGCTTCGAACGGGCTCGCGCCGAGTTCCGCCAGGACCCGACCGTCGAGAAGTTGAACGCCCTCTCGACGCAGTGCACGCAGCTTTACGGCGCCATGGCCGCGACACCGGCCACCAAGGAGCGCGTACGTGGCATCGACTGCGATCCGAAGCAGGCCGGTGAGGCGGCCGGCCGCGTGTTCGCCTTGAATTCGGGCCTCGACAACTTCGCCCGGAACTGTTCGGGCGGCGACAAGCTGCCCCAGTCCAGCGGCACCGACGGGCTGCTGAACTTCGGCCGCAAGTGCCTGCAGGACAGCGGCCTGCCGAGCCGCGACTCGAGCGAAATGTCGGCCAAGATGTCGTCGATCGATCTCAATCGTGACGACAAGGCGCACCGCTTCGTCGTCACCTGGAACGCCTTCCAGGACGGCAATCGCTTGGCCTACTTGGCACTTGCCATCGCGATTGCCATCGACAGCTTGATCTTCATGTCGGGGTTATTCGCGGCCAATGCCGTGCGCTCGCCCTTGTCAGATGTGCCAACCGACAAGGCGCGCTCGGCCGACCAGCTCGAGGCGATCATCGACAATGCGCTTGTGCCGTCGAAGTTCGACAACGCCCGCATCGCCATCGAGGCCATGCAGGCTGACACGTCACGGCCGGGATTCTCGGCTATCGTGGATATGGGCGACCTTGATCCTGAGCGACAGCTGATCTTGAGCCGCGTTTTGAATGCGGGCGCGACCATCAACGCGGTGTTCCGCGACGAGCGTCATCGCGGTCGCTATTACGTGCGCCCGGAGTTGTTCGAATATCTCTCGATCGCGGGCAACAAGGCCTTCGAGAAACACGGCGAACTCATCAAAGAAGACATCGGCAAGAAAATCGAACTGGCACAGCTCGAAAAGGATGTGTCCGTCGCGCTGCTGCCGGAGCATGGCTCGGGCTCGCAGGCCGAACTCAACTACGCCATCGCCATCGGCGCCCAGAACGTCCTCGACCACCTGCATCCCTGGCCCGACACGAACGACACCGGCTACCGCTCGGTGCTGAAGCTTGCCGAGTTCGAGGACAAGAACGATCTGCGCAAAGCGCGGCGCGTGCTGACGGCAGGGTCGAATATGCGTCTCGTCGAACAGGCGAGCCACAAGGAGAGCCCGAAGGAAAAGCCGGTTCTGGTCAAAGACGAATACCTGCTGCACACGGACTTCGTGAAAACGCTGACGCGCCTGCGCGCGCGCATGCTGCTCGGCACGTCGTCAACTGCGGCACAGATCGCCGGACCGGGTCAAGGTGCGATGGGCACGTCCGTACCAGCCCAGGGCGGAGCACTGCGGACAGAACGCGCGGCCTTGCCATCAGCGCAATCGCCCATCGCAAGCAAACCGCAGCTCGCTTATTCGAAGCCCGCGCCCCAGCGTCCAGGTGCAGGCCCGGCGCCGATGGCACAGCCACCCGCCGATCCCTTCGGCCTGCCCCCGATGCAGGAGCTTGGCCTACCCCCGACCGGCGAGCCCGAACAGTTCGCGCTGCGCTCGATTGCCCAGCCTCCCAAAGCTGCGGCACCCAGCCTTCCGGCCGACCCCGAGCTTGAGCGTGAACTGGTCGAGCATTTCGCCCGCGAGATGGGCCAGCAGTCCTCGACGATCGAATACCTGGTCCGCCACAATGGCCAGATCGAAGTCGATCGCCTCTGGAAGTCGCTCGATCTCGTCCTGCGCCACGACGAAAGCGGCCTGAAGCGCCCGATGGCGGCCGCGATGAAGAGCCTGGAGCGTTCGATCGATGACGCCCGCGGGCAGTTCCCGACCGCGCTCATGACGGCGCCGGGCGCAACCGCGACAGTGAACGATTTCGCCGACAAGCTGAAGTCCATGACGGTCGTGATGGTGATGTTGCCGGGTGCCGCCTACGACAACCTGATCAACCGCATGGAAATGGAACTCGAAGAAGACAAGGGCGGCGGCCGCCTGGATGGTGCCAAGTCTGAAAAGCATCGCATCATCGTCGCCCACCGCTCGGAACTGGCCCGCGCTGAATATTCCGACGATCATTGGGACGCCGTGTTGCAGTCGCTGATGAAATTCGAGCACGGCCTCTCAAGCCTTGCCGGCTCCGACCAGCGCCCGACACGGATGGCCTGAGACGCATAGGATATTACGAGAGGCCGTCCCGAGCCATCGGGGCGGCCTTTTTCATTTATGCCAGCGGCAGGAGTTATTGACGGATGTGTCTCCCCAAAAACTGGCATGGCCGGGCTTGTCCCGGCCACCTATGGTGCAGCACTCTCAGCTGGTTCTCAGTACATTGAGACGGCCCCCCGAGCACCGCCGTGCTCGTTGAGCGTTGGGTGGCCGGGACAAGCCCGGCCATGACAGTGGGGGGATGTTTCCTCAGTCAGGAATTTTGACCGCTGGTGTTTGAACGACCTGTTCAATGCGCTCTGAGCGAGCGCATCAGCGTGCGCATGGCCTCGGGGTGCGTGTACAGCCGCCAGCGGCCGACCGCGCCGGCGGCGATGACCAGCAGGCCATTGATGGCGAGCGTCGCGGGAATACCAATGCGATCAGCGCAAGCACCGGCAAGCAGACTGCCGAGCGGCGCCGTGCCGGCAAACGACATGGCGTACACGCCGATCACGCGGCCACGCCACTCATCCGGCGTTGACTGCTGCAGAATGGCGTTGATGCTGTTGGTCGTCAGCATGAGCGACGCCGCCATTGCCGCAAGCAGCAGCATCGATATGGGCAACGACCGGGACATGGCAAACAGGATAATTACCAGGCCGACGATCAGCGGCGCGCCCGTGAGCAGCCGCAGCTGCCGCGAATAGTCCGGCTGCAGCGACAGATACAGCGCCGAGCCGAGCGCGCCGACACCGGCCGAGCCCATCAGCAGGCCCATCGTGACGGATCGGCCGTCGAAGAATTCAGCCACGATGGAGGGCATCAGCGACACATAGGGCGTGGCAAACATGCCGAGCGCAGCAGCCGTTGGCAGCAGATAGCGGACAGCTGGAAACGCAGCCAACACATGCAGGCTTTCGCGCAGTGACGTCTTGGCGCGCGCCGGCGCAAAGGCACTGGCGGACGCGGGCAGCTGCATCATCCACAAGGCAATGAGGATGCCGGAAAAACTGACGGCGTTGATGACAAAGCACCAGGCCTCAGAAACATACAGCAGCAGCGCGCCGGCGAGCGCCGGCCCGATCATGCGACCGGCGTTGAACACCATGGCCGACAGCGCAATCGCGCTCGGCAGCAGGTTGCGATCCTCGACGATGTCCTTGAACAGCGACTGGCGCACCGGCATCTCAAAGGCGTTGGCGACGCCGATCAGGGCGGCAACGGCGAGATAGACGCGGATGTCAGTCACGCCCGCAAAATCGAGCACAGCCAGCAGCAGCGCAAGCGCCGCGAGGACGAGATCGACCAGGATGAGAAACGGCAACCGCGGCAGACGATCGATCAGCGCGCCGGCGAGACCACCAAACAGCAGATAGGAAATGTTAAGCAGAAAGCCCGTCAAACCGAGCAAAAACACGGAGCCTGTTAGGCGATAGACGAGCCAGCTCAGCGCCACCTGCTGGAACCAGCCGCCGAGCACCGACACGACGTGTCCCGCGAGATAGATGCGGACGCGCCGCTTTTCCAGCGCAGGTGGCATCCAGGGGCGCCAGCTCGGCACGCAGCATCTCCTCGCGCTCGGTCAGTTTCGTCAACGATAGTGCGCGAGCCACAAAAAACAAAGACCACCCCCGGGAGGCAGCAGGGGTGGTCTTCGGCGGCTGAGCCGCATCGGCGATGTCTGCAGGCTCTGATGGTGCGGAGTTGGGAGCGTGGAAGGTCTCCGCACTGCCGCGCGATATGCGGCCATCAGAACCGGCGGGATCACCGGCTACTGGATGGATCTATGATGGGTCTCCTGTGGATGCGGACGGCCGGGGGACGGTCCGAACTGCGGGGCGGCTGTGTGTCCGTCGGGGGGGGCGGATGAGCAGACCTTGCCACAGCAGACTTAATGCAATCTAAAGTTGAGACAAATCATTCGCCCTTTGCGTGCATTTGCGCGAACGCGAGAAGCCACACGCGCACGGCACTGGACAGGTTCGTGCGCCCGCGGCTGGCGTCGATTTCCGTCACCAGTTCAGCCGTTGAAATGTCGCGTTCGGCGGCAGCCTGTTTAAGGACGACCCAGAACGGCCCCTCCAGCGAAATAGACGTGGCATGGCCGCGGATCCGGAAGGATCGTTTGACGGGGCCAGCTAAGACCGGCGGCGCAGAGGCCTTCGCGGTTGGCCCGCGGCCCGTCACGGCTTGCTCTGATCATCGGGCTCGCCCCGCTTTGCGCCATCAAGCCGTCGGGCCGCCAAATCTTCAGCGGCCGCCGCGAGCCGCTTTTCAGCCGTGCTGCGCCCGAACTTCACCCGGCTCTCGGCAGCGGCGGCCTCCTTCGCGGAACGCGCCTTGGACTTGCGGGCCTGACGGAGATTGACGATCTCGGCAGACAAAGCAGCCTCCTCGCGTCACTTGGCAACGATGGCCGCAATGGCCTTACTCACTTCGGCAATGGGCGCCATCCCGTCGATTGTCTTCAACTGGCCCTTGGCGTGGTAGTAGCCGATCAGCGGCGATGTCTTCTGGAAATAGTCCATCAGCCGCGCCTGCAGTGTCTCAACATTGTCATCGGCGCGCGGCTTACCGCCAGCAGCCAACGTCTGCAGCCGGCGTGTTTCAATTCGCTCAGCCAGAATCTTGGTGTCGACCTTGAACTCGATGACCGCATCGAGCTTCAGCTTCTTGGATTTGAGCATTCTCTCAAGTGCGTCAGCCTGCCCAAGCGTGCGCGGAAAGCCGTCGAGGATAAATCCCTTGGCACAATCGGGCGCCGCAATGCGGTCTTCGATAATCTTGATCACGATGTCATCGGAAACCAGCCCACCCGCCTTCATGACCGACTCGGCTTGCTTTCCGACGGCCGTTCCAGCTTTGACGGCCGCACGTAGCATATCGCCCGTCGACAGCTGCGGGATGCCGTGGGCCTTCATCAGGATTTCGGCCTGGGTGCCTTTTCCCGCGCCCGGCGGGCCAAGCAAAATCAGTTTCATCGCCGTCCCCACGGTGATTGTCTGCGACTTGGAACGTCAGCGACCGCCGCGACCGACAGGTCCACCTTTGAGGCGCGACTTCTTCATCAGCCCCTCATACTGTTGCGCGATCAGATGGCTCTGGATCTGCGATACGGTGTCCATCGTAACACTCACAGCGATCAAGAGCGACGTCCCGCCGAAGTAGAATGGCACGCCTGTGTAGGAAATCAAAAGTTCTGGTAGCACGCACACCAGTGCTAGGTAGAGGGCACCGACAACCGTGATACGCGTCAAGACATAGTCGATGTACTGGGCCGTCTTTTCGCCCGGGCGGATGCCCAGGATGAACCCGCCATACTTCCGCAGGTTGTCGGCCGTCTCCGTCGGATTGAACATGATCGACGTGTAGAAAAAGGCGAAGAACAGGATCAGCGCCACGTAAACGGCGAGATACAGCGGCTGCCCGCGGCCAAGGTAGCTCATGACCGTGGTGAGCACGCCGTCGCCGCCGCCCGCACCGAGTTGCGTCGCCGTGGCCGGCAGCAGCAGGAGCGATGAGGCAAAGATCGGCGGGATCACGCCGGACGTGTTGAGCTTCAGCGGCAGGTGTGACGCCTCGTTCTGCATCACCCGATTGCCGACCTGGCGCTTAGGATACTGGATCAGCAGCCGACGCTGTGCGCGCTCGATGAATACGATAGCCGCGACAACGGCCAACATCAGCACGAGCAGGGCCAACAGCAAGGGTACGCCGATGGCGCCCTGCCGCGAGAGTTCGAACAGTCCAGCGATCGCACTCGGCAAGCCCGCGACAATGCCGGCCATGATGATCAGCGACGATCCATTGCCGACGCCGCGCTGCGTGATCTGCTCGCCGAGCCACATCAGAAACATGGTGCCGCCAACCAGCGTGATCACGGTCGTGGCCTGGAAGAAAAGGCCGGGTTCAAGCACCGTCCCCGGCGATGACTGGAGGCCGAGCGAGATGCCATAGGCCTGGAACGCCGCGAGGGCGACGGTGAGGTAACGGGTATACTGGTTGATCTGCTTGCGGCCGGCCTCGCCCTCTTTCTTGAGGGTTTCGAGCGACGGCACCACACTCGTCATCAACTGCATGATGATCGAGGCGGAGATGTAAGGCATGATGTTGAGCGCGAAGATCGCGAGACGCTCGACGGCGCCACCAGCGAACAGGTTCGCGAGGCCCAAGAAGCCGCCGGAAGCGCGCTTGAAGTTCTCGGCGAACGCGACCGGGTCGACGCCGGGGATGGGAATGAAGGTGCCGAAGCGATAAACCAGCAACGCTCCCAGCGTGAACCAGAGGCGCTTCTTGAGCTCCGTGGCCTTGCTGAAGTTGTTCCAGTTCAGGTTCGCGGCCAACTGCTCGGCAGCAGACACCATTTTCGCTTCTCCCGCCGACGCGATTTGCACGCCGGCACTCAATCACCCTGCAATCCGCCACGCGGACATTTGTCGCCCGGGCAAGAGACCGCCCGGCAAGACAAAAGCGCGGCTCGCTCGAAAATCGCGAACCGCGCCCCGTCAGAACGTTAGCCCATTTGTTAGATGGGCGATTCAGCAAGGCGGCACAAGGTGCGGCCGCCAGAAACAAGCGAGGGCGCTTACTCGTCGCTGGCCTTCTTTTTCGACCCGCCGCCAGCCTTGGCCTTCTTGGCCGCCGTCTTCGCGCGCTTCTTCTCGTCGGCTTCCAGGACCTTCTTGACGATGAGGGTCACAGAACCGCCGGCCTTTTCGACTGCAGCCTTGGCCGAAGCGCTGGCGTGGTTCACCGTTACCGCCACGTTGGCCTTGAGTTCACCGTCGCCGAGCAGGCGCAAGCCATCCTTGGGCCGGCGCATGATGCCAGCTGCGACAAGCGCGGCATTGTCGATGGGCTTGGCACCGTCGAGGATCTTGCCGTCGATCGCTGCCTGGATGGCGCCGATGTTGATCTCGTTAAACTTCAGCGGATGCAGGCTGTTGAAGCCGCGCTTGGGCAGGCGACGGTGCAGCGGCATCTGGCCGCCTTCGAAGCCACCGAGGCGCACACCGGAGCGGGCCGACTGGCCCTTACCGCCGCGGCCACCCATCTTGCCCATGCCCGAGCCGATACCACGGCCGATGCGAACGCGGGTCTTCTTGGACCCGGGGTTGTCTTTGATCTCGTTCAGCCGCATGGCGCGCTCCGTTGGTGTCTGACCTCGGTCAGACACCGCTTGCTCTGTTGGCGCCGACCGGCAGGCGCCAGTTCGATACCAAGGTGTCCGACCAAAGGTCAGACACCAACCTCACTTCTTGTCTTCGACGATACGCACCATGTGCGCGACGCTTGCGACCATGCCGCGCATGGCGGGCGTGTCGTTGATCTCGCGACGGCGGCCGATCTTATTGAGCCCGAGACCTTTCAGCGTTTCGTTCTGATAGGCCGGACGCCGAGCGCCGCTCTTGTATTGTTCGATAGTGATTGTCTTGGTCATGTCACGTCTACCAGTTGGGGGCCGCCCGTTTGGGATCTATGGGGGCCGACCCCATGGCTGAATGTTAGGTCGATGCAGCCTCGGCAGCTTCGCCTTCCCCAGCGGAGCCATCGCGGCGCCGCGAGACGATCTCGGACACCTTCTTGCTGCGGCGGTTGGCGACGCCACGCGGATTTTCCTGCTCCTTGAGCGCGTCAAACGCGGCGCGCACGAAATTATAGGGGTTGGTCGAACCAAGCGACTTTGCAACCACGTCGCGCAGACCTAACATTTCGAACACTGCACGCGCCGGGCCGCCAGCAATGATGCCAGTGCCTGGAGGTGCCGAGCGCAGCACGACCTTACCGGCGCCGTGGCGGCCGAAGCTGTCGTGGTGCAATGTGCGGCCCTCGCGCAGTGGCACGCGTATCAGAGCGCGACGCGCTTCTTCCGTTGCCTTGCGGATGGCTTCCGGCACTTCGCGGGCCTTACCGTGACCATAGCCGACGCGGCCCTTCAAATCGCCTACGACCACGAGAGCTGCGAAGCCAAAGCGCTTGCCGCCCTTCACGACCTTCGCAACGCGGTTGATGTGAACCAACCGCTCCTGGAACTCGTTCTCTTCGCGATCATCGCGATCACGACCGCCACGATCTCTTTGGGGACCACGTGCCACGGGATATCCTTCTGCGCCTTCAGAGCATCTCCAGCCAGATCAGCCGGGAGATGCGACCAAACCAATTAGAACTTGAGGCCGCCTTCACGCGCGCCCTCGGCCAGCGCTTGCACGCGACCATGATAGAGATACGCACCGCGATCGAACATGACCTCGGTGACGCCGGCCTTGGCAGCCCGCTCTGCGACGAGCTTGCCGATCGCCTTGGCAGCGGCCTTGTCAGCCCCTGTCTTGAGCGAGGCCTTGACGTCCTTGTCGAGCGACGAGGCAGCAGCCAGCGTATGGCCTTTCACGTCGTCGATAATCTGCGCGTAGATATGCTTGGACGAGCGATGCACGGTGAGGCGCGGCGCCGTCGGATTGACCTTGCGCAGATTGCGGCGCACGCGCGCCTTGCGCTTGTCGGTCGTGGTGAGTTTCTTGACCATGGTGGTGGCTTTCGCAGCGAATGAAAGTCCATGTGGCGCCGGTCGTCCCACTCGGGAGACGGCCCCATGTGGGCTTACTTCGTCTTGCCTTCCTTGCGACGGATGAATTCACCTTTGTAACGCACGCCCTTACCCTGGTAGGGCTCTGGCGGACGGTATGACCGGATATCGGCGGCGACTTGCCCGGTCTTTTGTTTGTCAATGCCCGTGACGGTCACGACATCCTGCTTGGGGCCGGACACCTTGACTTCGACGCCTGCGGGCACCTTGTGCTGAATGTCGTGGCTGAAGCCGATCTTCATGACGAGCAAATCCTTGCCCTTCATTTCGGCCTTGAAACCAACGCCATGGATTTCAAGCGTATGCGAGTAACCCTTGGTCACACCATCGATCAGGTTGACGATCTGCGTGCGGGTCATGCCCCACATGGCGCGGCCCATAGATGACTCTTCGTCGCGCGGTGCGACTTCGATGCCAGCCTTGGTCTGCTCAACCTTGATCTGCTCGGGGGCCGTGAACGATAGCTCACCCTTCGGCCCCTTCATCGTCACCGTCTGTCCCTTCACCGCGGCTGTGACGCCAGTAGGAATGGTGACGGGCTTTTTTCCAATGCGCGACATTGTTAGACCCTTCGAGGCCCTCGAGCCCCAGACTTGGTTTCATGGCAGCGCAACGTTGCGCCAGCCATCGTTAGAAGACGTTGCAGAGGACTTCGCCGCCCACGTTCTCTTCGCGAGCTTTGCTGTCCGACATGACGCCCTTTGGCGTGGTCAGGATCGAGACGCCGAGACCGTTCTTGACGGGCTGGAGGTCATTGATCCCGGCATACACTCGGCGACCGGGCTTTGACACCCGGCGAATTTCGCGGATGGCTGGCTGGCCGTTGCTGTACTTGAGCTCAATTTCGAGCACCTTGATACCGGCGCGGGGCGTAACTTCCGCATATCCGCGGATATAGCCCTCTTCGATGAGCACGTCGAGGACGCGCGCACGCAATTTGGAGGCGGGCGACGAAACCTTGCCCATCTTGCGCATCTGCGCGTTGCGGATGCGGGTCAGGAGATCGCCGAGCGGATCGTTGATCGACATGTGTGTGTGCTCCCCTTACCAGCTGGACTTGACCATGCCGGGGATAAGACCCTGGCTGGACAGCTCGCGCAGCTTGTTACGGCACATCTTGAGTTTGCGATAATAGGCGCGCGAACGGCCGGTCAGCTCGCACCGATTGTGAATGCGCGTCTTTGAGCTGTTGCGCGGCATTTCCGCCAGCTTATGCGTCGCACGCAGCCGCTCATTGAGTGGCTTCTTCGCGTCCTGGATGATCGCTTTCAGGCGCTTACGCTTGTCGGCGTGCTGTGCCACGATCGCCCGGACATTCTTGTCCTTGTTCTTCGAACTTTCTTTGGCCATGTCGTCCTCTGGGTGTCCACTTACCGAGTGTCGTCGGGGTTAGACCCTAGGTTGGTGTTGCTGCGGTGCGGAAAGGGAAGTTGAAGTTTTTAAGCAGTTCGCGTGCCTCGTCGTCAGTTTTTGCCGACGTGCAGACCACAACGTCCATGCCCCAGACATCATCGATATCATCGTAACTGATTTCAGGGAACACGAGATGTTCCTTGAGGCCCATGGCATAGTTGCCGCGGCTGTCAAAGCTCTTTGGCGACAAACCGCGGAAATCCTTCACTCGCGGCAGCGCAATCGTGACCAGACGGTCAAGGAACTCATACATCCGATCGCCGCGCAGCGTAACCTTTGCACCAATAGCCATGCCATCACGCAGCTTGTATACAGCGATCGACTTGCGAGCCCGCGTGATGACCGGTTTCTGGCCAGCAATCAAAGCGAGGTCGCGAACCGCGTTGTCGACCTTCTTGCGGTCGTTGACAGCCTCGCCTACGCCCATGTTGAGCACGATTTTTTCGAGCCGCGGCACCATCATGCCGTTGGCGTAACCGAACTTCTCGATCATCGCCTTACGCACATCGGTCTCGTAGAGCGACTTCATGCGGGGCTTATAACCAGCCGGACGCGGCTTCGGAATGAAGCCCTTACCGGCTGCCGCCTCCTTTTTGGCAGCGCGCGCCTGGCCCTTGGCCTTGGCAGCAGCCGCAGCCCCAGTCAGCTTAGCGCCGCCCTGTTTTTTCTCATCCGCCATGGCTTATGCCTTCTCCGGAATCACTTCACCGGACTTGCGCGCCACGCGCACCTTCGCCCCGTCTTCAAGTTTCTTGAAACCGACGCGGGTCGGCTTGCCGTCCTTTGGATCTGCGACGGCCAGGTTCGACAATTGAATCGGACCTTCCTTGGTGATGATGCCACCCTGCTTCTCGCGCGTCTGCTCCTGATGCTTACGCACCATGTTGACGCCACGCACGAACGCGCGGCTTTCCTTCGGCAGAACTTGCAAGACCTCACCGGTCTTGCCCTTGTCACGGCCGGCGAGAATGACCACGCTGTCGCCCTTCTTGATTTTCGCGGCTCCCATCACAGCACCTCCGGCGCGAGCGAGACGATTTTCATCTGGTTTTTGTTGCGCAGTTCGCGGGTCACCGGCCCGAAGATACGGGTCCCGACCGGGTCACCCTGGGCGTTGATCAGCACGGCGGCATTGCGATCGAAACGGATCAAGGAGCCGTCCGGGCGGCGAACGCCCTTGGCCGTGCGCACCACAACGGCGCGCATGACCTGGCCCTTCTTAACCCGGCCCTTGGGGATTGCCTCTTGTACGGCCACGACGATGATATCGCCGATGGTTGCGTACCTCCGCTTCGACCCGCCCAGAACCTTGATGCACTGCACTCGGCGCGCACCAGAGTTGTCGGCGACGTCGAGGTTGGTTTCCATTTGGATCATTGGACCTGTCCTCGTTAGTTCTAAGTGGCACGGGGCTAACTTCCCTGTCGGAAGCCAGACGCCACGCGCGGATTTCGTTCGCGTCTCAGTCCGTCCGTCGGCCGCGTCTCAATGCTTTGACTCGTCAACGACGACCCAACGCTTCAACTTCGAAATCGGCGCGCACTCCTGGATGCGCACCATATCTCCGACCTTGAACTGCTTCGTCTCGTCGTGCGCATGGTAGCGCTTTGAGCGACGAACAGTTTTCTTGAGCAGCGGGTGGATGTAGCGGCGCTCCACCTCGACCACAACGGTCTTGGCGTTCTTGTCCGACACAACAGTTCCCTGCAGAATGCGCTTTGGCATCGTCGTGTTCCTTAAGCCTTCGCGCCACGGCGCTTTGCGGTCGCAGCCGTCAATGTGCGGGCGATATCGCGACGCACAATCCGGATGCGGGCAACATTTTCCAGCTGCCCCGACGCGCGCAGGAAGCGCATGTTGAACTGTTCTTTTTTCAGCTTCGCCACCTGGTCATCCAGCTGGTCCAGCGTCATGTCTTTCAGATCTTCGGCCGCCATGGCGCTTACCTCTTAAACCTGTTGGCCTTACGCCTGACGCACGACGACGCGCGTCTTAATGCCGAGCTTTGCAGCCCCCAGTTCGAGCGCTTCACGTGCAATGGCGTCAGAAACGCCATTGAGTTCGAACATGATGCGACCCGGCTTAACGCGGGCCACCCAAAGCTCCGGCGAACCCTTGCCCGAGCCCATGCGCACTTCCGCCGGCTTCTTGGACACCGGCACGTCCGGGAACACGCGAATCCACACGCGGCCAGCGCGCTTCATGTGCCGCGTGATCGCGCGGCGGGCCGCCTCGATCTGGCGCGCTGTCACGCGCTCCGGCTCCATGGCCTTGAGGCCGTGGCTGCCGAAATTGAGCGCAGTGCCGCCTTTGGCGACGCCCTTGATCCGGCCCTTGTGGGCCTTGCGAAACTTCGTGCGCTTTGGTTGCAGCATCGTCGTTGTCCAAGTGTTCGTAGGTAATGGAGGCGCGCCTTAGGAGGCCGCTTCTCCACCACCTGTATTCGCTCCACCGCCACCACCGGCACCGCCGCCAGCGTTGTTGCCGCCGCGACCACGGCCACCGCCGCCGCCACGCCCGCGACGCGGACGATCGTCATTGCCACGATCCGGACGATCGGAACGCTCGCTGCGCGAGGCCCCCTCCTGAGCCGCCAACGTCCGCTTCTCGGACGCGGTCGGATCATGTTCCATGATCTCGCCCTTGTAGATCCAGACCTTGATCCCGATCGTGCCGTAGGCGGTCTTGGCAATGCCGTAACCGAAATCGATGTCGGCGCGCAGAGTGTGCAGCGGCACGCGACCTTCGCGATACCACTCCATACGCGCAATTTCCGCGCCACCGAGGCGGCCCGAGACGTTGATACGAATGCCGAGCGCGCCGAGACGGAGCGCCGACTGAACTGCACGCTTCATCGCACGACGGAACGCCACGCGGCGCTCGAGCTGCTGGGCGATGCCTTCAGCGACCAGCACTGAGTCCACTTCCGGCTTGCGCACTTCAACGATGTTGAGGTGCACTTCCGATTGCGTATGCTTGGCCAGTTCACTGCGCAGCTTCTCGATGTCGGCGCCCTTCTTGCCGATCAGCACGCCCGGACGAGCGGTGTGAACGGTGATGCGGCACTTTTTGTGCGGGCGTTCGATGACGACCTTGGAGATGCCAGCTTCGCGCTGCTTCGCCATGATGTGGGCGCGGATGCGGAAGTCTTCGTGCAACAGCGCACCGTAGTCTTTGCGCTGAGCGAACCAGCGGCTGTCCCAGGTGCGGTTGATGCCGAGGCGCAAGCCGATCGGATTGACTTTATGACCCATGATCTTACGCCTCCTCGCTCGCCGCTACCGCCGGTTTCGCTTTCACGACAACGGTCAGGATAGAGAATGGTTTCTGGATGGCACCCGAACGGCCGCGGCCGCGGGCATGAAAGCGGCGCATGACCAGCTTCTTGCCGACGTAGGCTTCCTTGACGATCAGATCGTCGGGATCGAGACCGTGGTTATTCTCCGCGTTTGCAATCGCCGAGCGGACGCACTTCTTGACGTCCTGCGCGATCCGCTTACGCGAGAACTCAAGCTCGGCCAGGGCCTGCTCGACCTTCTTGCCGCGGATCATGGCGGCGACCAAGTTCAGCTTTTGCGGCGACACGCGCAGACCCGACGCGATGGCCTGGGCCTCGTCGTCGGCGAGCGAGCGCTCTCTCTTCGGCTTGCCCATATTACTTGCCCTTCGTCGATTTCTTGTCGCCGCCGTGGCCGTGGAACGTGCGCGTCGGCGCGAACTCGCCGAGCTTGTGCCCGATCATGTCCTCGTTGACGTTCACAGGCACGTGCTTCTGGCCGTTGTGGACGCCGAACGTCAGCCCGACAAACTGCGGCAATATGGTCGACCGGCGGCTCCAGGTCTTGATGACCTCGCTGCGCCCGCCAGCCTTTACCTTCTCAGACTTCTTCAACACATGTGCGTCGAAGAACGGGCCTTTCCAAACTGAACGTCCCACGTCGGGCTCTCCTCGTCCTCAGGCGGCAGATGGTGCCGTCCCGGAATTCCAGCTGCTAACGGCGTCAACCCTTCGTCGCGTGACGCGACCGAACGATGTAGCGATCCGTCGACTTGTTCTTACGTGTCTTGTAGCCTTTGGTCGGCTTGCCCCAGGGGGTTGCCCAGTGCTTGCCGCCCTTGGTGCGACCACCGTTCGGGTGGTCGACCGGGTTCATCATGACCGAGCGCACGGTCGGGCGTGTGCCCTTCCAACGCGTGCGACCGGCCTTGCCCACCACTTCGTTCATGTGGTCCTGGTTCGACACGGCACCGATCGTCGCCATGCACTCCTGGCGCACACGACGCGTCTCGCCCGAGTTGAGCTTGACCACGGCCCAGCCGCCATCGCGACCGACCAACTGGCCGTAGCCGCCAGCCGAACGGGCCATCTTGCCGCCAGCACCTGGCTTCATCTCAATGTTGTGGATGATTGTGCCGATCGGCATCGACGCAAGCTGCATCGCGTTGCCGGGCTTCACGTCCACCTTCTTGCCAGCCACAACCGTATCGCCGACGGCGAGACGCTGCGGGGCCAGAATATAGCTCTTCTTGCCGTCCTTGTAGCCGATCAGCGCGATGTACGCCGTGCGGTTCGGATCGTACTCGATGCGCTCGACCTTGGCCGAAATACCGTGCTTCGTGCGCTTGAAGTCGATGATGCGATACGACTGCTTATGCCCGCCGCCGATGTGGCGCGTGGTGATGCGGCCGTGGGTGTTGCGACCACCGGTTTTCGTCTTACCGACCGTCAGCGCCTTGAACGGGGCGCCTTTCCACAGATGGCTGCGGTCGACGCGCACCAATTGGCGCAGCGCCGGCGATGTCGGATTGAAGGTCTTCAATGCCATGACGTTTAGTCCCTAAATCAGCTGCGAGCTCAGATCCCCGAGCTGATGTCGATCGAAAAACCAGGTTCCAGAGTCACGATCGCCTTTTTGGTGTCGCCCTGCAGCGCGCGAATGCCGCGGAACGACTTGAGTTTGCCCTTGCGCACGATCGTGTTGACCGCCTTCACCTTGACCTTAAAGAGGTCTTCGACCGCCTTCTTGATCTGTGGCTTCGTAGCGGTCTGCGCCACCTTGAAGATCACCTGGTTGCCCTGTTCGAGCAGCAAAGTCGATTTCTCGGTGATGATCGGCGACAGAATGACGTCGTAGTTTGAATGCGCCATGGCCGCCTCACTTGAACCTGATGTCGAGGGCTTCGATCGCGGCCTTGGTGAGCACCAAGCGCTTGCGGCGAAGCACGTCGTAGACATTGATGCCCTGGATGGGCAGAACGTCAATGTTCGGCAGGTTGCGGGCTGCACGAGCGAAAGCCGGATCGAGCTCCGCGCCATCGATAAACAGGGCGTTCGTCAGACCGAGTTTTTCAAAGCGCTCACGCAGGGCGGCCGTCTTGCCGTCGGTCGACTGCGCCTTGTCCAGCACCAGGATCTCGCCAGCCTTGGCTTTCGCCGACAGAGCGTGACGGAGTGCAAGGGCACGGAACTTTTTGGTCAGGTCAATGGCGTGGCTGCGCGGCTTTGGGCCGAACGCCTTACCACCACCGCGCCATTGCGGCACCGATTTGTCACCGTGACGAGCGCCACCGGTGCCCTTCTGCTTGTACATCTTCTTGCCGGTCACGTTGATCTCGGACCGATCCTTGGTCGAGTGCGTGCCGGCCATACGCTTCAATTGCTGCCAGCGCACCATGCGGTGCAAGATGTCAGGGCGGGGCTCAAGACCGAAGATCGCATCTGCGAGTTCGATCTCACCGGCCGAGCCAGCTTCGAGTGTTTGAACTTGCGCCTTCACGACGACGCCTCCGACTTGCTCTTCTTGTCGGCGAGTGCCGGCATTTCAAATGGTTCAACCTTGCGGAACGCGCCGACCTTTGGCGTATCCTTGTGGGCATCCTTCTTGACGGCATCGCGCACATACACCCAGCCACCCTTGGAACCGGGCACCGCGCCGCGGATCAGGATCAAGCCCTTGTCCGTGTCGACTGCTGCCACTTGCAAGTTCAGCGTGGTGACGCGCTCGTCGCCGAGGTGACCCGCCATCTTCTTGCCCTTGAACACCTTGCCGGGGTCCTGGCGCTGACCCGTCGAGCCATGCGAGCGGTGGCTTACGGAGACCCCGTGCGTCGCGCGCAGGCCGCCGAAGTTCCAACGTTTCATGGCGCCGGCGAAGCCCTTGCCCTGCGAGGTCCCCGTCACGTCGACGAACTGTCCCTGCACGAAATGGTCAACCGTGATCTCGGCGCCCACCTCGATGAGGTTTTCAGCCGAAACGCGGAACTCCGCCACCTTGCGCTTGGGCGCAACCTTCGCCTTGGCGAAGTGTCCGCGCTCGGCGAGCGTCACGCGCTGCGCCTTACGTTCACCCACACCAAGCTGCACGGCCGTGTAGCCGTTGGCATCCTGCGTGCGATGGGCCAGAACCTGAAGCTTGTCCACCTTCAACACCGTGACGGGAACATGTTCCCCAGCCGCGGTGAAGATGCGGGTCATGCCCACCTTCTGTGCAATCACTCCGGAACGCATCCGCGCATTCCTTCCTTGTCATTCAGGGGTCATCGAGCGCTGCCATGACGGCTTTGCCCGGGTGAAATTCGACGGCGACGGTTCAGAGTTTGATCTGGACGTCGACACCGGCAGCAAGATCCAGCTTCATCAGCGCTTCGACCGTTTGCGGGGTCGGATCAACGATGTCGAGGACGCGCTTGTGCGTGCGCATCTCGAACTGCTCGCGGCTCTTTTTGTCGATGTGCGGCGACCGGTTGACGGTGAAGCGTTCGATGCGGGTCGGCAACGGGATAGGCCCGCGCACATCCGCGCCGGTGCGCTTTGCCGTGTTGACGATCTCGCGCGTCGACGCATCGAGGACCCGATGATCGAAGGCTTTAAGTCGAATGCGGATATTCTGTTGCATGGGAGGCTCGCCGGGTCGTCAACGGTTACGGAAACAGTTGGGGTCAGACCTATGCCTGCCCCCTACCAGCACTCACTCCACGATCTTCGTCACGACGCCGGCGCCGACGGTGCGGCCACCTTCGCGGATGGCGAAGCGCACTTTTTCTTCCATGGCGATCGGAACCACAAGCTCGACGTCGACGGAGACGTTGTCACCCGGCATGACCATTTCCGTGCCTTCAGCCAAGGTCACCGTGCCGGTCACATCCGTCGTGCGGAAGTAGAACTGCGGGCGATACTTGGTGAAGAACGGCGTGTGACGGCCGCCTTCGTCCTTCGAGAGAATGTAGGCCTCGGCCTTGAACTTCTTGTGCGGCTTGACCGTGCCGGGCTTGCACAGCACCTGGCCGCGCTCGACAGCTTCCTTGTCGATGCCGCGCAGGAGGCAGCCGACGTTGTCGCCCGCTTCACCCGAATCGAGCAACTTGCGGAACATCTCGACGCCCGTGCAGACCGACTTCTGCGTGTCCTTGAGGCCGACGATCTCGACTTCCTCACCGACCTTCACAACGCCGCGTTCGATGCGGCCCGTCACGACCGTGCCGCGACCCGAGATCGAGAACACGTCTTCGATCGGCATCAGGAACGGCAGATCCTTGGGACGATCCGGGATCGGAATGAACGTGTCGAGCGCTTCATAGAGCTTGATGATGGCTTCGTCAGCCAGCGGGCCCTTCTCGCCGTTCAGCGCCTTGACAGCGGCACCACGGATGATCGGCGTGTCGTCGCCCGGGAACTGATACTTGTTGAGCAACTCGCGCACTTCCATCTCGACCAGCTCAAGCAGCTCCTGGTCTTCGACGATGTCGCACTTGTTCAAGAACACCACGATCTTCGGCACGCCGACCTGGCGGGCAAGCAGGATGTGCTCGCGCGTCTGGGGCATCGGGCCGTCGACGGCGGACACGACCAGAATCGCGCCGTCCATCTGGGCAGCACCCGTGATCATGTTCTTCACGTAGTCGGCGTGGCCGGGGCAATCGACGTGGGCATAGTGCCGGTTCGGCGTCGCGTATTCGACGTGCGAGGTCGCGATGGTCAGAATTTTGGTCGGATCGCGACGGCCCTGGGACTCAGACGCCTTGGCGACTTCGTCATAGGCGATGGCGGTCTTGGTCCAGCCGCGCGCCTGCGAGACAACCGTCAGCGCCGCCGTCAGCGTGGTCTTGCCATGGTC
>JANMGQ010000143.1:0-47624 GCA_031374735.1 Hyphomicrobiaceae bacterium | reverse complement strand
GCACGGAGCTGGTTGCCATCATGTTGAAATGGCTCCGCACCCGAGTGACCGTCGCGCTCGTTCCGCGATGGGTGGCCGGGACAAGCCCGGCCATGACAGTGGGAGGGGAGGTCGTCAGTCAGAAATTTTGCTCGCCGGTATCATACGTCATTTGTTTCGCCAAACACGACAACGCCGGCCATCTTCGCAAGGAGACCGGCGGTGTCAGGTGGTCACGAAGGCTTTGCCGCCAACTTCGACTTCACTTGGCGTCGCGGTAGGCCTTCAGAAGTTCGGCGAGCTTCGTGCGCTCAGCATCGTTGCAGGCGTCGGCTTTCGGCGGCGCGATCTTTGTGTTCTCGATCACGACTGTCTTGCTCGGCGCGCCATCCTTACTCGGGGCGGCGTCGTTCTCGACCAGTTTGACGCCACCAGTCATCAGCATGACCGTGAAGAGATGCAGTTGATTGATGTATATCATCTGCGCTTCAGACCACTTCTTCTTGGCGCGCTCGCGTTGCATCAGTGTCTGATGGTTTGCCGACTGTTCCTCGCCGAGGCCGCACGTCTGCGCATTGGCGCTCAGTCGGCCGACCCGGATGATTTCGCGTGCAGCGTCGAGCGGAACCATGATCTCGTTACGCTTGGTGTCGTCTATGATCACTTCCTTGCCGTCCACCGTCACCTTCGGGCCCGGCATCAAAGCCCAGGCATAGTTCATGAGCGAACGGACCGAGTTGTCACTCAGCTCCTTGGTCTGGGCGATGGCAGATGGCGGGACAGCCACCAACGCCAGCGCCACACCCGCTAAGGCCGCATGCGCAACATGTCGAAGCATCTTCATAGCTGTTCGTGTCATCCGTGGTGCCCCAGAAATAAGTGACTGCACTGCGCGAGATCGCGGTTCCCTGTCCGTAACTCTCACGCGAGATGCATCTTCCCCCAAGTCATGCGTTCTTCGGCCAACGCTCTCGTCGACCCGATGTGACGTCAGTCCCTTCTGACATCTGCACTTGTGACATCAGACTGACTGACATTTGCCTGACTGACATTTGCCTGGCTGACATTTGCCCGACGCCGCGCCGTTGACATGTGCGGCCTCGGTCGGTCGGAATCGCGGCAACACTAAGGCGCTATCCACGGCTTGAGCGCCGCAATTGGTCTGCTGCGGCATCTCGACCAGCTCTATCCACAGCGCACGCGCCGTTTCCTGTGACGCTTAGCGATGCGGGCGCGCTGCTGTGTTGGCCGGTTGCTTCAGCCGAACCGTCTCGGATTAGTCGCGTCGTCCGCGACCCTTGCCTCTGACCAGCGCCTTCACGATCCCGCGCAGCGTTCGCACCTCCTGTTCACTTGGCGACAGCCGCGTGAACATTGACCGCAGGTTTTGCACCAGGGTGGGGCGTTTTTCAGGCGGGTTGAAGAAACCACTGTGGTCGAGTTCGCTTTCCAGATGCTCGAAAAAACCGATCAACTCGTCCTTCGTCGCCGGGGAAAAGCCACGGCCGTACATGCCGGCTTCTCGGGCGCTCTCATAGGTTGTCACACGGCCGAGGGAGGCCGCGGGGTCGTGGCGCATCCATTCGTAGCCGAGCAGCAGCACGGCTTGGGCGAGGTTGAGCGAGGCAAACCTGTTGTCGACGGGAATCATGATGATGGCGTCGGCATTGGCGACCTCGCTCGTCTCCAGACCGTTGCGCTCGCGGCCAAATACGATGCCGGCGCGTTCGCCGAGCGCTATACGTCGCCGGGCCTCTGCCATGGCCTCGGCCGGCGTCATCACCGGCTTGGCGAGATCGCGCTGGCGCGCTGTGGTCGCGGCCACCCATGTGAGGTCGCCAAGGGCGGCCTCGAATGTCGGATAGGCCTTGGCTTCATCGAGCACGAAGCTGGCGCCGGAGGCCGCAAATTGCGCGCGCTCGTTCGGCCACGCATCACGCGGATTGACCAGCCGCAGTTCTTCCAGACCAAAGTTCGCCATGGCACGGGCGACCATACCGATGTTGTCGGGCAGTTGCGGCTCGACCAGGATCACGGCCGGCATGGTGTGCGGCTCGCGGGACGGACCTACGTCTCGACGGCGCGCCCCATAGCGCAGCTTGCGAATGACGCGGCGGGCCTCAAACCACATCTTGTCGCCGGACCAGGTGCGGGCCAGATGCTCCAGCGAGGGAACACGCAAGCTCTCGGTGCCCGTCCCTGCGAGCGTGGTTCCGGTGTCGGTTGTGATCTCGTGATGGGCCGCGATGACATCGTCGAGTGTCTTGAAGCCGCGCAACTCGGTTCTCTTGCGGCAGCCAGCGCAGCTCACCTGATCGGCGAGGCAGCGCTGCTCGGCGCAATAGGTCAGCACTGGCTCCAACGTTTCACGTGTCAGCGTCGGCTCGGCAATCGCCGTCAATCCCGCGTCGATGGTCATGTCGTGGCATGCGCGCACGATCTCAGCCACCGGCCGCCCCACGGCCGTCGGCGTCGCATGGCCAGCGATGTCACGCGTCTCGATTGACGGCACGGTGTTTCCTTGGTCAGGCATCGACGGTCAATGCGTGGCAACTTCTTCGGGATGGCGTTTGCCAGCCTTTGCCTTTGGCGGCAAATCGCGCTTAGTTGGGCGCATCAGATCCCGCCCGAGGAGCCGCCATGCGTCCGCTGTCGAACTTTAAATCTCGCGACGTCGAAGCACTGCTGCATCCGACGACGAACCTGTTTACGCACAAGACCGTCGGCCCGCTGGTGCTGGAGCGTGGCGAGGGCATCTACGTCGTCGATAGTGACGGCAAGAAATACATCGAGGGTCTCGCGGGCTTGTGGTGCACGGCGCTCGGCTACGGCAACAAGGAACTGGTCGAGACCGCAACGGAGCAGATGAGCAAGCTCTCGTTCACGCATCTGTTTGGCGGCCGCTCGCATGAACCTGCCATTCAGCTGGCTGAAAAGATCAAGGAAATCGCGCCCTGCCCGACCTCGAAAGTCTTCTTCACAGCGTCAGGCAGTGAGACCAACGACAGTCAGATCAAGCTCGCCTGGTATTACAACAACGCGCGCGGCAAGCCGAAAAAGAAGAAGATCATCAGCCGTGTCAAAGGTTATCACGGCGTCACCATCGCGTCCGCTTCGCTGACGGGCTTGCCGGCGTTTCACAACGACTGGGACCTGCCGATGCAGGGCGTCATCCACGTCGAGACGCCGCACCACTACAAGAATGCTCATGAGGGCGAGAGCGAAGCGGACTACGCAACGCGGTTGGTGGCCTTGCTCGAAGAGCGCATCATCAAGGAAGACCCGGAGACGATCGCGGCGTTCATTGCCGAGCCCGTCATGGGCGCCGGTGGCGTGATCGTACCGCCCGACACGTACTTCGAAAAAGTCTCGGTTCTGCTGCGCAAATATGACATCGCTTTCATCGCGGACGAGGTCATCTGTGGGTTTGGGCGCACGGGCAACTGGTTCGGCAGCCAGACCTTCAAGGCCGAACCGACCACCGTCTCGATGGCCAAAGCCATCACGTCGGCCTACTTCCCGCTCGGCGCTTTGACCGTGCCGGAGAATGTGTACGAGGCGCTGGTCAGCCAGAGCCACAAGCTCGGCATCTTCGGCCATGGTTTTACGTACTCTGGCCACCCTGTTGGCTCGGCCATCGCCTGCAAGACGATCGAGATCTACGAGCGCATGGACATCGTCGGGCACGTACGGCGCAACGCGCCGCTGTTCCAGGGCCGCCTGCAAAAGCTGCTGGATCACCCGCTGGTCGGCGAAGCGCGCGGCGTCGGCTTCATCGGCGGCATCGAGATGGTGCGTGACAAAAAAACCAAGCAGTCGTTCGACGCCAAGGTTGGCATGGGCCCCAAGGTGGTTGCTTTCGCGCAGGACGAGGGCCTGATCGTGCGTGCGGTCGGCGGCGACACGATTGGTGTCTGCCCGCCTTTGATCATCACGGCGGATCAGATCAACGACTTGTTCGACCGCCTCGGCCGCGCCTTCGACAAGGGCCTCGACTGGGCGAAGCGCGAAGGACATTTCGTCGGCTGAGATTGGGTCAAGGGCGGAGCCCTGGCTGCGCCCTGGACCCCAGCAAATCAGCTGGCCGCCGCATACATCGTCTGTGGCTCCGCCCGTCGGCTTTCGCCGCGATAGCTCAGCGCCTCCGCAATGTGCATGCGGCCAACCTGCTCGTGGCCGTCGAGATCAGCCAGCGTGCGCGCGACGCGCAGCGTGCGGTGAAAACCGCGCGCCGTCATCTGCAGCGATACGGCCGCAGACCGCAGAAGCTCCGTGCCGGCGTCGTCGAGCGCTGCGACTTGATCCAACATATGGCCCGAGATGTGCGCATTCATGCGCACGCCTTGCAGCCCAAGCCGCTCAAACCGCGCCCGCTGGCGGTCCCGCGCCGCGATCACCCGACCCCGCACCTCCGCGCTGCCCTCAATGGATGACGGCATCACCAGATCGGCGGCAGACACAGCCGGTACCTCGATCTGCAGATCGATACGGTCGAGGAATGGGCCCGACAGCCGCGACTGGTAGTCGATGGCGCAGCGCGGGCCGCGCTTGCAGGCCATACCGGCCGAGCCGCCGCCGCACTTGCACGGGTTCATGGCTGCGACCAACTGAAACCGTGCGGGATACGTCACGCGATGATTGGCCCGGGCAATGACGGTCTCGCCGCCTTCGAGCGGTTGGCGCAAAGCGTCGAGGGCATTGGCATTGAACTCCGGCAGTTCATCGAGAAACAGCACGCCGAGATGCGCGAGCGAGCACTCCCCTGGCTTCGGCTTCGTGCCTCCGCCAACCAAAGCAGCCATACTGGCCGAATGGTGCGGCGCCCGAAACGGCCGCGCCGACTGCAGCTTGCCACCGGACAGCGCGCCCGCGAGCGAATGCACCATCGACACCTCGAGCATTTCTTCGACCGACAGCGGCGGCAGGATCGACGGAAGGCGGGCCGCAAGCATGGTTTTGCCGGAGCCAGGCGGTCCGACCATCAGCATGTTGTGACCACCCGCCGCGGCAATCTCAAGCACGCGCTTGGCCGCCTCCTGGCCCTTGATGTCGCGCAGATCGAGCAACGGGCCGGTGGCAGGCTCCACAGTCGGTTCTGGCCGTTTGAGCGTTTGCAGGCCCGAGAAGTGGTTCACCAGCGAGACCAGATGTGGCGCCGCCAGCACCCGCATGTTCTCAGCCGCCCATGCCGCTTCGCCACCGTTCGCGCCGGGACAAATCAGCCCCTTGCCCAGTGCGTTTGCGCCAATGGCTGCGGGCAGGACACCCGGCACAGACCGGATCGAGCCATCCAGGGCCAACTCGCCCATAGCCGCGAAACTCTCGACTGCGTCGGGCGGGATCGCGCCCATAGCGACCATGAGGGCGAGCGTGATCGGCAGGTCGAAATGGCTGCCTTCCTTGGGCAGGTCCGCTGGGGACAGATTTACGGTGATGTGTCGGTTCGGCAGGCTGAGACCGACGGCGTGCAAAGCGTTGCGGATGCGCTCCTTGCTCTCGGCGACAGCCTTGTCGGCCAAGCCCACGAGGGCAAAGTAGAATTGCCCACCGGACAGCCGCACCTGCACGTCGATGGGGCGGGCATCAATGCCGGCAAACGCCAAAGTGGTGATCTGACAATACATGGGCTTCCCCGCACGACCTCTGCAACTTGCGCGAGGACATGGGGAATGTCAAGAACGAGAAGAGTACAAAAATGGCTTTTCTGGGAGCAGGCGGCGGTCAATTGCAGGGAGATGGCCCACAGCACCCAGATCACAACGACCTGCAGATTGACAATTGTGCGACATAATGATAAACATTGTTCAGTAAACGAGGCCAGCCATGATGCCTGCTCCCAGCGCTCCCGCCGTCTGGAACACGACCGATCTGCGATTGCCCCGCCCGCAGATTGGGTTGATGGGGCTTGCCCTGCTATTGGGTGTCGCCATCGGCGCCTATTTGGCGCTGCCGCCGATCGCCCAGAAGGTCGGCTATCACGCCTTCCATGACGGCCGCGCGCTGTTTGGCATTACGAATGCGGCCAACGTGCTCTCAAACATCCCGTTCACGCTTGTCGGCCTGCTCGGCTTGCGCTTTCTCGCGGGCCCTTCTGAGCCTGCGGTCGCGCCGGATCTGCGACCGGCTTATCTCGCGCTGTTCTTGGGTTTGACCCTGACCGGCGTCGGTTCGGCCTACTATCATTGGGCGCCAGACAACCGCACGCTGGTGTGGGATCGCCTGCCGATGGTGATCGCGTTCATGGGTCTATTCGCGGCGATGATCGGCGAGCGCATTGATCTCGGTCTAGGGCGCCGGATGCTCATCCCCCTGATCGCTCTTGGATTGTTCAGCGTTTTACGCTGGGCACGCGTCGACGATCTGCGCCCCTACGGCGTCGTGCAATTCTACCCGATCCTGGCGATCCCGGTCATGCTGTGGGCGTTCCCGCCGCGATACACTCATGGCCGCTACGTGCTGGCGGCAATCGGTTGCTATGTTGTCGCCAAGCTTTTGGAAGACGCTGACGGCCACATCTTCGCCCATGGCGAACTGCTCAGCGGGCACACGCTGAAGCATCTCGCGGCGGCAACGGGCGGCTGGTGCCTGTATCGGATGTTGACGCTGCGCCAGGCCGTAACCCGCTGACATCTGCAGTTCGGACGACTGATCTGTACGACGCCACATCCAAGTCAGCCGAGCACCTGGTTCGCAGCATGCATCAGCACGCGCGCAGCGATGGGAATGAGCGCGTCGGGAAAATCGTAGGTATGCGTGTGGAGGTGCGGATGGCCTTCGCCCGAACCGAGAAAGAACATCGCGGCCGGAGCCTGCTGGCCGAAGATGCCGAAATCTTCAGATGCCTTGAACGGCAGATCGCCGCGCGCGTGCGGGACACCTTCGGCGTCAAGCGCGCGGCGCAGATGCGCGACCGCCACGGGCGCATTTTCGACGTGGGCGAAAATGTCGTCATACGACACGTCAAGTGCCAGGCGCTGTGCCTTGGCCGTCTCACGTGCCAGCGCTTCGGCGCGTTGCACCAGGGATGACATCGCATCGTCGATCAATGTGCGCAGCGTGACATAGATCTCGGCATAACCTGGCGCGATTCCGAACACTGGCTCCCCCATGTGCACATGCGTGACGGTTGCCATGGCGAAGTCGTTGACGAACCGATTGCCGCTGCTGAACGCGGTCAGAGCCGGCATCAGCGTCGAGACGGCGTGCATCGGTGAGATGCCGTTTTCGGGCTGCGAGGCGTGCGCGGTGCCGCCGGTGAGACGGATGATCATGCCCCGTGACGCACAGTTCACAGGTCCAGCATCGAGCCAGACGTGTCCCAACGCGACCCCGGGCATGTTGTGGTAGGAAAACGAGATGTCTGGTTTGATCTGGGCAAAGCGCGGATCGGCCACGACGGCCCTGGCGCCCGCACCGTTCTCTTCCGCAGGCTGGAACATCAGCACGATGCGTCCACGCCTTGGACGATGCGCCGCCAGATGGCGCGCGATGGCCGTCAGTGTCGCCGTATGGCCGTCGTGACCACACAGGTGACCTCGCCCTGATATGCGAGACCGATGCGGTACATCCGCGAGATCAAGGATCGCAAGCCCATCCAATTCCGCGCGCAAGAGGACCGTCGGTCCGGCCACGCCGCTATCATAAACCACTGCAACGCCATGACCGCCAAGGCCCGTCAGCATCTGATCTGGCCGCGTCGGCGCCAAAAATGCGACCACGGCCGCAGCCGTCTCGCGCTCCTCGCCTGAGATCTCCGGCATGGCATGCAAAGCGCGACGAAAGGCAACGACCTCAGCAAGATCCGCATCTGAGATATGCATGCTGGCCCTTACTTCACCCGCTCGAGGATCGACGCGTAGTTGGCGACCGCCGCGCCCCCCATGTTGAACACGCCGCCGAGTTCGGCGCCGGGCTGCTGCATGTCGCCAGCTGCACCCATCAACTGCATGCAGGACAGGACGTGCATGGAGATGCCTGTGGCGCCAATCGGATGGCCCTTCGACTTCAAGCCGCCGGAGAGATTGACCGGCAGCTTGCCGCCACGCGTCGTGATGCCCTCGCGAGCAACTTTCCAGCCTTCACCGGCCTTGGCGAGACCCATAGCCTCGTATTCGATCATCTCAGCGGTGGTGAAGCAGTCGTGCGTTTCGACGAAGTCGAGATCGTAGATGTCGATGCCCGCGGCTTGCTTTGCTTCCGCCCAGGCCCGGTGCGCGCCTTTGAAGGCGATGGGATCGCGCTTGGAGATGGGCAGGAAATCGTTGGCGTGCGCGCGGGCGCGAAAGGCGATCGCGCGCTGCATCTTCGCCGCTGTCTCGGCATCGGAGAGCACGAGGGCGGCCGCGCCATCAGAGACCAGCGAGCAATCCGTGCGCCGCAGCGGCCCCGCAACCAGAGGGTTCTTGTCTGAGACGGTGTTGCAGAAATTGAAGCCGAAATCCTTGCGCATCTGCGCATAGGGATTGGCGAGCCCGTGCTTGTGGTTCTTGGCCGCAATCATCGCGAGTTCAGCGCTGTGGTCTCCATAGCGCTGGAAATAGTTGGCGGTGATCTTGCCGAAGATACCGGCGAAACCGGCGTTGATGGAGCCCTCTTCCTTGCGATAGCAGGCCGACAGCAGAATCTCGCCGACCTCAGGTGTCGGCGTCGCGGTCATCTTTTCGGCGCCGACAACAAGAGCAATCCTGCCGCGACCGCTTTGGATGTAATCCAGCGCCGTGTGGATTGCGGCAGAACCTGTGGCGCAGGCATTCTCGACGTGGACCGCAGGCGTTTCGCCAAGCTCCGGTATGCTCAAAGCGACGAGAGACGCCTCGAACCCCTGCTTGGTGAAGCCGTTGTTGTAGACACCGCAGGTGATGAAATCGACGTCCGCAGGTCTGACGCCAGCATGGGCTAAGGCATCTGCCGCAACGAGGCCGATCAGGCTCTCAATGTCGGGCGCTTCAAGCTTGCCGAACGGCGAATGCGCCCAGCCCACGATGGCGGGTGACGCGTTGGCAGATTTCGACGCCGCTGACGACACTTTAGACGACATGAGACAAGCTCCACTGGCGCGCTGAGCGCGACACATCGAATGGAGCATCTGTCGCGCGACTTAAGGCTCGACGCAAGCGCACCGAGCCGTAAGGTCGGCAAACGATCCCGCGTCCCGGTTCACCAGCCCCGGCAAGGGGTCGCCAGCAGATCGCACTGGAAGCTGCCACCGCCGGTCGGGCCGCACTTTACGACCTTATCAACGGCGTTGCCGAATTGAGACCAGCTGGAGCCGTACTCGAGATCCGTGAAGCTCGCCCAGGACTGGATCGCCTGTGCCTGAGCGCCCTTCAGTGAATCACTTGAACCTGATCCGGCATGTTGATGGCCGACCAGGCAGGTCTTTTTGCCAACCTTGCGCCAACTGTGAATGCTGGCCATGCCCGACTCGCTGGCATCGGAGACCGGCGCAAGAGCGATCGAGCTTGTCGCCAAAACAGCGAGTGTCGAGAATGCGATCAGTGAGCGTTTCATGGCAGGAGCAAACCTATCCTCAAGTGATCCAACACCCCCGCTTGTGCGGTGATTCGAGCGTTTTTCACTGGAAAAACCAAGAGCCGATCGTCAATTTTTCTTGGGCCGCGGCACGCGCGCCACGGTCATTTCGTCGTGTCCACTGTGTGAGTCGAAATATTATTGGTATCGCCGATCAATCCGGCCGGAAGCTGTGCAAGGTGCCGTCCGCCCCGATCACCAGACGCCAGCCCGTGTAGCGATCTCTCTCGCGCATGGCCTTGAGGCTCTCAGCCGTCGTGAGCGCAACCAGCGCCTCTGTCTCGGACGGCGCCAATCTGGCGATCGGCGTGTCGGCGAAGGCGGGCCATACGTAGAGGCGGTTGTTTTCGATGTCCTTGCCCAGCGGCACAACCGCCGGCTTGCCCGCCAGCAACATGGCGAGGATGTCCAGGATCTCGCGGCCCTCGCCATCTTTCGATAGAGATTTCCAGTAGGCGATCGGATTGGCAACGAACTGTGGGCCGAGGTCAGGTTTCATCTCGTTCCAATCGACGGCTGCGTCGAGGTCCGAAATCTGGCCGGACTGGACGGCACTCTGGATGGCATCGATCATCTCGCGGACCCCGCGCGGCAGGGTATCGGACGCAGCGGCCGATCTGGTGGGCTTGTCGGTTTTTTTGGCCGACTGTTTCGTCTGTGCGGCGACGTCGGCGCCACCGTCTACATGGACAACGCACGGTAACGTCAGTACCACTAGCACTGCCATGCGCCTTAGCGCTGTGCCGTTCATCAGGAGACACCTCGTTGCTGGTTCCGCAGAGTCTGACGGCTGGAGCCGGACCAACAGCTGCTTGCGGCGGGTGATGGCACGGCGGTACCGATGGCGTACATACCTAACCCGCTGATCATTCCAATGGGCGTCCTGATGGGCGTGCTGTTGGCGTTGCCATTTGGGCCAATGAATGTGCTCGGCTTGCAGCGCGCCGTCGAACGCGGTTACTTCGGCGGCCTCGCTATCGGTGTCGGCGTGATCCTTGGCGATGGCTTGATCGCTCTTGGAGCTTCCGTCGGCGTCAACGCGATTTCAGGCGCCATCCGCCAATATCGCACCGTCATCCAGATCATCGGCGGTCTCGCCGTCATGGTGGCTGGCGCCAAGCTCTATTTCGAGCCGCCGAAGTTTGCGACGGCAGGTGATGCGGCAAAGGCCACGCTGTTTGACTACGTCTGGGACATCCCAAAGGCGTTCTTTCTCACCATTACCAATCCAGGCGCCGTTCTCGGGCTGGTCGCCATGTTCGGCGGCGTGTCCACATTCGTTGAGGTGTCCTCGACCATCGACGCGCTCACGTTGACGGCATCCGTCATGTGCGGCAGCCTGTGTTATTGGGTGGTCGTGTCGAAACTGATCAGCCGTGTGCGGGGCGACCTGGACGCGGGATGGCTCGGCCGTATGAACCGGATCGCGGGGCTTGTTTTGTTCGGCTTCGGCGCCGTCATGATCGCTGAGATGGCTGTCAAGCAACTCGCCTACTGGTGGCTCTGGGCGCCGGTGAAGGCCTGATGCGCGGCTCGATCGGCCAAGCGTTTGCGATCGCAACCGCTTCAATACCGCTCGAACCCACGCATCAGCTCCCAGTCCGTGATGCGGCGGTCGTATTCGAGCTGCTCCCACTTGGCCGTGTGCACGTAGTGGGCGACGACGTCGGCACCCAACGCCTTTTTGGCGAATTCGGAGGTCTCCAAGGCGGCCGTCGCAGCCCGCAGCGTCTTTGGCACGTCCGGGAGTTTCGCCACCGCATAGGCATCGCCCGAGAACGGCGCTTCGAGCGTCAGCTTGTCGTCGACGCCCTGCAAGCCCGCAGCGATGAGCGCCGCAAAGGCGAGGTATGGGTTGAGATCCGCGCCGCCGATGCGGCACTCGATGCGGATC
Source organism: Hyphomicrobiaceae bacterium (assembly GCA_031374735.1). GTDB lineage: Bacteria > Pseudomonadota > Alphaproteobacteria > Rhizobiales > Hyphomicrobiaceae > JABFRJ01. Next base: position 36,220 of record JANMGQ010000143.1, on the reverse strand, counting down.
GCCTTGGTGCCCTCGCCACACAGGCGGAACCCAGCCGTGCGGTTGTCGCGGCTCCAGATGGTCTTGGTCGGCGCGAACGTGCCGGCCTGGAAGCGCTTGTAGCTGTTGATGTAGGGCGCGAGAAAATAGGTGATGTCGTTGGCATACTTGATCTGGCCGGCCACGAACGAGCGCATCAGCGCGCTCATGCCGAACTCGGCCTTCGAGTTGACGAACAGCGGCGTCTTGGCGTCCTTGTCCCACAAGGACATGTGAATGTGCGACGACGACCCCGCGAGATCGTAGCGCCACTTCGACATGAAGGTAACGGACTTGCCCTTGCCCCAGGCGATTTCCTTGATGCCGTTTTTGAGGATCACGTGCCGGTCGGCCATGGTGAGGGCTGGCGCATAGCGGACGTTGATTTCCTCCTGGCCCGGCCCCCATTCGCCCTTGGAATTCTCGACGGGAATGCCGGCCGCCTGCAATCCTTTGCGGATGGCGCGCATGACGTCCTCTTCCTTGGACGTCTGCAGGATGTGGTAGTCCTCGATGTACAGGCCGGCCGTATCGAGGTTGTGATAGCGCTTCTTCATGGCGCTCTCGAAACTCTCGTTGAACAGATAGAACTCAAGTTCCGACGCCGTCAGCGCGCTCATGCCGCGCTCGGCAAGTCGGGCGAGTTGCTTCTTCAGGATTGCGCGCGGGGAATGCGGCACGTCGTGGTGATGATGATCGAGCACATCGCACAGCACGAGCGCCGTGCCTTCAAGCCACGGCGTTCTGCGCAACGTCGACAGGTCCGGCTTCAAGACGAAGTCGCCGTACCCTTTGTCCCAGCTGGCGGCTGCGTAGCCTGGCACGGGCTCCATATCGATGTCGTTCGCCAGCAGGTAGTTGCAGGCATGCGTCTCTTCATAGGCGCCGCCGACGAAGAATTCGGCCTGGAAGCGCTTGCCGATCAAGCGCCCCTGCATATCGGCAAAGGCTGCAACCACAGTGTCGATTTCACCTGCCGCGACGGCGGCCTTGAGCTGGTCAAACGAAAGAGGTGCTGGTGTCGACATGAGGGTATCACTGAGACTGGATGGACGGCGCCAGATGAGACTATTGTGCTGTCTCTGACAACCATCCTTCTCATCGCTCTGCGATAGCGCTGCTCAAGGCTTACGCATCTCGTGAGCATTCACAGCGCGCGCGATGATGGCATCGGCCTCGCGATCGTCAATGGGGGCACGATGGGCTGCTTCGACAGGTCTCGGCCAGGTGCGTTGCTGCTCCTGGGTTGGCGCGGGCGGCACAGGCAGCGGCGATTTGCGACCGTAATTCGGCGACCAAGGCTGCGTCGGATCATCCTCTTCCGGGCGCATACGGCGCGCGGGTGGCGCTTGCGCCGGCTTGCCGTCATCCTCGATTTCGACTTTCCACTGCTGCTCGTTCACGGGACGAGGCACTGGGGCGCCAGCATATTGCGGCGAACGGGTTGCCGCACAACCGCCGAGGGCAACACCAGCGAGGCCGAGCACGAGGACACGTGCGGCTGACGACATCAGGAATTTGGACGGCAAACTGCCGGACACAACACAACGCATGACGAAACGCCTTTCAGGCACGCAACAGGGACACCACAGGGACAACGCATGACACCTGTCCTGAAGTGAAACATATGCCGGTAAAGAAAGGGTTTCCGAGTGTCCGTGGATGCAGCTTCAATCATCCGCACCTTTGCGACGGTGTTTGCGGTCTTCGTCATCGACATGGCGCAGGTCGGCGTCGAAGACGAGGCGATGTTCGCCGGCGAGCACAACAAAGCGCTTGCCGCGCGCACGGCCGATCAGGGTCAACCCGGCTTTTCTTGCGAGGTCGACGCCCCACGCCGTGAAGCCCGAGCGTGACACGAGAATGGGTATGCCCATTTTGACCGTCTTGATCACCATCTCGGATGTGAGGCGGCCGGTGGTGTAGAAGATCTTGTCTTCAGGGCTGACGGCGTTGAGCAGCATGTAACCCGCAATCTTGTCGACGGCGTTGTGGCGGCCGACATCCTCCATGTAGATGAGCGGCTTGTCTTCAGCGCACAACACGCAGCCATGAATGGCACCGGCCTTCAGATACAGCGACGGTTCCGTGTTGATCTTCTTCGTCAGCGCATACAGCCACGACGTCTTCAGCCGCGCGCTATCGCCGAGCTTGACCGTATCGAACGCGTCCATCAGATCGCCAAACACGGTTCCCTGCGCGCAGCCCGAGGTTTGCACCTTCTTCTTCAGCTTGTCCTCGAAATCGGTCTGCCGTTTGGTGCGCACCACGACCGTGCGAATGTCCTCGTCGTAATCGATGGCCGTGATTTCATCGGCCACCGTCAGCATGTTCTGGTTCAGCAGATAGCCGACCGCCAGCAGATCCGGATGATCGCCAATGGTCATCATGGTCACGATTTCACGCGCGTTGAGGAACAGCGTCAGCGGCCGCTCTTGCACCACCGCTGTCTCGACGCGCCGCCCCTCGTGATCGAGCCCGACCACGGTCTCATACAAGCGCGGATCATCGACGGGCGGGCGGACAGTGAATTCAGCCAATGGCTTCGACATGACGGGATCTCCGGAGGCGCTTGCGATCACGCATAGCACCATTGCGGCGTGCGGCGCTCCTGGTGCTGGAAGGGCGCATCGCAAAAGCTGAAACACAGTGTTACCAGTCGCAGCGCGCGGGTCATTTGCGTCTTTGCGGCCCAGTCTATACGGGCCAATCTTCTATACGGGCCAGTCTATAGCTACCGCATCTCGCCGAAACCACGGCCAGTGCGGCACCGACCGCACGCAAACGACGGCACGCACACGTGGAGAGCCGACCCTGGACCCAGCCGACATGCCGCCGACGGCATCAGCGATGCCAGATGCCGAAAATGGCGATAGCGGCGCTGCGCCTGATCATCTGGTTCCCGGCGGACGCTGGACGCACGAGCCATCTGCGCCGCGGGTCAGTTTTAGCGTTCTGGTGGTTCTCGCGCTCGCACTGCATCTCATGCCGTTTGCCCTCGCATTGACCAGCGATGTCAGGATCGGCGCGCGCGCCGACAGCGACGAGGGCATCATGGTGCAGTTGATTGACACGAGCGAATTCGAGCGGCCACGCGATCCACCAACGCCGGATGGCCTCGACCGAAGTGCCGCAGCGCCAGCAGATGGTGCGCCACCCTCGCCTCCTGCGCCGCCGCCAGAGCCACCACAACCGGCCGCCGCGGCAAGTCCGCAGCCGACGCCAGCGCCCGTACAGCCACCTCAGCCACCCGCGACGCCCGGGCCAAAGAGCCCAGCGACACAAGACTTTGCCGAGGTTCTGACCACGCCGCTGGATTCGACGTTCAAGGTGCCGCCCATGCAGAACAAGAGCCTCGACCTCGCCCCGCCGCCGATGAAATCCTGGGCGCCGCCTCCGCGCCCCAATCAGCCGGAGATGTCGCAACTGGAGCGCTACATCGAACGCCGCAATCGGCCCTCGCGCACCCGCGGTGGTGAGACCGATGTCTTCACAAGCGCAATTGCCGGCATCCTGGAGCGCGCCAAGCCGACTTTTCCAGGTGTCGGTGGCCAGGTGGTGATCGAGTTCGTCGTCTCGGAGACCGGACGCATGGAAGGCTTGCGCCTCGCCCAGAGCAGCGGTCAGCCCAAGCTCGATGATCTCGTGCTGCGCTCCGTTGCGCGCGTTCAATTGGTGCCGCCGCCCGCTGGAACCACGCTGCGCGACCGCACCTTTGAAATCACCTATAGCTACAAGTGACAGATTCCCATGAACGGTCGCACCGCATGACCACGTCCCTGACCACTGCCATGACAGCCTGTCCGCTGATCGCGATCTTGCGCGGCATCACGCCGGACGAGGCCGTTCCGATCGGCACCACTCTGATCGAGAGTGGATTTCGCATCATCGAAGTGCCGCTCAATTCGCCCCAGCCGCTCATTTCGATCGCACGGCTGGTCGAGACCTTTGGCGGCGACGCCCTCATCGGCGCTGGAACCGTCATGACGGTGGACGACGTCGCTCACGTTGCTGCTGCCGGCGGCAGATTGATCGTCATGCCCCACTCGGACCCGCAGATCATTCGCGCGGCCAAAGCGCATGGCTTGATTGTCGCGCCCGGTGTCGCAACGCCCAGCGAGGCATTCGCAGCTCTGGCGGTCGGCGCAGATGCGTTGAAGCTTTTCCCGGCCGAAATGATCTCGCCCGCCGCTGTGAAGGCGATGCGCGCCGTTCTGCCCCGGGACGCGCGGCTGATCCCTGTCGGCGGCATTTCGGCGGCAAACATTCCCGCCTATCGTGCAGCTGGCGCCGACGCTTTTGGCATCGGGTCGACTTTGTATGCGCCCGGTCGCGCCGTCGCAGACGTTCGGCGTGCTGCGCTGGCCCTGATAGGCGCGCTTAAACCGGCTTCGGCGTAAATCCGGCATTGGCGACGCGCGCGGTCACCGTTGCGTAGTCGATGCCACCCGTCACGACCACAAGCTTGGTCACGGGATCTGCCTTCACCTGCGCCATGGGGCTATCCTTGCGGATGGCCCGCGAGATCGCGGCCGCGCAGTGATTGCACGTCATATCCTCGACTTTGAACTTCAGTTCACCGCTCATAGACTATCTCCCACGCCACACTGCCGTTGCAGCAGACAACATGCCACAGCCCGTGGGCCCGCGATTGCGCCCCGTCAAGCGGCGATGTTCCCGAGCGGGCAGGTTGGTGGCGTGTCTGTCGGTTGCATTTTGCACTTGAATTTTCCGGGCGGCGATTGTCTGAGCGGCGGTGATGAACGGGGAGCACCATGGCTGAACTACGTGATCTTATCGTCCAGTCGGCATCGACGTACCTGGCGCTCGGCGGCGGGCTCATCGGCACTGCATTCGGCTACACGGTCCATCGCACCAACTTCTGCACCATGGGGTCGATTTCGGATTTTGTGAATTTCGGCGATTGGCGTCGGTTTCGCTCCTGGATCCTGGCCGCGGCGACCGCCATAGTCGGCGCGCAGCTGCTGTCGGCGTTCGGCACCGTCGGAATCGATAAATCGATGTACGTATCGGCCAACTTCAATTGGTTCGGCCACACACTGGGCGGGTTGATGTTCGGTTTCGGTATGGTGCTCGCGGGCGGCTGTGCCAGCCGCAATCTGACCCGCACAGGCAGCGGTGATCTGCGTTCGCTGCTGGTCCTCATCGTCATGGGTTTGTTCGCCTACATGGCAATGGGCGGACTGCTTGGCTTGCCGCGCAATGCGCTTGAACAATGGACAGCCATCGATCTGAAAAAATTCGGCCTCAGCTCCCAAACGCTCGGTGCTGTCCTGGCAAAGCCACTTGGCCTATCTCAGGCTCGAGGTGATCAGATCATGGCGGCGTTCGTGACTGCAGCAGCACTGATCTACTGCTTCAAGGACCCAGCGTTTCGCGCCTCGCGCGGCCACATCATCGGCGGCGTCTGCGTCGGCCTGTGCGTCGTTGCGGGCTGGTGGCTGACCGGCATGGCTCATGATGAGATGGCCGACCGGCCGACCAATCCGATCTCGCTGACCTACGTCCGCCCGACCGCCGACACGATCGAGTGGCTGCAGCGTTTCACAGCCGGCATGGTACCCGGCTTCGGCGTCGCAACTGTGCTTGGCGCACTCTTGGGGTCATTCATCGCCGCCAAGCAGATGGGCCGTTTCCACGTGGCCACGTTCTCCAATGTGAGCGACACCAAGCGCAATCTCGCCGGTGCGGCTTTGATGGGTATCGGCGGCGTCATGGCGCTCGGATGCACGATCGGCCAGGGCGTGACGGGCATATCCACGCTCGCGCTCGGCGCTTTCGTGACCTTTGCCGGCATCGTCTACGGCGGCATGCGCGGCATGGCTTACTTGGAACAGGCACTGATGGATGAAGCTTAACGCCAAGCACGGGTTTGGCGCCGGCCATCAACCAACTTTCAGCGGCTGCTTGTCGCTGATCGTGATACCCGCGTCATCGACCCAGGTGAATTCCATCTCGGTCGTTGCCGCTGGCGCCTTGACGAAAAACGCGAGGTACGGGTTCGACGACGTGCCCGAGTGCAGCTTGGCCGAGAACACCTCTTTGCCGCCGAGCGTCGCCGTGAAGCTGTTGATGATGTTGCGCGGAATAGTTTTTCCGGCGGCGTCTTTGCGGTTGCCCGTCTCCATCACGTGAGACACCAGCGTCTTGATCTCGACGGCTTCACCCGCCTTGGCGTTGTCAGGCATCTTGATGCGCGGCTTCGTCGTCATGGTGTGCTCGCTCCCAGATGTGGGCAGTCAGATGTAGGTCGGCTGTGGGTTCAGCCGCCGCAGCCGCCGATGGTGACCTTGACGGTCTTCTTGGACATGAAGAACTTGCCGTCGCTCATCTGGGCGATGGCGTAGATATCCTGGGTTTTGCCGAGCCGCATGCGGCTCGACACGTAGGCCTTGCCAGACTGTGGCGTGAAGTTGAACGCGGCAACATCGGGCTGCGGGTTGCCGGTCGCAATGATATGTACCGTCTTGACGCTGTCTGCATCCGTCATCGGGCTTTCAACGGAAATGGCGAAGGGCACGGTGTTGCCATTCTCGGCGATTTCAGGGATGTCGATCAAAACGCGGGCCGCGGCAGGCTTGGCATCGCCGACGACCTTTTTGAGCAACGCCTCGATAGCGGCTGCGTCCTGTGCCTGTGCCGCCGGCCCCGACAAGCCCACTGCAAGTGCCGCAATGCCAGCCGCGCTCAAGACGAACGACCGGCGGTCTGTCACGTGCAGTGCAACCGGCTGTGTCATGTGTCTCTCCCGCAGTCCCTGATACGCCTCGGCTCTGAGCCAACCAGAGCCTCGGCGACCAGCATATATCCGATTGCGCGCCATAAAGAAGCAAAACTGCGTGAAGCCGCCCCGCATCTGTGGTCGCATCGCCTGGACCGCTCTCGACGGCATGAGATCAGCAATCGCACCGGTATTTGAGGGCTCCTGACGAAAAATGGCAGCAGAATGTGCTGGAGTTCGCGCATGTCTCGTTCCAAACGCCTTCTTGACCTGGATCCAGGTGCTGCGCCGTCACCGGCGGCCTGTCAGCGGCGCTGCGGCCGATTGGACCGGCCGCGGCCTGAAGATCGCCCAACCCATCACGTGCATGAGCTTTGGCACAACCTTTGTCGCGCTTGATCCTGACGGCCACCGGCTGCGTGTGTTCGCGCCAAGGGCCCAGCGCACGGACAGACGACGCATCATCCCAGCCTTCACGCCCGCGGCGCGACAGGCGTTCCGAGATGTCGATGATGGTTGGTCAATCACAGACTCTGACCGCTGCACTATAAACGCCGGGGGGACACAGTGCTCTCGCTGTGTCTCCCCGATACGTTTAAGCCCGGCGGGCATGACGTCGGTTGCCTACTTCCCCCGCCGGCTTGCGCGCTCGCGTTTCAGCAGATCTGCCACCAGGAAAGCGATTTCCAAGCTCTGTTCGGCATTGAGGCGCGGGTCGACCAGCGTGTCGTAGCGGTCGCCGAGATCGCTTTCAGAAACGGCTGCAACACCGCCCGTGCACTCGGTTACATTCTGGCCGGTCATTTCAAGATGAATACCGCCAGCGTGCGTGCCCTCCGCGCGGTGGATGTCGAAGAATGACTGCACCTCGTCTCGGATGCGCTTGAAGGGCCGGAACTTGAAGCCGTTCTTCGCCGTCTCCGTGTTGCCGTGCATGGGATCGCACGACCAAACCACCGACCGGCCTTCTTTCTCAATCGCCCTGACGAGCGTTGGAAGGTGCTTCTCGATTTTGTCGGAGCCGAAGCGGCAGATCAGCGTCAGTCGCCCCGGCGCATTGTCGGGGTTCAGCGTATCGATCAGGCGCAGCATATCGTCGACCTGCAGCGAGGGGCCGCACTTCATGCCGATCGGATTGAACAACCCGCGCATGAATTCGACGTGGGCATGGTCTGCCTGGCGCGTGCGATCACCGATCCAGAGCATGTGCGCGGATGTCGAGAAATACTCGCCCGAACCCATGACTTCGTCCTTGCGCGTCAGCGCCTGCTCGTAGCCGAGCAAGAGCGCCTCGTGCGAGGTAAAGAAGTCGGCGGTGCGCAGGCTCTCGGTGTTTTCGTCGGTGATGTTCAGCGCCTTCATAATCGACAGCGTGCGCTCGATTTCGCCGGCGAGCTTTTCATACTCGGCCTCGATGGGCTTGCCCTGCATGAAGCCGAGCGCCCAACGCTGCACGTTGGTCAGGCTGGCGAACCCGCCCTGCAGGAACGCGCGCAGGAAGTTCAAGGTGGCGGCCGATTGGCGATAGGCCTCGAGCTGGCGCTGCGGATCAGGCACGCGCACGCCGGCCTCGAACTCGAAGCCGTTGACGATATCGCCGCGATAGCTCGGCAGGGTCACGCCATTGCGCGTCTCAAGGTCCGCTGACCGGGGTTTGGCGAATTGGCCCGCGATGCGGCCGACCTTCACGATCGGCATGCCGCCGGCGAACGTGAGGACAAGGGAGGCCTGCAGGAAAACCCGAAAGTAATCGCGGATGTTGTTGGCCGAATGCTCGCGGAAGCTCTCGGCGCAATCGCCACCCTGGAACATGAAGCTTTCGCCGGCTGCGACCTTGGCGAGCCTCTTTCTGAGGTCGCGCACCTCGTTGGCAAACACGAGGGGCGGAAACTTGGCCAGTTGCCCTTCCACCTCGGCGAGCCGCTGCGGATCTGGATAGATCGGCATCTGGACGACCGGAAACGACCGCCAGCTCGCCGGCGACCAGGCGGCCGGGACGGCCTTGATATGGGCGGGCTTGAGCGAGGCGGGCATGATGCGGTACTCCACAAGATCTGCTTGCACGGAAGGTGCAAGCGCGCAGGGCGCGCCGGGCTTATAGGCGGGGACGGCGCGCGATGCCACCGCAGATGTGCGTGGCTGACTTGGCACTGAGATCGCACATCGACAGCGGCGGATGCGCCGCAGGAGACACCGCTATGGCGACAATTCTGATCACGGGTGCGAACCGCGGCATCGGCCTCGCGCTCGCTCGCGCCTATACGGCGCGCGGCGACCGGGTCATCGGCACCGCGCGCAAGCCGACCGAGGCAACGGATCTCCTGGCCGTAACACGCGAGGTGCATCGCCTGAATGTCACGGATCAGTCTGACCATACGGCGTTGCGAGCAGCGTTGGCCGGGCAACCGATCGATGTCCTCATTGCCAACGCTGGGATGATAGGCCCCCGCGGCGCGTTGGATGATTCTGCAAACGGCACCGCGATCTGGGCGGAGGTTCTGGCGACCAACGTGACCGGGGTGTTCTTTACCATCCAGGCTTTGGCCGCGAATGTGGTGGCTGCCAAGGGGCGGATTGCCGTCATCTCATCGCGCATGGGGTCGTCCGAGCGCGCGGCTGGCACGAGCTATCTCTATCGCGCGTCGAAAGCTGGGGCGGCCAACATTGCAGCCAACGTCGCAGTAGAGATGCGCCCGAAAGGCGTCTCGGTCGCAGCCTATCATCCGGGCTGGGTCAAGACCGACATGGGCGGGTCCGGTGCCGACGTGACGGTGGAAGATAGCGCGCGCGGCCTGGTGAAACGCATCGACGCCCTCGGCCTGACGACCACGGGCACGTTCGAGGACTTTGCCGGCGCACAGATCGTGTTCTGAGGGTACAACCTAAGCGAACATCGCCGCCAAACTGCGAGGACTCAATGCCAAACCGTGTCCACCGTCGAACCGTTCGGGTTGCCTGGGGCGACTGTGATCCAGCGCAGATTGTGTTCTATCCTAGGTACTACGCGATGTTCGACGAAGGCACCCAGGAGCTGTTTCGCGACGCACTCGGGTGCCCAAAAATCGAATGGGTCAAGCGGTTCGCCATTGTCGGCATTCCCTTGGTCGAGACCCGGGCGAAGTACTTCATCCCGTCCTACTACGGCGACGACATCGTCATCGAAAGTCGCGTCAGCGTGTTCAGGCGCTCCAGCTTCGACCTCTCGCATAAGATCTTCAAAGGCGACACGCTGGCCGTCGACGGTTTCGAGACCCGCGTCTGGGCCGCGCCCGCTCCGGATCGGCCGGGCGGCATCAAGAGCGCCCCTATACCGGACGCGGTGATGCAAGCCTTCGATGTGTAACGGCTTGATCCGGGCAGTGGCTGACCTTTGCCTGTTCGCCCGGTGCCAGCTCTGCCCAGCGCCAGCTCTGATTGAATGCCGTGTTCAGCGACGATTGACAGCTCGAAAGCTTCAGTCAGTATGGGGGAACACGCGATCCGACCGAACAAGAATCGCGATTCTGGGAGGCTGACGATGCTTGTATACCGCGTGGCCGCGACAGCGGCCGTGTTGGCGCTGAGTTTGGCGTTTGAAGGTCCTGCGTTCTCCCAAGACGCGTGTCCAAACCGCGGCCAGCTCGATACTGCCTATTGCGATCGCAACAACGATCTCGTGGCTGATGCGCCAACCGATGCGGCCAAGTGGAAAGATCCTTCGACCTTGGTGTGGGCCTACACACCGGTGGAAGATCCTGCCGTCTACGCCATCGTGTTCAAGCCGTTCACCGACCATCTCAAGGCCTGCACGGGCAAGAACATCGTCTACTATCCCGTGCAGTCGAATTCGGCTGAGATCGAGGCCATGCGCTCGGGGCGTCTGCATTTCGCAGGCTTCTCAACGGGGCCGACGGGCTTTGCCGTCAATCTCGCTGGCGCGGTGCCATTCGCGGCCAAGGGCGTCGGCGAGGCGCTGCGTGGTTATAACCTACTGGCCGTTGTGAAAGCGTCGAGCCCCTTCAAGACGCTCGCCGACCTAAAGGGTAAGCGCGTCGCACACACGTCACCCTCGTCCAACTCGGGCAATCTCGCCCCGCGCGTGTTGTTTCCGGCCGAAGGATTGAAGCCGGACGACGACTACAAGCCGCTCATGTCAGGCGGTCACGACAAGTCTATCCTCGGCGTCAACACTGGCGACTACGACATGGCGGCGATTGCGTCCGACGTGTTTGATCGCATGGCAACGCGCGGCAACATCAAGGCCGACGAATTCCGCATCCTTTACAAAAGCGCCGTGTTTCCGACCTCGTCCTTTGCGCACGCGCACGATTTGAAGCCGGAACTCGCAGATAAATTGAAGACGTGCTTCTTCTCGTTCCGTTTCCCGGCCGAGATGCAGAAGGAATTCAACGGCGACGACCGCTTCCTGCCGATCACCTACCAGAAAGAATGGGCCGTCGTCCGGGACGTCGCCGAGAAGTCCGGCACGCCGTACAACAAGGCCGCCTACGACGCCGAGCAGAAGCGCGAAGCGGAGGCTGCTGCCAAGAAGGCCGCCGATGCACCGCAGAAGCCGGCCGATATGCCTGCTGAAAAAAAGCCATAAGGAGCGGGCCATGACAGTTTTTTGGTGTTGGCAGCACTGACCGTCCTCATTGCCCCGGCCATCGCGCAAGACGCCTGCACCAACCGCGGCCAGCTCGACACGGCCTATTGCGACGCCAACAACGACATGGTCGCGGACGCCCCGACGGACCCGGCCAAATGGCGCGACCCCGCGACGTTGATCTGGGCCTTCACGCCGGTGGAAGACCCGTCGATCTATGCCAACATCTTCAAGCCGCTGAACGACTATCTCGCTCAGTGCACGGGCAAGCGCATTGCCTATCATCCCGTCAATTCGAACTCGGCACAGATCGAAGGCATGCGCTCGGGGCGTCTGCACTTTGCCGCGTTCTCGTCGGGGCAGACGGGGTTCGCCGTCAACCTCGCGGGCGCGGTGCCGTTTGCAGCTCATGGCCTTGAAACCGGGCTCAGCGGCTACACGCTGCTTGCCGTGGTCAAGGCATCGAGCCCGTTCCAGACGGTGTCGGATCTGAAGGGCAAGCGTGTTGCGCACACAGCACCGTCATCCAATTCCGGGCATCTCGCGCCGATGGTGCTGTTTCCGGCGCAAGGGCTGACCCCGGGCGTGGACTACAAGCCCCTGATGTCAGGCGGTCACGACAAGTCGATGATCGGCCTGATCAGCGGCGATTATGACATGGGCGCCATCGCGAGCAACGTCTATGAGCGCATGCTCCAGCGCGGCGCGGTGAAGCCGGGTGACCTGCGCGTGCTCTACAAGAGCGCCGTGTTTCCGCCAGGGGCCTATTCCCACGCGCACGACCTGAAACCGGAACTCGCAACCAAGCTTGTCGCGTGTTTCCATGCCTTCCGTATGCCGCCAGAGATGCGGAAGGAATTCAACGACAGTGACCGCTATTATCCCGTCACGTACAAAACAGATTGGGCTGTCGTGCGAGAGGTGGCCGAGAAATCCGGCACGCCGTACAACAAGGCCGCCTATGAACTCGAGAAGAAGCGCGAAGCGGATGAAGCGGCGAAAAAGGCTGCACAGCCCCCTGCAGCAGCCAAGCCATGATGGACCATCACCCGATGCGAACCGCCTCATTCGCAGCCTTGTTTGCGCTCGGCACATTCGCCTCGCCCGCAACGGCTCAGGACGCCTGCCCCAATCGCGGGCAGCTCGATGAGGCATACTGCGACGCCAACAACGACCTCGTTGCCGATGCGCCAACAGACGCGACGAAGCACAAAGACCCGGCCACCCTCGTATTCGCCTATTCACCGGTCGAGAACCCGGCGGTTTATCAGGTCGTTTGGCAGCCTCTGATGGATTGGCTCGCCACCTGCACCGGACGGAAAGTCGTGTACTTTCCCGTGCAGAACAATGCTGCGCAAATCGAGGCGATGCGCTCGGGCCGCTTACACATCTCCGGCTTTGCCACGGGCGTTGTTGGCTTTGCCGTCAACCTTGCCGGCGCCGTGCCGTTCAGCGTGATTGGCTCGGAGCGCGGGCCGTCAGGATACAAGGTGTACGCCATCGTCAAGGCGGATAGTCCGTTCAAGACCCTGGCGGATCTCAAAGGCCGCAAGGTCGCCCACGTCGCACCGTCGTCCAATTCCGGCCATCTCGCGCCGATTGTCATGTTCCCGGACCAGGGGCTGAAGCCCAACGAGGACTACAAGCCGCTGATGTCGGGCGGTCACGATAAATCCGTCGCAGGCGTCGCGATCGGCGACTACGACATGGCGCCTGTTGCCTCTGACGTGTTCGAGCGCATGGTGGTTCGCGGCGCGGTCAAGGCCGAGCAGATTCGTATCATCTGGCAGAGCGAGACGTTCCCGACCTCGTCCTGGTCGATGCCGCATGATCTGAAGCCTGAACTCGCCGCAAAGATTTCAAAGTGCTTCATCGACTACACGTGGAGCGAGTCTCTCAAGACTGAGTATAAGGGTGAGAACCGTTTTCTGCCCATGACGTACAAAGACACGTGGCGGCCGATCAGGGACGTCGCTGAGAAGTCTGGTACACCCTACAACAAAGTGGCCTACGAAGCGCAGGTCAAGCGCGAAGCAGAGGCGGCTGCAAAGAAGGCTTCGGAGAAGAAACCGTGATCCCTATGCGCCACCTCACTCTGCGCCTCAAAACCGTCATCGCGGCTGCCTCCCTGGCAATGTGGAGTTTGCCCGTATTGGCCCAGGACACCTGCGCCAATCGCGGCCAACTCGACACGCTGTACTGCGATGAGGACAATGATCTCGTCGCGGACACGCCAAAGGACCCAGCAAAGCTCAAAGATCCCTCGACCCTGATCTTCGCCTACTCGGCTGTCGAGGCGCCTCAGGTCTATCAGAAAGCGTTCCAGCCCCTGATGGACGCCCTCGCGCAATGCACGAACAAGAAGGTCGTGTACTTCCCGGCCAGCTCGCCGACGGCGCTGATCGAGGCCATGCGCTCCGGCCGTCTGCATATCGCCGACTTCGGTACTGGTAGTGTTGGTTTTGGTGTCAATCTGGCTGGCGCGGTGCCAATCGTCGCCTTTGCCGACGCCAACGGCATTGCCGGCTACAAGCTCGCGGCCATCGTACGTGCCGATAGCCCATTCCAGAAGCTCGCTGATCTGAAGGGCAAGCGCGTCGCACACACCTCTCCGTCATCGAATTCGGGCAACCTCGCGCCGCGCGTCTTCTTCCCCGAAAACGGCCTCGTGCCAGATACCGACTACAAGCCGCTGATGTCAGGCGGACACGACAAATCCGTGCTCGGTGTCGGACGTGGCGACTACGATATGGCGGCCGTCGCCTCCGACGTGATGGATCGCATCCTGGATCGCGGCGACGTCAAGCGGTCAGACATTCGCATCATCTACGAGAGCAAGGTGTTTCCGACGTCGCAGTTTTCGCGCTCACATGACCTGAAGCCAGAATTGGCCGCGACCATTCAGAAGTGTTTCCTGGACTTCAAGTTTCCACCCGAGATGAGCGCGCAGCTGAACAAGTCCGACCGTTTCGTGCCGATCACCTACAAGGAGACCTGGGCACCGATCCGGGAAATCGCCGAGAAGACCGGCACGCCCTACAACAAGGCTGGCTATGAAGCGCAGGCCAAGCGCGAAGCCGAAGCGTTGGCCAAGAAAGAAGCCGGCGCCAAGAAGGCAGCCGAGCAGCCGGCCGAGAAGAAGGCACCGTGATGTCGATCTTATCCGCACGGCTGCGCGACCCATTCATCGGCGGCCTATGCTGGCTCTTGATCGTTGGCACAGCCTACGCCCAAGACGCCTGCCCGAGCCGAGGCATGCTCGATCTCGCTTACTGTGATGCCGACGGTGATCTGGTCGCAGATGCACCGAAAGATCCAACCAAATTCCGCGATCTCTCGACGCTCGTGTTCGCCTATACGCCCATCGAAGACCCCGCCATTTATGCCAACTTGCTGAAGCCTTTCGTTGCACACCTGACGCAATGCACCGGCAAGACCGTGTCGTACTTCTCGGTGCAATCGAATGCCGCGCAGATCGAGGCGATGCGGTCGGGCCGCCTGCACATCGCCGGCTTCTCGACAGGGCCGACAGCGTTTGCCGTCAATATGGCGGGGGCCGTGCCGTTCGCGGCGGGTGGCTCGGAGAAGGGGCCGCGCGGCTACACGCTGGCAGCCATCGTCAAGGCCTCGAGTCCGTATCTCAAACTCGGTAACCTCAAAGGCAAGAAGGTCGCGCACACCTCACCATCGTCAAATTCTGGCAATCTCGCCCCGCGCGTGCTGGTCCCGCCGCTCGGCCTGAAACCGGACGAGGATTACAAACCGCTGATGTCGGGTGGTCATGACAAGTCGATCCTCGGCGTAAGTTACGGCGACTACGACATGGCAGCGATTGCCTCAGATGTGTTTGAGCGCATGATCGGGCGCAATCAGATCAAGCGCGAGGATTTTCGCGTCCTGCACGAGAGTGATGTGTTTCCGACCAACGGTTACGTGCACGCCCACGACCTGAAGCCTGAATTGGCAGCGAAGGTGAAGGACTGCTTCTTCAATTACCGCTTCACGGCTGAGATGCAGAAGGAGTTCAACGGCGAGGATCGGTTCGTGCCGATCACCTACAGGGATCGCTGGGCGGTCGTGCGCGAGGTGGCTGAAAAGAGCGGCACGCCGTTCAACAAGGCAGTCTTTGAGGCCGAGAGCAAACGCGAAGCGGAGGCCGCGGCCAAGAAAGCCGCCGACAAAGCTGCAGCGCCGGCAGGACAAGCAAAACCGTGAACATGCAGAACGTCACCGCGCCAGCGCTGCGCATCGAGAAGCTGAACAAATCGTACGTCGCGGGCAAGCCCGTGTTGCACGACATTTCCCTCGACTTTGCCAGCCGCGGTATCACCGCGATCATCGGCCCCTCGGGCACCGGCAAGTCAACGCTGGTCCGCTGCATCAACCGTTTGGTCACGCCGACCAGCGGGCGCATCCTGTTCGGATCAACCGACATCACCGGGCTCAGCGGCAAGAACCTGCGTGCCGTCCGCCGACGCATCGGCATGGTGCACCAGGAGTACAGCCTCGTCGAACGGCTGACGGTCATGGAGAACCTGCTGACCGGCAGGCTCGGCTATGTGCCGGCGTGGCGCGCCTGGTTGCGGCGATTTCCGAAACAGGACATCGCGCGCGCCTACGAGTTGCTCGATGCGGTCGGCCTCGGCGATTTTGCCAACCGGCGAGCGGACCAGCTCTCCGGCGGCCAGCGCCAACGCGTGGGCATCGCGCGCGCCCTGATGCAGCAGCCGGATCTCTTGTTGGCCGACGAGCCGACATCATCGCTCGATCCCAAGACGTCCGTCGAGATCATCGAGCTGATGGCCAAGCTCGCCAGCGCACGCGACATCCCCGTTGTGATCAATATCCACAACGTCGATCTCGCCAAGCGTTTCGCGACGCGCATCATCGGTATGGCGCGGGGCACCGTCGTATTCGACGGTCCGCCCTCAGCCCTTCAGGACACGCATCTCGCCGACATCTACGGTGGACAGAGCTGGATCGAATGACGGTGCCCACCATCACGCAATCGGCCCGACCGTTGTCGTTGCCCGTCAACTGGTGGCGGCGCGGCGGCTACCTCGCGCTTGGGCTGTACACGGCGTACGCCCTCTCGACGCTTGAAATCACGTGGGAGCGCATCCTGCGCGGGCTACCACAGGGGGCAAAGTTCCTCTCGCGCATGTGGCCGCCGAACTTCGAGCCGCAGAAAATGGAATTGATGCGCGACGGCATGATCGAGTCGATCGGCATCGCCATTCTTGCGACGTTCTTCGGCGTTCTGTTGTCGCTACCGCTCGGCGTGCTGGCGGCGCGCAATCTCATGCCGTCGGCGGTGTCCTGGACGGCGCGGGCCTTCATCGCGTTGCTGCGCTCGTTCAACCCGCTGATCGTCGCGATCCTGTTCGTCAAAGCCATCGGCTTTGGCGCACTCGCGGGCATCCTGGCGCTGATCGTCGGTTCGCTCGGCTTTGTGTCAAAGCTTTTCGCCGAGGCGATCGAGGAGATGAACCTGAAGCAGGTCGAGGCCGTGCGTGCGACGGGTGCATCATTCATGAGCGTGCTGATCATGGGCGTGCTGCCGCAGGTGCTCGCACGCTTCGCAGGGTTTTCGGCCTATCAGCTCGACAGCAACCTCAGAAACTCGACCATGGTCGGCATCGTCGGTGGCGGCGGCATCGGGGCCGCATTGTTCACCGCGACGCAGCGCTTCGACTATGATTTCATGCTCACCATCCTGCTCACCATCATCGGCCTCATCATGATCAGCGAGATCGTCTCGACGCAGATCCGGAAGCTGTTCCAATGAGCACAGCACCTGTGAGCGCGGGCTTGGCGCGCGAGTGGTCTCGCTTCACACTGGCCGAGCGCCTGGGCCGCTATGCGGTGTATCTCCTGACGATCGCGGCCGTTGTCTGGGCCGCACGCTCGATCGAAGTCATCCCCGAGTTTCTGGCTGATGCCCCCGCGCAGACGGCGGACTTGTTCCGGCGCATGTGGCCGCTCGATGTCGCGGCCTATCCGAAATCGATTCACGATGCGTTGATTGAGACATTACACATCGCGACGCTCGGCACCCTGCTGTCGCTGGTCTTCGCCGTGCCCGTCTCGTTGTTGGCTGCGCGCAACATCACCAAGTCGAGGCTTCTGAATTTGCTTGCGACGTTCATCCTGGTGTCGTCCCGCTCGGTCAGCTCGATCATCTGGGCACTGCTGTTTGTTGCCATTTTTGGCCCGGGCGCACTGGCGGGTGTACTGGCCATTGGCGTGCGCTCCATCGGCTTTGTCGGCAAACTGCTGGCGGAGGCCATTGAAGAGACGCCGACGGGGCCGATTGAAGCCCTGACAGCCACTGGCGCGCCGGCCGCCAGTATTCTTGCCAAGGGCTATTGGCCCTCGGTCGAGCCGAGCTTCTGGGGCGTCGCGTTGTTCCGCTGGGATATCAACATCCGCGAGAGCGCGGTACTCGGCCTCGTTGGAGCCGGCGGTATCGGCGTTGCTCTCGATACGGCGCTCAACACAATCGACTGGCCACAAGTCGGTATGATCCTGGCGGTCATTTTCGCCGTCGTTATCGCGACGGAGATCGTGACATCGTCGATCCGGAGCCGCATTATATGACGCACGGCGTCCGCTCACTGCTCCGGGGCGGAACAGTTGAGGAAAATGCAGGTCAATTCCCACCTCGGTGCAGGGCGATCCCCCATTTCCCCGCCCCGCGCCCAATTCCTCCGCCATCCAGCACGTTTGCGAACGGCGGCTGACACGCTATGTAGGCGGGAGATCAAGCCGCCACTCCGGCGGGAGCGAGGACTTCTATGACGACGAGACGCTTTCTGGCCCTTGCCGCTGCCATGCTGGCCGGCGCGGCACTGACCATCCTGCCCGCACACGCCCAGCGCGCACCCGATGCCCCACCGAGCGCATTTCCGCGCGGCCCAAACCCCTATGCGGCCGGTCGCCCTAAGGTGATCACACAGCCGGGCCAATTCGACTACTATCTGTTGTCGTTGTCGTGGAGCCCGAGTTACTGCGCATCGCTGACGCGCGGGGGCTATGATCCGCAATGCAACCCGCGCAGCGGCAAGCGTTACGCGTTCATACTGCATGGCCTGTGGCCGCAATTTGAGCGCGGCTGGCCGCAGGATTGCCCGACAGCAGATCGCGGCTTCGTGCCCCGCCCGGTCGCGGACCGCATGCTCGACATCATGCCGAGCGACAAGCTGGTGTTCCACGAATACCGCAAGCATGGCACGTGCTCGGGCCTAGGCGTTGACGGCTACTTCGATCTTGCGCGCAAGCTGCACAGCAAGGTCAAGGTGCCCGATCGCTATTCGAACCTGGCCGACCCGCGCTTGACGGTTGCCCCAGGAGAGCTGGTCAAGGAGTTTCTGGCGGTCAATCCCGGCATGAAGCCCGACGCGATTGCGGTGCAGTGCGGCGGCCCAGGCAACCGACTGCAGGAAGTGCGCGTCTGCTTCGACAAGCAGGGTGAGTTCCGCAGCTGCGGCCGCAATGAAGATCAGCGCAAGCTTTGTTCAGCGCCGAGCATGTACGTGCCGCCGGTCCGTGGTGGTGGCGCGATACCAGCGCCAGCCAACCGCTCGCCGCTTCCCGGCGTCGGCCCCAAAATCTGATAACAGAAGATCCGATACCAACGATCAAAACGTCTGCCGCATCACAATAAAGAGCGTCATCCTGGAGTGCGATCACGCCTCCTGCGTGATCGCAGATCCGGGATTTACCTTTGTCCGAAAAACACGAGTGCCAATGCGCGAGAGGTAAGGATTCCCGATATGCCTGTTGCGCCTCGGCGCGACAGGCATTCCAGAATGACGAAGATGGATTGATCAGTCACAAATTCTGACCGGTGGTAATGAGTCCGGTTTGCTTGCGCCATCTTGAGGCCATCCTGCACCCGCGGGATGGCCTTTTCGCTCGGCGTGCCACCGGCGCTAAGCGTCAGCACCCAGAAATGCGAGCGAAGCGGTTTCGCGCATCGTCGTCTCCGGGGAGCGGTAAGGGCCCGAAGCACCTGATCCAATGGCTGTCCCAAGGTCGCGCGCGCGCCTGACGATCCGACGCCCCGCCTCAAGGCGCGCCGCCTCAAACCGTGCCAAAGGCCCTTCTATGTCGTTCGTCTGATCCAGCGCCTCGACCAGAGCGAGAGCGTCTTCAGCAGCCTTCGTTACCCCCGCGCCGACATGCGGGCGCGCAACAAAAGCGGCGTCCCCGATGAGGGCCACCCGCCCGAACACCAGGCGGGGCGTTTCGAGATCATAAATCGGCTGCAGGATCGGCTGGGGGGACAGCTGCATGACATCTGCAAATGCCGGCGCCAGCAAGCGTCGAGCCGCCTGTCGCATATCCGCCAGAACCTGGCGCCGGATCAGCGGTGGCGGGATGCCGCCCTCGTGCCGCTTGCCGGTCTCATCGGTCAGCAGATCTGCGAGATCGTCCGCCGAGTCCGCAGGGCGATACCAGACGAGATTGCAGCGTCTCAGCCCCGCGGCGATCGCGTTGTTCGCCCCAGCCACGGGGTAGGCGAGCACCTGTTCGCCCGTCGGCAAGCCAAAGGTGAAATGATGCATCAGGGCATCGTGCGCCGACGTTGACAACGCGCTTTCGTCGACAAGGCCACGCCAAGCCACATAGCCGGCATATTGGGGTTGAGCTTCGGGCAACACTTGCGCCCGCACCACGGAGCGAATACCATCTGCGCCAATCAGAAAGTCCGCCTCGATCTCGCGGCCATCCGCAAACCGCGCCGTAACGCGATCGACCGATGGCGTCACCGACACGAGCGAGCAGCCGAGATGATAGCGCGCGTCAGGGAGCGCCGACCGCAGCAGATCGAGCAGGCGATCCCATGCCGTATTCAACTGCGGAAACGGCATTTCCGCGAGAACGCTGCCATCCGGGGCGTACACCCGTCGCCCTTCGACCGCGACGCCCAGGTTGTCTCCCGGCGCGATCCCGTTGGTACGCAGCGCCGCGAGCAATCGATCATGGGTCACGATGCCCGCACCACGGCCAGCAAGTGGCGCCCGATTGCGCTCGTAGACGTGCACGTCGAAGCCGCGCCGGTGCAACGCGACAGCCGCGAACAACCCGCCCATTGATCCGCCGATGACGGCGACGCGATGCGGCATTGTTGTGGTCACGGGCGACCTCAGCCTTTCTTCGCGGACGCCTTAGCCGGCTTGGCTTGCGACACACTCTTTGGCACCGTTTTGGATCCCGGCTTGGATGCGGTGCTTTTCAGCGCCGCCGGTTTTGTCGGAGCCGCTCTTGCTGTCGCCAGCTTGGGTGTCGCACTCAGAATGGCTTGGCAGACGCCGGTCTTGCGCTGCAGCCGCTCGCCCGGCGCACATGTTGGTCGTTTGGCCGCTGCTCCTGCAACAGTCGACCCGCGCGGTGCGGGGGCCAAGCGGGCAGCGGTTGTGTTGGCAGGCCGCGACGCGACCGGGGGTGCGGCTGGCAGCGGCGCAACGATCGGATCTATCCGCTCCGGGATGGCGAGCTTTGGCGGCGCGACCGGACGCAATGACGCCGTTTGCGCCGCAAGGGGCCCGATTGCGACCAACCCCGTCGCGATCATAAAGCCGAGATGAAAAGGCGAGATTGCGGGACCATGACCCATCTGTTGCGTCCTCTACGCCGTGTCCCCTATGACGGCATGTACAGGTCGGTGCCCATGGTGATCAAGAAAACATAAAAAGAACGAAGCCGCCGTCAGCAAATCAGGCAATTCCGTGGCGGCCGTGAATCATGTATGCGACTCAAGTGCTTTGGTCCTCGGACGCGGCGTCCTATCGCGCGGGGCCATGATCGGATCTCACCATGCGCATCGTTTCCTACACGGCCGCAGCGTTGCTCGGTGTCGTGATAAATCTGCCCACAGCGAAAGCTCAAGATATCGGCGTCGCTGCCTGCGACAGCTTTGTGAAGGTCTATGAGACCTGCATCGCCGCCAAGGCACCAGCCGACCAGAAGGACAAGATGCGCTCGGTCATGGATCAAGTGAAGACGAACTGGATCGCCGTTGCCAAGACCGACGACGGCAAAAAGCAGCTCGAAGGCGTGTGCAAGCAGACGGCCGATCAGTTGAAAACCCAACTCGCGCCGCTCGGCTGTGCCTGGTGAGGAACGCGACGGGCTTGCACATATTTTGCTTGGTGAAATGAGACACCGGCCCGCTTCAAGGTTGGTGTGTCAGCATTTTGATGCACGAGGAGGATCTTCATGTTCCGCTCTGGCGCAGGTCTGGTTGCCGCTACGGCGTGTGCGGCGCTCTTGTCGGCGTCTGCCGTGTCCGCCCCTGGGCCGTTCTCGCCCTTTATCGGCAGCTGGAATGGCAGCGGGCAAGTTCGTCTGCAGGACGGCCGCGGCGAACAGATCAAGTGTCTCGCCTACTTCACGGAACGCTCGCCGGGGATGGGCCTTGCGTTGCGGTGCGCCAGCAGTGGCAGCAAGATCGATCTGCGGGCGCAATTGACCAGTGACGGCCAGCGCGTATCTGGAACCTGGGAAGAACGGCAATTCAATGCCGCCGGCAACTTGGCAGGCACGCAAACCGGCAACAAATTGGCGTTGCAAATGGATGGCGGCGGACTGAGCGCCTCCGTCACCGTGACGGCCAACGGATCAGCGCAATCGTTCATCTTGAGCACGGACGCCGGCACCGTCCGCGGAGCGCAAATCAGCCTGATCAAGATCGCGGATCAGTAGTGCCGACGTAGTGCCTTCCGGTTGGCCGGCTCGCATACGCGGGTTGGTATGCTATGGCAGCGGCAAGACCATCCAAGCGTAGCCGTCACGGCGTTGCCCGCCTGCAAAACCCCGGAGCCAAAGATGTCCGCACCGACAGGCGTCCTCGCCCTTGCCCGTCCGACATTCGATGTGCCGTTCGCCGAGGAGGTGGCCGCCAAGGCTTTTGCCACACTCGATGCAGCTGGCATCAAGACTGTTGGTCCGCGTGGTCTCCTGTTCGATGCGGCCGCCGCCAAGACGGCACTTGCTGACGTCATTGCGGCCGGCGCGAAGAAGCTCCTGTTGCTGCAAGTGACGTTTACGGATGCAACCATGACCGTCGAATTGGCGCGTTCTGTAGCAGCGCCGCTTGCGATCTGGGCCTTTCCCGAACCGCGCTTGGGCGGGCGCCTGCGCCTCAACTCATTCTGCGGATTGAACCTCGCATTGCACGCACTTGGCCGAGCCGGCCGGTCTGCCACCTACCTCTACAGCGCAGCCGACGCCGCGGACGCACCGGCAGGTTTGACCGAGCTGCTGGACGGAAAGCCGCGCATCGCCACCAAAACCGCAAGCAAGACGCACCCAACGCCCGACGATATGGCGCGCGCCAAGTCGGTGATTGCGTCGCTCAAGGGCACGTCGATCGGTTTGGTCGGGGAGCACCCGGCCGGCTTCGACACGTGCCGGTTCGAGGACGCCACGCTCGATGCGCTCGCAGGCGTAACCGTCCAGCGGATCAAGTTGGATGACGTGTTCGCCCGCGCGAAAGCCACCGACGCCTCGGCGGTTGCGAGCACACGCAAAGCCGTCGCGCACTACGCCGGCATCGATGACGTCGACCAGCCGCAACTCGATCGCTCCCTGCGTGTGTATCAGGCGCTGGAAGGTCTACGCGCCGAGAGGAACTGCTCAGCCATGGCCGTGCGCTGCTGGCCTGAAATGTTCGTCGACTATGGCTGTGCGGCCTGTGGGCCGATGGGGCTCATGAACGGCGCCAAAACTCCAGCCGCCTGCGAAGCCGACGTCTATGGCGCATTGACGCAACGGATGCTCCAGGACCTCGCGGGCGAGCCCGCCTGGTTGGTCGACATCGTCGACATGGACGGGGCAACCGACACGGGCGTGCTGTGGCATTGCGGCTCCGCGCCGGCGTCGATGTGCGATCCGCATTTCAAGCCCGAGGCGCAGATCCATTCGAACCGCAAGATGCCGCTGCTGGCGCAATTTTCATTGAAACCCGGCCGCATCACCATTGCGCGCATCTCGCAAGCGCGTAACGAAACGCGCATGATCGTCGGCGGCGGTGAGGTCATCCGCGCGCCCTTGAGCTTCACCGGCACCAGCGCCGTCGTCCGCTTCGATGGCGGCACCGAGGCCGCTATGCGCGGGCTGCTGGATCAAGCCCTCGAACACCATGTGGCCATCGTTTACGGCGATCACCGCGGCGCCGTGCGGGCGGCTGGTCGCCAATTGGGGCTCGACGTGGTTGAATTGGCGTAGCCGCAAGGCGATGCGACGCATCCCTACGATCGCGGGGTCGTCACTGCGCGCGGCCCAGCAGGTCGTTGAAAACAATGGTGCCCGGGGCCAGAATTGAACTGGCGACACTGCGATTTTCAATTGCCTTCCGCGCCGTTTTTACCGGATCGCAAAGAATCACGCTGTACAGTGCCGACAAGTGTTAATGCGCTGAAAAGGCGTATTTTTTCAATGAACCGTTGACCGATGTAGTCCGGTTGCGTACGGCCCAAGCAAGCTCTTTGTGTGACCCCCGTGTGACCCCGGGGTCACAACGTACACGTCTTGATCCGCACAGAGTTCACGGCAATGGCTACGGCGATCCCGCAGATCACAAGCGACTTGCAGTGCAAGAACGCCACCTCCCAGGGGAAGGCGCGCTTGGACGTACCCGTGGCCGACTTCGCGGGCCTCGCACTTCGGGTCACGAAGGACGGCAACAAGAGTTGGTCGCTACGTTATCGGCGCGGAAGTGACGGCAAACTCCGGCGCATGACCTTGGGACAGTACGGGGATGTGTCACTAAAACAGGCGCGCGAACGGGCTCGGGAAATTAGGAACGAAGCGGCCGAAGGTGCAGACCCGGCCGGCGCCAAGCACGAACGCCGCGCCGCGGATACGTTCCACGGAATCGCGGAACAGTGGATCGCTTTCAAGGAACGGCAAGGTCGCGCCGCCTCTTACGTGAAGCGGTCGCGCTTCCGCCTACGGGCACTCCCCAAGAGCTTCACCGAACGCAAGGCAGGCGAGATAGAGCGCGTGCACATTGCGGGCGTGCTAGAGAGCATGGCTAAGGGCGGCGCCACCACAGAGGTTAACCACTACCACGCGTTCATCCGAGGCGTGTTCCGTTGGGCCTTCTCAGATGGCCTTGTGGAGCGCGATCCGTCGGCCGGGCTGAAACCGCGGTTCGATACGAACACCCGTGAGCGGGTATGGTTGCCGGCCGAATGGTTGGCGTTTTGGCACGGCATTGCCGCGGCGCCCGCGTCGGAAGCCTCCCGGATCGCTATGCAACTCGTCATGTTGCTTGGGCAACGCCCGAAGGAAATAGCGCACCTACGCCGCGACGGCTTGGACCTGGACGCGCTACACCCGACAATGCGCATTAATCGCGAGACCGCCAAAAACAGGGTTGAGCACATTGTGCCGCTTCCGCCCCGCGCCGTGGCGCTGCTACGCCGCGCGCTGGAAATCGCGGCGCACGGGCCGGATGGCAAGCCAAAGAGCAAAGCGCCTATTTGGGTGTTTCCGGCGCCGGGTGACGCAGACCCCTTGGACCCGCACGCCTTCGCGGTCATCCTACATCGTGCCCGCGACGACAAGGCGGAAACGCTGTTCGGGCTGGCTGACGTGATCTTGTATGACGCGCGGCGCACAATTGCGACCTGGCTTGGTGACCAAGGGCACCCGAACGAATTCGTAGGGCTCTTGCTGAACCACCTCACGGCCGCAAAGGGCAGTGTGACCGGCCGGCATTACAATCACAGCCGCTACATGGCACAGAAGCGCACGATGATGGCCGAATGGGCGCGGCACGTGGACAGTTTGCTTGGTGCGGCGACCGACACGACGAACGTTCACGAGTTGCCGAATACCGCCGCTGTTAAGTGATTATTGGCAAAAGAGCGACATTGAACGCTGTGCATCTGATTTTATAGGGCAATTCAGTAAACCCCGCGCCGATGCGATACAGTATTGATAGGCATCTTCCACCCACAGTCAGGGATGCCCAATGTCAAACATCAAAACCCAAGCCGATGAATTTCTGAGTGTCAAAGCCGTGCGCGCCCGGATCGGCGTATCCCGCACCACTATTCTCGAATGGTCCAAGGCCGGACGGTTTCCGAAGCCACGCCGCTTGGGTGACAAGCGCGTGGCGTGGCTCGCATCCGAAGTATCCGAATGGATGCAATCGCGCCCGGCGGCGTGAAAAGGTGCGTTCGATTTGCCAGATAGGCGAACGCAACGCATCCTAATTTTCGCAATAACCGCAATTAATCGGAGGGCCGCATGTTGGCACCGCTGAAAGACCGCAAATACCGAACCGCCGCAGAACTGGCGCGCGATCTAGGTAAGCACCCGTCGACCTTGTGCCACTGGCGCAAGTCGGGCACCGGCCCGGGCTTTGTCCGCGTCGGCGGTTCAGTTGTGTATCCCCTGGATAAAATCGAAGCGTGGCTGTCCGCCCGCGCCGTCGATCCGCAATTGCCGCGTGCTGCCTAATGCTCCACATCAATGTCAGCATCGGCCTTGTTGGTGACCCGGCTCACGTTGGGCGCGTCTTGCGTGCCGTTGGTATCGAGCTTGCCGGCGCTGGGGGCGAAATGCTGGCCAGCGCGAAGCCGGCTCAAGTCGCGGCGCTTCCAAAGCCGCGCCGTGTTCGGAAGGCCGTTGCGGTCGCACCCGTGGCGCCAGTGCCCGCTGTTGCCCCGCGTGCTAGCGGCTTCGGTTCTGGAACCTATCAAGGCAGCGACGAAGGCGGCGACACGGCCGGCCCGGCTGTTGCCGGCGAAGGCGATTGGGTCGCCATGAAAGAAGCCGTCGCGCGCATCGGCACGACGCGGCAAACGATCTGGCGTCGTTGTATCGAGGGCCGGATGCTTCGACCGTCACGTTGTGAACTTGATCGCCCGCGTTGGCCGCGTGTGGAATTCGAGGCGTGGTTCGCCGGGAGGTGCACCGGTTCTGAGAATGAATAAGGCCGCTGCACTTTGCGAGAGTGCAGCGGCCTTCGAACTTTATGCGGCAATGAGCAACCGCCGATAGATACTGGTGTAGCACGATAAGTATTAGCGCCAAATGAAGGTAGCGCGTAATCGCCAGAATATCGGCTTCCCACAAACACATAGGTGAAGCTTTGAAATCGATCGAAGATAACGCGCCTGAATGGGCGGACTTCCTCGCACCAGACTTGTGCCACGTACTTGGCGAAGCAATTGCGCGGCTTAAATCGAACCCGGACAAGCGCTGCTACTTCCGAACTACAGGGCCGTGCCTTCAGCACTTGGGCCTATGTGTGTTTGTGGAACGGATCGGCCTCGATACCTTGACGGCGCGGCTCTACTTGCTGCCTGCACAAGCGGCGGGGCGTCTCGCCAAGACGGACTTAGATGCGGCGGACATGAGGTCCATTCTCGATACGGTGTGCTCGCCGATCTTGGCAGGCTATGTCGGAACCGCGAAGAACGGCAATCCGTCGCTAACGCCATATCGGGTTCGGTGAACGAAAAAGGCCGCGGCGTTGGTGCGCCACGGACCTCGAATGCTCTACCCGAGTAGCCGCCAAAGCCGCCCGAAATCCCCGTTATGTGCGCACAAAAGCGCACAATTTACAAGAGATTTCGCGTGCGGCGCTGTAAATCAGGAAAGCCGCGCCATGACTTTCGAAGACGACACGAACGCAACGCCGAACGATCCGAATTCGGGAGGTGGCGGTAAACCGCAAATGAGCACGGATCAAATGCAACTCGACATATCCGCCGCGCGCGCCTTCCTGTCCGCGCTGGACCCGCTCGCTACCGCCTGGACGTTCGTAGCGTTGGACGATGACAAGGGGCGCAAGCTGCCCACGCTGTCCCGAAAAATACACGCATCAATTGACGACGCGTGGCCGATGCTTGTCACCGCTAACGGTCACGGCGCGGGCGTGTTCATCACCGTGAACGAAACAGACGGCAAAGGTCGCAAGGCTGAAAACATCCGCCGCGTGCGCGCCGTGTGGCACGACGACGACACGGGCGCGGGCGTGATCGACCCCGACACGTGGTTGCCGCCGGCCGGGATGCCCGAACCGCTGTTGACCGTGAAGACGTCGGAACGCGGCACTCACCGCTATTGGCCCGTTGACGGCGCGAGCAACGCAGAACACGCTGAACTAATGGCGCGCTTGGTCCGCCTCGGTTGCGATAAGAACGCCAAAGACTTGCCGCGCATTATGCGCTTGGCCGGTACATACAACATGAAAGACCCGGCGGCGCCGTACATGGTGCGCGTTGTCGAAAACAGCGCAGCGATGTGGGGTCCGTATCCCGTCGGCGATTTGTTGCGCGGCGTGCCGCCGGTACCGCCGAAGCCCGAACGCAAAAAGAGTGAACCGGGAAACGTGCCGGCCGGCGGCATTGAATACGCAACACCGGACGGCGTGCCCGCGTCGGTGAACATGCCTAAGCTGCGTTCTGCGCTCGATTGGCTTGCAAGCCAGGGTCACGCTGACGGCCACGGCACGTGGATTGATATCGGCATGTCATTGCACGGCGAATGCGACGGGTCGGAAGGGGCACTCGCAATTTGGGATGCTTGGTCACAGAGTAGCGGAAAATATATCGACGCCGATACGCGCAAGAGGTGGGACAGCTTTGGCCGCGGCGACGGACAGCGCAAACTCGGTTCGCTGTATCGCGACGCTGCGAACACGGGGTGGGTTTGGCGGGATGAAAACGACGCGGTGCACGGTCTCGCGCCAGTGCCGGGAGGATGGGGCCCGCCCGACATGAGCTTAATTCGTCCGGTGCAGGTACCTCCGCCCGTCTTTCCGACCGAAGTGTTCGGGACTCTCGCGCCGTGGCTAGTCGATATGGCGACGGCCAAGGGCGCTCCAGTGGATTACGTGGCGGCGGGTGTGCTTGCCACGGCGGCGGCTTTGATTGGGACCACCCGTGTCTTAGAAGTTACGCCCCAATGGCGTGAGCCGTGCATTCTGTGGTGCGCGGTTGTGGGTCCGCCATCAGCGAACAAGAGCCCGGCGCTTGACGCCGCGCTAGGTCCGATCGCCCCTATTGAAGCCGAAATGAACCGCGCATTCGAGTTCCGATTGTCGCAATTCGAAGCGGCGAAGATAGCGGCCGAAGCCGCAGAAAAGACTTGGCGCGCGCAATGTGAGCAAGAAATCAAGCGCGGGGCAATGCCGCCACCAATGCCGCCCGAAGCCCGCGAGCCGGCGACGCCCAAGCCCGCCCGTGTGATCGTACGGGACCAAACGGCGGAAGCACTGTTCGAAATCTTGGCGCACAATCCGCGCGGCCTCTTGATTGCCCGTGACGAACTTGCCGCAATGCTTGGGAGCGCAGATAGGTACGGCGGCGGTAAGGGCAGTGACCGCGCCAACTGGCTTGAACTGTACGGTGCCCGACCGCACACCGTCGACCGCAAAAGTAAGGCCGAACCCTTACGCATACCCCACATGTCCGCGTCGATACTTGGCGGCATCCAGCCGGATTTGCTGCGCGAGCACATCACGCAGACAGCGGCTGACGGCTTCGCAGCACGATTCATGTTCTTTTGGCCGAACCCAATGCCGCACGCCCGATTGCGCCGCGATGCCCCGTCCGACGCTGGCTTGGCCGCAGTGTTCAATCGCCTTGCATTGCTCACACATGATTTCGACGCGCCGGTTCCTGTGCGTCTATCGGACGATGCTTTCGAGGCCTTCGAGGCGTGGCGATTGTCACACAGTATCGCGATCAATTCGGCGTCCGGGGCGACGGCAGAAGCCATGGGCAAACACCCCGGGCTGTTGCTTCGCGTAGCCCTGGTGCTGGAACACATTGAAGGGGCCGCGTCGGGCGAAGCGCGCACCCCTTTGGAAGTGAGCGCTGCCACGTTGGTGAGAGCCGCGGCTTTCGTCGACGGCTACTGCAAACCAATGCTTCGCCGGGTGCACGGCGACGGGCGTTCGCAGGTTCACCGCGAAGCCGGCGCTTTGGCCTCAAAGATAATCGAACGTCGTGCTGAACTGAGAGCAAAAGGCAAGATCAACGCGCGTGAGGTCCGCCGGTCGTGGGGTGTCGTGTCCGACAAGATAGCGAAAGACGTTTTCGCGGAATTGGTTGACGCCGGATGGCTGCGCCGCGTTCCCACGGGGACGCGCGAAGAGGCATATGACGTGAACCCGGCCGTATTTGCAACAGCGGTTCGTGCCGCGTCGATTGGCACCATTGGCACCATTGGCAGCGGGCTTGAAGCGTAGATGGAAGCCGAATATATCGGTGGAAATATATATATATATATAAATCTATACAACTCGTAATGTATTATACGATTTAGAGCGGTGGCGGCACTCAAGCCCGCTGCCAATGGTGCCAATGGCGCCAATGGCCCCCGCGACGTGCCCGAAATTGATTTTTCGAGCCGCCCGGCGCATTAAAGGTTCCTCAACACATTGAACCTAATATAGGTGCACGGCTGATAATTCGCGATATAAACCCTTAATTAAGGGTACTGCGCGATAACTAGTTCCATAGCAGCGCCTACCGCGCCGTTGGAACCTTCCCGATGCCCTGCACGTCACAACGCACCAACGAATTGAAAGCGGTCTGCAAGCGCCACGGTATCCGCCCCAGCGATCTGGTCCCGGTTCGCGGTTTCCTTCCGCCGGACAACTTGCCCGCTCCTAAAAGGGCCGGCGCCATTTCAGAATAAATAGCCCGCCCACTGGCGCTCCGATGCCGACGGGCACTCGACATGCCCAAACAGCCGAACGCTGTCACGCGCCAAAAGCGCGAACATATTGTTGCGCGTCAAAGCAATGTACTTCCCGTTAACTCATCCGAGAGAGCCCGCCATGTCTAAAGCCACAAATGCGACGCTGCCCGCCGCCCCTCTCAGTGCCGCGACCCTTGCAGCACATCTTGCCCGCACACATCCGCGGATCGCGATTGACGAATGCGCGGCTGACGCGGTGGAAATCGTGAGGCTGGCAGGTTTGCCAAAAACGAAAACGTCCACGTCGAAACTGCAACGCGCCACGCAAAAATACCGCGCCGACATTGTTCGGGATGCAGTGTCGCAGGGGTCCGTGCAGCTGTGTTTCAGCGGCGCCCAATATCGAGACAGCGCCGGAAGCGCTTACATGTTGCTCGCGTGACCGACGTTCGCGCCCACGCACACGAACCGCCCGAAAGCGCCCCACATGCTGTCTTACCCGTCTAACCTTCCCGAACGCTATTTTTTCATCCGCGACCTTTGCGGGGGCGTCATGGTCACGCCCCGCGAACTCGCCGACCGCTGGCGCCTGTCGATTGGCTCGCTTCAAAACGCGCGCTCACTCGGGACGTCCGCAATCCCGTGGGTCGCCGTGTCGCCGGGCGCGATCCGCTATCGCCTATCCGACATTCTTTGGTGGGAAATGAGCCACACGGCCGGCGCTGTGACGCCCGATCGCGTCGCCGCTTTGCTCGCCACGATGCCAGACGTTCCGCCCGCGCTTGCGGCGAAGATTGTTGAGAGATTGCGCGCAATGAAGGCTCCCGGTGCGGTCAGCTACCTCTCCGCCCATCACAAATGAAGGTAGCCATGAACAAGCCGAATATTCGCCGCCCCTCGCGGGAGCCGGCGCCAAGTAAGGCGCACGAAATCCCGTCGCACTTAAAGTTTCTGACCGAAGCGTGCCGCGGCGGACATGGACCGATTGAGGTCAAACCGCGCGATCTTGCGAACCGATGGCGGCTGTCGCTAGGCGCCCTGCAGAACGCGCGTTCACTCGGCACGTCCCCAATCGCTTGGGTCGTGAGCGCCGGGCGCCCATTGTATCGAGTGGAGAACATCCTCGCGCACGAAATCGCCAATGCCGGCGGCGCGCTTTCTCCGTGGCGAATAGCTGTCGAGTTGGCCGCGATGCCGGACGTTCCTCCGGCACTTGTGACGCGCATCGTCGATCGGCTGAAAAATTGATCCGCCGAAGTGGCTGCCCGTCAAGTGCATTTGCGGCGCCCGACCGCTTCGACGAAGGTTCCACCTCAATAACCGAGGGTGGCGCATGACCGATGCCGCAAGAATTGCCGTATCATTCGGCGCCGATACGTCCGACTTGGACAAAGCGGTTTCCGGCGCTACGGCGAAAGTCGACAAGTTCGGCAAAGACGCCAAAGCGGCCGGCGAGCGCGGAACGCGAGCGCTCGAAACGGGCGCCGCCGGTGCGGCCGGCGCTATCCGCGCGATGCTCGCCGCGGCGGCCGGTTTCAGTGTTGCGCAATTTTCGGCCAAGGCGACGACTGACGCCGCGGCGCTTACGAAGCTATCCGCCGCGGCCGGCCTCACGACAGCAGAGTTCCAACGCCTCACGGCCGGCGCGAAGCTGGCGGGCGTGACCGACGATATCAGCGGCGCGCTCGCGAGCTTTTCCGAAAAGGCAACGCTCGCCCGGTCCAAGATGGGCGAGCTTTATGAAACGCTGAAGTTCGCAGCGCCGGCGCTGGCGGACCAACTGAAAGACACGAAGACCACCACGCAAGCCTTGGAACTATACGCCGAAGCGATCCGCCGCGTCGAAGGTGCCGACGCGAAAGCGACGCTCGCAAAGAAGGCGTTCGGCGAATCCGGCATTGCGCTGCTTCCGATCTTGCAGAACGGCGCGGCCGGTATCGAAGCCATGCAGCGCGAAGCCGATAAGTTCGGCGCCGTGGTGAGCGACAAGGCAATAGCCGCGTCGAAAGAATTGAAGAAAGAAACAAACCTGTTGGGCGCTGAAATCGAGGCCGCGTTCCTGAACAAGGCGGCGCCAGCTATCGAGGCCGCGGCGAACGGTTTGCGGAAGTTGCGCGATGCCATGCGCGAAGTTGGCAAGGGTAATCTCGCGGCGGCCGGCGACGCGTTGGGTGGTTTCAAAGACAACGTTGACGCGCTCGCCGCCAAGAGCGCGGAGCTATCGGCGCAATTGATCATCGCGCGGCACGAACTGTCAGAAGGCGCGGTGCCGGCGAAGAACTACGCCGAACGCGTAGCGGAGATCACAAAGGAAATGGAGCGCCTTGACCGCGCCATGGTCGACGCAATGGACAAGCGCGATAAGTTCGCCCGTCAATCGCTGAAAGGTTCGATCACGAACGACGTAGGCGGCGATTCCTTCACGCTCAAAGAGAAGCCCGATTATTCGGGCGTTGACGCCGTCTTGGCGGCCGTCCAGGCGCTCGCCGCGGCCAAAGGTGAATTGCTCCGATCGGCACAGCTTGAAGGCGCGCAACAGATCGAAGCCGCGCGCCGGCTGCTTGAAGAACGCCGCATGACTGAAACGCAGTTCGGCGAAATCCGAAAGAACGTGACGGCCGCCACGGAAGCGAAGGTTGTGGAAATCAGAAAGGCGTCGGCGGCCGAATTGCGCTCGCTTGAGATTGAAGCTCAGACAGCGCGCGGTGAAGGTTTCGCGGCAATAAGTCTTCAGTACGAAGCCGACTTGAAAAAGTGGCAAGAGGAACTGGGCAAAAAGCTCATTTCCGAGGAACAGTTCCAGCAAGCGCGCGAGAACCTGAACGCGGTGGCAGGCGAGCGGATCAAGACGGAAATGCAGCGCGTTGGTGACGAAGCGCGCAAGAGCACTGAGGGCGTTGCGAGCGCGATTGAAACGTCTCTCAGCAACACACTAACAGGCACATTCACCAGTGCAGAAGACGCGGCGCGGCAATTGGGCGTCACTCTCTTGAAGTCGATAAGCGAAGCAATCGTGAAAGCGCTTGTGCTAGCGCCGCTCATGGAAAGCATTCGGGGCACCGGCGCGAGCACTGGTCTACTTGGGCAAGCGGCGGGCGCACTTGGCGGCATGCTCGGAGGGGGCGGCGCCACTACGGCGGGTTGGGGCGCGTCGATATCTTACGGGGCGGAAGGTGGCGGCGTTCGCGCTGGTCAACCGATCAATATCAACGAACGCGCGGGCCGTGCACGCGAAGTGTTCGTGCCGGAAGTCGCCGGGCGCATGGTTCCGGGCGAACGCGCGGGCGGCGCGGGCGTCAGCGGATCGGCGGGCAACGTCGTGAACCACTTCACCATTGACGCCCGCGGCGCTGATGCTGGCGTGAGCGAACGCGTAATGGCCGCAGTGCTGGCGGCCGAGAAAGCGCGGTCCAACAGCGTCGCCAATCAACAGGCGTTCGCTAAACGCTTTCCAACGAGGCGGTAAATCAGGCTGACAGCAACGTTTTCAATTCGTTACTAAATTCGGTTATGTTCGAAACAGAACGGCCCGCCGTGGTGCTGGAAACACCGCGGCGGGCCTAGGTCCGATACTCGCACTAACGAGAACCGAACATGCCAATCGATACCCGCGGCTTCGATAGCGGCGCAAGCCCTTTTCTTTACGTTGTCGCAATACTTGCCGCGTCGTTGCTCGTGATTGCTTCGACAGGGTTCGGCGCCTACTTCGCTTGGTCGCTCAATGCGACCCACGCCGGTCCGATCGCCTACTTTGCCGTCGCCATGGCAATAGGCCTTGAAGTTGCCAAGCCTGTTGCGGTGCATGGCCTTTTCCGCGCGCTGGGATCGTGGCGCTTCGGACAAGCCGCTGCGCTGTCCGTTCTGGCAATCGTCGCGATCGGCTACAGCCTCACGGCAGAACTGCAATTGATGGCGCGTGCGCGGTCCGACGCTTTGGCGGACCGGATGCATGCGAGCGGTGCGACTATCGACGTGCGCGGGCGCCTTGCCGGATTGAAAGGCGAGCTTGCAGCCGTTGGCCCAGCGCGCCCCGCGGCCGAACTTGAAGCGCTTGCCGGTCCCAAGGCCGCGGCTGTCAGGGGCATCGATTGCACCGCGCCGGTCGACGCCAAGCAACGGTCGGCGTGCAATGACTTCGCCACGTTCAGGGCCGAACAAGCGCGCGCGGCGGCACGGGCTGAACTTCGGGAACGTATCGAGGCCGCAGAACACGACGTGGCGACGGCCGGCGCACCGCGTTCAATTGATCCGGCCGCGCAAGCGTTCGCCAGCTATCTTGCCGCGTTCGGCGTGCATGTGGAACCGAACCGGATTGGCGATTGGTTCACGCTCGTGAGCGTGCTCGCTTTGGAAGCCGGATCGATGTTCGCCGCTGTACTGGTGACGGCGTGCCGGCCGAACGTGTCCGCAAGCGCAAAGCCGGGCGTTCAATCCGACGTGCCCCCAGCGCACACCATGAACATACCGATTGCCGCCGAAATGCCCGCGTTGCCGGCGCCGGACAGCGCCGAACCGTGCGCCACCGAAACGCCTGTTGAACGCGTTCAGGACACGGGGGCGCGGCTCGTGGTTGCCGATCAACCCGCTGAACGCCTAATTCAGTTGCTCACGGACCGAGGCGGGGAAGTCATCAGTTCGCAACGCACCCTTGCCGCCGCGATCGGCGTTTCGAGTGGTCGCGTGAACGCTTTGCTTCGCGACCTTTCGGACGCCCGCCGTATCGAGGTTCAAACGGACAGCCGCGGAACGCGCATCCGGCTCGCCGCGTAGAGGGTTTTGTGGACAAAACTGGTCACATGCGAAACGGCGTTATTTGAAGTGCCAAGTTCGCCGCCAACATGGCGACGAACCAACGGAACGACCGTCAAGGACCTGCTTGCGCTGTGCCGCGCGTGTCATCAGAAATGCCACCCGCCGAAGTGACGCCAAGGGCGCGGCGCCTTGATTTGCACGCCCCGCGCACCACTGGCACCGTTGCCGCAAGTGTAACTGAAACGGCGCCAAAATGTCCCGAGTGAAGACGCAACCGATCACCCGGCGCACGCCGGGGCCGAAATCGAAATATGATCCGGTGTTGGCGCCACTCGGGTACAAGCTTGCCTTGCTTGGCGCCACAACTGAGCAGATCGCGGACGTGTTCGGCATTGACGAACGCACGTTGCGCCGGTGGCAATCGAACAATCCCGAACTCGACACGGCAATCCGCGCAGGCAAAGACGAAGCCGACGCCAAGGTTGCCCATTCGCTCTATCGCCGCGCCGTTGGCTTCAAGCGCAAGTCTGAGAAGATTTTCTGTTCCAAGGACGGCAACGTCACGCGGGCGGAATGCACCGACTACTACCCGCCCGATACAACGGCATGCATTTTCTGGCTCAAAAACCGCCGTCCTGAACAGTGGCGCGATGCAGCGAACAAGGCGCCGCCGGGCGACCCCGCCGACGCAAGCGCGGTGCAATTGTTCATCGATCCGGCGCTGTTGCGTATGTCGGGCGTGGGGGCCGCATGATACCCTGGTCGGAAATCCTGTGGGGCAAGTTCGCGGCCGATCGTCGCCGCGGGCGCAAAGCGGCTGCTATGCGCGACTCCCCAACGGCGAACCAGCCGATTTGCCTGTTGGTGGTCTATTCGGTTCAAGGCGAGTTGTCAGGCCACATCATGCCGTCGCACGTCATGGTCACAGAGTTGCAGGGTCACGCTATCGTTGATTCCTACAAGCGGCCGGCCGACGCGCCGGGTCTGCCGCGCTTCGTTGCCAATCTCTATGCGCCGGATGGGCAGATCGTCGCCGGCACGGGTATGTGAGGCGGTTTCCGACCGACATATCGCGTCAACGGCGGCTGAACGGACCAAGCCGACGCTTCGGCACGGCTTGCTGTGGCGCTGGTTGAACGGCCGGCGAAGCGGGAGAGACAACGGTCGGCAATGTTTGCACTTGCGTCAGTGCCCGCGCCGCGATCGCTTCATTGAACTTCACTATCGCCGTGCCGTTCTTGGCAATCTGTTTGAGTAGATCGACGATCCGACCGAACGTCCACGCAACCGTGGCAAACATCAACAGACTAGTGTTCCGATTCTAACGCTTGGTTCCCAGTTTTGACAGCGTTCAGTTTTGCCCGGGCGCGATCGACCTTGTTCAAGATGACGTCGGCGGACTTGGTCCACACGAACGGTGTCGGCGCGGCGTTGCGAGCGGCCAGGAA
>JANMGQ010000278.1:0-10038 GCA_031374735.1 Hyphomicrobiaceae bacterium | reverse complement strand
GCCGGATCACGGCCGCCCGATCGCGCTCCTTCGCGCTCATCTCGATGATGTCCCCGTTCACGCGTCACCCCAGCACCTCACACGCGCACAGGGGACACTTCTACATTGCTCAAAGGGGACATCTGAACTTTGCTCTTACAGCGGAAAGCCACGGCCACCTCAGCCCATGGTACCATTCTGCGGCTACCAAAACGCTTGGCAGCGAGGAAGTGTGCGCCGACATCAAGCACGTCACACGGCGCATTCGCGATATCTGGAAGCGCGCCGACGTCGTCTGCCGCTACGGCCGCGCGGAGGCCGTGAATTGGTGCGACGGCAACGGCGTCGACTACACCTTCGCTAACCCGGCCAACAGCGTTCTCGCGGCCGAAACCGCAGTAGCAGTGGCACATCTGCGCTTCTGGCATGCACTCTCTGATCCGCCGGCGAGCCTGCTCTGGTCCATCACCCTCGGTCCTACGCCGCTCCAACCGTCGACGGCATAGCTGGCGGGGCATCGTCCCGATCCGCCGTCGAACGAGGCGCGGCCTAGCAGCCAATCGCAGAAGCGAAGCCACCTTCAGGCAGTCGCGCAATATTTCTGCGCGATTCGGACTAACCACCCAGTTCTCTAATCACTCGGAACGCAGCCTTCTTTTTCTTCTCAAGGACTGAGTCGGATGTTATCTCCCCGCCAACAAGTTCGCGGGTCGCATTGTAATAACCCGCCTTAACATTTTCTATTCGCGCGTACGAAATTTCCTCAAGACGTTGCCGCTCCGCGTCCGTCCTTAAGAGCACCGCACTATCGAGACACCACGGATTGAGCGTCCAGCGCCCGCGGCCCACATTATTATCTCGTCTGTAGCCAGCGTAGACGTAGGCGTCAGCTTCCTCCGTCGTCAACAACCTATAGGTGGCGCCTGAATATTCGGATAAAGCACGCAGATATACGTTGATATTCTCTTCGGAAAACAAATTGTTATGATCGCTGTGGCTCGCTCGTGGCTTTGATTCACACAGGAATCCCCATGACTCAGCAGAAATGCAAGTCTGACTTATTGCAAGGCCAGCTGGGCGGAGTGCTTCGCCAACTTCAGAATTGATAGAAAACTCGAAATTGCGGTTTCGCTCCGAACTTAACGGCGGCACCGTTATCATGAGTGGCGCAAGCGGCCCATCCTTGAAGCATTGACCTTCCAAAAAAAACTCATTCCGCGGAAGCTTAACACTGCTCTTTGTCCACGACAAATAATATTGCTCAAAATCCTCGCACACGCTTAAGTCGACCGAACCTGAAAAATGCGCGGATTTTCCGCGCCAAACGACCTGCCCCAAAATTGCGCTGTCAAAACGTGCAGCACTCGATGGGATTCCGTTTGCGTCCACGCCAGGCCCTATCAACGCCCCATCGAAGGTGGTACCATAGAACAGCGCGCCCGTAAAATCAAAGCCTCTAAGGTTGAGGCCACGAAAATCGAGATTCCGCCAATCGGCGTAGCGAAAATGCGCGGTAGGGTCAAAGCCGCAAAGTCGAACAAAATCCAGGAATGACCCCGCCGTCAGTGCCTGCACTGCGGCAATCTTGCTCTCACTCAAGCTGGTAACCAGGGGACTCTGTGACATAACAGCGCCTTTTATTCCATTGGATCAGAGCTGTTAGGACGCGTAGCGATACAACGATTTCGTCGCTGGGTTCTGCCGCAGTGATTTCTAACATTCTCTCTAGCGTGATCACCCGGCTCATCGGTTTATCTATAGTGATGTTCCAGTCGGCATGTTGCTCGCCGGCTCCTGACGGGGACACTATCAAATCGACCCGTTGCGCCTCACTATCTGGAGTCACCGTCAGGGTCCCTGGTCGCTGCAACCTATTGCCCCCAGGCACTGTTCTAGAATTGCCACGGAATTCGGCCGATAGAAAAGATGCAGGCGCAAAAAGTCCATCGTCAGTGAGGCCAAGTTCGATGTCCACGCTTAGGGAAAACGGTGGCGATGTATTATTGACCTGAAGATGGAAGACCGCAAAGTCAACAAA
This sequence comes from Hyphomicrobiaceae bacterium, assembly GCA_031374735.1. GTDB lineage: Bacteria > Pseudomonadota > Alphaproteobacteria > Rhizobiales > Hyphomicrobiaceae > JABFRJ01. The sequence continues at coordinate 8,021 of JANMGQ010000278.1, read as the reverse complement.
TTTAAAATCGTTCCGATCGAGTTTTGGTGACTCACGACGATCCTTGATTGCAAGTCGACGTTCGCCACCGGCGTCGCCACGCCTTCGTTCGTCACTCTCCGCTGGCGAGCTGAACTCGATGAAATGTCGACCGAGAACGATTGTGCCATCCACGGCTCGGCCGGCGGCTTCTTCGAGCCGAGCGGTGAGTAGCCGTTTGGTGAATGCGCCCTTTAACGCAGCAAAGTTACTCGGCGCTTGCGCATCTCGATCGAGGCCGACATAGTGTGTGATGAGTTCACGTTTGAAATCTTCTATATTGCCCTGCCGGAATGCTTCGAACGGAGTAGGCAGTTTGAATGCTTTCTCGATTTTTTGCAGCTTGTCATGGCGGTGTTTTTTGAGTTTGTTATTCTTCCAATCGCGATAGGTTGCGCGCGCTATTCCTATGCACTTTGCAAGATCTTCTTCCGTCTCACCACAACCAGCATAAGCCCGCGCTCGTTCGTTTCTTTGTAAATGGAGCAGCTTCTCACCAAACGACTCGACTATTGATGTTTTCTCGGTTGCCATTTTATTGCTTACCGCCATCACCTTCAACGACTATCAGCAGTGAAGAAGGTACTACAAAGGTAGCAAAGCCAACGGGGCTCATTTGGTGCGCCCCGGCATTTTTGGCCTCGTCGACGAACTGGGCGGTTCGATGGGTTGGCGTTGCGGTCGGATAGAGGATTGATCCTTATGACGGACAACTTGCTGACGAGACGGGCGATCTTGACGGCCGGCCGTCAAGGCCGCCACTACGAGTAGTAGTAGGAGCAAGGGTCCTCCAGTCCTGGCTCCTGCGGTTCAACACGCGCGAAAACGACTTGTTTCAGCCGCCTTTCGAGATCACCTCACTATGGTTCTTCGCCGCCTCGACTGCAACGCTGAAAAGAAGCGGCTCGATATCCAGATCGACCTCAAAAGCGGCCGCCGCTTTGCCTGCGCCCAATGCAAGGCCGCGCGGCCCCGCGCACTACGGAGAAGAGTAGACGTGGCCGCAACTCCATTTCTTTGAGCATCAGGTATTTCTGACGCCGCGCGCACTCGTCACGTGCAAGACGTGCGGCGTATAGCAGGTCCGCGTACTCGGGGCGCAGCCTGGCGCCTGACCCACGCTGAGATTTTAGATCGCCTCCAGCGCACCGAGAGAGTGCGCAACCTGCGCTACGCCTTCCGGGCAGCCGACGCGCCGCTGGGCCCGGCCGGGCTGGGCCCAGCGCTCATGCATTCAGCCGATACATGCAAGTAGTCGGGCGCACCGCCCATCGCGGTGACGACGGCTGCCGCGCCTGGTTCGACAGCCGCATCGCAAAACCTCACCAATGGCCATCAACATCTTCGTCCCAGCGGCGAAGAGAGGTGCGGCGGTTGGCTGTTGAAGCAAGAGCCGCTGGCCGCGATCACCTATTTTCTCCGCCAGCAAACTCGACTTCAGGCTACCCAATTTCCGTCTAAATCCGTCAGAGACTGACGGGTCTTTGTACGTATTCACGACTCAACGATTGGTGCACCTGGCTGCAGCGCTGTCGACCGGGCGCATGCGATGCCAGGAGGTACCAATGACAACGGCGAAAGCGGGCCAGTCGCTCCCATATTTTTTGGCTCTTCGCGGATTTTGGTGGGCAAGAGAAGTGGCATCATGGCATTCCGAGCCAGTGATACCAATGGTTTTTGAGGTTTCCGGCGGGCTGGAAATCTGCCACGTTTCCGGGCATGCACAACCACACTGACAAGACCCCGATCAAGCGATTGCGCGACGCGTACAGAGTTCGCGGCTTTCGGGTGCTGGCGAGGATCGACAGCTACGAGCACGAGCCCCCGGCGGTCGTCATCACACTGGATCGGCGCTCAAAAAAACCGTTTGCAGCGGCTGTGGAAAAACGTGCCGCAGCCGATATGACAAACGCTGGCGCCGTGCGCGTGATCTTGGCTGCGGAGGGCGCGACGTTTACCTCGATTTTCAGATGCACCGGGTCGATTGCAAAGCCTGCGGCGTGAAAAACGAAAGGCTCGACTTTCTGTCTGAGAACACCAAATACAGCCTGAGGTTCGCCGTGCAGATCGGCGGCTTGTGCCGCGCGATGACGATCAAGGATGTTGCGCGACGAATGCATCTGGATTGGCATGCAGTAAAAGAACTCGACAAGGTCTACATGCGGGAACAGCTACGTCGGGCCGGACCTCCAACACCACGCGTCATCGGCGTTGACGAAGTCTCGATCAAGAAGCGGCATGTGTATCGAATCATCGTCAGTGATCTTGAGGCGCGGCGCGCGATTTGGTTCGGTGGCGATGGCCGGAGCCAGAAGGACATGGACATGTTCTTTGCGTTTTTGGGCAATGAAAGCTCAGTCAAGATACGCTTGGCGGTGATGGACATGTGGAGGCCGTTTCGCAAATCGACGCAGGCGCACGCGCCGAACGCAGCGATCCTGTTCGATAAGTTCCACGTCCTCAGACATCTTGGTGATGCGCTCGATGCGATCCGCAAAGCCGAATACAGCCGCATCACCGGACCGAAGCGGAAGTTCATCAAGGGACAAAAATATGTCCTGCTCTCGCACAAGGAAAATCTGTCGCCGGAAGGCAAGAAAAGTCTCAAGCTGTTGCTAGCCGCGAATAAGCGCTTGAACACGGCCTATCTCCTGCGCGAGTCTTTTGATCAATTGTGGGACTACAAATCAGAAGTGTGGGCGCGACGCTTCTTCGAAAACTGGAAGGCGCAACTTCGCTGGCAACGTCTCAAGCCGTATGAAAAGTTCGCCTCGATGATCGAGCGCCATTGGGATGGCATCGCGGCACATTGCAGCGCGGACAACAAAGTCGCGCTCGGTTTCGTCGAAGGACTGAACAACAAAATCCGCGTCATCCAACGTCGAGCTTATGGCCTACGCGACGAGGACTATCTCAGGCTCAAGATCCTCACTATGGGACTACCGGAACTCTGATTTGCTCAAAATCACCCACTAAAAAAACCGAAGAGCCTATTTTTTGAGTTGTGCCGAGGTGAGCGTAGTTACGAATCTGAGCGTCTCCACAATCAAGCGCAGCGTCGAGGATGGCACCTTTCCCGCTCCCGTCCCGATCGGAAAGCGCCGCAAGGCGTGGGTTCGGGTGGCTGTGATCGCATGGTGCGATGCACGCGCCGCGGCCGCAAGAGGGGCAGTAGTCGGTGCGCCCCTCAAGGCAGGGCAGTTTGCTTTTCTGGTCGAACTGCCAGTCCATGCCCACGATGCTTTGACGCCCGAGGTCATCATGCTCCCGGCCTTGGGTATCTCGATTTTCGCCGTACTGCTTCTGCTGCGCCGGTGGCTGAGTAAAGGAGGCACGCGACCAGAAAAATGTGGTGGCGTCACCGTCGTGGGCAGCACGAGCCCGACCGAGGGCAGCACGAGCCCGGCCGAGGGCGGCACGTGCGCAGAGGCGGGCGACAGCATCCCAGCCGCAACAGCAAGCGCGGTCAGAAAATACCGGCGACAGCACACAGACCCGAAGCCAGGGCGCGAGGCGCGCGCCATCAGGGCGCATGTCGCCCGCATTGCGCCGCAGGCCTTCGTTGAGGTTACGGGTGAGTTACCATGTGCGGCGCACACCTTGATCTATGAAACAAGCTGCCGCGCAGCGGCGATTTTTTTGCGATGCAGCATTCGTGCTGCGCTGCAGCTAGTTACAGGAGAGGGCGCCACTTGCCCCGTTCCCAAATCAATCGTCGGCTCCAAAGGGAACGCCTGCGCCAATCCCAGCGCCTTCTTCATCACAAGTACAGTGGTCGCACCCGGCCACCGACTTTGGTTCATGGACGCGTACCACGCATATCAAAGTGACGCGTGGAAACATGGGCTTTCCTCTGTTCCGATTGACCAATTCGGCCGGGCGGCGACCAACCTCGGCTTCGCGCGCGGCAAGGCAAGCAGCCGATACTTCCGCGACCGAGCCCTCCGACTCGAACCGCCATCCCCTCCCACCACCAACCCGAACGGCAACAACGCCGAGGACAAGCTGTGCGCGTTCAACCAAAGAAAGATCACCGAATGACAGTCATCACCAAGACCGCCAAGGCGAACGCCCGCCGTGCATACAATCCCTCGCGCCTCACCAAGCCCGAGGCCGACGCCTTCGCCCGAAAGAACTGGCACTGCATGAGCCTCGTCGGTGCACTCGACAGCATGCCGCAAAAGAACGGCGACGCGCACGGCGTCATGCCGGTGGCACCGTGGTTGAGTTCAGATTGGCAGGGCAAGGTGGCGGCGACCGTTGACCGTGCATCCCCCATCGCGGCGCAGGGCATCCACTTCCGCCTCTGGTGTGAAAGCAAGGCCGACGCAAAACGCCTTCTTATCGAATTGCTCGCCTTCTTCGCCGACAAGGCGACGAAGCTCCGCGGTGACTGGTACGGGCTCCCTCACGACGTCGACATGCTCACGCTACAGCTCGAACTTATGGAGTTCGCCGAGCAGCGCAACCTGACGGTCTTCGACGACGAGACCGCAATCAAAGTGTTGCGCGAGACCGTCTCGGCTGCAGTTGCCGCATAGGCCGAGAACGGGCGGCAGTATCGGCCGATACTGCCGCCTCTCTCAAGTCACAGCAACAAATGTGAACGGGGGCGACGTGGCCAACGACATCGAAGAAAACAGCGCCCACGGTTGGACCGACGCAGACATGCTGACGGCGTCGGCAGACGAACTCTTGCACTCATCCCTCGCCCAAGCACACAGGCAGAAGACCGGCGCCGCCTCAACGCCCACCCCGGAGAGGACGAAGAACCGCAACGTTGCGATCTGTTTGTACAAACAGATCACGAAGCGGTTACAGAAGAAGAAGCGGAACGACGGCATCACCGAGCAGGAACGCACGCTTCTGCAGCAGTTGAGCAAGTGCAAGCCAAAAACACCTTGCGCCAGCGCCGCATGCCCGAAGTGCACGTTCGCCCTGCGCGAGGCGGTCACGACACTGCACCACGACCTCAGATCGCACGGCATCAAACTCGACGGCTGCTTGACCATAATCGGAAATGAAACGATTCCTGCAGCGGCGCGACAAAAGGAAAGGAAAACAGCGCTCGGCGCCATCGAGGAATTTATTCAAGACCTGAACCAGGCGTTCGACGATGCCGGGATCACGACCGTGATTGGCGCCATCGACATTACATGGCAAGAATCCCGCGACCAGGAATTTTTGCCGCACGCTCGCCCACACGTGCACGCTCTCGTATTTTCCTCGCAAATATCGCAAGGCCGTCGTTCTCTCAACAAACGTTTCCGAAGCTCGAACTTGGTATCACGGCCAATTCAGCTCGATGCCTACGATGGCAATGATCAGTGGCTGCGTTACTCACTAAAGTATCCGAACCAGCGCACGATCCGAGCTCGGAACGACGAAGGCAACTGGCTTCCGGCACACTACAAGGCCCCGACTGTGGAGCAGCAGTTGCGGCAAGCAGAGATCCTCGACGAGATGGGATGGGGAAAGCGTCTGTTCCTACGAGGCTTCGAGATCCAGAAAGTGTCCGGCGCCTTCCGGTTAGTTCTGACCGAGTACGCCCCTGCGTCGCGTGCTCGGCATCGGTAATTGCAAGTGCGTGAGAATGGCATGGGGGTCCGATGGAATAGGCACGAGAGCACGTAGCGAGCACCTTGGGAACGCAGGGGCACATGTCGACCACGAGGGCACACGCGCACATGTGGAAAATGGGGTCAACTAGAGCCCCGTTTTCCTGAGGAAAAGCCCTGACCCCTACCCCATTATTGTGCCTATGCCTCGGCCCTTGTAGCCACCGGTCATGGCGTAGCAGCGTAGCGGCGTAGCAGCCGTTGTTCGTCTTCATCCCGACCGTGCCGACTAACGGCCTCCTATCACGACAGTCCCGAGAGGACCCCAAGATGACGACACGATCATTGCCAAAGACATTGGGCGCCGCGTCCATGCGACGCCTACTCAAGTTACCGAAGAAGCACGATCTGCCAGTCACCGCGATTGTTGCCCATGTTACTGATTTGGCGTCAGGCGAGACTTTTTTTGATATCGCTTTCCGTGGCGAAGATGGATCGAGAAAATCCATTCGCGTTCCTCGTGAGATCGTCCGCCATCATCCCGCAAAAATGCGAGACTTGTTGTCGAAATTTGGTGCAGCACTTCCGACAGATCAAAAAAAACTTGAGGCGCTGACGAAAAAGCTTTCGACCGACGATGCCCCCAATTGGCTTGTTGTAGCCCCGACACTCGGGTGGCAGCAGAGCCGCAAGGCGTTTGTTGCACACAGTCGCATCCTTGGGGAGAACGGAGATGGAAGCTCAGCTGGGTGTCCCAAGTTGATACCGCCGGGACCTGATGACGCGCGCAGCACAGCAGCCATGCGCCAATGCGGTAACCTTGCATCCTGGAAAAGAGACGTGGTGGAGACAGCAACGTATTCGTCGACCATCGCGCTGTCTTTGAGCGTTGCGTTCGCTGCGCCACTGCTATCAGTTGTCGATTGGCCGACATTCATGGTCGTACTTTTCGGACCCGGCAAAGTCGGGAAATCGACCGCTGCCATCGCGTGCGCGTGCTGTGTCGACCGACCCTTGATCTCCAGTCGTTCCGCCAGTCCATGGCGACTTGCGCATTGACGCAAGCTCGCTCTGTGCGCGCGCCTCCGTCTTCAGCATCTCGTTGGCAACGTTGGAGCCGGTCGCTGGTTTACCGCCAAGCCACTCGGGAAGCTGAGCGTTGGCGATGTTCTGGATGTCCTTCAGCGCGGCGCGCGCATAGACGCCGATGTTTTGGAGGTGCGTGCTCACGCGGTGGAAGGTGACTCCAATAGCGTCGCCAGTGGTCAGCCATCGTAGGAATTGCTCTGCCGTCTGCGTTGCAAACGCCAGCATGTTGCCGAACATGTTTTGGAAGGCGGGGCCGCCGATCACAGCCTTTATTCGATCAATCGAGGCAATCACCGGACCCATGAAATTGCTGTTCGTCTGCATCGCAGCAACGGCGTTGAACCAGACGTTCTTAACCTGCAACCATGCCTCACCCATCGTGCGGGGCATTGCGGAAAGGCGCTGAGCAGCGATGTCCGCACCGTTGGCAACGCCACTGGCGATCTTGGTCATCGCGTCTTGCGCGCCCTTGCCACCCGCCTTGAACGTCTCGACCATTTTCGCCATGGACATGCCAGCGGCGCGTTCCATTGTGCTCATAAGTCCGGGCGCTGACTGAGCGATAGACTTCAAATCCTGAAGCTCGAACTTGCCCTTCGCGAGGCCTTGGATGAACTGAACAGTTGCCCGCTCTGCTTCCACGGTCGAAGCGCCTGACAGCTTCATTTCGGCGCCAAGGCCAGTCACCAACGCTGTCACGTCACTCACGCTCGCGCCGGTCTTAGACAAAACTTGATACAGGTTCGTGAAAGGCTTGCCGGAGTCTTCGATGCTGGAACGGGTCGCATCAGCGATGCCCATGATCGACGCGCGGATGCTATCAACTTTCGATGTTGAGTCACCGCCGATTGAAGCAAGCCGACGTTCGAACAACGTCACCTTGTCGGCCGTCTCGATGGCTGACTTGCCGAGTGCCATGAAGCCAGCCACGGCCATCGTCGACAATGCCAGCGTGCCTTTCGTGACGAATGACATGACGGATGAGAGTAGCGACCCAGTTCCGCTGATCAGCGACGACAACATGCCAGACAAGCCACCCATTGCGTTATAGGCGGCATAAGCACCGTAGGCGAGCGCCGCGAATGGTGCGGCTGCTACTGCGCCGACTCCAACGACTGCGGCGGCAACACCGACTGCGGCGACGCGTAGGGCTGCGAGTGCGTAGGGTGCCGCGCCACCGGCTGCAGTCGCAAGCATGTTGATCCCGACAAGCGCGTGATCCTCGCCACATCATGTGAGGGCGTTGCAGCGGCGGCCTGATCGCGGTCGGCGAGGGGCGGGCCGGAACGGCCATCGGGGAACACGGACGTTAACCCATCGCGTCCGGCCGTAAAGCATCACAACGCATTGTCGTTG
>JANMGQ010000260.1:0-7274 GCA_031374735.1 Hyphomicrobiaceae bacterium | reverse complement strand
GACTTTGTCCATCGCGAACAGCGTCTGGCAATTCGACGTGCCGCGGCCTCTGGCGAGCGCCGTTTGCTGCGCCAGGAACGACGGGCTCTGCATGAAGAAAGTTGCGAACGCGGCCATGGCGATATCGGCCATCGTATACTGGTGCGCGAGATCGGCCTGGGTAAGATGTTTTGATGCTTGCAGCGACGGGATTGCCCAACGGTGCCAGATCAGTCGATAGTGGGGGACGCCGACATCCGTTTTCGCCGGAGCCTCGCCATGCCACGCGGTATCAAAGACAAGGTCGTCATCCTCGGAATGGGCTGCTCGAAGTTTGGCGAGCGCTGGGACAAGGAAGCCGACGACCTTATGGTCGAGGCTTATAGCGAAGCGATCGCAGAGGCCGGCATCGAGACCAAGCAGATCGATGCGGCGTGGCTGTCGACCGCCATCGAGGAGCAGCACGTCGGCAAGTCGGCGACGCCCTTGGCGATCGCGCTGCGGCTGCCTTACATCCCCGTGACGCGCGTCGAGAATTTCTGCGCCTCGGGTACGGAAGCGTTCCGTGGCGCCGTTTACGCTGTTGCGTCGGGCGCGGCTGACATCGCGCTGGCCATGGGCGTCGAGAAGCTGAAGGACACCGGCTATGGCGGGCTGCCCCAGCGTGGACGCGGCACCTTCAACGACCAGACGTGGCCGAACATTTCAGCGCCCGGCTCCTTCGCGCAGTTGGCCGCGGCTTACCGCGCCAAATACAAGGCCTCACCCGAGGATCTGAAGCGGGCCATGGCGCATATCTCGGTGAAGTCGCACGACAACGGCGCGCGCAATCCGAAGGCGCATCTGCGCAATAAGATCACCATGGACACTGTACTCAACTCGCCCATGATCGCCGAGCCGCTCGGCCTCTATGATTGCTGTGGCGTGTCGGATGGGGCGGCGTGCGCGATCGTCACGACGCCCGAGATCGCCAAGAGCCTCGGCAAGAAAGATCTGATCTCGGTCAAGGCGCTGCAGGTGTCGGTTTCGAATGGGCAGGAGGCGCAATACAACGCCTGGGACGGCAGCTATTTCGCCACCACCCGCATCGCCGCCAAGCGCGCCTACGACGAAGCCGGCATCACCAAACCGCGCGATCAGGTGAGCTTGATCGAGGTGCACGACTGCTTCTCGGTGACCGAACTCGTGACCATGGAAGACCTGCACATCTCGGCCGAGGGGCGCGCCATCCATGACGTGCTCGACGGCTTCTATGATGCCGACGGCAAGGTGCCGTGCCAGATCGACGGCGGGCTGAAATGCTTCGGACACCCCATTGGCGCGTCGGGCATGCGCATGATCTACGAGATGAAGCTGCAGATGCAGGGGCGCGCCGGTGAGCGGCAGCGCAAAGACAACCCGAGCATCGGCCTGACCCACAATCTTGGCGGTTTCCCGAGCCGCAATGTGTGCGCGATCTCGATTGTGGGGCGGTACGGGGAGTGAACGATGACGGCGTTGGCAAAGCTTGACCGCAGTGGCCCATCACCGATGACGGTGGTGGAGTTCGACGTGTTCCTCAACGGGCAGGATGATCCGCGCCTGTTTGAGCTTGTCGACGGCGCCGTCGTCATGATGTCGAACCCGACCGAGACCCACAATCAGATCGCAATGAATATCGGCGCGCCGCTCAAGATCGCGATGGATATGCGTCGGTGCAGAACTTACGCAGCCGATATGCGCGTGCAGCGCAGTGATCGCGCGACCGAGACGTTCCAGCCGCGGCCGGACGTCGTCGTGCGCTGTGGCCCACATACGGGGAAGACGTTCATCACGGACCCGTTGGTGATCGTCGAAGTGTTGTCGCCGTCGACCATGGATATCGATCGCAGCTTGAAACTTGAGTTTTACAAGTCGCTGCCGACCATGTGCCATGTTGCGATTATCTATCAGGATCAGCAGCGTATCGAGCACTATCGGCGCACCGATACGGGCTGGGAGAGGATTGTGCTGCAACAGCCGGACGACCTGTTGCGCTTCGAGGCCGCCGGTTTTCACATGACGCTCGCCGAAGTCTGTTTCGGGCTTGAGATCTAACCGCCCTCGACGCTTCGCGGTTGAGCCGCTATCGTTTACCAATGTCTGGTTCCGACCCTGCAAAAATCATCTCGATCCCGCTTGGCGTCACCATTGCGCGTGAAGCGTTCGATAACCCGTGGCAGGATCACATCTGGCGCGCGGTGTCCGTTTTTCTGGAGGCAGAGCCCATCCAGACGTGGCGCGTCCTGGAGCAACGTCCGGGCTACGAGCATTTCCATGTGGCGACGTTGCCGCTGGAGCTGCACCGGAAAGAGACGCCAGGGTATATTGCGAACCTCACCAGCGACACCCCTGGCATCTATGTCATCATTCGCCAGGGGCCGGCAGTGCACGATGGGCTCGAGCCGGTGCACGTGGCGTTGATCACGGCCTCGGTGCACGATGTCGAGGCTTACGGCCACCTTGGCGAGGAGGTGATCGGGTGTGTCGCCATGCCGGACGCAGTCCGCGCGTTGATCGAGGCCTTCGTTGACGCTCACCACGTCGAAGAGCCGTTCCGCAAACGCAAGCGCAAGCCACATCTCGTCGCGGAAGAGCATCAGTTCGGCCAGGAGCCGATCCACGTGCTGCGCGAGCGCATGCGCAAAGCCCAGAAGGGCGAACCGTCATGAGTGACAACAACAGCGAAGACGGCCGGCCCGAAGACGAGGCGTTCTTCTCACGCTGGTCCCGGCGCAAGCAGCAGGCGGCTCCGGCGAGGCCTGCGGCAGCCACCGCGAGCCATACCGCTCCACAGCCTGTTGCGCCCACCACGACGCCGCCGACCCTGCCGGCCACGGATGCCCCCGACACACAACGCACGGCCGTCGATGAGCCGGCCAAGCCGAAGCCGCTGACCGAAGCCGACTTTGATGATGTGAACTTTGACGCGCTATCCTATGGCTCCGACTACGGCCGGTTCATGCAGAGCGGCGTGCCTGAAAGCATTCGCCAGAAGGCGCTGGCAAAACTCTGGCACTCCGACCCGATGTTCACGGCCGTCGACCCGTTCCAGGACTATGCGGGTGATTACACGGATGCGGCGACAGTGCCGAAATCCGGCATCGTCAAGACGGCCTACAAGGTTGGCCAGGGCTTCCTGAGCGACGAGGAGGCCCACGTTTGGCACCGGCTTGGCAAGACGCCGCTGACGGCCGACATGACGGCGCTGGCTGTGCTTGTGCCGGGCGTGCGCGTGCGGCCGGCGACGGCGGAAGACGGGGCGGCGCTGCTGGCGGTGCATACGTCGGCGATCCTTGACACGGCTGGTGCCCATCTTGGCCCGGAGTTGGCGGCGAGCTGGGCGTACGGGCTCACGCCTGAAGGGTATGGCAGGGCGATAGCCAACGGCGAATCGATCGAGATCGCCGTCGATGAAGAGACCGGCGCAGCGGTCGCCTTTGCTGGCGTTGCTGGCAACTCCGTTGAAGCGGTGTTCGTTGATGCCAGGCGGACGCGCCGTGGGCTTGGTAAGGCTCTGCTTTGGCGGGCGCTGACGGCTATTCGTGCAGCTCGGCATCCGACAGCCGTCTTGGAGGCTGAACCAAGCGCGCGGGCATTCTACGAAGCGCAGGGATTTGCCGTGATCGCCGAGCGGCGCATGACATCACGCGGCGGGTTGATCATGGACGTGCTCGACATGCAAAAGCTGCTGATCGCACCGGCCGACCTGACCATCGCTCGCGAATCGCCCGACCAACCCGCAGTGCGAGCCTTCTTCGCCGCGTCGGAAGCCTACATGGGCGCGCTGTATCCAGCCGAAAGCAACCACTTCGTGGCCGCCAGCGCCCTGGTGAAACCGAACGTCGTTTTCCTGGTCGCGCGCAGCGCCGGTACGGCGCTTGGGTGTGGCGCAATCGTCAAGGCGGCCGACGGCACGGCCGAAATCAAGCGGATGTGGGTCTCGCCTGAGGCGCGCGGCCTGAAGCTTGGGCAGCGCTTGATGGATGCCCTGATTGCAGAGGCCCGCAGCGAGGGTGTCAGCACGCTGCAACTCGAAACCGGCATCTCCCAACCGGAAGCACTCGGCCTCTACCTGCGCGCCGGCTTCGTCGAGATCGGGCCCTTCGGCGATTACAAGCCCGACCCGCTGAGCGTGTTCATGGAACTGGCGCTCTGATGGCCTGTCGACGCCGCGCCCCAACAAAAAAAGCGCCCCCGATTTCGCGGGAGGCGCTTTGAATTCTGGTCGATCCACGCCGGACCGCCCCTGGTGAGCCAGCCAACCTTGTTCAGGCCACTTTGCGCACACGCGTCAGACGCGTGACAGTGCCACGGATAGCAGCTTTCTTCGGGCGCTCGACTTGAGCGCATCGACGATGCTCACTGACCGTGATGTCGCGGGCTCGAAACGCCGCGCGCAGGACGTCGACGACCTTTTGGGCCTCTACTCCGCCACGAACGACCATATCGAACGCCGCATACCCCGCGTGCGGCCAGCTGTGGAAGGAAACATGGCTCCCCTCCAAAATGGCAACACCGGTCATGCCACCTTTCGGCGCATGCTTATGAACATGAACATGGAGGAGCTTTGCCCCTGCCACCGCGACACACATGCGAAGTGTGTCCTCAACGTGCGCCAGATCGTCAAGCCGGCTCGCGCCAGCGATATCGACGATCAAGTGCACTCCCGTGAAACTCAAACGATCCTGTTCGGGCGGTCCATCCAGTTGGATGTCCTCCCTGGCAAGCGACGCAGCAAGATCTTCCGTTTGGGTGGTGCTTGAACGAGTCAAGTCCATCCCCAATTGGAAGAGGGAATCATTAAAGGCCATATGACCCTCCCCAACCAGCAGATGAAGTCTCAACCCGAAGCTCCTTACCTTGGTGGTTTCAGGATATTCCTTGACCTTTGGGGCAGGTGGACTGTCGGACGGGGGGCATATGATGCAACATCCCCCCCGGCGCAAGAGAAAATCAGGGTGAGATTAAAATTTGTTGTGCGGCGGGGGATCGCGGGTCACATCTGTGTCAAAAATCGAGCTCTACCGCAAAATATTTGGCGGTGCGGGGGCTGGCGGCCAATCCGCCCTAAGCGCAAGATGACGGCTTGTGCTGCGGCCGGTTTGGTCCGAAGACAGAAGAAGAGCGGCCGCAAGCAATGAACGGCGACGGGGTGGCATTGACATGGCAGTGGCGCCGGCCTTGGCCGATACGACGTGGCGAGCTCTTCAGCTGCAGGGCCGCGTCGTCAGCGCGTTGATCCTGCGCGAGACGCGGACGCGATTCGGACAGTCCAAGATTGGCTATCTCTGGGCGCTTTTGGAGCCCGTCCTGCATATGGCGGGACTGTCTGTGATTTACCTCCTGATGCTGCGACAGCCCCTGACGGGAACCAGCGTCATCCTATTTTTCCTCACGGGCATCATCCCATTTTTCTTGTTTTACAAGACCGCAATTCAGGCCGGCAACGCCATCAGTGCGAACAAGGCCCTGCTGCATCTTGCCTTGGTCAAGCATCTCGACGTCATCATCGCCCGGGCAATTCTCGAACTCGCGACGGTGCTGGTGGTGTTTGGCGTGCTCATGATGTTTTTGCGGGCGTTCGATCAGTTCGGCAACACGGAGTTCGATTTGGTCATTCTGGCACAGGCGACAGCGCTGATGTGGTTGACCGGCCTCGGGGTGGGTTCGATCAACGCCGTGTTGAGCACGCTCATCAAATCGTGGTCCATGATCTTCGGCATTGTAACGCGCCCCCTCTACCTGATGTCAGGTGTGTTCTTCCTGGCTGAGCGATTGCCGCCGAGCCTTGCTCAATACTTCGGCTGGAATCCCATCTTGCATGGGGTCGAGTTCTTCCGAAGCGGCGTTTATCCTGGCTACGGTCGCGCTTTCATCGACATGTGGTACGTCATTGGATGGGCCGTGATTCCACTCGTCGTGGGGTTGGCTTTTATGCGCCTGATGCGACGCCAAATCTCGGCCAAAATCGGCTCAGGCTGAGATATGGCCTTCTCAACTTGGGTTGGTCGTTAAACACGCCACGCAGTACGCTCAGCCTTGGCCTGCACCCGCGCTTAAGCGCACCCATGTCGTCACCTTCATCCCGGAACGAAAGTCGGCCGCGGGCTGATCAACGAGGATACTCATGGCTTTATCGCGCCGAACCGTCCTTGCAACTTTGGCCGCACTTATGCCAGCTCCCATGGCGTCGGCCCAAGGATGGCCCACTCGGCCGATGACGCTGGTCGTGCCGTTCGCTGCCGGATCGACGCCTGACATGATGGCGCGCCTGATGGCCGACGTCATGTCGGTCAAGCTTGGCCAAACCGTCATCGTCGACAATCGTCCAGGTGCCGGTGGCAATACCGGGACCAACGTGATCGCTAAAGCCGCACCAGACGGGCACATGTTCGGAATTTCGATCCAGGGCCCACTGGTCACCAATCCGATGTTGACGAAGTCGATGCCCTACGATGCGATCAAGGATCTGGCACCGGTAAGCCACATCGCTTCGCAACCGGGTGCCCTCGTTGTTCCTGCCGGCTCTGAGGCCAAGACAGTCGCAGCCTTTGCAGCCAAGCTTAAATCGGACGGCGACAAGGTCACGTATGGTTCCATCGGCAAGGGCTCTGTGTCGCATCTGTCCATGGCATTGCTGGCGTCCAAGCTCGGCGTCCAGCCTGTCCATCTGCCCTTCGCGGGCTCGCCACCGGCCATCATCGCCTTGCTGCGCAACGATGTGCAGGCCGCCGTCCTGCCTCTGGGCGCCGTTGGCCAGCAGGTGAAAGAGGGCAAGCTATTGCTGCTGGCGGTGACGACCGCGAAACGTTCGAGCTTCTTCCCAAATGTACCGACTCTGGTCGAGAGCGGGTTCCCTGGCATCGAAGCCGATGCCTGGACTGGTTTCGTCGCTCCAGGCAGTATCGATCCAGGCCTGCTCGCAAAGCTCAGCAATGCGGTGCGGGAAGCCATGACCGACCCGAACGTGGTCGAGAAGCTGCGCGCCCAATACATCGAGCCGGTAGGCACCACGCCGGACGTGTTCGCCGCCATGCTCGCAGCTGAGCGGGACCGCTGGGCGCCGGTCATTGCAGCCAACGGCATTGTGGCTGAGTGAAGTGTAGCGTCTGTCGGAGCGTCTGTCGGAGCGTCTGTTAGAGCAAAGTTGAAATGTCCCCTTTTTGTGAACCCGGCCTCGCAAGTTGAAATGCGAAAAACGACGCAGCATCTGATCTATCTGCGCTTCAGCAAAGTTCAAGATGTGCAAGTGGGCCGGGCTTGTGGACGGCTCG
>JANMGQ010000254.1:0-3331 GCA_031374735.1 Hyphomicrobiaceae bacterium | reverse complement strand
ACGTCGCCAAGCACAATGCCGCGCCGACGCCGTTCGTGTGGACAAAAGCCGCAGACGTAATCCTGAAGAAGGTCGACCGCGCCCGCACAGCATTGAACACTGTTAAAAACGGGAACCAAGCGTTAGAGCCGGAACACTAGGCTGGCCGCAGCGATTGACCTGAACCTGTTCGGGCGATCCTGGCGGCGCGCTTTGATCATGGCCGGCGTGTACGTCATCGGGCTCGGCTGCCTCCCTGCCATCATCGACGTCGGGGTCGTAATGGATGCCGAAACGAGACGGGCTGTCACGGAAACTGTCGCCGTCCTTCTGGCTCCGGCCGTTGCGGCATTGCTGGCAATCCGTGCAACCACCGACGAGCGTGTGCGGCTCGCTGTCCCGGTGTCGCTGATCTGGTTCGTGACCAGCGCCGGACTGCTCGGACCGGGGGTTGCCGCGACAGTGACCAGCACGCATTGGATCGACGGCTTCGCCATCGACACCACGGCACTAGGTGCCGCTGTCGCGGGCTTCATCCTGGTCGGCGGCCTTTGGCGTGCGATCTATCTCGGCGATGAAGATTTCGTGCGGCCGTGGACGTCAGCGCTCGGCGACGCGCGCTGGATGACCATGCAGGACGCAACAAGCATGCTTCCCGCCAACGCGGATGTGGTCATCGGTGAAGCCTACATGCCGTTCAAGGAGCGGCGCGGCACGCAGGAGTTCCACCCCGGCCGGACGGCGACGTGGGGCTCCGGCGGCAAGGCGCCGATCCTCGCCTACGATCTGAGTTTCGACTCGACGCACATGCTCTTCTTTGCTGGCTCCGGCGGCTACAAGACGACATCAACCGTGGTGCCGACGGCGCGCCGTTACAGCGGCTCGATGGTGGTGCTCGACCCTGCCTTGGAGATCGGCGAGATGGTCGCGCCGGTGCGCCGCAGACTGCGCGGACCGAACGGAACACAGCGTCGTGTCATCACGATTGATCCGGAATCCAACGCGATCCAAGGCTGCGACGTGCTTGAGTTGTTGCGCGAAAGCAAGCGGCAGGAATTGGTCATTGGCAGCTACGCCAACATGCTGCTGACCGAAAAACCGAAGGCGACCAGCGGCTCCGATGCCTTCTTCGAAGGCAACAACTACGGCCTGATGTCGGGGCTCCTGATGTATGTCCTACATGGGCGCACGGAGGATTATGAGGGTCGCAAGATTCAGCGCCCGACGCTCCGGCAATTGCGCACCCTCACAGCTTTACCGGAAGCGCAGCTCAAATCCCTGATCGGCGACATTTACGCCAACACCGGCGTGTCGTCGGTGCGCGGCTACATCGCTGACGAAGCTGCGCGCACTTTCATCCGGCAATCGCTGGCACCGTTCGTGACCATGGCGCAGGACAGCTGGACGGGGATATCAGCGCAAGTCTCGACCGATACCAAATGGCTCACCGTCGAGAGCCTGGCAGCGACCGTTTGCAGCGATCATTTCTCGCTGAAAGACTTGCCCAAAGGTGAGACCGACGTGTTCCTGCAGTTCGCCGGCGAGGTCGTCAAAAACAATGCTGGCGTCATACGCGTGCTGGTCGGCTCGATGTTCCGGGCCATGCTGACCCAGGAGCGACCGAAGGGTTCCAAACCCGTCCTGTTCGTGCTCGATGAGGTCGATCTCCTCGGCTACATGTCGGCGTTGGAAGAGGCGCGCGACCGCGGCCGCAAGTACGGCATCAGCCTGATGTTGCTGTACCAATCCGTCGGCCAACTCGAGAAGCATTTCAGCAAGAAAAGCGCGACAGCCTGGTTCGACAGCGCAGCGATCGTCAGCTACGCGGCGATAAAATCCCCCGAAACCGCCAAGCGCGTTTCGGAGCAGTGCGGCGAGACAACCGTCGAAGTCGAGGGGTCGTCGACCCAGAGCAGTTGGCGCGATGGCGTGTTCCCGAGTTTGTCGCCGCAGGGTCGCAACACGCGGTCGATCTCGCTGCAGAAGCCACTGATCCTGCCGCACGAGGTCCGCCAGATGCGCTCGGACGAGCAGATCGTGTTGGTGCGCGGCAAGCCGGCCCTGCGATGCGGCCGTGCCATCTATTTCCGGCGACCGGAGATGCTCGACGGTCTCGGCACGAGCCGGCTGAGGGCTACGCCGGTAGCGTCAACTCCCGGACAGCAACTCGTCCTCGACGAGCAAACGGATCGACTGGCTGTCGTCAAAGCCGCCGGATCCAATGTCGCCGAAACTCCGGTTGCAGCGGAGCGCGACCAGCCGGAGGACGACCTCGAAGCATTCGCGATGCATTCGACTTCGCAGGTCTGACGGGTGATCGAATTCAATGTCCGCTTTAGTTCTGGTCCGTGCAGCGTGATCTCTGTTCGGACCGACGTGTTGTATCAGATGCGTGCCGCGCCAGCGAAACCAGAGCGGCTCGTCTCAACGAGGCAGTCCGCTCAACAGAGGACCTCAAAACATGACGACTGCAACGGAGATCGAGGCCTGGATCGCCATTCTTGAAGAACCCGAGCGCGACGCTGCCGGCCCTCAGCGGCCGTCGGAGGAACATGCAGACTGAGCAGCAGGAGGCCGGGAAACCGGCCTCCAAGCGTTCGTGTTGTTGATATCTCAGACTTTGCAGTTCTCACACTGATCAACTCGAACTGAGCAGGGTTCTGACACGCCGGCTGCGCCGAACCGGAGATGCATTCGGCGCTGACTTGAGCGTCGCCTCTGGGTGTTCAGGTTCGGGTGCATGGTCCCGACCACAGCTGCCGAGGAGTTGGCGAGCAGCGCAACCGACCGGGCCGTCGGAGTTTTGGGAGAGCCCAATAAGGACCATGCGACCCACGTCACCCGGGGCCGCCTCGCCCACGACCATGGCTTTGATGGCATCAAGGTCAACCGCAAGCGTCATGGGAGGTACCGTGCCAAAGCGTCATCGTTAAGCACCATAGATGATGCGAAAATCGATGCAATTGTTCGTCGCTTGTATCCACATGGGATTGTGCTTTACTGCATGACTTGTGCGTTGCACATTTTTGAACCGGAGAGATCATGGCTCGTCGACCACGAACACGCGGGACCGGCACCGTCGGAGGAAAATCCGGGCGCCTGACAGTCTCCGTCCCGCGCCATCTGACGAAACAATTATACAGTTCCGCATCGATTATGACGGCTGCTGAGAGATATATCACACTCATGCGAGAAATTCGCGCTGAAGACCTACTTTCGGTTGCAGAATGGCATGTGGCAGATACAGCTTTGGACGACTGGGTGACCAGTCCGGCTGAGATGGTGCCGTTGACAGCGGTCCGGGTCGCGGACGCGAGCGGCAAAGCCAGCGATGCCTTCGTCCGCAAGCTTG
>JANMGQ010000165.1:0-3636 GCA_031374735.1 Hyphomicrobiaceae bacterium | reverse complement strand
GTCGATGCTCTGGTGCGGGAGTTGGAGGGCAAGACGGTTTGAGCGGGCGCATGAGAGGAGACTGCGATCAGGTTTGAGCGTGATTGCCGGCGGATGCCATCAGCGAGCGCTGCCCTCCACGCCTGCTGATATCGCCTCGATCACGAGGCGAACTCGCTTGGGCATCATGGCCCGGTCGGCAAAGCAGATGTGGACTCGTAAACTTGTACAGGCTGAATCCAGCAACTTGCCCACCAACGACCCCGCCGCCGCTTCATTGCTCCAGAGATTTCGTCGCTAAGCCAGCGGCCAGCCCATCGAACACGGCCCGGATCGCGGGCTGATCGCGCTGGTCCTCGTGCACGGCAAGCCAGAGGTCGAGCTTGAATTTGATCTCGTCCGCCATGACAGCGACAAGGTCGGGGCTGCGCTTCGCGATCGCCGCTTGAATAACGCCGATGCCGATCCCCGCCTGGATCGCGGCCAACTGCGCGATGTCGTTGTCACAGCGAAACGAAAACAGGTCGCGTGAGATCGGCAGGACGCCCGCAGCAACCGAGCGCGCGGAGAAGTCATCGCGATCGAAGCCGATCAGGTGATGCTTGGTCAGTGTCTCGACACTATCGGGCGTACCGAAGCGGTCGAGGTAGCGACGGTGCGCGAACAGGCCTAACGCAACTTCGCCGATCTTCCTCGCGACCAAGCTTTCCTGTGTCGGACGCACCATGCGGACAGCGATATCGGCATCCCGGCGCAGGAGATCGTCGGAGCGATTGTTGAGCACGAGTTCCAGATTGATCTCGGGGAACGCGAAGCGGATATCAGCGAGGATGGCGGGCAGGATGGATGCGCCCATGATCTCGCTCGCCGTGATGCGCACGGTACCACGCGGCGTGGCGGCATCGCCCCCCATCGCGGCGGCGCGCACCAGCGCCGCCATGGAGGCCTCCATCGCTTCGGCGTGCGGGCGCAAGGCGTGGGCTGCATCTGTGGCAATCAGACCGCCGGACGAGCGCGTAAACAGGGCGACGCCGAGTGCGTACTCAAACTGATCGACATGTCGCCCGACGGTCGGCTGCGTCAGGCCTGTCGCGCGTGCAGCGGCCGACAGGCTGCCGCTGCGCATCACAGCGAGGAATGAGCGGACAAGCGTCCAGTCGGTCATGGGGTCCATACGAAAACATATAGTGTCGCAAGGATTTTCGCCAATTCCTTTCGAGGCTCGCCGGGAACACTGTCGCGTCAGATCACCGACAGGAGCCGCGCATGACCCTTATTGCCGTCGTCACGAAGTTCGTCGCCATATCTGGCGGGCTTCTCACACTGATGCTGGCCCTCGTTGACACCCTGCCGCTCTGACCACCCATTCAAAAACATATAGCGGCCGAAGAATTTTCGGCAATTTCCTCAAGCCCGAACTCGGCTCACAGTCATCGCAAATCAACGACAGGAGCTGCCCATGACCATGCATTCCGCCGCGATTGATGGGCGCGAAACTGCCCTCATCCTCGGCATTTCAGGTGCCATCGGTGGTGCCATCGCCACGGCACTTGAGTCCCGCGGCTACCGCATCCGTGCCCTGTCGCGCCAGACACCAAGCCGCGTGGCGACGGCCTTCGCCGGCGAGTGGATCAAAGGCGATGTCTTGAACAAGGACGACGTCGTCGCAGCGGCCAAGGGCGCATCGCTGATTGTCCACGCCGTCAATCCGCCGGGCTACACAAAGTGGCGGGAGGTCGGCCTGCCGATGCTGCACAACACCATCTCGGCTGCAGCGGAGAGCGGCGCGACCATACTGTTTCCGGCTAACGTCTATGTGTTCAGTCCTGAGTGCGGCGCTGTCGTGACAGAGACGACGCCAATGCGACCCAAGACACGCAAGGGCGAGGTCCGGCTGGAGATGGAACAGTTGCTGGCCGACGCGGCTTCGTCGCGCGGTGTGCGTACGATTGCGGTGCGCGCGGGTGATTTCTTCGGTCCCGGCGTGACGGGCTCGTGGTTTCCGCAGGCTGTCGCCAAGGGCGGGCGCTCGGCCAAAGTGCTGCGCGATTTGTCGCCGCCGGGCGTCGGCCACACTTGGGCCTACGTGCCGGATCTCGCCGAGACGTTTGCGCGTCTCGTCGATCGCCGTGCGACGCTTGCGCCATATGAAGTGATCAACTTTCACGGTCATTGGCTGGCGCCGGGCCGGCAGATGGCTGATGCCGCGCATCGCGCGATCGGCCGTGCCGATCTCGCGATCAAGCCGTTCCCATGGTTCACGCTCTATCTCGGCGCGCCGTTCGTGACTTTCTTGCGCGAAGCCATCGAAATGCTCTGGCTGTGGAAACACCCGCTGCGTCTCGACAGCAGCAAGCTGCAGCGCCTGATCGGCACCGAACCGCACACACCGCTCGACCTTGCCGTCGCGGCCACTCTCGATGGTGTGCCGGCGCGCCATGCCTACGTCGCGGCTTCCGTTGTTGCAGCCTGAGCCCAACGACCCCGTCATCCAAGGATCGCATCCATGAGCCATGTCCCCACGTCCTCCGTTGTGCCTGATGCCTATGATCGGCCCGGCCAATCCGTTGTCATGTCAACTGGTCCGTTGATCGGATTGTCTCTGCTGCAAGCCGGACTGTTTCTCGTGCCCCTGATCGTGCTCGGCTACGCCATCGGCTGGCCCGCGAGCTTGCGTTTGCCGGCAGAAAAAGCGCTGCTGCTGATCGCGCGCGAAGCAGCTGCCGTGCAGATCGGCTATTGGGCTTATCTGGTGACGTCGCTCGCCATGATCCCTCTGGCCGTCGCATTGCGGGCCTATGCCCATAGCCAAGGCGTGCGCGGTTTGATGGTCGATACGGCGGCCTTGCTCGGCACGGCCGCTGGCGTCTTCAAGATGCTCGGCATCGTGCGCTGGCTGACCGCCATCCCCGCACTGGCCGAGCTCTATGGCTCGACCAAAGACCCGGTGACCAAAGCGGCGATCGAAGTCAGCTACATTCTGCTGAATGGATATGCGGGCGCGGTCGGCGAATTGCTCGGCGTGCAGCTGGTCAACGGCGTCTGGCTGATCCTGACGGGTATTATCATATTCACGTGCGGGCTGCGCTGGACGGGAATTGTCGGCACCGCCATCGGCGCGCTGCTCGTTGCCACCTGCGCCCGCACGTTCCTGCCACAGGCCGCGATGCTGCAAGCCTTGGGACCACCGCTCGCGCTGTTCTGGTTCCCGATGCTGGCAATTGCCGTCTGGCGGCGCCGGTGACGTCGCACACAAACAAGTTTTGCAATGGTGATCCCCATGCCTCCTGAAATGCTGTTCAAGATCTGTAATCTGCTTGCGCTCTCGGGCTGGGCCGCCCTGTTGCTGTCGCCCTGGCTCCCGGGGCTGTCGCAGACGCATGCCGGCCTCGTCATTCCCCTCCTCTTGTCGGTGGCTTACGCCGGGCTCGTGATGGCCTTCTGGAGCAGCGCCGATGGCAGCTTCTCGTCGCTCGCCGATGTGATGAAGCTGTTCACCAAGCCAGAAGTCGCACTCGCCGGATGGGTCCACTATCTCGCCTTCGACCTCTTCGTCGGCGCCTGGGAAGTGCGCACAGCCAAAACCGATCGTGTGCCCTTCGCTCTCGTTGTTCCCTGCCTCGCCCTCACTTTCATGTTCGGCCCGGCAGGCTTTCT
>JANMGQ010000240.1:0-48268 GCA_031374735.1 Hyphomicrobiaceae bacterium | reverse complement strand
TTCCAGAAAACAGCCGGCACTGAGACGTTCCTCGACAGCAAAGAGCTAGGCGCCAAGTTCCTCGACGACGACGCCTTCTACTTCAACAAGGCTGCCGACGTGATCCGCGATCGCAAGGGCGATCGGCCGCTGTTCCTGCATGTCTATACCGCGCAGAACCACTTTCCGTGGACGTTCCGTTTCCGACCGGATCTCGCGACCGATTGGAAAGACCCTGGCAACCGCCCCGATGTCGATGAGTACCTCCGGCGTCAGCACCTCACGGAGGTCGACTATCAGGCGTTCGTGCAGCGCCTCACGCGGGAGTTTCCGATGGAGCAATTCCTGATCGTCCGTTTCGGTGATCATCAGCCGTATTTCGCGCGCGCCATGATCGATCCGACACAGACGGATTCCGTGCTTGTGCGTCGCGTGGCGGCGGGTGATCCGCGCTTCCTCGAAACTTACTATGCCATCGATACCATCCGTTTCACGCCCAGCGATCTGGGTTCAGCGCGTGACGTGCTGGACGCGCCGTATTTGCCGCTCGCCGTGCTGGAGGCAGCCGGTGTGCCGCTTGATCCGTCGTTCGAAGAGCAAAAGCGCGTTCTGGACCGGTGCCGCGGACTGTTCTTTCGCTGTGCCAATGGTGCCGAGGCGCGCCGCTTCAACCGCCTGCTGATAGACGCCGGACTGATCAAGGGACTTTAGCGCAAAGCCTCGTCATCCCGCACAAGCGCGGCTGCTTCAGGCCGCGTGCAGATGCGGGATACGGCGCGTGAGTGCGCATCGCGCACGTTATACCAACGAGCAAAATTTCTGACCCATCACCACAAAGAGCGTCATCCGGGAGTGCGATCACGCGCCCCGCATGATCGCAGATCCGGGATCTTTACCTCTGTCCAAAAACACGTGTGCCAATGCGCGACAGGCATTCCGGAATGACGATGACGGGTTGGTCAGTCACAAATTCTGACCGGTGGTACTATAGAACAGTCAACACGGACCGCTTCGCGGACATATTGCGCTGAATCCCGCATCGGCACGCGGCCGAAAGAGGCCGCGTTTGTGCGGGATGACGGTTCATGCGTGCGCTCTCGCGCCGGTCACCGCGTCGCGATCACCTTGGCTGTGATCAGATCGGCAATGGCCGCGATGTCGTCGAGGGCAAACACCGGTAGGCCGTTGGCGGTTGGCACGGCATGATCGGCCGCGATAGCGATAACGTGTGGATCTTCGCCAGCGAGCGGCGTGTGTGTGAACGCGGCCGTGCGTCTGGCCTCGATCTTTGGGATCGGCTGCGATTTGTAGCCTTCGACGATGATCAGATCACATGGGGCAAGCTTTGCGATCACCTCAGCGAAATCGGGTTCTTCGGCATCGCCGAGTTCGGCAATCAGCGCCCAGCGTTTTGACGACACGATCGCTACCTGCGCCGCGCCCGCGCGACGATGCCGAGCGCTGTCTGTTTCAGCGTCGTCGATCTGGAAGTTGTGGTGCGCGTGCTTGATCGTGGCGACGCGCAAGCCACGGCGGGTGAACTCCGCAATGAGGCGTGTCGTGAGCGTGGTCTTGCCGGATTTCTTCCAGCCCGCGATGCCAACGATAGGAGAGTGCGTAACAATCATGGAGCGAGCGTATCCAGGAGAGCACGCGCGTCCGCAAGGTCTTCGGGCGTGTTGGCATTGAAGAACGGGTCGATGCTGCGTCCGCGCGCCTGCATGAACGGGAACGACACAGGCACGGTCCCGTGCCTGTCGGTCCAGGCAAGCACCTTGCGAACGCCGGCGCGAAGGGCCGCTTCCAAATCGTCGGCAAGAGCCACCGGCCAGAGGCCGATCACCGGATGCACCTCGCCGCCTGATTCCGCGACGGCAATCGCCGTCGGCCGCTCACTGAGCGCGGCGCTGAGGTCTGCGACGAGATCGATGGGCAGGAACGGCGCGTCGGAGGAAACAGTTAGCGTGTGCGTGACGCCTGGATGCGTCGCTACTGTCCAGCGCATGCCTGCCAGCACGCCAGCGAGCGGCCCGACGAAGCCATCTATCGGATCGGCGACGACCGGCAGGCCGAGTTCCGAAAAGCGCGCGGGATGGCCGTTGGCATTGAGCACGAGTGCAGAGACCTGTGGCCGCACACGCGCGATCACATGGGCGATCATGCTCTGTCCGCCGAGATCGAGCAGGCCTTTGTCGCCGCCGCCCTTGTCTCCAGTGCGCTGTTCGGCGGCAAACATCCGTCGCGACAAGCCACCGGCGAGGATCGTCGCGGTCGGAAGAGGTGCTTGAGGTGTCATGAGTACCCTATAGCCGATTTCGACGGCCACGTGGCCCTTGATAACCTTTGGTTAAGGATACCGCGGCATTCTTGGCACGGGTGTTAGTAAGGAGTTACCCATGTTGCATACGTCCATCGGTTCGGTCCCAGTTTCGCCAGCCGTCTTCGACCGCCGCGAGTTCGGCCGTCGCGAATGCGCCCTTCCGGGGCAAATCAAGATCCCCCTCAGACAAGCTCTGTCCTGCATGCTGCTGAACGTCTCGAGCGGCGGCGCCCTACTGGACGTTGACACGTTCGAGTTCGTGCCAGCGCGTTTCAAACTGAAGGTCGGCAACTTCGAGAGCGTCTGTCACGTGCGCCATCGCGACGGTCGCCATGTCGGTGTCGAGTTCGATGTGCCGTGCCGGTTCGATCTCGTCGACGGCGACGAGTGACGTTGCGCCTCGCACGCCATCAGCTGCGCTTGGCGTGCGTTTCGGCGGGCTGCCACAACTTGATGCCGGCGCGGCGGTACTGCGGCGGCAACGCCACCTCCGACCCGAGCGCATAGGCCGCGTGCCAACCCCAATGCGGGTCGTCCAGGAAGGCGCGCGCGATGGCGATCATGTCGGCCTTGCCTTCAGCCACGATTGCCTCGGCCTGATGCGCCGTGGTGATCAGGCCGACGGCCATGGTCGCCATGCCGGTCTCGCGCTTGATCCGCTCGGCGAACGGCACCTGATACCCAGGGCCGACCGGCGGGCGCAGGGCCGGGTCGCTGCCACCCGTCGACACGTCGATGAACTCGCAGCCGCGGCGCTTCAGTTCCTTCGCAAACGTCACGGTGTCCTCGATCGTGAGGCCGCCCTCGATCCAATCGACGGCTGAGACGCGGATGCCGAATGTGACGTTGGCTGGCACCACGGCTCGCATGGCGTCGAAAACCTCTAGCGGATGGCGCATGCGGTTATCGAGACTGCCGCCATAGTGGTCGGTGCGCGTGTTCGAGAGCGGCGACAGGAATTGGTGGAACAGGTAGCCGTGGGCGGCGTGCACCTCGATCAGATCGAAGCCGAGCCGGACCGAGCGTCGTGCGGCTTCGACGAAGGTGTGGCGCAGCGTGGCGAGATCGTCGACGGTCAGCGCGTGTGGCACCGGACCGTTGGGCCAGAATGACATGGCCGAAGGTGCGACCTGCTGCCAGGCCTCGCTGGTGTCGATCGGGTCTTGCATGGACTTGCCCTCCCACGGTCGGCGGGAGGAGGCCTTGCGGCCAGCGTGGCCGAGTTGGATGCCGAGCTTGGCCGTGCCGAACTTTCGGCAGGCCTCGACGACCGCGCGCATGGTTGTCTCGTTGGCGTCTGAGTAAAGGCCGACGCAGCCGTGCGTGATGCGGCCGATGCGTTCGACCGCCGTTGCTTCGACGATCAGCATACCCGCGCCCGAATTGGCGAGCGCGCCCAAGTGCATCATGTGCCAGGCATTCATCGAGCCATCGTCGGCCGAATACTGGCACATCGGCGCGACGACGAGCCGGTTCGCGAGTTCGACGTTGCCGAGACGGATGGGCGAGAACAGATGGCTCATGTGGTGTGCATCCTAAGGGCTGCCTGACCACGCCCCAAAGCGCAGTCGTCCACGGCATTGCACCGCTTATGCCTCAGGGCAATGGCACACTTTGGCGCCAAGGATTGGCATTCGCAGGAGGCGCCTCGCGGGGGCAATCACAGCGCCCTGGGCATGACGCCCGTAGCCCGCGTTTGATCACGACGGAGAAATAGGCAACTAGTCCTTACCACCGCTGCACCAGGATCCCGCCCATGGCAAAAACCGCCAAGTCTGCCGTTCAGGCCCCCGCGATCAAAAAGGGCGGCCGCAAGGTCATGATCACCTGTGCCGTCACGGGGGCCATCCACACGCCGACCATGTCGCCCCACTTGCCGATAACGTCGGCCGAGATTGCGGAGGCAGCCATCGGCGCGCATGAGGCCGGCGCGGCGCTGGTACATGTGCATGCGCGCGATCCCAAAACGGGCAGGCCGGACCAGTCGCCGGAGGCATTTGCGCCATTCCTGAAGGTCATCAAACAGCGCTGCAATGCCGTGATCAACATCACCACGGGCGGTTCACCCACGATGGGCATCCCCGAGCGTCTGAAGCCGTGCGCGACGTTTGCACCGGAAGTGGCGTCGCTCAACATGGGCTCGATGAACTTCGGGCTTTATCCGATGCTGCCGCGCTATCCCGAGTTCAAGTTTGATTGGGAGCGCCCCTATCTCGCCGACAGCGACGATCGCATCTTCAAGAACACGTTCAAGGACATCGAGGGCATTCTGACCGCCTGCGCCAAGAACAACACGCGCTTCGAGATCGAGTGCTACGACATCGGCCATCTCTACACGCTGCGCCACTTCGCCGATCGCGGGCTCGTCAAGCCACCCTACTTCGTCCAGTCCGTGTTCGGCATTCTCGGCGGCATCGGCCCACATCCGGAAGACGTGCTGCATATGAAGCGCACGGCGGATCGGTTGTTTGGCAACGACTACGTCTGGTCCGTGCTCGGAGCAGGCCGAAATCAAATGCCGGTGGCCACCCAAGCGCTCGCCATGGGCGGCAATGCGCGCGTCGGCCTGGAGGACAGTCTCTGGCTCGGCCCAGGTCAGCTTGCGAAAACGAACGCAGAACAGGTGCACCAGTTGCGCAAGATCATTGAGGGCCTCGGCCTTGAGGTCGCGACCTCGGACGAAGCGCGCGAGATGCTGCAGCTCAAGGGCGGCGACAAGGTAAACTTTTGAGTGCGGCTTGGCTGTGCCGGGTTGGCATTAAGATCAGGATATCAAGTGCTGACGCGAGAGTGTAGGCATATGATATTGAACCAGTTCACGACTTGGTTCGTCACACCTTTGCCGGCACGCTTCGGATAAAGTCGCCGTCGGCATTTGCAAGCGTGTGCGGCCTGAACGCGAGGGTATGAAGCGCAAGATCACATCCATACTCGCGGCCGATGTCGTGGAGTTCAGTCGTCTCGTTGCGCAGGACGAGGAAGATACACTTGCGCGCCTCGTGTCAGCGCAAGCCGTGTTCGGCTCGCATGTGTCGAGCCACGGTGGTCGCATCTTCAACACGGCGGGCGATGCGATCCTGGCTGAATTTCCCAGTGCGGTTGAAGCCGTCCGCGCGGGCCTAGCGATCCAAGCGGGCTGGTTCGCTGTGGATTGCGATGCGCCCGACGAGCGTCGGCTCTGGTTTCGCATGGGCATCGGTATCGGCGATGTCATGGAGCACGGCGCCGACCTGCTGGGTGATGGCGTCAACATTGCGGCCCGCTTGCAGGGGCTCGCGCCCGCCGGTGGAATTGCAATATCGCACTGGGTGCAGGAGCAGATCGCGGGCAAAGTGGTTCTGCCGCTGATCGACATCGGCGAGCAAGACCTCAAGAACATTCCGAAGCCCGTGCGCGTTTCGATCATCGATCCGAGCGGGCTGTGGAATGCATCTGGCGTCGGCGCGCCGCGGTCGTCGTTTGTAACGCGCGGTCGTGCCCTGTGGGCCCAAACGGGAACATCACAGCCCGCCCTCGCCCGCACCTACGTCGGTCTCGCTGCGGCGCTGGTGGTGGCGGCCAGTGCGGTTATCATTTTGCGCCCGAAGCGCCCCCTGGTGGTGGCTGCGCCACCATCGATCATCATCGCACCTCAGCCGGGTCCGACGGCGCCATCACCCGAGTTGGCCGGCGCGCCTATACCTGCCGCGCCCCCCGAAATAAGCCCGCTTCCCGCAACACTGACGATGCCGCCACCGGACCGCGACGGGCCGCAGCTGGCGCCGCCCGTGATCATCGATGCCCCAGACCTCGTCCCGCCTCCCCCAGAAAAGTCGCCCAATGTGGTCGCCGCGCCAGCGAGCGCACCAGGGGCAATAACAACATCGCCGCAGCCTGAGCCGACCGAGCCCAAACGGATGCCAATTCGCCCTCCACAGCCTGAACCAAAGCGTCTGCCGTCCATCGAGAAAAAACCAACCGCGAAGTAGCCGTCAGGCATGCGCTTGATTACTCAGTTACGTCCGCGTCCTCAGGCCGCGATTTGAGCAGGCGTGACAGCCGCGAAGTGGCCTCCGCGAGCACGGCGTGTGACGGCAGCCCAAATGCCAGGCGCACGGCGTTGGGTGCGTGGCCTGGGACCGTCGCGAATGCCGACGCAGGCGTCACCGCAACGCCGATGCGTGCAGCAGCTGCGGCAAACGTGTCTGCGCGCCAACCGTCGGGAAGCTCCAGCCACACGTGATACGATTGCGGCGACGTGCGCATCACGGCGCCAGCGAGCTCGCGACGTACGATGGCGTGTCGCCTCGGGGCGTCGGCGCGCTTCAACGCCGTGATCTCAGCCGCAGTCCCGTCCGCCATCAACCGTACACCAAGTTGCAACGCCAGCGGCGACGCGGACCAAGCGCCCGCTCGCACACTCGCCGCCAGCCGATCCCGCATGACCGTTGGCGCATGTACGATGCCAAGGCCCACGCCAGGCGACAGCCGCTTGGACAGACTATCGATGACAAAAGTTCGCTCCGGCGCAAGTGCGGCGAGCGGCGCGACATCGGCCAGGAAGCCGAACACGCGATCATCGATGAGCGTGATGTCGAGTTTTGCCGCCAAAGCTGCAATCTCAGCCCGGCGGTCGGGCAGCATCGTGTGCCCAAGCGGGTTGTGCAGCACCGGCTGCAGATAGAGCGCTTGAAACGGTGTCGCCTTATGCGCCTTGGCCAATGCCGACGGCATCGGTCCGTGGCCATCGAGTGCGATCGGCACCAGAGTAACACTGAGCCGCGCCGCGATGCTCTTCACGAGAGGATAGGTCAATGCCTCAACCGCAAGCCGGCCACCGGGTGAAACCACAGTTGAAATCGCGGCAGCGATAGACTGACGTCCGGATCCCGTGAATACAATGCCATCGGCTTTCGGTTGCCAGCCGGGCATGGCGAGGTACGCGGCCGAGATGTCCCGGGCCGCGGCCAGCGTTCGCTGCGTGACAATACTGAAGGCTGCGTCGAGAGCATCGGGTCGGTGCAATCCGGCGAGTGCGCGCCCCAGCAACGCCGATTGCTCCGGCACTGTTGGAAAATTGAATTCGAGATCGATGCGCCCGTCGGGCGGCTCTGGCTTGGTGGGCGTTGACAAGCCCGGCGATGCCACGAACGTCCCGCGTCCGACTTCGCCAACGACCAGGCCACGACGCAGCAATTCTGCGTAAACACGACTTGCCGTCGATGTGGCAATGCCGCGCTCGTAGGCAAACATCCGCTGGGGCGGAAGGCGATCGCCGGGCTTCAGACGACGCGCTGCGATATCGGCGGCGATGTGCTCGACCAGAGTGGCTGCGGACACGCTCAAGAGAATTGCTCCAGTAGCAATGTTTCGATTGCTATCACAATTGTACTGGACAACAAAGGAAGCATCAACAGCGTTCGGCGGAGACGGCCATGATACATCTGCGCCCATTCAGCCTGCCCTTCGTGCTCGGTCCGCTGGTTCGTGAGCCGCTCGCAACGTTGCAGCTCTGGCATCGTCGCGCCAAAGCCCGACACGAGTTGTCCCGGCTCGATGAAGCGCAGTTCCGCGATACGGGGCTCGATATGGCGACGGTGCACCGCGAAGCGGCGAAGCCGTTCTGGCAAGCGTGAGAGGAGGCGAACATGCTACGCTGTTATCGCACCATCGACGTATTCACGCGCACACGCTTCGGCGGCAATCCGCTCGCCGTCGTGCTCGACGCCTGACACCCTTGGCATCCCCGCTGCCGTATGAAACATCGCCCCAACCCAATGAGGCCCACCATGTCCGCCACCGCCCTACCAACGATTGCCGATGTCCGAGCCGCGGCCGAGCGCATCAAGCCGCACGCGATCATGACGCCCTTGCTCGAGCATCCCGCACTCAACGCGCGAGTCGGCGGACGCATCCTGCTGAAGGCAGAAAACCTGCAACGCGTCGGCGCATTCAAGTTCCGTGGCGCCTACAACGCCGTCTCGCAGATCGACCGCGCGCAGTTCCCGGGTGGCGTCGTTGCCTGCTCATCCGGCAACCACGCTCAAGGCGTTGCCCATGCGGCGACACTGTGTGGCATGCCGTCGGTTATCGTGATGCCAGCCGACGCCCCGCAGTTGAAAATCCAACGCACCAAGGCATTCGGCGCAGAGGTCGTCACTTACGACCGCGTCAAGGAAGATCGTGACGCTATCGCGGCCAAGATCGCCGCTGAGCGCAAAATGGCGTTCGTACACCCCTTTGATGATCCGCGCGTGATGGCAGGACAGGGTACGGCGGGCCTCGAACTGATGGAGCAGGCCAAAGCCAAAGGCGTGATGCCCGACGAAGTGCTCGTCTGTTGTTCCGGTGGTGGATTCCTCTCAGGCGTAGCGATCGCAGTGAAGGCGGCCAATGCCGCAACCCAGGTGTTCGCCATCGAGCCCGTCGGCTTCGATCGCATGGGCCGCTCGATCCGGGCTGGTAGCCCACAGGTGAACGAGAAACTGTCCGGCTCAATCTGCGACGCGTTGATGTCGAAGACGCCGGGCAAATTCACATTCGCTGTCGCCAAGGAGACTGTGTCAGGCGGCTACGCCGTGACGGACGACGAGGCACGCGCCGCGATGCGCTTTGCGTTCGAGGAATTGAAGCTCGTGCTGGAGCCGGGTGGCGCCGCAGCGCTTGCTGCGATTCTGTCCGGAAAAGTTGTGAGCAAGGGCCGCGTCATTGCGGCCATGCTGTCCGGCGGCAACGTCGACCCAGCCATGTTTGCGGAGATCATCAACGCTTGACGAGGCGTTGGGTCAGACCCATGGGTCTGACCCTGATCGTTCAATCGCGGATGCCTCGATGACCACCTCGCCTGCTGCCGCTGCGTCGGCCAGCCTTTCGCCGCTGCGCATCGCGTTGTTTGGCTTGCTGCCGTTTGGGCTTGGCTATTTTCTGTCGTATTTGTTTCGGGCCGTAAACGCGATCGTCGCGCCCGACCTCGTGCGCGATCTCTCGTTGGATGCATCGCAGCTGGGCTTTCTGACGGCGGCGTATCTGTTGGCGTTCGCACTGTTCCAATTGCCGCTCGGGGTTCTGCTGGATCGCTATGGGCCGCGTCGCGTGCAAGCGGGATTGCTGTCGATCGCAGCCGTCGGCGCGCTGTTGTTCTCGCTCGGTGAGAGCATGCTGACGTTGACGCTGGCGCGCGCCTTGATCGGCCTCGGCTTTGCGGGTGGCTTGATGAGCAGCTTCAAGGCGGTTGTCGTGTTCGTGCCCGAGGCGCGGCGCGGCCTCGCCAGCGCCTGCGTCATGTCGATGGGTGCGCTTGGTTTGCTGGCATCGACGTCGCCCATGCAGGTGATGGTCGCGGCCTTTGGCTGGCGCGCCGTGTTCGTCGGTCTCGCACTTTTGACGGCGATAGCGGCGCTGCTGATCCTGTTCGCCGTGCCAAAACCTGACGCGACGACAGAGCCACAGCCACTAAAGGCGCAACTCACCACGCTGTGGAACATCGTGCGCGATCCGGCGTTTCTGCGCCTTGCCCCGCTGCTCGGCGCGAGCGCGGGAACGCACATCGCCATCCAGACTTTGTGGGCGGGTTTGTGGTGGCGCGATATCGGCCGACTCGATGCGATGGGTGTCGCCAACAGTTTGTTCCTCATGGCGTTCGCCTTTTTCGTTGGCATTCTCGCAACTGGCTACATCGCGGACTTCTTCAGGCAGCGTGGCGTCAACACGCTCGATGTCCTGCTCGGTTTCATGATTGCGTTCTTTTGCGCGCAAGCGCTGATCTTCTTCGACGTGGTGCGCATTCCCGCCTGGATGTTATTTGGCATGCTGGGACAAGTGGCGGTGCTCGCGTTTCCGTGGCTGTCGAGCTACTTCGGGGCCGCGTTGTCCGGACGCGCGAACTCGGCCATGAATTTGTTCGTCTTCTCCATCGCCTTCATTGCCCAATGGGCCATCGGCGGCATCATCGATCAATTCCCGCGCACACCGAGCGGCGGCTTTCCGATGTCGGCCTATCAAGCCGGCTTTGGCGCCTTCCTGGCACTCGAAGTGGCGGGGCTGCTGTGGTATCTGCCCGCGCGCAAACGCCTGATATCCGGACGCAAGGCTGAGATGACAGCATGACCCAGACGGTCGATTGCGATGTGCTGATTGCGGGCTCGGGCGCCGCAGGATTTGCGACCGCGCTGACGGCCCTTTCGCGTGGCCTCTCTGTTCTGATGGTTGAGAAGGATGCCGTATTTGGCGGCACAACCGCTTACTCGGCTGGTGTGATCTGGATACCGGGCAACGCGTACTTGCCCTCCGACATGCGCGCGGCCGACATTCGAGATGCGCGCACATATCTTGCGCACCATGTCGGCAATCGCTTCGACGGCGCGCGCGTGGATGCGTTCCTTGAGGCCGGACCGAAGATGCTGGCGCTGTTCGAGGGGCAGGGCTTTGCTGCGTTCTCGCCCGCGCCAACCTGGGCCGACTACCATCCGACCGAGCCGGGTGGCTCAAACGGCGGCCGCTCTCTTGTGCCAGACGCGTTCGATGGCCGTGCGCTGCAGGATTGGTTTCCGAAGTTGCGCGCCCCTGTGAAGACCATGATGCCCTTCGGTGGCATGATGGTCGGGCGCAATGACGTGCCGCACGTGTTTCAGATGCAGCGTTCGGTGCGCTCGGCCACACACATCGCGGGCATGGTCGCGCGCTACGGACGCGATCGGGTGCGCCATCACCGCGGCACGCGCCTCGTAAACGGCAATGGTCTCGTTGCGCGCATGGCCCGCGGGGCGTTCGATCGTGGCATGCCGTTGTGGCTGTCAGCGCCGATCGTCGAGATCACGCGCGACGGCAGTCGCGTGACCGGCGCAATCATAGAACGCGAGGGGCGACGCGTCGTCGTGTCCGCCAAGCGCGGCGTCGTGCTGGCGACCGGCGGATTTCCGGCCAACGACGAGACGACCAAGCGTCTCTACGGGCACCGCGCCAAAGGCAGTAATCACACGCGTCTGCCTCCGGCGTCCAACAGCGGCGACGGCGTGCGGCTGGCCTCGGCTGCCGGTGGGTACTTGTCCGAGAATGTGCACCAGCCTGCGGCCTGGACGCCGGTCTCCCTCGTGCCGCAGGCGGACGGCACACACATACCGTTCCCACACTTCATCGACCGTGGAAAACCCGGATACATCTCCGTTGATCGCGCAGGCCGGCGGTTCGCCAATGAATCGCAGTCGTACCATGTGTTCGTCCCGGCCATGATCGAGGCCTGCCGCGACCGCGACACGATCGAGGCCTGGATCGTCTGTGATCACACCGCTCTTCGGCGGTTTGGTTTAGGTGCACTTGGTCCAGCACCCGTGCGCCTCGCGCCGATGATCGCGTCCGGCTACATCAAGCGCGGCGACACGCTGGCCGCGTTGGCCGTGGCATGTGGCATCGATGCCGACGGCCTCGCGGCAACAGTCGCGACTTTCAACGTGCATGCGGCCGAGGGCAAAGACCCGGTCTTCAGCCGCGGCGAGGACGCCTATCAGCGCTTCAACGGCGCCGTCGGCCATGCGCCGAACCCGTGTCTCGCGCCTTTGGCAAAGCCGCCGTTCTATGCCGTGCGCGTGGTGCCAAGCGAACTCGGCACGTTTGCCGGCATAGCAACCAACGCCAACGCGCAGGTCGTCGATCGTGAGGGACATGCTGTCGACGGACTATACGCCGTCGGCAACGATGCGTTGAGCGTCATGGGCGGCACATACCCCGCGGCGGGAATCACAATCGGCCCCGCGATGACGTTCGGGTTCATCGCAGCCAACCACCTGGCCGGCTATCGCCCGAGCTGAGTTACGGCTTGCCCGCGTCGTAGCGCTTGTCTGTCCATCCGAATACGGTGCGCGCTTCGATCTCGGCGATATTGGCTGGACGCGCGAACGGCTCCGGCGTCGGCTCACTGGCGGTCCGTGGGCGTCCGATTTCGGCGAAAAAACGGTCGAGACCACCCGGCGTCATGATCCACAGGAACGTCATCGGCTCCGGGTTCGGGTTCAGGAAATGGTGCTTGCGGTTGACGCCGATGTAGACCGTCGAGCCGCGCTGGATCGGATGCTCGACGCCATCGAGCCGCGCGATGCCGCGACCGTCGAGCACGTGGATGATCTCTTCGTTGTCCGCATGCGTGTGCTCACGGATGAAGCAGCCGGGCGCGACGGTCTGTGTGCCGATCGATAGGTTTGCGGCGCCGCCGGTCATGGCGTGGTTGAGAATGTTGCGCACGTGGCCGTTGGCCGGCACGGGCTGCCAATGCTTGTCGCCGTCGCTCGGGCCAACGACAAAGGCCTTGGCTGGTTCGGACATCGCGACCTCCTACGAGAACACTCACATCGCGACTCGTAGCGTGGCGCGGCACGCGCGCCAATCGTTATTCATGGTTGGATTCATCCTTGCGCATCATCTACGGCGCCAAGACGCGAGGCGGCGACGACGAGCCTCGATATCGAAATGCCATCGTCGCCAGCCAACCGCGCGAGCAAATCCTTCGCACCATCGAACCCGGTGGGCCGCTTGCCGGTGACGAGGGTGGTCCGGGTCAGCCGCGCCTGCGCCGCGCCCAGCTGTTGCATGGCTTCGCCAAGGGCCATCGCGTCGAAATCGTCGGCAGGCTGCAGCGCCTGCGCTTTGGCCTTGATGGCACCGAGATGCAAATCTGCGCCGATGGTCAGGTGCGCTTCCGCGACGTCGGTTGCAGGGCGCTGCATGGCAGCGGCCAAGCGATCGATGGCTGTTACGTCGGACAGCGCCGGCAGTCGCGCGATATGCATGGCCACGTCGGCTGGCACGCGCTCGGCCGTGAGGTCGGAAATCCGCGCGGCAATAGACGACTGCAGGCCCGCGGGCGTCGCGCGGCGGAGCGCTTTTGCCGTTTCGACCAGCGACGCCGTGACACCAGCGAGATCGGTGAGCACGCGGCGATCGTGCACGAGATCACGCACGACAGCGCGCAGCGTGCGCTGGACGGCGAGATACACATCGAGCTGGGCACGGCCCGGAATTCTGTTGTCGAGCGCATCAATGCTGGCGCGCAGCTCGGATAATCCAAGCGCGCGGTCAGCTGCGAGATACGCGGTCGCCACGTCGGCCGTCGTGCATCCAGTCTCGGCTGCGAGCACGGTCGGGAACGCGGCACCGAGGTGATTGATCGCTGCGTTGGTCACGGCCGTAGCGATGATCTCGCGGCGCAGGCGATGCTGCTGCACATCGGCTGCATAAGACGTTGTCAGGCGCGCGGGCATATAGGCTTTGAGCAGCGGCACGGTCTCGGCCAAATCCGGCACGCCGCTCGCCACCAGATCATCCGTCAGCGCGATCTTCGAGTAACTGAGCAGCACAGCAAGTTCCGGCCGCGTCAGCGGACGGCCTGCCTTCTGGCGCGCCACAAGCTCCGTATCGCGCGGCAACACTTCAAGGCGACGGTCGAGCAATCCGCGCGATTCAAGGCTGTGCATCAGACGGATCTGGTCGCGCGTCTCAGTGGCCGACTGTCGTTCGGCGAGGCTCAACGCCAAGGATTGCCCGATATTGTTGGCGAGACAGCGCGCAGCCACATCGTCCGTCATGGTTGCGAGGAACGCGCCGCGCGCGTCGCCGACAAGTTCGCCAGAGCGGCTGGCGCGACCGAGCGCGATTTTGATATTTACTTCGACGTCGGACGAATTCACGCCCGCCGAATTGTCGATGAAATCCGTGTTGAGGCGCACACCGCGTTCGGCGAGTTCGATGCGGCCGCGTTGGGTGAGGCCGAGATTTGCGCCTTCGCCGACAACCTTGGCGCCGAACTCTGCGGCCGTGACGCGGATCGCATCATTGGCGCGATCGCCAACATGATCGTCGGTCTCGTTGGCGCCGCGCACATAGGTGCCGATGCCGCCAAACCAGCACAGGTCCGCCTCGTATTTCAGGATGGCACGCATGATCTCGGCGGGCGTCGCGGTCTCCTGATGAAGGCGCAGCAGCGCTTGCACAGGCTGTGTCAGCGGCACCGATTTCGCCGCACGCGAAAAGACGCCGCCACCCTCGGAGATCTTGGCCTTGTCGTAGTCCTGCCAGCTCGAGCGCGGCAGATCGAACAGCCGTTTGCGTTCGGCGAAGCTGGCGTTTGCATCGGGCTCGGGATCGATGAAGACATCGCGGTGATCGAAGGCCGCCACAAGGCGAATGACCGGCGAGAGCAACATGCCGTTGCCAAACACATCGCCGGACATGTCGCCGACGCCAACAACGCGGAACGGTTTGGTCTGGATGTCGTGGTCCATTTCGCGGAAGTGCCGCTTGACACACTCCCAGGCGCCGCGCGCCGTAATGGCCATCTTCTTGTGATCGTAGCCGACGGAGCCACCCGATGCGAAGGCATCGCCGAGCCAATGGCCGCGTTCGGCCGAGATCGCATTGGCAAAATCGGAGAATGTGGCGGTGCCTTTGTCAGCCGCAACAACGAGATAGGGATCATCGCCGTCGTGCCGCACGACATCCCGCGGCGGCACGATCTTCGCGTCGACGATGTTGTCGGTGACATCCAGCAGTGCGCCGATGAACAGGCGATAGGCCGCAATACCCTCTTTCATCACCTCGTCGCGCGCGCCGCTGCGCGGCAACTGTTTCGGCAGAAAGCCACCCTTCGCACCCGACGGAACAATGACGGCATTCTTGACGAGTTGCGCCTTCACGAGGCCGAGCACTTCCGTGCGGAAATCCTGCGCGCGGTCAGACCAGCGCAAACCACCGCGTGCGACCGGCGCAAAGCGCATGTGCACGCCTTCAACGCGCGGCGAATACACCCAGATCTCGCGATAGGGTCGCGGAGCAGGTGCACTATCAATCCGCCGAGGCTCGAGCTTCAGTGCCAGCGTCTCAAGCGGTCTGTCGTCGGCGCCGCGCTGATAGAAGTTCGTGCGCACCGTCGCGTCCATCACAGACAAAAGGAGACGCAGAATGCGGTCTTCGTCTGCGCTCGGAATAGCGCTGAGCGCACCATCGACGCGCGCGCGCACGCCCTTGGTTGCGGCTGTGCGCACGTCGATATCTGCAAAAGTGCGCGCCGGATCAAAGCGGATGTGAAAGAGTTCGATCAGATCACGCACGACGCCAGCGTGGCGCAGCAGCGTCTCCGCGATGTAGCGCACTCCGAAGGGCGCATTCAGCTGGCGCAGATAGCTCGCATAAGCGCGCATCAACATAGCCTCGCGCCAGTTTGCTCCGGCACCCACCACAAGGCGGTTGAAAGGATCGTTCTCAGCTTCGCCAGCCACGACGGTGCGGAATGCCTCTTCCAAGCGCGTGTCATGCGTTTCGAGGTCGAGTGGCGCACCATCTGCCGTCTCAAGGACCATGTCGTGCAGGGCGACATCGCGCGTGTCGCCGGCGATGTGTGGCGTCAGGCGATAGGACCGCTCGTCGATGACCGTGAAGCCGAGGTTCTCCAACACCGGCACGCGCTCAGACAGCCGGATAGCCTCGCCAAATCTATAGATCGCGGCGTGCACGCGTCGGCCTTCGTCGCCACGCGCGCGATAGAAATCGATGGCGACGGCATCCTTGCTTGCCGCGAGCCGCTCGATGCGACGGATGTCTTCGACGGCGCGGGGCGCGGCGAATGTCTCGGCGTAGGCACGTGGAAATGCCGAACCGTAGCGCGCTTTTACGTCGACCGCATCGGCTCCGAATGCGCCGACAGCGACAGAAAAATCATCCTCAAAGGTGCGCAGAAATTCCGTGATGCGCACTTCCATATCAGGCAGATCCAGCGACGGCGCAGCACCCGTCGGCGTCGAGACGATGAAGTGCGCGCGCAGCAGCGGGCCCTCGAGAAAGAACGGCGTGAACGCTGCAATGCGCCCCTTGCAGGCTTCGGCCAGCATCGCACCGGTCTTCTCGCGCACGCTCGTTGTCCAGCGGTCGCGCGGCGCATAGAGCAGCACCGAGACGAAGCGTTCGAAGCGATCCGGGCGCGCGAACAGCTTGACGCGCGGGCGCATTTCGAGATCGAGAATGCCCATGGACCAGCGGGCGAGATCATCGGTCGCGATCTGGAACAGTTCGTCGCGTGGGAACGTGTCGAGGATATTGACCAGCGCCTTGCCAGCATGGCTCTGCTGCGGAAAACCGGACTGCGCCAGCACGGCATCGATCTTGTGCGCGACAAGCGGAATATCGCGCGCGGTCGTCGTGTAGGCTTTGGACGTGAACAGACCAACGATGCGCAACTCGCCGGGCTGCGCGCCACCCGTGGTCAGCGCGACGTAGTCCATATGCACACGCCGATGTACACGCGTCTGCGCGCTGGCCTTGCTGACCACGATCGGCGACATGGCGCCGGTTTCACGCGTCAACGCAATCTCCTGCCCGCCGCGACGCAACACTTGCAATGCGGGATCGCGCATCAGGCCGAGGGAGGCGCCTTCGATCGGCTTCAGGTGACCGTCGGGTTCGCTCGACAGATCGGCGAGGCCGAGGAAGATGAAATGGCCGTCGCGCAACCAATTGATGAAATCAGCGGCAGGGCCTGAAAATTCAGCCGCAGCGCGATCAACGCGCGCGACCATGGCAGTGAAATCGCCGACGGCCAGCCGCACGTCGCCGAGCACGTCTGAAAGCGCGCGGCCGAGTTCGCCGCCGATTTCGGGCCGCAAGGGATCGAGGTGCACGACAATGAGGCTTTCGAGCGCGCCTACCGTTTGCGTCTGATCGGCGAGGCCGAGAAGCGCGCGCAACCGGCCTTGCGGTGTGCGCGAGGTGCGCAGGATCGGATGCGAGACGTGCCGCACCGTCAATCCGCGCGCCTGGATCTCGCCCATGACGCTGTCGACCAGGAAGGGCATGTCGTCGTTGAGGATTTCGACCAACGTTGCACCACTGGCGGAGGCACGGATGCGGAGTTTGTGCCGGCCGATGGGTTTTTCGGTGATGAAAGCCAGGGTTTCGCGGATATCAGCAGCAAGCTTTTCGGGCGCAGCGCCTGTGTCGGGTTGCGCGTGCCGGTACAAGATTTCGGCGAGGCGCAGCGCGTCGGGTGAGCCGGCCAGAGCCGTTGTCAACGATTTCATCGGGGCCTGGCTCGTGTCGTCGGTGTCGCGCGCCATCGCAGATCTCCCGCGGGCCGAATGTTCCCGCTCGATTACGGCTCAGCACGTTCCGTGCCCCATAGGTTGACCCTATAGCGGAGACCTGGAACGGTCGGGAGATGAAACCGGCGTAGGGCCGGATTTGTTCACCACGAAGAGCGGGACAAGGA
Organism: Hyphomicrobiaceae bacterium; assembly: GCA_031374735.1. Lineage (GTDB taxonomy): Bacteria > Pseudomonadota > Alphaproteobacteria > Rhizobiales > Hyphomicrobiaceae > JABFRJ01. The sequence continues at coordinate 30,746 of JANMGQ010000240.1, read as the reverse complement.
ACGAACCATGAGCAAAACGGACAAATCGACGGCCCTCGACATGCCGCCACAAGCGAAGCTGCCGCCAGACCTGCAGGCGTACTTCGACAAGTGCGTTGAGAAGCTCGGCTTCGTGCCGAATGTGCTGCGCGCCTACGCGTTCGATGCGGGCAAGCTGAAAGCGTTCATCGCGCTCGTTGACGATCTCATGTTGGGTGACAGCGGCCTCGACAAGACTGAGCGCGAGATGATCGCGGTTGCGGTGTCGGCGGTTAATCATTGCCACTATTGTCTGACGGCCCACGGCGCGGCCTTGCGCCTGCGTGCAAAAGACCCTGAAATGGGCGAGTTGATTGCGCAGAATTATCGCGCGGGCGATCTCTCAGCACGCCATCTCGCCATGCTCGATTTCGCGGTGAAACTGACGGAGAGCCCGGCCAAGATGATCGAAGCCGACCGCGCCGCGCTGCGCAAAGCGGGCTTCACCGATCGGGACATTTGGGACATTGCGGCGGTGGCCTCGTTCTACAACATGTCGAACCGTATGGCTGCGGCGACAGACATGAAACCGAACCGTGAGTATCACTATCAGGGGCGCGACAAGCGGTGAGTTGAGTGCGCCGTCACGCGGTGCTGCCCTTTAGTCCGTCGGCCAGATACTCCACGAACGCGCGCACGCGCGGCAGGCTTTGGCGGCCGGGCAACATCAAGGCCGTGATCGGCTGCGGGTCGCTGTCGTGGCAGTGATCGAGCACGCGCACAAGGCGGCCATCAACCAGCCCCTCCTCGCCGAGGAAATCACCGAGCCGCACGATGCCGTAGCCACGGACAGCGAGATCAAGCAGCGCATCCGCGCTGTCGCAGGTGAGCGAGCCCTTTACCCGCACCAGACGCCGCTCGCCTGCCGCATCGCGCAGCGGCCATTCCGCGAGGCGCGCAAAACCGGCGAGCACAAGGCAATTGTGCTGTCCGAGATCTTCGATCGACTGCGGCGTGCCAAGACGCGCGAGATACTCAGGGCTCGCCGTAATGATCCGATGCACCGTGCCGATGCGGCGTGCGATCAGCGGGCTATCGCCAAGTGGACCGACGCGCACGGTGATATCGATCTGTTCAGCGATCGCATCGATGCGCCGATCACTGACCGATAGGTCGATGGTGATCTCAGGATAGCGCTCTGTGAAGGCCGGCAGCAGCGGGATCAAGCGGTGTTTCGCGAACGCGGTGCCGGTGTTGACGCGGATATGGCCACGCGGCCGCCCGCGCGAGGACGTGACTTCGGCCTCGGCGGCCTCGATGGCGGCCAGAATGCGCCGCGCGTGGACGACGTACGTTTCGCCCTCCTGGGTCAGCACCAGCCGCCGCGTCGTGCGGTGCAGCAGCTTCACGCCGAGCCGATCCTCGATGCGCGAGATGATCTTCGACACAGCCGAGGGCGTCAGCCCGCGCTCCTCGGCCACTGCCGCGAAGCTGCCAAGATCGACAGTACGCACGAACGTTTCGAGGTCATCGGTGACGGGCATATTGCAGACTATTTTTCACGTGTGAGGCGCCGAGATGCCTGATTATCGCGCCTTCGCAAGCGAATACAACACCCTACAAGACACACAGGAGAACGCACCATGCACGCCCCCATCGACTATGATCGCTACAAGGCCATCGCCAAGGCGCAGCGCGCCGAGGCCAAGCAACAGCTGCCGGCTACGCTGCGTGCGATTGCGACCGCGATCGCCGAGAGCACGGCACCGCCCCTCGCTGCGGAGGCACGCTGATGCCGCTCGTGAAAATTGCCATTCCAGCGCATGTGCCTGAGGCCAAAGTGCGCGCATTGGCCGACGCGGTGCACGCGGCCCTCGTCGCCACGTGCGATGTTCCCGGCGCCGATCGGTTCCAGCTGATCACCCGCCATGACACGGCCCACCGCCATGTTGATCCGACATTTCCAGATCTGGCCCGCTCCGCCGATGCAGCAATCGTCGAAATCGCCTTGCGACGCGGGCGCACGGACGACCAGAAGCGCGCGCTCTACAAGCAAACCGTCGAGCGCGCCGCCTCGGGCGGATGGCACGCGGACGACATCATGATCGCACTCACGGAGAACAGTCTCGCCGACTGGTCGTTCGGTGGTGGCATCGCGCAATATGCGCGGGGGTGAGTAACCAGACGTTCGGCTAAATAGCGCTCTGCCGCCACTTGAGTTGCGTGCGGTTGCGTGCGCCAATCTGGACAACTCAGGGCGCTTAGCATAGTACAAAACATGATCTCGACATCCGATATCGCCCGCGCGGCAGAGAAACTAACGGACACGCAACGGGCCGATGTGCTCGCGATTGTCGAGCAACTGGCAGCCTATCCTCTCTACGGGGCACTGCCGGAACATGTCTTGCGCGACATCGATGAGGGGCTTGCGGAGTATCACGCAGGGCGTACGATTGCCGCAAACGAGATCATGGCAGATATCCGACGTCGTGCAGCCGCAGCAAGCGGTGCTGTAGCTGCCGAATGAAGACGATGCGCTTCACGCCAAAGGCGCGCTTGGCGCTTGATGCACAAGTTGGCTATCTCTTTTCTATCGGCGCAATCCAAGCCGGCTTGGCATTGGCGCAACGGGTCGATCAGTACCTGACGACGGTGGTAGCAAGTTTCCCAAGAGCGGCGACCTTCATTCGCGACCGGAACATCTGGGAATGATGCGTGCCGAGAACGAAGCTTGCACTGTGGTAAGTGTCAGCGAAGACGAAGTCGTGGTCATCAACGTTTGGCATATGTCGCAGGATCGGGACAATGCGTGACAGCTTCGTTTCTCCGTGAGGTTGGCACCTCACGGAACGTGGCGTCGCGACCTTAACACAATATGGCTCTGCTTCCCCGCGGGTTTTCACAGGCGACTTCAAGCCTTCAACACCGCCGTCACTTCCTTCGGCGGGTCGAAGTCCTCGGGGATGCCGGCCAGTCCCATGCGCGCGAACAGGCGACCTAGGGCAGGCGAGGCCGTCACGACGGCAAACGGGATCGCGACGAGATAGCCCAACGTCAGCGGCAGGCTCCACCAGAACACAGTGGGTGCGACAGCGAGCAACAATCCGCACACGACAACGCCGAACAGCGTCTGCGGCCACAGGTTCCGCGCGGCCGTGCTCCACGAGATGCCGTAAGCATCGCGCGACTGGCCGCCCCAGATGACGGATTTGCCAAACAGCAGGCCGATCATGAAGATCGAGGTGCGGATTGTTGATACGGCGCCCTGCAGGAACGAGAAGACCAATTCGAGCGCGGCGCCTGCAACGAAGCGCACCGGGCCACCGTAGCGGGCGACGCCGCCCTTGGTCATGACGGCGTCGATGAGGCCGGCGATCTTGGGCATCAGGTACATGGTGAAGAACAGCACATAGAGGAAGATCGCTGTTGCGGCCGGGTAGTTCGCAACGCTCTGCCCCTGCCAAGCCGCGATCGGCAGCAGCGCGATCATCAGCGTCCAGGCGGGGATGCCTAGGAACATCAGGATCGCCCACACCAGCTGAAAGCGGCTCATGGGATAGAGGCCTGGCGTGTTGAGCAGCTTGGTATACTGCATGTTGCCCTGGCACCAGCGCACATCGCGCTGGGCGAAGTCGAGCATGGTCGGCGGGTTCTCTTCCCACGAGCCGTTCTCGACCGGCAGCACGCGCACCTCATAGCCGGCCTTGCGCATGAAGGTGGCTTCGACCTGATCGTGGCTCAGCACATGGCCGCCGAGCGGCGGCTTGCCCGGCAGCACGGGGAGATCGCACTGTTCCGCGAACGGCTTGATCCGCACGACGGCATTGTGGCCCCAGAACGGGCCGCAATCGCCCACCCACCAGGATTGGCCCATGGTGTAGGTGCGCATGCCGTGGCGCATGCCAAACTGGAAGATGCGCGCAAACGCCGACTGCGAGGGCATACCGACGACAAGCGACTGCAGGATGCCGAGCTTCGGGTGCGCCTGCATCATGCGCACCAGTTTGACGATGGCCGGGCCGGACATGACGCTATCGGCGTCGAGCGGCAGCATAAGTTCGTAGTCGCGGCCCCAACGGTCGCAGAAGTCGCGCACGTTGCCGGCTTTGTAGCCGGTGTTATCTGTCCGACGTCGGTATGTCAGGCGGGCGCCATCGGGATCGGCGGCCTTCCAGTCGGCGAAGGCTTTCTCTTCGATCGCAGCGACATCGTCCTTGTTGGTGTCGGAGAGGATGAAATAGCTGAATTGCGCGCCTTGGCCTGTTGCGTCCACGCTGGCCTTGACGGTCCTGAGGCGCAGGATCGCGCGTGTCGGATCTTCGTTGCGGACTGTCATGAAGATGGCGGTCTTGATCGTGATGGGCGTGTCAAGTTCTCCGGCAGCAGCGAACGGCGCCACCTCGGCCATCGGGTCCTGGTGGACGTGCAGCAGCCATAGGCCGATGACGGCGTTCCAGAACCCAAGCACCGTCCACGGCGTGCCGACGGCAAAGCAGGTGAACATGATCACATCGATCAGCGTCCAGCCGCCGTGGCCGAGCACGTTCGAGGCGAGCCACAACATGGCGAGCCACGTCACGACGTTCAGCGCCACGACAATGCGTCGGCGGTTGGAGAGGTCGGCAGTCGTCTGCAGGCCGGTGGGCGTCGTGGCTGTCATCACAGAGGTCGTTCCAAGCGAAGGCCCACCCGTGGATGGGGAAGCGTAGGTCTCGGACATGATGGAACACCTTGGCGGGACGCACCTGTTGAGGTGCCGAAAGATGCCGTCACTCAAGCCCGACTGGCCGTGAACCGTTGATGAATGTGCGCCGGTCGAACTGTTGTGCGCTGCTGGGCCCATTCCGCCCTGGCTTTGACACATTGGCGCAATGTTGGTCCATGAGAATTCGCGTCGCGCAGGAGCGGGGCTCGAAACTGGCGAGTTCCGCGCGAGCGTCCGCTCAGCCGCGATCCACCGATAGCAGCCGCTCTGTATAGATTGCAGCGCCGACTGCTGGCACCGGCTTTGGCGCGCCGACGGCCTCGAACAGACGGTCATAACGGCCGCCGCCTGCCACCGGGTTGTCGAGGCCCAGATCAGGCGCTTCGATTTCGAATACAAGACCGGTGTAGTATTCGAACTTGCGGCCAAAATCGGCGGCGAAGGTCGCCGTCTCCAGATCAATGCCGGCCGCCGCGAGGCGCTTCATGCGATCCGACAGGGCATCGAGGGCCACATCCAGCTTGACCTGTGACCGACGCGCCACTTCGGCGATGCGTGATGGGGCCGCGCGCGCTGGCGAGCGAACCGCGACGACGGCTTCGATCAGATTCGCGTGGGCCGCTGACAGGGGTTTGGCGCGCGCGTCAGCCACGATGCCAAGCAGGCCAGCCGCGATTTCGTCGATGCCGCGTGCGCCCTGCAGATCGTGGCCGGACTGATCGAGATAGGCCGCGACGGCCTCAGCCGCGCCTTCAGGTTTGGCCGGATCGAGCAGGTCGGTCAGCGCTTTCGGTAGTTTGCGGGCTGCGGCGTCTGGGGCCGATGTCAGACGCTTCAATTCGGCACGGAACGCATCTGGTCGCCAGAACTGGTGGCGCAAGCGCTGCCGCCAGCGCTCCGGCATCGCAAGCGCATCGAGCAGCTCTGAAAGCAGGCCGATGTCGCCGAGTTTCAGTTGCAAAGCTGTCAGGCCGGCGGCGCGCACGGCCGTCACGGTGAGGCTGACCACCTCGGCATCGGCCGCATCAGGGTTATCGACGGCAAAGGCCTCTAAACCCGCTTGCCGAAACTCGCGCGGATTGCCCCGCGGCGCATCAAGTGGGCGATAGCGAAAGGCTGGACCGTTGTAGCAGTAGCGGGCAGGCGCCGTGGCTTGGGGGTGGCGTTCCAGATACAGTCGGCACGTCGGCACGGTCAGATCGGGGCGGAGGCACAATTCGACGCCATCCTGATCGGTGAACACATAGGTGCGTGCGCGCAGGTCCTCGCCGACCACATCCAGCATCAAAGCCGCGGGTTGAATGATGGCAGGTGCGACAAGCTCGTAGCCATGCGCCCTGAAGGTGGCGGTCAGCAACTGTGCCTGCGCCTCGAGACGGTCGAAGCGGGCAGCGCTTTCGGCAAGTGTCGACATCCTGGGCGTTTCCCTGCGGCTGAGCGGGTTCCGGTAGCGCAGTCTTGCGGTTTTGTCTTGCCTTTCGCCACGTTGATCCGCTTACGCATGGTGAGGCGCGTTCGCCACACTTTTCTCTACATCCCAATTTTGAAAACGATGCGAAATCAGAGTTTTCTGGCCTTTTGGTGCGAATTAATCCCTCGTTTACCGACGCAGCCCAGCGTACCTTCGATAGACCCCTGTTCGTGGTGTGTCGGGATCTTCGAAAAACATGTGTGCCGTTTGCCCGCAAGGTGCTGGACGGCCGTAAAGACGCCCGCCGTCGCGCGGGCATGGGAACAGACATGGCGGACCACACACACGCGCCGGCCGACCTGATGACCGATGCCAAAGGCCGGATGCACAGCTTGGCACGACATATGTCGGGAGCGCAGCCATCCACGGCTGATCGCGTTGATGTTGACCGCGGTCATGATTGGGATCAGGCCAGCGCTGAAGCGCTGATGCAAGTCTACGAGGGTCGTGAGCCGACGGTGTACTACACCGATCCGCCGCCGGCCCCGGCGGTCCGTCGCGCGCCAACCGGTACTGGCCACGTTGGTTCTGCGCCCCAACGTCAAGCAGCCAAAGGAGACGCGCGGATCGCCCCCGCTGCCGCTCCGCCAACTGCCGTCGGTCTTGCCGACCTGGCGCAGGATCGCGCCTGGCTCGATGGCCGCTTCAGCGATCTCGCGGCGCGCCTTGAAGACACAATGAAGCGGCTTGATCCCGCCGAGCACATCGCACCACTGGCGCACCGCCTGGATGGCCTGGAAGGCCATCTCCGTTCGGCCCTGGATGATGTCGTGCGCAAGGACGCCTTTGCTGGCCTTGAGGTGCAGATTGGCGATGTGCGCCGCCAGTTGGAAACGGCACGCCACAAACTTGAGCGGCTCGACGGGATCGAAGCCAAGCTCGGTGCGCTGACCTCGCTCGCCCAAGCCGCGAATGATGGCCCAGCTGCCGGGATGCATGCCGCGCCCGACTACGACATCGAGGCCATTCTGACCGCGGCTGTCGATCGGACAGCGGCGCGCATGGCACGGCAATCGACACCGTCGGGCCCCGCGTTGAATATGGATGAACTCGCCGACCGCACGGCGACACGCACCGCCGAACGCATGGCGGCCGCCCCGCTGCGCGCGGCTGCGCCTGAGGGCATGGGCGAATTGCGTTCGATGGTCGCTGGCTACGTCGATGAGTATCGCCGGGAGCAGAGCCAGACGTCGGCAGCCCTGGCAACCATGCAGGAAGCGCTGATCCAGCTCATCAATCGCATCGATCAGTATGACGAGGAGACCGCGGCTGATCAGGTGCTAGCTGAGACACCCACATCGGCGCAGCCGCAAGTCCCGGCTTCCAGCTTCGTCGAAGTCGCAGACGAACGCGGCTCGCGACCCGGGCGGCGGGCTGCCGATTTGGCAGAGACTGCCGACAAGCTATTGCCGAATCTGGATCCGGCTCCGGCCAGTGCTGCCTTGAATTCACCGACCGCAGCCTCTGTGGCCGCCCCCGAACCGCGCCTTGCCATGCCGCAGTCGGCGCCAACGTCCGACGCAGCCGCGCCCCGTGCGCCCCGTCGTGGACCGGCAGTTGCGCCGCCCGCGTCTCCTGAAAGTGATCCGATCAACGCGGCGGCCGCCATGGCAGCCGAGCGCGCACGCATGGCCGCTGAACGTGCAAGCGAGGCCGCCCCGCGCCGCGTTGGCCCTCGGATACCAGAGCGTGCGCCTGAAACGCAGCTGCCCGAAGCCGACCAGACGGATGCGGCCCCGGTCGCCGCGGTTCCGCCTGCGAAAGCCAGGGGAACTCGGAAAGTCGCACCTGCATCGTCCAGCACCGCCAAGCGTGGCTTAATGGTGGTTGGGATTGCCGCACTCCTGATCGGTATCAGCGCATTCGCTCACATGTTCTTCTCGGACCGCATGGGCGCGCCGAAGATGGAAGACCGCGTGCCGACGTCCAGCGGTCCGACGCTGTCGCCACGTCCCCAGCCAACCGTTTCGACGCCATTGCCAGCTCTTCCGGCTTCGCCTGCTGCAGCGGCGCCGTCATCGCCGAACGCCCCCGCGCCGGCCGGTGATGCGCGTCCCCAGCCCACCATCCAGCGCGCGCCGCAATCTCAGCCTTCGCCACAGCAGCAGCCGGCCCCGCAGGCCCAACCGCAGCCGAGCACGGCTCTGCCGGACTCGTTCAAGCCCAAGTCGATACCAGAAACCACCACCGACGATATCCAATCGAACGCTCGTCCGCCCGTAGGCTCAGTTCGTCCGAGCCCAGCCGCCATGACCGGCATCGCTATCGACAACGGCACGATGCCAAATCCGTCGGAACTCGCCAAACGGCTCTCGCCGAGCGCCTCGGGCCCGGCTGCCGCGCTGCCACAAGCGACTGCGCAGCCGATCAGCACGGGTGCCCAGCCCGAGGCCCCGCTGCAGATCGATGCTCCGGCGCGTGGTCCCGTCGAAATGCCGCCGGCGACGGTCGGCCCATCGTCGCTCCGCTCGGCCGCTCAACAAGGCGACCCCGGCGCGCAGTTCGAGGTTGCCGCCCGCTTTGCTGAGGGCAAGGGCCTGAAGCAGGACTTCCAGCAGGCCATTGTCTGGTACACGCGTGCCGCTCAAAAGGGCTTCGTCCCAGCGCAGTATCGCCTGGCAACGCTGCATGAGCGCGGTCTCGGCACAACGACCGACATCACGCGCGCCAAGGTCTGGTATCGCCGGGCGGCCGATCAGGGCAACGTCAAGTCGATGCACAATCTGGCGGTTTTGGCCGCTGGCCCGCAGCAGGCCGAGCCGGATTATCCGACGGCCGCGCGCTGGTTCACGGAAGCCGCCGACCGCGGCCTTGCCGACAGCCAGTTCAATCTGGGTGTCCTGGCCGAGAACGGGCTTGGCGTGCAAAAGGACCAGATGCAGGCCTACAAGTGGTTCGCTCTGGCCGCCCGTTCGGGAGACAAGGAAGCCGCCCGCCGCCGTGATCAACTGGCCGCAACGTTCACGCCGGACCAAGCGCGGTCAGCCGAGCTCCTTGTCACAAATTGGCGCTCCAAGCCGATCGAAATGAAGGCCAACGATCCACGTGCCGCCGGACTTGCGCTCGCCGCTGAAAAGGACGCCGCTGCGCAGGCGGTCGCTCAAAAGCAGGCCGACCAGCGCCAGTTGCAACAGGCTGCACCGATGCCGCCACCTCCACCGGCTGCGGAGCCGCCGAAGGCCAAGGCTGCCAAGACGACACGCGGATAAGCGGACCAGCATTGAGGAGCTTTGCGTACCAAAGCATCGAGATGCATCGGGGTAAGCCCCTGCAAATTATACCTTCTGCGCCCATGAGAGATATGCTTTAATGTCCGCGTCGCAATGTCGCAATCCGTAGATTGCTTGCGGCGACGGCTCGCAAATCTCAACCTTGGGAGGATATATGTCGATCGAGGCACTCATCATTTGGCTGATCATTGGTGGCGTCGCGGGCTGGCTCGCGGGACAACTTTGGAAAGGCGGCGGTTTCGGCCTTCCCGGCAACGTCATTATTGGCGTCGTCGGCTCGCTGATCGGCGGCTTTCTTCTCGGGCGCCTGGGCTTCAGCATCGGTGGCCCCTGGATCGGCGCCATCATCAATGCGGTCATCGGCTCGTTGCTGCTGCTGTTCGGACTGAGCTTTGTGAAGCGGTGATGCGTTCACCGCACGCCGGATGATGCCAACGAGCAAAAATTCTGACTCGGCATAGCGAACAACGTCATCCCGGAACACGAACACGCCTCCCGCGGGATCGTATATCCGGGATGACGTCGTTAGTTGTGGTAGGTCAGAAATTTTGCTCGCTGGTATCAGACCTTGTTGAGATTGTATTTCATGATGCGACCGTGCCGGCCCTCGCGGTCGCGTTCGAGTTCGAAGGTATCGCCCGTCGGTCCTTGGCGACGTGTCAAGACGCCCGCAATCGCGGCGCGATCAAGGTCGTCGAGCGTCAGCTTGAACATGCCGAGAGCGCCGTCGAGATGATGGGCGTAGCGCGCGCCGACGATGACGGCGGCGACGTTCGGCTGATCGAGTATCCAACGGGTCGCGACGGCAGGGATCGTCACGCCGTGCTTGGTCGCGATCGTGCTGAGCGTTGTCAGCAGGTCTTGGAACAAGTCCCAGCCACCGAAGTCATCGATGATGAGTTTGTATTTGATGAGCGACCGGTTGACCAAGCCATCGGTTGGCTCGGCTTTGCCGAGCCACGCCTCGGACAAGAATCCGCCCGCAAGCGTGCCATAGCAGAGCAGCGCCATGTTGCGTTTGCGGCCGAGTGCGACGAGGCCGTTTTCAGCGCGGGCGTCGAGCAGCGAGGATTGCACCTGCATGGACACGAGCGGCACGCCGGCGTCGAGCAAAGCCTTCGAGCGCGGCGTATCGAAGTTGGTGCCAGCAAGATGCGCGATCTTGCCCTCGCGCTGCAGATCTTGCAGCAGCAGCGCCGTTTCTATCATCCCTGGAGCGCTGTAGTTCCACCAGTGGAACTGCACGAGATCGAGTTGGTCGACGCGCAGGCGCTGCAGCGATCGATCGATGATCGCGGCGACATACCGACGGTCGATACGGCCAAGATCCTCCCAATCGGGCACGAACTTGGTGTGCACCTTGAACGCGCGCGCGGCCTCGACACCGCGGGTGTTGATCAAGCGCTCACGAAACGCGCCGTACATGTCTTCGACGCCGGTATAGATGTCGGCACAATCGAAATTGGTCACGCCCTGGTCGATGAATGCGAACATATCGTCGATGGCCCGCGCGCGATCGACGTCGCCGTGTCCACCTGACAGCTGCCAGCCGCCGCGGATCATGCGCGACGTATCATAGCCACGCGCCAGCGCGTAACGTTCAACGGTCATGATGCAATCGCTCGCGTCTAATCTCCCGCCTCGAACCGATCCGGATCGAGGCCGAGCATCTTCCAGGTCTTGAGCATGTGCGCCGGCAATGGCGCGGACACATCGAGCCGCTCGCCGGTGATCGGGTGCGGCAGCATCAGGCGGCGAGCGTGCAGGTGCAGCTGGTTCGAGATGGCCTCCATCAGGCCGTGCTCGCCGCGCATATACTTGGGATCGCCGATGATGGGATTGCCGAGAATGTCCATATGCGCGCGCAGCTGATGCTGACGACCGGTGACCGGCTTCAGCGACACCCATGACGCTTTATGGGCCAGCCGCTCGATCACACTGTAGTACGTGGTCGCGTGCATGGCCTCTTCCTGTTCGCCAGGACGCGCGCGGCGCACGCGATCGTCGCCGTGCTTGTTCTCGCCTTTGACCAGCGCCACTTCGACTTTGCCCTGCGCCGGTGACGGCACGCCGCGCACGAGTGCCCAATAGGTTTTCGCTGCGCTGCGCGTCTGGAAGATGCGCCCGAGCTTGGCTGCGGCATCGCGATGCTTGGCCAGCAGCAGCACGCCCGTCGTGTCACGGTCGAGACGGTGCACCAGCCGCGGACGATCACAGAAGCGATCGATCATGCCAGCCAGCATGCCATCGATGTGGCGCGTCGTGCCCGAGCCGCCTTGCACGGCGAGCCCGAACGGCTTGTTGAGCACAAACACGTGCTCGTCCTCGTAGAGGATCATGTTCTCGATCAGCGCGCGGTCAGACGGGCCGGTGCTGGTGGCCGTTGGCGGCTCAAAGGCCTTGGACTTGCCGCGCGCCGTGTGTGGCACGCGCACCTCGTGGCCGGCTTCGAGACGAAAATTCTGCTCGATCCGCTTGCCGTTGACGCGCACCTGCCCAGAACGCAACAGCTTCTGGAGGAAGCCGAAACCGACGTCGGGAAAATGCACCTTGAACCAGCGGTCGAGCCGCAGGCCTTCCTCCGAGGTGAGGACGCGGATGGTCGCCACCGGTTTTGGCTTCGGCGCAATGGCGGCCGCGTCGGCGACGTCGTCATTGTCGTTGGCGGTATCAGCTTCAGATGACATCACAGGACCTGTCGGGCGGCGAACGCGCCGAAGTAAAAGGCTGCGATCGAAAGCATCACGGAGGAGAGCACATACAGCAAAGCGAGCCCGGACGCACCCCTGGCCCAAAGTTGCGCCGCATCCATCGAAAAAGCCGAAAACGTGGTGAAGCCGCCAAGGATGCCGGTCAGCAGGAACGTGCGCCACTCCACCGAGCCGGCAAGCCGCAGCGCGATGACACCGAGCAAAAAGCCCATCGCCGCCGAGCCGATGACGTTCACAGTCAGCGTCGCCCAGGGAAAAGCGGGCCCGAGCAGGCGAACCGCACCGATGTTAACCAGATGGCGCGCGCCCGCGCCGAGAGCGCCCCCGAGCGAGGCAAGAATAAGCAGTTGCATCGCCTGATGGCTCCCGTGAAAGTCACCCGATCGAGATCGGCTGCAAGCGGCCGAGCACCTCACGCGCCACAGCGAATGCGGTTGTGGCCGACGTCTTCGGATTGTCCGCAGACGGGCGCCCGACAACGCGCATCTCGACGTCCGCTGCCGCCGAAACAAGACTAAACTCGTGCACGTTCCCTGGCGATGCTGGGTCGGCGATCAACTTCACGCGCGTTTTGTCGAGGCCTGGCCCAGCAAGCGCGAGCGTGGCCGCGACATTGGCATTCTTCGGATAGTCCCGTGCGGCCGCGCGCGCCGTGCCCTCATAGAACGTCGTCGCGGTCGTGATCTTGGCGAGATCGATAACGCTCTCGGCGGGCGACCCCGCCCAAGCCTTCGGCGGCTTGCGCGAGACATAGGTCAGCGACGTGATGCCCGATAGCCGCGCTGCCGCGATGATGTCGGCACCACCGATCGCACCTGTCGAAAGTTTCAGACGCCCGCCGCCGCGTTCCGCCGCCGCGACAAGTTTTACGCGCAGCGCTTCGTCTGTCAGCGCGCCCGTCGAAACCACCAGTAGATCCGTGCCATCCGCGAGGATCGCTTCCCCAAACGCGGACAGGGCAGCGTGCCCGGCACATTCAACGACCAGATCCGGTTTGCTCGCAAGCAATGCGCCGACATTGGTCACCACGTCGGTGCGACCCGAGAGTTTGTCGCCGGCTGCCCGCAGGTCTGCAATAGCAGCGGCCACGCCCGTTGGCCGCACGAGCACCGTGACGCGCTCCAGCGGCGTCGCCATCTCGCGCGCGAGTGTGAGGGTCAGCGCGCGACCAATCGCGCCCATGCCGATGATGCCAAGCGATTTCATGCGGCGTCCTCGCAGGTGCAAACCATCGCGACTGAACTCAGGGCGCGAACGGATCTTTTTCGCCTGGCGGCAGCGGCACTTCGAAGGCATTGATGAACATCGAGATCATCGAATAGTAGCCGAGGATGCCGACCAGATCGACGACGGATGTCTCGCCGAGCGCCGTCACAGCCGCGTCGTAGGTTGGCTGTGAAACACGCTTGTTGTGGGTGAGTTCGTGGGCAAAGGCATAGACGGCCGTCTCATCATGGCGCGAGAAGGTCGGTGTCTTGCCGACACGTATTGCCTCGATGGCTGAGTCCGAAATACCGCCCTGCTTGGCGAGTGGGGCATGCGCCCACCACTCGAAGCCGGCTCTCCAGGCCGAGCCCATGACGATGATCGCGAGTTCCGACAGTCGCGGCGGCAGCGACGATCCGAAGCGGCAGAAGGTGCCGAGTGCCTGTGCCTTTTCAGCAAATTCGGGGCTGGTGATCCACACCCGTAAAGGGCCTTCGACGCGGCCGCGCGGGCCGGCGACGATGCGGTCGTAGACGGCCTTTTGTGCGGTAGTCAGTCGCGCAGGATCGAGATCGGGTAAACGCGGCATGTGGGGCTCCAAGTCAGTGTTTTTCGCCGCGCATCATGCGAGCACCGGCACCAAGTGCGAACAGTTTCGCAACGGCTACGTCGCGCGCAAGCGGCGCCAAACCGCAATTCGTGCAGGCCTGGATGCGCTCGGCATCGGCATGCTTCAAGGCTTCGCGCAGTATGGCGGCAACAGCATCTGGCGTTTCAGCCGTCGTTGAGGCCACATCGATCGCGCCGACGAGGATGGTCTTGTCCGACAGCAGACGGATCAGCGACAGCGGGACCTTCGAGCCCTGAGCTTCGAGTGACACCTGTCCGATGCGGCTCTTATTGAGCGCCGGAAACGTCTTTTCATACTGACGCCACTCATCGCCGAGCGTCGTTTTCCAGGCATTGTTCGCTTCGATCCCGTAGCCGTAGCAGATGTGCACGGCGGTCTTGCAATTGAGGCCTTCGGCGGCGGCTTCGAGCGCGGGGATCCCCCACTCCTGCACCTCGTCCATGAAGACGTTGAACGCCGGTTCATCGAACTGAATGACATCCACGCCGACGGCCTCAAGTTCGCGCGCCTCGGCATTGAGTACTTTGGCGAAGGCCATGGCCATATCAGCCCGGCGGCCGTAGTGCCCGTCGGCGATGGTATCGCAGATCGTCATCGGGCCGGGCAGCGTGATCTTGAGCCCGCGCTTCGTATGCGCACGCATGATCCGTGCTTCGTCGACGTGGACAGCGTGCTTGCGCAAGATCGGGCCGGTCACCGTCGGGACGTCGACGGTATAGCGGTTGTTGCGGATGCCCATCTTGGTCTTTTTGGTCCAGTCGATACCACCGACGTGCTCCAGAAATCCGTGCACGAAGTGCATGCGGAACTGTTCGCCATCGGTCACGATGTCGATGCCCGCATCCTCCTGGATCTTGAGCCACAGCAGGGCCGCGTCACACTTGGCATCTGCCAATGCCGCGCCCGTCTGCCGCCACTGCGGCCACAGCTTCTCAGGTTCAGCAAGCCAGGCGGGCTTGGGCAACGAGCCGGCCAGCGTGGCGGCAAATTTCGGCAGGGATGGCATGGACGGCTCCAACGGTCGGCGCCGCGTCATAGCAGTCCCGGCGGGTGGCGCAATCGCGCGCCGCGCGGTTCGTAGTCGCCGTGACCGGGCGTAATGCGTTAATGAGGGCCGCGTGTGTTCGGTCGGCTTTCCCAACCGATGCAGCACGCATCCGGTGCTATCTGCCACGAGGCCGCGACTGGCATGAGCGAACTCGAAGGCTTCAGCTATGCGGTGTTTGCCGTCTATGTTGCGACGTCGATCGGACTCGACCTGGCCGGGCGCAAACTGGGCGTTGCCAACCGCCCCGTGCTGCCGCTTTTGGCCGTCGTCGGCGCTGGACTTTGGCCGCTGTTGCGCTGGCTCGTCGGTGACCCAATCACGGCAGATGCATTGCAACAATGGCTCGACGGCCTGACGGGAGACCTCGTCGGCCATGGGCTGGTCGCAGCGGGTGCTCTCACGGCCATGATGGCGGAGGTGCAGATCCTGACGCGGGCCCGCGTGGCTGCGGTCACCGTTGGCGAACCGCCCGCAGGGCCATTCGTGCATCGGTGTGTCGCAGGTGGTCGCGTGCTGCAGTTGGCTGGACTGTTTCTGGTGTTTCCCGGCATCGTCGCGGCCGCAGTGGCGCTTGCCGCCGGCGGCGTTATCGCGGGCCAACGATTGCCAAAAGTCGTGCTAGAAGCGCCGCGAATCGCTTCGCTCGCCAAGAGCCGCCCCGAGACAGACCGATGAGCTTCCCCGATCTCGTTCCCGACCTGAAGGCCCGACTGCCGGACCTGCGTGGGCGGCTCACCGCCAATGCACCCATGGCCGATATCACGTGGTTCCGCGTTGGCGGCCCGGCGCAGCTCCTGTTCACACCGGCCGACGAAGCAGATTTGGCCTACGCGCTGGCGCGCATCCCAGCCGACATGCCGGTGTTCGTTGTCGGCCTCGGCTCGAACCTGCTGGTGCGCGACGGCGGCGTGCCCGGCATGGTCATCCGCCTCGGCCGCGGCTTTGGCGAAGTGACGGCCGAGCCGGGCCATCGGCTGCGGGCAGGGACTGCGCTTCCCGATGTAAAGCTGTCGCGCGCGGCGGCCGACGCCGGCATCTCCGGTCTTGCCTTCTACCGCGGCATTCCCGGCTCGATCGGCGGCGCGCTGCGCATGAACGCGGGCGCCCATGGCGGCGAGACCAAGGACGGCCTCATTGAAGCCCGCGCCGTCGACCGGCAAGGCAACATCCACGTGCTCACACTTGCCGACATGAAGTTCGAGTATCGCCACTGCGGCGTGCCGGCCGACTGGATCTTCACGCAGGCCCTCTACCAGGGCAAGCCCGGCGACAAGGACGCGATCCACGAGGAGATGCAGGAGGTCGCCGACTATCGCGAACGCGTGCAGCCGATCAAGGAAAAGACCGGCGGCTCGACGTTCAAGAACCCGCCCGGCCACTCATCGTGGAAACTGGTCGATGCGGCGGGTTGCCGGGGATTGCGGGTCGGCGGCGCGCACGTGTCGGAGATGCATTGCAACTTCCTGATCAACGACAAGGGCGCAACCGCTGAAGATATCGAAATGCTCGGCGAAACCGTGCGCAAGCGCGTGCTGGCGCACAGCGGCATCGATCTGCATTGGGAGATCATCCGTCTCGGCCTGCCGTTGCCGGGCCGGAAAACGGGCGCGGCTTTGGCATAATACCGACGAACGAGAATGTTTCGAAGTCGACCTTCGCCTTACCCCCGGATTTGACAAACGGGGCAAGACTGCGCTTTTGCCCCCTGATTGTGAAATCGGGGGCAACAGGAGTCGCGCCATGGACGAGGTCACACTCGCCGCGCAAACGACGTTCGCTGAGCTTACGCAGCGCTCGCTCGATGCCGAGTTCGACGAAACGTACCGCGAATCTGGTACCTTTGAAAAGCGCAAGCGATCCGGCCGCTACTATTGGTACTAAGTCTGGGACGCTGGCGGCGCGAAGCACGAGAAGTACGTCGGCCCCGTGGCTGATGAGGCTATCACCGACCGGGTCAACCGTTTCGCCGACATCAAGTCTGACTTCAAGCAGAGCCGCGAGATGGTGCGCTCTCTGCAAGCCGTAGGCCTACCGCAGCCCGACGGCATCGCGGGTGCCGTCGTCGAAGCCATGTGAAAAGAGCGTGTGGAGGGTTCGAAAGACTTTATCGAACTCCCGGCAGAGGACACCCGCGCGGCGTTTCGCGTCATGGAGCGCTTCAGCGCCACTGTGACCGATCCATCGGCGCGCACGCGGCTTGAGGATGCGTTGCGTGGCAAGGGTGCGTTCCGCCGCTTCAAGGACATGGCGCATCGCGTTGGCGTCACGGAGGCTTGGTATCGCTTCAAGGCCGAGGCATTGGCGCAGGACATGCGGGACTTCCTGGACAATGAAGAGATCGCCTTCGACGACGATGTCGCATCACCGGCCAAGGGACCCGTGGATGGCCGATGAAGGTCCCAGGCGACCGGCTCCATGTGGCACGTCAGCCGCTTTTAACAGTTATGTCTGCTTAACCATTGCTAAAAATTGCTGCACTGCAGTATAAAGCTAGGCGGCGATGTTAACCGCGTGCAAAGGCTTACAAATCATAAAGGCCTGAGGCCTGAAAATCGGGCCCCGCATTGGGGCCGCAGTGTCACAGGGCCGTTGGTGTGGGCCGTTCGAGCGGCTGGAGTGGGCGATGTCGGGGATGCCGAAAGAGCCTGGGCACAAGAAGGTCTTCGTCAAGACCTACGGCTGCCAGATGAACGTCTACGACAGCGAGCGCATCACGGAGGCGCTTGGCGCTGACGGCTATGCATCGACCGAGAGCATGGACGACGCCGACATCGTCGTTCTCAACACATGCCATATCCGCGAGAAAGCGGCCGACAAGGTCTATTCCGACCTCGGGCGTGTTCGTGTGGTCAAAGAAGCGAGGCGGCTGGCCGGCAAAGACACTGTCGTGACCGTCGCGGGATGTGTTGCGCAGGCCGAAGGCCGCGAAATTGTGCGCCGCGAAAGCGCCGTCGACCTGGTCATCGGCCCGCAGGGCACGCATCTTCTGTCTGGTCTGGTGAAGGAGATCCAGGCGCATCCCGGACGCCAGATCGTCGAGACCGAGTTTCCCGAGGATGACAAATTCGCACACCTGCCTGAGCGTACGCTTGCGGGACCCAAGCGCGCAACGGCCGCATTCCTCACCGTGCAGGAAGGGTGCGACAAGTTCTGTACGTTCTGCGTGGTGCCTTATACGCGCGGCGCCGAGTTTTCGAGGCCCGTCGCCCAGGTGGAGGCGGAAGCCCGCCGTATGGTCGAGCAGGGCGTGCGCGAGCTGACGTTGCTTGGCCAGAACGTCAATGGCTATCACGGGTTCGACAGTGATGGCCGGCCGGCGTCGCTGGCGACGCTGATCTCGCGTTTGGCAAAAATCGAGCTCCTGGAGCGCATTCGCTATACAACGTCGCACCCGCGCGACATGACCGATGATTTGATCGATATCCACGCGCGCGAACCCAAGCTTATGCCATATCTGCACCTGCCGTTTCAGGCGGGCTCGGATCGCATCCTGGCTGCTATGAACCGCAAGCACACAGCCGCCGAATATCGCGCGCTCATCCAGCGCATCCGCGCTGTCAATCCAGATATCGCGCTGTCGACCGACGTTATCGTGGGCTTCCCGGGTGAGACTGATGCCGAGTTCGAAGCCACGCTCGATCTTGTTCGTGAAATTCGTTTCGCCGCCGCCTACTCGTTCAAATACAGCCCGCGTCCGGGCACGCCCGCGTCCTCGCTCGGCGATCAGGTGTCGGAAGACATGAAGATTGAACGCCTCGCGCGTCTGCAGAGCCTGCTGGACGAACTCTCAACCTCGTTCAACGCAAGCTGCGTGGGCAAAGTGTTCCCTGTCTTGTTCGACCGACCCGGCCGGCGCGCGGGCCAGTTGATCGGCCGCTCACCCTATCTGCAGTCGGTGTTCGCCGACGCCGACGCCTCCATGCTGGGCCGTATCGTGTCAGTGGAGATATCCGCGGCTCTTCCGCATAGCCTTGCCGGCCGCCTGGTCCCAGCCGCCTGATCCCAGCCGCCTGATCCTGATGGCAAGGATCTGGGGGGCCTCCCTTGGCCGGGATGACGAAAAATTGGGGTATGTTAGCGCCAACGGGGGCCTGATCTGGCGTCCTACACCTGCGCCGGGGCCGCTCACGCTCTCGCGCGTGCGGGCCAAGGTGGATGCCATAACGCGCGCCAGCCGAACCCAGGGCCAGCCGACCGCAACAGCCTTCCACCGCCGGATGCACGGCATTCGAACGAGGTCACGTTCGCTCCGAAGCCCCGGCGCAGGACCGCATATCTGGCCCCGGTCGAAGCGCATTCAAGGGGTAGCGCCCCTCAAGCCTCAAGAATCTTTGCGTCGTTCGCCGGCGATCGCGCGTCACGACGTGATGCGAGGCGCTCCGCGCCTATAATTCACCGACGAGCAGGAAGGAGATTGTCAGAATTGAACCGAATCCAGAACAGTTTTTCACTGAGATCGTTGCTGACAGCACGTGGTTTCGAGGGTAATCCTCTAAAGAGTGTATAGGGTATACCTTATGCACCGCGTCCGGCCCGTGCATCGCCCCCCAATGTACGGGCCGGGACGTGTCCAGACGTCAACGGCGCCGCCTTACTGGCGGATGCGCACGCCGAAACGGATGCTGTCGACGGTGTAGTCGCTGCCGGGCGTCGTCGGATCAAACCATGTGTGGCTGTAGCGCGAGAACAGCGTCGTCGTCTGGTTCAGATAGTACTCGACCCCGAGATTGGCCGCCGTGTTGCGCTCGCGCAGGGACACGCCCTGATAGTCCGTCATGGTATGCTGCACGGCGGCCGTTGCAATCAGGTGCCGGCGGAAGGCGTGGCGCAGTTCGAGGCCAGTTGTGCGCACCAGCGAGCCGGATTGCCCGACCGTGGTTGAATCGTTGAAGTCCGTTTTCGCCGTAAACAGCAGCGACGTCAGTTCGCTCGCTCGATAGGCGAGGTTGGCGTCAAGGATGAAGCCGCTGGTCGACAGAATGCGGCCATCATCCGGGGTCTGCGCGCCAAAGCCGACACCGACCTCGCCGCGCCAGATGCGACCAGCATTCCCAAATGATATGCCGGCTATCGCGCGATAGCCGTTGGAATCGCGCTTGATGCCGTCAGACGGTGTGCCCGCGTAGTGGCGGTCGTTGCGAGCAACATCCGTGAAGGCAAACAGGGACGGCGTGAATTCCCACGTGGCCCGCGCGGCCGCGTCGCGCTGGAGATAGTTGCGCGAGCTGTTGTCGACCGATGTGCCCGCAGCCGTCGCGTCGTCACCGTAGCTGACATCGCTGATGCCGCCGCGCAGCTGGACGGTCAGGCGGTTGAAGCGGTGATTGAAGGCAGTCGCGGCGCGGGTCGTCAGAACATTGGTGCGGTTGGTTGCGGTCGCATCGGCGTTGACGGCACTGCGCGCTTCTTGCGACAGCCCCGTCGAGACGAGCGCTTCGATGTTGGTGCGCTTGGAGAAGTCGTAGCGGCCGCGCGCCTCGAGCGAGGCGGCCTTGTCGTTTTCGGTGGCAAAGCCGGGGAAGGCCGAGGCGAAGCCGGTGGCTTTCAGTTCTATCGCGTGCACGCGCCAGTTTGTGACTGCGCGAACGGTCGGACGCGCTTCGAACACCGCAGAGGCTTTGCCATTCGGCGAGAAGCGCACGTTGCTGGTTGCGCCAACGCCGAACTCGACTTCGGGAAAGATGATCCAGGTGCCACGTTTGATGCCGATGGGGTCATACGGTTCGAAGCGCGCGAGCCGCGTTGGGCGGCGATCGAGGATCGGATCCAATTCGATCTGGAAGGCGACGGCGTCATAACCGGCCGCCGGTCGCTCGAAAGCATCGATGTCGGCTTTGCTGCGCGGATCGCGGCCGGTATCGGGCTCGCCATCCTTGACCAGCGGTTCGAGTTCGCCGACCTGCGGTGTGCCGTCCTGATTTGTGTCGCGCTCGTTGCCGACCAGGGGCTGGCCGTCCATGTTGCGGCGCGCCTGAACGCGAGCGGGATCGTCGCCGTCGTCGGGATCGCCGGAGCCAGAGCCGACTGTGGTCGCGCCCGCGTCAGCGTTTGAGCCGTCGTCGCCGGGCTTGATGATATTGGGCTGCGTGGCGGGTTGATCGTCATCGTCGGTTTGGGCGGGGGCCGGCAGACGTCGCTGCGGCTGCACCTTGCGCGCGGGCAAAGGCGTCACCTGCGTTGCCGTGTTCGTGCCCTGGGCCAGCACAGGCGACACGTCGCCAAGGGCGCCGGCGGCCAGAGTTGCCGCGGCACCTGCGATGATCCTGGAGATACGAACGGTACGTGTCACGTCTGAAGCCTCGGCGAAAACCGACATAGGACGCACACGAACGCTGCTGCGACCTTAGCCACGGAGCATTAACGGGTGGTTTATGGCGGTTTCGATCTGGCACAGCGCGGGCCGTCGATCATCGCCGGACTGGCTGATCCGGCCAGAAGCGTACGCCGCCGCGCGCGCGGCCGCCTGAAAGGCCGACAGCTGCACCATCCGCGCGCCAGCACGCGGCGCCTGTCATGGCGCCGTCCGCCTCGAAGCGGATGGCGTTCATGCCGCCCGCCACATGCGGCATGACCTGGACCTTATGGCCGAGATCCGCGAGCGCACGGCGTGACGTCTCCGCAATGCCGTCCTCGACCTCGACGCCATCGCCTTGAGTCCACAGGCGCGGGGCCTCGACGGCCTCCTGCAGGCTCATGCCGTGATCGAGCAGATTGACGATGGCCTGCATGGCCGAGCCGAAGATGCGCAGACCACCCGGCAAGCCCAAGGCAAAAGCGGGCCGGCCATCCTTCAAGACAATGATCGGTGACATGGAAGTGGTCACGCGTTTGCCCGGCGCAATGGACAGGGCGCGGCCAGGACGCGGATCAAACAGGTACATGTAGTTGTTGGGGATCAGACCCAATTCGGGGATCATGATGCGGGCGCCGAACAGGCTGTTGATGGTCTGGGTGCTGGCGACGATGTTGCCATCGCGATCGGCGACAGTGACGTGAGTCGTGTGCGGCGACTGCGGTGGCGCGACACCAGCCGACCATGTTTGCGCGCGCGTCATGTCGATGGCGGCGTTGCGCTCACGCGCATAGTCGCGCGAGATGAGCCGGTCCACCGGCACCGACACGAACGCGGGATCAGCCGTTGCAATCGCCCGGTCCGCGAAGGCCATCTTCAGCACCTCGGCGAGCAGATGCAATCCGGCCGGTGTGCCATAGCCCATCGCCGCGACGTCGCGCTCGGCCAACATCATGAGCATCTGGATGACATGTACCCCGCCAGAGGATGGCGGTGGCGGGCCGACGATCTCGTGGCCGCGATAGTGCCCGCGCACAGGTGCGCGCTCGACGGTGGCGTAGTGGGCGAGATCATCCTCACCCAACAGGCTGCCGTGTTTGCGCAGATGCGCGGTGATCTCGCGTCCAAGCGCACCGTGGTACAGCGCATCGGCCCCCTCGCGGGCGATGGTACGCAGGCTGTCTGCTGCCGCGCCTTGCACGAGGCGACGTCCCGCCCGCGCCGGCGCACCGCCCGGCAGAAACACCGATGCGATCATGGCATCCTTGGCGAGATCGACGGCCGCTTCACTGATGCACTCGGACAGATACGGCGTTACGGCGAAGCCGCGGGCCGCATGCCGGATGGCGGGCTCCATGACATCGGCGAGCGTCAGCTTGCCAAAGCGCGCGTGCGCCTCGCACCACCCCTTCAGCGTGCCGAAGCTGCCGACAGCCGTTGCGCCGAGCGCGTTCTCGCGCCTCTCTGTTTCGACGCTGAAGGGCACGCCATTTTCAAGCGGCCTATACATGCCCGCATGGCCTGCGCGCGGCACCGTCGAGAGGCCATCGATAACCCGATGGGAGCCGTCGGCCAGGCGAATGTGCGCCATGCCGCCACCCAGGATGCCAACCATCATCGGCTCGACGACGGTCAGCGTGAAGAGCGCGGCGATTGCCGCATCGATGGCATTGCCGCCGGCTGCCAGCATCTCGACGCCCGCGGCCGACGCCAGCGGATGATTGGTGACCACCATGCCGTCGCGCGACTGGGCCGGCATCTTCTCCGGCGTGAAAACTGTTCCGGCACGCGTGCGCCAGGATGCTGTATCGGGCATGTGTGTCCCCGTGGTCGCGTTGGCAAGGGCTCATGGTGGCAGCGGTTGCGAGATATGGTCAAGGCAGATGACCATCCGCGGACGCGCATGCTCGGCTTCATCGGGGCAGCGCGTGCCCTGATGCGGTCATAGTGACTGCACAGCCAACACCGGCCTTTCGCCCGGACCACATCTGCATTTCGAGCTGCTGCGCGATGGCGTGGCCATCGATCCGATAGCGCCGTAACCCTCAATGGCTCGCCTTCGAGAACAGCGCTGACGCGACGAGGCCGGAGGCCAATGCCAACAGCACCGTCGCAAGGCCATAGAGAAACGGATACGTGAACGCGCTGTCGTGCAGAAAACGCTCCAGGCCCTCGCGCTCCAGGTTGATGCGCACGTTATACTGGCTGATCAGGCGATCGCTGCGGAACAGATACACGCGCGTGTCGAACGGGCCGACCGATACCGTTGCAGGCAACGAGATCGATGCGCGAAACAGGCTGCGCCCGATGAAGGCCACGCCGTGCGGCTCGGAGACATAGAGCCCGTCCTTCTGTTTCAGACGAATGATGCTCTCGCGGAACGCCTTCAGCTCGGTGGGCGGCAGACGCGGCCGATTGGCGGCCGGCAGCATGCGCACATGATCAAAACCGATCTCGTAGCCGATCAGCACAGCCTCTGGCGCCATTTCATCGAGCGGGCGCGTGGACGCGATAGCGTAATAACTCGGTACGCTGTCGAACACCTGGCTATCCGTGTTGAGCCAGATGCCACCGACGCGGCCTTTCTTGCGTACCGTGACGCGGCTCGGCACGCCCTCGATCACCACGACGACGTCGTAGACACCCGCCTCGGGGCTTGGCTGCCGGCTGTTGTCGATGGCGCCGAAGACGATGATTTCCGTGCCGGTGAAGCTCGATGTAACGGCCACGTTGCGTGTCGAGACATCGGCTTGCACGACTTCATCGAGTTCAGAGGCCACGCGAGACGGAACGGCGGGCTCAACCGATTTGGCAGTCGGCGGCGTGGCGACGGGCGGCGTGACCGGGACATTGCGGCCGCGCTTGTTTTGTTGGGCATAGCCAGCGGCTGCAAATAGGCCGGCAAACACGACAGCTGCGATCGCGCACCCTATGGCACTGCGTGGCGACCACCACCGGTTTTGCCCACCCGCCATTGCGGCCTACCCCTGCACTGACGTGATGGAATACAATTCGCCCGGCGTCGCAATGAGGCCGTAGGCCATGCGCAGGCACACGAGAAGCACCAGCGCGGCCAGCAGGAAGCGGAACTGTTCGCCACGCAATTTCGCGCCCCAAGCCGCCCCAAACTGCGCGCCGAACACCCCACCGACCATCAGCAGGCCCGCCAGCACCACATCCACTGTGCGGTTGAAGGTGGCATGCATGAGTGTTGTCGCCGCAGTGACGAACACGATCTGGAACAGCGACGTGCCTGCGACGACATTGGTTGGCACGCGCAGCAGGTAGATCAGCGCCGGCACCATGATGAAGCCGCCACCGACGCCCATGATAGCCGCCAGCAGACCGACAAATGAGCCGATGAGAAACGGCGGGATCGCGCTCATCGACAGCTTTGAGCGCTTGAAGCGCATCTGCAGTGGCAGCTTGTGGATCCACGTGTGGTCGCCGGATTTGCGCGAAGGCGTGGCCTTACCAGCGGCGACTTTGCGCCAGGTGTTCAGGCTCTCGATCAACATCAGTGAGCCGATGATGCCGAGGAACGTCACATAGGTGGCTGACACGAACAGGTCGAACTGGCCGAGGCGGCGCAGGATGCGCACGAGCTGCACGCCGACGGCCGAGCCGATGATGCCGCCGAGCAGCAGGACAACGCCGAGCTTCACATCGACGTTCTTGCGTCGCCATTGCGCGATGGCGCCCGACACGGAGGTCGCAACAATCTGTGCGGCTTCCGTGCCGACGGCGACAGCTGAGGGGACCCCCGAAAATATCAACAGCGGCGTCATGAGGAATCCACCGCCGACCCCGAACAAGCCAGACAGAAAGCCGACAGCAGCACCCATGCTGAGGAAGATCAGCACGTTGACGGACATTTCCGCGATAGGAAGATAGAAATTCATTCCCCTGGGTCCGGCCCCAAGGTCCCTGCTGCTGCATCGAAAGAGGCAACAACGGGACGCGGTTTTGAGAGTACGAAGCGAGCGCGGGACCCCGCCCCGCGATGTCGTCTACGGACACCAGTACTGCAGGAAATTCAAGCCCAAAGCGGCGTCTGTTGCAATGAAAACGGGGAGCATCAAATGCTCCCCGTTCAAGTCCCGTTCAGATTTCAAGGCTTCGGCTTCAGATCGTCCGTCGCCGGAGGCTTAGTGGTGTCGATGATCGGTGGCGGTGGCGGTACGCCGCCAGGCGCTGCGTCCGACGGCGCTGGTGCCGCTGGGGCAGCGGCCGCCGGTGGTTCCGGCGTTGGCGCCGGCGCTACAGACGGTGTTGCCGGCGGTGCTGGCATTGCCGGCGCTGGGATGGACGGCGGCGCTGGAATTGGAGGCGGAGCCGGGATCGACGGAGCCGCCGATGGTGTGGCCGGTGGAGTGACCGGTGTCGCCGGAATTGCCGGCACAGGAATCGCGGGCGGCGCCGGGATAGACGGACTCGGGATCGATGGGCCCGGGATCGATGGGCCCGGGATTGATGGCGGTGCGCCAAGGCCCGGAGGCGGGCTTCCGAAGCTCGGCGGCGGCCCGCCGAACGGCGAGTTGCCAAGACCCGGGAAGCCACCCGGCATACCGCCGATGCCACCAAGACCCGGCAGGTTGATCTCGACCTTGCTTGGATCGATCACCGGCGAGTTCTTTTTATAATGCATGACCATCGACGGGAAGATGATGACCAAAGCCACCATGATGCACTGGATGATCACGAACGGAATCGCGCCGTAATAGATCTGTCCGGTGGTGACAGGATCCGTCATCTTGCCCGTGATCTTGTCTTTGTAGGGTTCGATCGGCGCGACCGAGCGCAGATAGAACAGGGCAAATCCGAACGGCGGGTGCATGAACGACGTCTGCATATTCACGCCAAGCATGACACCGAACCAGATGATGTCGATGCCAAGCTTCTCAGCTGCCGGCCCAAGCAGCGGGATGACGATGAACGCCAACTCGAAGAAGTCGAGGAAGAAGGCGAGCAGGAACACCATGATGTTGGTGAACACGAGGAAGCCGATCTGGCCGCCCGGCAGCGAGGTGAGCAGGTGCTCGACCCAAAGGTGGCCGTTCACGCCGTAGAAGGTGAGCGAGAAGATGCGCGCGCCGACCAGGATGAACAGTACGAAGGCCGACAGCTTGGCCGTCGATTCGACCGCCGACTGCAGCAGTTTGAAGTTGAAACGCTTCGGATTGCCGTCGAGCCAGCGCTTGAAGGCTGCCAGCAAGACTGCACCCATAGCGCCCATCGCGCCGCCTTCGGTCGGCGTTGCGACGCCGATGAAGATGGTGCCAAGCACGAGGAAGATCAGGAACAGCGGCGGCACCATCACGAACGTCGACTGCTGCGCGAGATGCGAGAGCATGCGCACGCGCAGCGGCGGGATAAAGCCGAGGATGGCCCCGAACAGCGCACACACGGCGAACATGGCCAGCATATAGGCCATCCAGCCCAACGTCGCGACGATAGCCCAGACGATCGACATGAACGACGAGGTGGAGTTCTTGCTCAGCTCCGCCATCGGCCAGCCGAGGATCGGCGCAGCAAACATCTTGTAGGCCGTGTACATGGCGAACATGCCGGCGAACACGCCGATCACGCCGGCGAGCCCGCGCCACCAGTTGCCGACCGCCGCCGAGAACGCGACCGTGATGCCGACGGCCATGCACAACACGACGAAATCAGCGCCTTCATACGACGTGTTGCGCATCGCAAGATAACCCGCGACGCCCGAGACGAGCGCGAGACCAAGCAGAGATGATAGACCGCGTTCGTCGCCACCGGCAGCGAGCCGACTGACGCCAACATAGCCGAACCCGAGAGCCATCAACGCGACGATAATGCCCGAGATGGACAACGACGGCACGACGGGCACTGCGCCCTTGGCCGCTCCCGCGAGAGGGGCAACCGGCGACAGCGAACTAATGACCGACGTTGCACCCTGATAGAGCAGGAACAGCGCGACACCGAGCGTCAACATAGCGCCGACGCGCGCGACGATGTTGCGCTCAGATAGGATGGGCTCCTTGAAGCCAACGGCTTCCGACGGCAGCCCGGGCGCATATTCTGGTTTGAAGGTGGCAACGAGCAGGATGTAGCCGGCGTAGAGGCCTGCCAGAACGATGCCCGGGATGAACGCGCCCTCGTACATGTCACCGACCGACTTGCCGAGCTGGTCGGCCATGACGATCAACACCAGCGACGGCGGGATGATCTGAGCCAGTGTGCCGGAGGCCGCGATCACGCCTGAGGCCACGCGGCGGTCATAGCCATACCGCAGCATGATCGGCAGCGAGATAAGGCCCATCGAGATCACCGACGCGGCAACGACCCCTGTGGTTGCTGCAAGCAGAGCGCCGACGAAGATAACCGCATAAGCGAGGCCGCCACGCATGGTGCCGAACACCTGCCCGATGGTGTCGAGAAGGTCTTCAGCCATGCCGGAGCGTTCAAGGACGAGCCCCATGAACGTAAAAAATGGAATGGCGAGCAGCGTGTCGTTGTTCATCACGCCGAAGACGCGCTCGGGTAGCGTGCCAAGCAGTGGCCAATCGAGGTTGATCACCTTTGGCGCATACGGGGCGAGCTCAACGCCGATGACGAAGAAGAACAAGCCGCAAGCGCCGAGTGAAAAGGCGACGGGGTAGCCAAGCAGCAGGAAGACAACGAGGGCACAGAACATGATTGGCGCCATGTTCGTGGCGATCCAGGCAGTCATGAGATAAGCTCCGTACGGAGAATGTGCATGCGGGCGTCAGCCCAGGTGGCAAGGCTCGAACCGTCGGCGACTTATCCGCCGCCGACCTTAAGCCGCTCGGCTTCCGCTTTCGCGCGCGCTTCGGCTTCCTCAGCGAGCGTTTCGCGCAGGCGCGCCGCTTCGGCCTCAGCCGCCTCGTGGTGGCCGCCGCCGGACACATCCGCGAGCTTACCCTGCATGATCGCCGAGCGCTTGATCAGCTCGGAGATGGCTTGGATGAATAGGAGTGTGAACCCGATCGGCACCAGGAATTTTGCCGGATAGACCGGCAGACCACCTGCGTTGGTCGATTGCTCGTTCTGCCACAGAGACCGGAAAGCAAACGGCCAGGAGTACCACATCATGACCAGGCACATCGGCATCAGGAACAAGGTGTGGCCGATGATGTCGATCCAGTTGCGCGTCTTCTTGGTCAGCAGGCTCGACACCACGTCGATGCGGATGTGCTCGTTCGAGAGCAGGGTCCACGACGCGCAGATCAGGAACACCGCGCCAAACAGCACCCACTGGGCTTCGAGCCACGAGTTGGACGATGTGTTGAACACTTTGCGCACGATGGCGTTCACCGTCGAGATGAGCACGGCAATGAAGATCGCCCACGCGACGATCTTGCCGAACTTTGTGTTCATCCGGTCGATGGCTCTACTGAGCCCGAGCAACCCATCCATGATCACGTCTCCCCGAATTCAGCAGCTCTGGTGGCCGCATATCCCGTCTATGGCCTATACATGGCCCGCCACGCGACCACCAGCGGCGCCCTGGCAACAATACGGCAGCAAAATGGCGCAACGTGTCACATGCGGCTGACGTGGCCTTGACTTAGAGCCAATATCCACAAGGCTCTACGCCCAAAGACCTATGCCGTTAGGCCCAACCCATGATGCGTTACAGCCTTCGTCGTCTGCTCGGCACAGTCCCAACACTCTTCCTGGTGGTCACAATCTCGTTCTTCTTGATCCGGTTGGCGCCCGGCGGTCCTTTCGACCTCGAACGTCCGCTTGACGCCAGGATCATGGAGAACCTCAACCGGGCCTACGGCCTCGATCAGCCACTCTATGTCCAGTACGGCCGCTATCTGCTCAATCTACTGCGCGGCGATTTTGGGCCGTCCTACGTTCTGCATGATTTCAGTGTTGCGGATCTGTTTGCCAAGGGCCTGCCCGTGTCGATCCGTCTGGGCCTGTCGGCCCTGCTGGTTGCGATCGCCGTTGGTGGCACGCTCGGCACGCTTGCGGCGCTGCGTCAGAACAAGGCGGCCGATTATGCCGTTGTCGGTCTCTCGACCATCGGCATCACCCTTCCGACGTTTGTGGTCGCACCCGTGTTGCAGATCGTGTTTGGCCTCTGGCTCGCCTGGTTGCCGGTGGCAGGCTGGGGCGACGGGGCCGCACGAAACATCCTACTGCCGGTGATTGTCTTGGCCTTACCCCTGATCGCCGTCATCGCGCGGCTGACGCGGGCCTCGATGATCGAGATGCTGCGGGCGAACCACATCCGCACGCTCCGCGCTCAGGGATTGGGGGCCGCCACGGTTGTGCGCCACGCCCTGCGTGGGGCCGCGTTACCCGTCGTCTCGTTTCTTGGACCCGCCGCCGCGGCCGTCTTGACCGGTTCCGTGGTCGTTGAAACCATTTTCGGACTGCCGGGGATCGGTCGCTACTTCGTCGAGAGCGCGCTCAATCGCGATTATACGGTCGTGATGGGGACGGTTGTCATCGTCGCCGTGTTCGTGCTGCTGTTCAATCTTCTGGTCGACATCATCTATGGCGTGCTCGATCCCCGCGTGCGTTACGAGTGACGGCATATCGACGGGCAGTAGACGTTTCACCTCCCGTTCAGCCACGACGGATGATACGCGGCTGCCATCGCTTGCGAGCTGCGCCGGCGATCCGTTGCCTGAACCTGGGGGCCTTATGTCCGACTTCCCGCCGCAACTGCCGCCGCTCGCCTACCCGGTGGTGGGCCACGCCCCCGTCGATCGCTATCTGCGCGAGGGCTATGCCTCCGTGGTCGGCATGTCCTCGCGGTTTGCGGCGGCTGTCACGGCGACGCTGATGCGGCTGCAGACGGACCTGGGAATAACAGGTCCGATCGCTGAGATCGGCACGTTCGAGGGACGGTTCTTTATCGCCCTGGCGCATGCGCTGGCGCCCGGTGAGCGCGCGCTCGGCATCGACCTGTTCGATTGGCCGAACCCCGAGATTATCGACCGGTTCGAGGCCAACTGCCTGAAACACGGCGTCGATCCAAAGCGCAAGATCACCTGGAAGACCGACAGCCGCGTCATGAAGCCGGAGGATATTCTGGCCAAGGTCGGTGGCGACAAGCTGCGCCTGTTCCATATCGATGGCGAGCACTCGCGCCATGCCCTGTCACGCGACCTGGAGCGGGCGACGGCCGTCATGCGGCCAGACGGCATCATCGTGCTCGATGATATGCTGCATCCCGGCTATCCCACGCTGATGGTCTCTGTGCACGAATGGCTGGAGAAGAACACGGACTGGTGCGTGCTCGCCATCATCGACCGCGAGACGATCGTGGCTGCAACCAAGTTCGTGCTGTGCCGCAAGGAATGGTTCAAGCGCTACGAAGAAGCGCTGCTCTCCGACTACTAGGACAACGTGTGGCCGCTCGGCGCCGACTTCGAGCCGCACTGGTGCCTGGTGCTCTCGCTCGACACGGGGCTTGCCGACATCACCTGACGGGAGGGACGCCCATGACCGAGACCCGCAAGACGATCGCGGCTGGC
>JANMGQ010000215.1:0-27191 GCA_031374735.1 Hyphomicrobiaceae bacterium | reverse complement strand
GGCGCCGCGGCGCTGCGCGTAAGCCTTTTGGTAGGCCGTCTCCAGCAGGTGCATGTGCATGGGTACATTGTATTTCGTCGACGCGTCAGACAGCACCGTCAGCGCCTTGTCCGAGCACCAGTGCAGGTTCGCAGGTGCCAGCTGGATCTTCGTCCGCAGCTTGCTGTTGTGCGTCGCGTAAAGATCGCGGAACAGCCCCATCGTATCGTCGAGATCCATCTTGAAGCGTGTGAAGTGGCGCTGCATCGGCGCCTGCAACTCCGTCGGCAAGCTCGCGACAAACACCTCGTCCGCTTGATAGACGAGTCGGTTCTGGTCGCGCACGCCGTAGCAATAGGACACGCGCATGCCGATGTCGTCATAGGCCTTCAGGACCTGGTTGACCTTGCCCTGCACCTCCGCGCCCGTGCCCGGCAGCAGGCTTTGGATGTGCTGCACGGTCGTCACGCCGGACGCGATCATCTCGAAGGCCGAGTACAGCGTGTCGAGATAGAGATCGACGCTGCGCATGACGAGGCGCGTCACAAACCAAAGCTCCAGCGGCATGTCCGACGAGCCGAGCTGCACAGGTGTCAAACCGATATGGTGGTGTGCGTTGACGAAGCCCGGCAGCATGATCTCGTTGCCGGAGCCGATGACGGGCACGTCCGGGTGCGTTGCGTGCAGATCCGTAAACGTTCCAACGGCAGTAATTATGCCGTCCTGCTGCAGAATCGCGCCGTCGTGGATCTCTTCCCACGCGTGCCGATCGAGCATGCGCGTGATCATCGCGCGGCTGCGGATGAGCGATTGGACCACGGCCGGGTTCTCCTCAGCACACGAACCTTTTGACATGACATCGGCGCTGGGCGGAAAGCTTATGGCCGATCGCTTGAGCGTTTGCGCATCTCGTCTCGGCGCATCGGCATGCGGTCGATTTCGGCCATCAGGTCGGACGCCGACATCGGCACCGAGCTGTCCATCTTGATGCCGCCGTCCTTGCCGATCAGCAGGACGCGGAAAGCGCCCTCACTCGCCCGGTAAAGGGTGCGCACAGCTCCCGCATTCATGCCAGGCGGAGGGCCCAGATCGTGCGAGAGTTCACCGCCAACGACATAGACAACGGCCAGATCCCGATCGAGCAAGGCTGTGCGATTGCCACCGATCATCACCTTGATGCGCGACAGGCGTGCATCTGAGGCCGAGGGCGAAAAGATCACCAGCGCCCGCTTCTTCCATTGATACGCCGGGATCGCCGCTGCCGGCCCTGTTGCCGACGCAAGCGCGGCCAGGGAAAGCAGGATCGTGCGACGAGCAAGAACAGGCATCAAGAGGTTTGCCTTCCATCGGCGTAGATGACGATTGGCGGTTCAATCAGGCGCACGGCGATATCATGCGGCGCGATGAGCCGAGGGTTGCTGGAGGGCACATTACGGGCACCCTCCCGCGCGGTCCAGAACCGTTTGCCAGGCACCTTATCGACGCCAATCGGATAGATCGTCAGCTTATCTGGCTCAAACTTGAAGCGCAGGAAATTCTTGTAGTGTTTGATGCGCAAGGCGGCGAAGGCGTCCTCGGAATGCATGCGCAGGAACAGGCCTGTCAGCACCCAATACATGCCCCAGACAAAGCCGCCGACAAGGCCGCCGAGGAAGATGATCTCCAGCGGGTAGAGCACGAAACCCACCAGCTGGCGCACGGCTTTGGTGCGCAACTTGTTCTGGTCAGAGGGCACCTGCGCATCCGGCAGTGCGACCGCTGGCGGGGCCGACCGGGGTAGTTGCAGGCTACGCCCGGCTTTCTGGTCGCCGAACATCTCGCGCTGTTGTGCGCGGCCTTCCGACAGCGGCTCCAGCACTTTTTTGGCGACGCTGCCCGTCGCACTCGGCGTGGCACTGGCGACCCAGACACTGTTTGCGTAGGCCTCGACGCGCGGCGCAATCCAATTGTTGGCCATGACGAAGAAGAGCCCAAGGGCAAACATGGTCATGACGTGCGCTGCAAAATGAAGTGATCCCACGGTCACCTTCGAGAACGCCTTCTTGAAGCCGTTCTTTGCGCCGGAATCGACGTACCAGACGAGACAGCCCCACATGGCGATCAACATCAGCGCGAGCGGTATCGAAACCAGCAAACCCTGCACCAGATAGAATGGAATGTACTTGTAGACGCCCCAGAACGTCGTGTGGATGCCGACCGCATCGATCTCGCCCGACGAGATGTCGTGGCGCTCGACGAGGGTGTAGAACTCCCAGGTGACGAACCAGTAGATCAGCCCGATGCCGATACCGAAGGCGGGATTCATGAACGGAAAGAACACGTTCCTGAGGCTGATCAACATGCTGCGCCCGCGCTCGGGATAGCACTTCGGCTCCTGTGGCTTCATCAGGCGGGGCTGGTACTTCCTTCCCTTCAGCGCCTCTTCAATGGGTTCGACAACGACGTCTTCGACCACCTCTCCCACCTTGGCCGTTGCATCGGCGATGACGCCCTTCGTCTTGTCGGCTTTGCGCAGGCGGATATCGACCTGCTCCTTGTGCCAACCGGGCGTGACCGGACCGGCTGTGCCGGCCGGTAGGGTCGTCGGCGCATTCTGCTGCGGCCACTCGACCGTGATGTCGTTGCGCAGCACGTGGGTCGGGTGCAGGAACGAGCCGCCGCCGCCAGCCGTGATGAAGTGAACGTCGAGTTGCTGACTATAATAGCGGGCATAGTGGTGCCAATCGCCGGCGACGACGGCACAGATCTTCGCCCCGGCTTGGCGTGCGATCGACGTGATCTTGTAGAAGTTCTGCTCCTCGTCCGGCTTGCCGAAGTCGTTCAGCAGCCAAGACGGCTCTGCGATGCACAGCACGAGCTTGTCGCCCTCTTTCATCTCGGCTGCTTTGGCTTCGAAGTAGGCGATCTGTGCGCTATCCAGATACTTCGAGAACTGAATGTCCGTGCCCCAGATCCACCAACCGTGGGGCAACTTCAGAGCCCAATAACTGCGATGTTGCTGGCACTGCCAACCGCCAATCTGCGTGCCAAGGGCGTTTGGAGACAGGCGATCGCCGCGAGACGAGCAGAACAAACTGTCGAAGGCGGCAAGCCCATCATACCAATCATGGTTGCCAGGAATGGCGAACAGCTTGCGTGTGGGCTGCGGCACATCGAGCGCCCATTGGAAGGGCGTCACGAGCTTCGCCATGTAGTCTTCGCGCGAGCCCTGCGGGTAGCACTGATCGCCGCCCATGATCAGGATGTCGCCGTGATTGAGCTTGAGCCGCGTCTTGCCGTCGACGTCGTTGACACGCAGGCTATCGAGAGCCGTCAGATAGGCCATCGTGTAGGTGCTCTCGAACCCGTCGCCGGTGTCTGAGAGGTAGTCGATCCAATAGGCGCCGTTGGCATCGACCTTGATGCGTTGGTGCGCCGCCGGAGCGTTGGGGTTTGAATAGTCATAGCGGACTTTGATGTCCTGAACGGAGCCCGGATCGGTCGCCGCCTGAATAAGCCGCTGGTCGGCATATTGCCCGAACACGGACGAGACAATCGTGCGCACACCCACCCGGAACAGCAAGGAGGGGTGATACCAGCGCACCATCTCGGGCAGCTTGCCCTCGACGAGCTGCGTGAGCGCGGTTTGTTCTTTCATGGTATCCTCGCGGCCGCATTAAACACATGCCGCCAGTCGCGCCCGTGGCCGGGTCCGATTGCGCACACACGTGCGCAGGTGATGTGAAAATTTCGGCGGAAGCAAGGGCGACAGCGCAACCGTCCGCGAACGTCTCGCCAGGATGGGGGGCCCCGTGCCATGTATACCGCACAATGTACCCGTTGGATCGAGGATCTGGTATGAGCACTTTGGCAGCCGACTACCTCATCATCGGCGCGGGCGCCGTTGGCATTGGCTTTGCCGATACGCTGGTTGCTGAAAGCCAAGCGACCGTGACGATCGTCGATGAGCGCAACAGCCCAGGCGGGCATTGGAACGACGCCTATCCGTTTGTGCGCCTACACCATCCCTCGCACTTCTATGGCGTCCATTCCCGCCCGCTCGGCGATTTCAGCCGCCAGCGGTCAGGCTTCAATGCTGGCCTGCTGCATCAGGCGACGGCGCCCGAAATTCTCGACCATTACCAAAAGACGATGGATCAGCATCTGCTGCCCAGCGGCCGCGTCACCTATCGCCCCATGAGCCGCTATGCCGACGGCGTGATCACGTCGCTGCTGACGGGCAAGACGGAAACAATCAGCGCCAAGAAAATTGTGGATGCAACTCTATCGGGCACGACGGTGCCGGCAACGCACAAACGCCCCTACGAGGTGGCGGACGGGGTCGCCTGCATTCCGAGCTCGGATCTTGGCCGAGTCAAGCACGCACCCGCGAAGTTCTGCGTCATCGGTTCCGGCAAGACCGGCATGGATGCGGTTCTGTGGTTACTCGACCAGGGTGTCGCGCATGATCGGATCCGCTGGATCATGCCGCGGGACGCGTGGTGGATTGATCGTGCCGCGGCGCAGTTTGGCGCGGACGATTTTGCCACTCAAGTGAGCAGCGTCGCCGGTCAAATGGAGGCCATGGGACAAGCCATGTCGGTCGCCGACTTGTTCGTGCGGCTTGAGGCATGCGGCGGCCTGCTACGTCTCGACCCTGCCGTCCAGCCGACCATGTTTCACGGCGCGACCATCTCGCGGCCGGAACTCGCGCAACTGCAGCGCATCAAAGACATTGTGCGGAAAGGACGCGTCAAGCGCATCGAGGCGAACCGGCTCATCCTGGCCAACGGCGAGGTCTCCGCCCAGCCTAATACGCTGTATGTCGACTGCTCCGCGGCCGGCTTTGCCCATCGCAAGCCTGAGCCGGTGTTCCAAGGCAACCGCATCGCGCTGCAGATGCTGAAGTCGTTTGCGCCGACGTTCAGCGCCGCCCTCATCGGCCACATCGAAGCGGTCTACCCCGACGACGCCACAAAGAATGCCTTGGCGCAGCCGGTGCCGACGCCGCGCGCGGCTGAGGATTGGCTCACCATGATGGCGGCCAGCATGAGCAATCAAAATCGCTGGTCACAGGACCCCACGCTGATGGCTTGGATCCTCAAGTGCCGGCTCGATCCGATGACGGCTCTGATGCGCAGCGTAAAGCCCGAAGAGACCGATAAGATGGCATTGTTGCAGCGCAGCCGTCAGGCCATGCGCCCGGCCGCAGCGAATCTGCCAACGCTCATCGGAGAGTTGATGGCGCGTCCGCGTTCATAAGCCTGAAGCCATCGATGGGGTGCTCAGCGGCGACGGCAACGGCGTCGTCGATAGAGCACGCGTGGCGCACGCATTTGAGTCCAGGCCCGCTTGAGTCTAGGTCCGCGAACAAACGGACAACTCAAATTAAATCCGACCGGTCGTCCCGCCTCACTCTTGACACATAAAGATATCTTTATATGCTTGTGTCTAAAGCGCGAGAAGCAGGGAAGGTGTGTCTGCCACGATGATCTTGGAAAGTGCACAGTCTCTGGTCGCGACGCTGAAGGCGGCAGCTGAGCCGACGCGCTTGCGCATTCTGACGCTGTTGCGCTCGGGCCCGCTCACCGTGAAAGACCTCACGCGCATCCTGGGTCAAAGCCAGCCGCGCTTGTCGCGCCATTTGAAGCTGCTCAACGAAGCCGGCCTCATCGACCGCGCCCCCGAGGGCAGCTGGGTGTACTTTCATCTTGCTGAACGCGCCGCCCGAGATGGTGCTGGTGCGCACCTTCTCAGCTGCCTTGATCCCGCGGACGCCACGGTCGCCCGCGATCGCCAGCGCCTCGACGCCGTGAAGCGCGACCGTGAAGCGGCCGCGCAAGCCTATTTCGCCCGTCACGCTGGCGAGTGGGACAAGATCCGCTCTCTCTACATTGACGAGGCCGATGTGGAGGCCGCGATTGCCGACGTTATCGGCACGCGCAAGGCTGATCTGCTGGTCGACCTCGGCACCGGGACTGGACGCATTCTTGAGCTACTGTCCAAGAACTATGCGCGCGGTATCGGGTTCGATTTGAGCCCCGCAATGCTCTCGTATGCGCGCTCAAAGCTTGATCTGGCCGGCATCGGCCATGCGCAAGTCCGCCAAGGCGACATCTTCGATCTGCCATTGCCGGATGCGTCGGCCGGCATCGTGGTCATGCACCAGATCCTGCACTTCCTCGCCGATCCGCAGCGTGCGCTGCAGGAGGCGGCACGCATTCTGGCGCCTGGAGGCGTCCTGCTCGTGGCCGATTTCGCCCCCCACGCGCTTGAGTATGTTCGTGAGGCCTATGCCCATGAACGCCTCGGCTTCGCGGATGATCAGATGCGTCATTGGTTTGATGAGACGGGCCTTTCCAGCGTCACATCCCGCCACCTCAAGCCGAAGGCCGGCGACAGTCGCGATAAGCTCACCGTTTCAATGTGGCTCGCGACCGCGCCCGCTCTGCCTGGGACCACCGCCGCCCGCAAGAATCGCAAATTGGAGACTGCATCATGATCCAAGCTGCCCCCAAGAAAAGCCGATTGCTTGGCTCCGGCGAGATCCAGGTCTCGTTTGAGTTTTTTCCGCCCAAGAACGACGTGATGGAGCAGGCTCTTTGGGCGTCGGTTCGGCGCCTGGAACCACTCAGCCCGACGTTCGTGTCAGTGACCTATGGAGCCGGTGGCTCGACGCGTGAGCGGACCCACGCCACCGTGTCGAAACTCGTGCGCGAAACGACGTTGGCGCCCGCCGCGCACCTCACCTGCGTCGGTGCCACGCGCGCCGAAGTCGATGCCGTCGTGCAAGACTACAAGAAGGCCGGCGTTCGCCATATTGTGGCGCTGCGCGGCGACCCCGTCGGCGGTGTCGGCTCGCGCTATGAGCCGCATGCAGGCGGTTACGCTCAGGCGGCGGATCTTGTTGAGGGGATCGCAAAGATCGGCGGCTTCGATATTTCTGTCGGGGGCTATCCGGAAATGCACCCCGAGAGCGCATCGCTGCAAAGCGACATCGATCATCTGAAACGCAAAGTCGACGCCGGCGCGACGCGCATCATCACGCAATTCTTCTTCGATAACGTGCATTATCTGCGTTTCGTTGAGCGCTGCCGCGCCGCTGGCATCTGGTGCCCCATCCTGCCCGGCATCGTGCCGATTCATAACTTCAAGCAGGTGTCTGGCTTCGCCAAGCGCACCGGCGCCAGCGTGCCGCCTTGGCTCGCACGCAAGTTCGAAGGTCTGGATGCGGATGAGAAGACGTCACATCTCGTTGCGGCAGCTGTTGCGGCCGAACAGTGCGCGGATCTGGTGGATGAGGGCATCCGCCAGTTCCACTTCTACACGCTCAACCGCGCCGATCTCGTGTTCGCCGCCTGTCATCTGCTTGGCCTCAGGGCAAAGCCCGCGGCCGAGGAGATGAAAAAGGCGAGTTGAATGCGGAGGCGGGGCGAGTTTGGTGTCTGACCGCTGGTCAGACACCGTGGCTCTGGTCTCCAGGTGTCTGACCGAGGTCAGACACCAACACCCACTTCACGATTTCACTTCACGATTTCAATGACACGACCAAGCCTTGCAACACTGGTACTTGTTCGCGCCCCAGCCGCACCACCCCCACGACGAGCAGTAGCGCTTGCAGGAATAGCTGCTGCCGCCATGACCATAGGCCGACGCCGACGACGAGAAGCTTGCGCTTGCGGATGCCAGCGCGAGGGCGAGAACGAGAGAACGACCGACGGTTTTCATAAGAGGTCTCCAGGTGATGTGTTGGCGTGAACAAGCAGACTCACACTCCAACACTGCCGCCTGATGAGACCTGCCGCTGTGCTGGCCAGCACATGTCAGAGACGAGAAGGTGAGACGAGTTATGGACCACGCGCAACGCACAAAGGCCCTGCATCAGGCGGCCAAAGAACGGATCCTAATCATCGATGGCGCCATGGGTACGATGATCCAGGAGCACAAGCTCGACGAAGCCGCCTATCGCGGCGAACGCTTCAAGTCCTGGAACCGCGACGTCAAGGGCAACAACGATCTGCTGGTATTGAGCCAACCGAAGATTATCCGCGATATTCATGCGGCATACATCAATGCCGGCGCGGACCTCATCTCGACCAACACCTTCAACGCGCAGGTCATCTCCATGGCCGACTACGGCATGGAAAGCCTCTCGCACGAAATGAATGTCGCCGCAGCGATGTTGACGCGCGAAGCGGTCGATGCGGCGGAGGCGAAAGATGGAAAGCTCCGCTGGGTCGTTGGCGCCATCGGCCCGACCAACCGCACGGCCTCCATCTCGCCCGACGTCAATCGACCGGATTTCCGCAACACCTCTTTCGACGAGTTGCACGGCGCCTATCTCGAGCAGGCCAAAGGGCTCATTGAAGGCGGCTCAGACGTTCTGCTCATCGAAACCGTGTTCGACACGCTCAATGCCAAGGCCGCCGGCATGGCCGTGCTCGATGCCTACGACGAGATGGGCGTGGAATTGCCGCTGATGATCTCCGGCACGATCACCGACCGTTCAGGCCGCACACTTTCGGGCCAGACGACGGAGGCCTTCTGGTATTCGATGCGCCACCTGAGACCGTTCTCGATCGGCCTCAACTGTGCGCTGGGCGCTGAGCTGATGCGCCCCTACGTCGCCGAGCTCGCTCGTGTTGCCGACGTCTATATATCGGCGCATCCGAACGCCGGCCTGCCGAACGCCATGGGCGGCTACGATGAAACCCCGCACGAGATGGCCTGTCAGATCGAACCGTGGGCGGCCGAAGGCCTCGTCAACATGGTCGGCGGCTGCTGCGGCTCGACACCCGCTCACATCGCGCATGTGCGCGAGCACGTGATGAAGTACGCACCGAGGCAGCTTCCGACGGTCGCGCCGAAGATGCGGCTGAGCGGGCTCGAGGCGTTTGTGGCGGGTTGAAAGCACCGACCGTGATGTGTACAATGTGTAGAGATATACACATGGAGCTTCCGATGCGCACGAACATCGATCTGGACGACACGCTGGTCGATGAGGCCATGAAGGTCTCAGGCGCCAAAACCAAGAAGGAAGTCGTCGACATGGCATTGCGTGCTCTCATCAAGACCAGATCCAAGAAAGACCTGCTCGATTTGGTCGGACATATCGATATCGATCCCGAGTTCGACCACAAGAAGGCTCGCCGGACGCGATACGATGCTGGTTGATACGTCGATCCTCATCCCGATTTTCCGTGACAAGTTGGGTTCTCGGCGTGAGCGTTTCCGCCGCTTTCTGCGCGGACGGGACTTCAGCATTTCCAGGTTCACACAGCTGGAGCTGCTGCAAGGATGCAAATCAGAGGCTCAATGGGAGACCTTCAACGACTACTTGGAGGTCCAGGATTTTGTCGAGATGTCACCGCAGAGTTGGTCAGACGCGGCCCGCATGTACTTCGACTTGAAGAGGAAGGGATTAACGGTGCGTAGCATCCATGACTGCTGCATCGCCCAGCTCGCCATCGATCAACGCGTGCCGTTGATCCACAACGACAATGATTTCGAAGTGATCGCTGAGGTCCGTAAGATCCGTCTGCACCGCATCGACATACAGGCGAAGGCGTAGGCGGGATGTTTAGGTCCCGGCCTGCGCCGGGATGACGCCGGTGGAGTTGCACCAGCTAAACTAAGATAACGCCGACAGACCGAGTACAAATATGACCACTTCTAATTCCGGCTCCTCCTTCATCAACGTCGGTGAGCGCACCAACGTCACGGGCTCGGCGAAGTTCCGCAAGCTGATCGAGCAGGGCGACTACACCGCCGCGCTGACGGTCGCGCGTCAGCAGGTCGAGAGCGGCGCACAGATCATCGACGTCAACATGGACGAGGGCTTGCTTGATAGTGAGCGCGCCATGGTCACGTTCTTGTCGCTGATCGCGTCGGAGCCCGACATTTCGCGCGTGCCCCTGATGATCGACAGTTCCAAATGGAATGTCATCGAAGCCGGCCTCAAGTGCGTGCAGGGCAAGTCGATCGTCAACTCGATCTCGATGAAGGAGGGCGAGGAACAGTTTTTGGCGCAAGCCAAGAAGTGCCTGCGCTATGGGGCGGCCGTCGTGGTCATGGCATTCGACGAGAAGGGGCAGGCTGACACCAAGGATCGCAAAGTCGAGATCTGCCAGCGCGCCTATGATCTGCTAACACAAAAGGTCGGCTTCCCGCCCGAAGACATCATCTTCGACCCCAACATCTTCGCCGTCGCGACCGGCATCGAGGAGCACAACAACTACGGCGTCGACTTCATCGAGGCGACACGCGAAATCAAGCGGCGCATGCCCTTGGTGCACATCTCGGGCGGCGTCTCGAACCTGTCATTCAGCTTCCGCGGCAACGAGCCCGTGCGCGAGGCGATGCACTCGGTGTTCCTCTATCACGCCATCAAAGCCGGCATGGACATGGGCATCGTCAACGCCGGTCAGTTGGCCGTGTACGACGATATCCCAGCGGAACTGCGCGAACTCTGCGAAGACGTGGTGCTGAACCGCCGCGCGGATGCAACGGATCGGCTGCTCGAAATCGCCGGCCGCTTCAAAGGCGAAAAGGGCCAGCAGAAAGTCGTCGACTTGAAGTGGCGCGATGCCAACGTCACGGAGCGGCTGAAACACGCGCTCGTGCACGGCATCACGGAGTTTATCGAGACAGACACCGAGGAAGCACGCCTCGAAGTCGACAAACCCTTGCACGTCATCGAGGGCCCTTTGATGGCCGGCATGAACGTGGTCGGCGATTTGTTTGGCGCGGGCAAAATGTTCCTGCCGCAGGTGGTGAAGTCAGCGCGCGTGATGAAGCAGGCCGTGGCCTATCTGCAGCCCTTCCTTGAAGCCGAGAAGAAGGCTTCGGGCCTAGCCTCGAAACCGGCCGCCGGCAAAATCATCATGGCGACGGTCAAAGGCGATGTGCATGACATCGGCAAGAACATCGTCGGCGTCGTGCTCCAATGTAACAACTACGAGGTCATCGATCTCGGCGTCATGGTGCCATGGTCCAAGATCCTTGAGGTCGCAAAGAGGGAAAATGCCGATATCATCGGGCTATCGGGTCTCATCACGCCCTCGCTCGACGAGATGTGCACGGTGGCAGCCGAGATGGAGCGCTCTGGCTTCCATGTGCCGCTGTTGATCGGCGGCGCGACGACCAGCAGGGTGCACACAGCAGTCAAGATCGCGCCCAACTATTCCAAGGGCAATGCTGTCTATGTGCTCGATGCGAGCCGCGCGGTTGGAGTCGTCTCGAGTCTTCTGTCGCCCGAGCAGAAGGCACCTTATCTCGCGACCCTCACGGCCGAATACAGCAAGATCCGCGAGAACCATTTGAAGAGCGAAGCGAACAAGCGTCGCATCACGCTCGAAGCCGCGCGCGCCAACCGCTTTCGCATCGACTGGGACAAGATCAAGCCGGTCAAGCCGACGTTCACCGGCACCAAGACCTTCCAGAGCTATGACCTCGCCAAGCTCGTCGACACGATCGACTGGACGCCGTTCTTTCAGACCTGGGAGCTTGCGGGGCGCTACCCCGGTATTCTCAAAGATAAGGTCGTTGGCGACGTCGCAACGAAGTTGTTCGCCGACGCACAGGCCCTGTTGAAGCGCATGGTCAAGGAGAAGTGGCTGACCGCCAATGCCGTGATCGGCTTCTGGCCAGCCAACAGCATCGGCGACGATATCGAGCTGTACACGGCCGATGATCGCAAGACGCGGCGCACCATGCTGCACACGTTGCGCCAGCAGATCGCGCGCGACAACAACAAGGACCGCGCACACACCGCGCTCGCCGATTTCATTGCGCCCAAAGAAACAGGCGTTGCCGACTGGATCGGCGGTTTCGCCGTAACAACAGGCATCGGCGAGGAAGACGCGATTGAGAAGCACTTCGCCAAGACCGACGACTACGGACGCATCATGTGCAAGGCGCTCGCCGACCGTCTGGCCGAAAGCCTAGCCGAGCATATCCATATGCGTGTGCGTCGCGAATTCTGGGGTTATCAGCCAAACGAAAATCTCACGAACGACGAGATGATCCTGGAGAAATACATCGGCATTCGTCCGGCGCCAGGCTATCCGGCGCAACCCGAGCACACGGAGAAGGGCACAATATTCACGCTGCTCGATGCCGAAAAGCAGGCCGGCATCATATTGACCGAGAGCTTTGCGATGTGGCCGGGCGCGGCTGTTTCAGGGCTCTACTTCGCCAATCCGGGCAGCCATTACTTCGGCGTCGGCAAAGTTGAGCGCGATCAGGTTGAGGACTACGCAGCCCGCAAAGGCTGGGACATCGAGACGGCCGAGCGCTGGCTCGCGCCCGTGCTCAACTATGATCCCATCAGTGCCAAGCCGAAGGCCGCATGAGGCAATGGCCGTGCGGATTCTTTGCGTCGGCACGTGTCGAAAGATGCTCCGTCCTGGACGTCGCGAGAGCGCCGCCGGATAGTCGTTGCTCATGGTGAGACCATGTGCGTACATTGCTGCGACACTGAGCGGCGCTCAAAGGCTGTTTTCATCCGAGGCCTTTGAGCGAATAGCATTTCAACATCTTAAGACACGAGGCCGATCATGACCGGCATCCGGACTGAAGTCGTCGATGTGTTTGCTGCAGGCCCCGGCGGTGGCAACCCCGCTCCGATCACCCTCGATGCGGACCTGCTGTCGACGCAAGAGATGCAGAGCATCGCCGAGACCTACGGTCACGAGGCGGGGTTCGTCATGAAGCCAACCGATCCCAAACGCGCCGATGTGCGCTATCGCTTCTTCGTGCCTCGCCACGAGATGGAGATGTGCGGACATGCAACGCTCGGCACCACGTGGCTGCTTGCGCGCAAGGGTGTGCTGAAGCCTGGCGACGTGCGCATAGAAACACTGTCTGGCGTTGTGCACACGCGCATTTCTGATACGGGCGCGGTTGCGATCTCACAGCCAAAGGGCCAGATCAGCGCGGTCGATCCGAAGCACCGCGGGGCGATCCTCGATGTGCTCGGTATCACAGATCGCGATACGCTGGATCTGCCGATCCTCAACGCGGCAACCTCACGCGTGAAGACACTGGTGCCGCTGGCCTCGCCCGTGACCGTGAACCGGCTGACGCCGGATTTCGCGCGCATGGAGAAGCTGTGCGAGGACATCGGCTCGACGGGGCTGTATCCCTTCGCGTGCGATTGGGAGGATGAACGCACGTACCACGCGCGGCAGTTTCCCAAGGCCTCGGGCTTTCCGGAGGATGCGGCGACTGGCATTGCCGCGACCGCGCTCATCTATGGCTTGCGCCACTATGGCCTGATCGGCACGCGCCGAACCATCCGTGTGCGCCAAGGTGAAGCCATGGGCCGTCCATCGCGCCTCGCCGTCACGCTTGCCGATGGCAAAGCCGCGGACATCGGCTGCTGGCTGACAGGCGAAGTGCGCACGGCTGCCTGATCTGCCGAGCCGGCGATGCGGTTGCGGTTGGGCAACTGGAGCGCGGCCAAGCTGCCGACGGCCTCATCACCGGGCGCAACGAAATCGCCTTCACGGACTGGCACGCCTCGGCCACGTACGACCTCGTCGCCATCCGAAGCGTGTTCGACAGCAACGACAACGGCCTGCTGGATGCAGGCGATGCGCGCTGGTCGATCTTCCGCATCGTGGTCACCAATTCAGACGGCACACATCCGTAAAAACGCTCGCCGAACTCGGCATCAGCTCGATCAATCTGACGGCAGACAAAACCGAGACCGTGCTGCCCGACGGCAGCCGCACCACCGGCCAAACCACGTTCACGCGCAGCAACGGCACGACCGGCACGGTGGCCGATGCCGAGCTGCTCTACGACGCGCGCGGGCACGCCGTAACGCAGACGGTGACGGTATCGAACAACGGCGCGACGACGATCACCAACAAGCTGCTGAACCCCAACGGCTCGCTCGCGGGTAACGTGACACGCACCACGTCCGCCGACGGCAACACGACCACGCAGACCATGGACCGCAATGGCGATCACGTGATGATAGGCTGGACCGCCGCTTCGCACAGCCGAAACAGAAAGCCATCGTCGATGTCTGGCAGTCCCAGGCGCTTTCCCTCGCCACCGCGATTGTTCATGAAAATCTTGAACGAC
Source organism: Hyphomicrobiaceae bacterium (assembly GCA_031374735.1). Lineage (GTDB taxonomy): Bacteria > Pseudomonadota > Alphaproteobacteria > Rhizobiales > Hyphomicrobiaceae > JABFRJ01. The sequence continues at coordinate 13,139 of JANMGQ010000215.1, read as the reverse complement.
GGCGCACCGGAGTCGCGCACATAGGCCGGAACGCCCGCAAGCTGGGCCTCCGTTGAGATGATGAAGTGATAGCCGAAGTCGATCCGTGCGCCGGCCTCGGTTACTGCACGGACGTCATCGAATATGGTGTCGAACGGCTCGGACGCCATCAGGTAGGGGATGAATGTGGTGATACCGCCGGAGGCTGCTGCCGCAGTCTCTTGTGCTGCATCTGCCGCTACGCGCGGGCGCGAGATATCCTTGCCGTGGCCAAGATGCAGATGCGCATCGATGATGCCCGGAAAGACAGTCAATCCTGCAACGTTGATGCGTTCCTTGGCATTCACATTGGAACCAGGCGACAGGATGGCTGCGAACTTACCGTCGCGGATCGCGAGGTCGGCTGCCACTGGATCGGCACCGGGCAATAGAAGTTCGCCGCCGTAAAGCACGGTATCAAAGTGCGTCATCCCAAGGCTCCTGCCAAGATTCCTGAGCGTGCGGTCTCGTCGCATACATTCAGACACGCACCGATATGGGCGACGCGATGGTGCTCCATGTCATTGATGGCCGCCTCCAGTCGTGCAGCAGTGGACGGGTTGAACACGAGCGTCGCGTTGGCTTGAAACTTCGCCCTGATCTCCGCTGGTGGCGCTGGCCGCGTCGCGCCCCCACGCACGTCCTCGATCCGGCAGCGTTGCTCGTGTCCATCCCGGAAGGTCACGACCAACTCAGCCTCAAAACGCTGAGGGAATGCGCTGGTTTCCAGCGGCGACCAGCTCATGCGCTGAGCAAGGTCTCGTACCGCCGCAGTGGCCGGATGCGCAAACGTCTCGTGTCCGACAAAACCGTCGACTAGTCGTGCAGCGAGCACGATCGGCAAACTCCACCGTGCCTCGTGTCCCGTCGTCGGCCACTGCTTCAGCGACCAGGGCTCGCAGATGATCTGCGCGGCGCCAGGAGCAACCAGGCAATGAATGGACGTGATGTCCGCAGGCGCGACCGCGCCAAGTTGATCGAGCGCTTCGACATAGGGATGGATGTAGTGGCAGCACGGCAGGAATTTGTACGCGGCGTCCGTGATGTGCCAGTGGCGGCCCAGCGTTTCGATTGACCCCGCGAAACGCGCAACCGCCGCTTCGCCGTCGATGGTGAACTGCTTGAACAGTCCCATCCGTCCCTCGAGCGCCGTTTCCGGACCGGTCAATCCTGCCGCGGCTAAGCGTGCGGCAATAATGCCGGCGTGAGCCGCCCATCCCGGGTGCATCGATTTGACCGACGAGCCGTTGGTCAGGAATTCGAACACGCCCGCCGCTTGGCTCAAGGCGATCCCGAGTGCGGCCACGGTGCAGTCTTCGTCGAGGCCAAGAAGTTCGGCCGCCTGCAACGCCGCAACCAGGCTGCCGCCGACGGGCGTCACCTGAAATCCGCGCGCTTGGAACCCGCCCGGGGCCGCAAGGCCCATGCGCACCAGCACTTCCCAACCCAACACGAAGACGCGCAGCATCTGTGGGCCACTCGCGTCCGCATCTTGTCCGACGGCCAGGGCGGTCGCGGCGAGCACGGCACTGCCATGGACGATGGAACCGGTGTGGGTGTCGTCGAATTCCAGGCCATGTATGAGGCCACCGTTCAGCAGTGCGGCTGTCGCCGCGTCCCGCTTCGCCGGTGATCCAAGAACGCTCGCGCGTGCGGCCCCGCCAAGAGCCTCGGCAGCTTTGAGATAGGGCGCACCAACACCCGTGCCAGCCGATGCGAGTCCGACGCCGACAGCATCGAGGAAATGCAGGCGACCACACGCACGAATGTCGGGCGGGATAACCTCAAAACGGATCGCCCGGAGTGTCTGTGTCAGTTGACGCGACAGGCTCATGTGCGCGCCTTGGATACTTCTGCGGCGGCGGCAAGCCCCGCAAGGCGGCCAAGTGCAATCGCCGACAGGAGGCCATTGCCTGAAGCGTATCCGGCGGCTCCGCTACGGCCTGAAAGCCCACCCGTCGCGCCGCCGCCTGCGAACAGATTTGGGATCGGTCGTTTCTTCACGTCGAGCACACGACCATCGCCATCAACCGCCAGTCCACCTTGCGTGTGGAACAGTCCGGGCACGATCCGGCAGCCGTAAAGTCGGCCCTCAAGTGCGCCGAGGCCGAAGTCTCGTCGACCATGGGGATCGGCACGTTGTCTACGCGCGGCGGATTGGGCTTTAGCAATCGACGCCGTCAGCGCAGCAGGGTCAAGCGCCAGCAGCGCTGCCAACGCGTGTGGCGTATCGGCCGATTTGAAACCGCCGTGGCGGGCCAGCTCGACGAACTCTTCTTCCAGCGCCGCGACATCATACATTTTCTGGTCGAAGATCGCGTAGCGCGGAGCCGCCTCGGCCATGACGTTCGGTGTAAAACCGGAGTAACCCGCGCTTTCATCGCCAAAACGTTTGCCGGCGGCGTTGACGATGATGCCGCCCTTTTCGATGGTGGTCCAAGACAGCAAGCTGCCGTGCGGGTCCGACACCGCTGCATAGCCTTGATAGGCGCCAATGTTCGACAATGCGGCGCCCAAGGACTCGCCCCAGACGATCGCTTCGCCGGTGGATCCGAGTGCGCCGAAATAGGGGGCACCGGCGACTTCGGGGCAGAACCGTTGCACCAGCGCCGGATTGCCGGCGTAACCATTGACCGCGAGGATGGTCTTGGCGGCGCGGATGGTCGAGATCTCGCCCGAGACGGACTTCAAGTGCGCGCCGACGACCGCGCCGCTCTCGACGATCAGTGCCGTGACGCCGTTGCCGACCGCCAGCGGGATGGTGCGGCGGTTTGCGGCGGCCAGCAGATCGTCGACCAGATCCTGGCCGCGCCGCGACACCGGTGCATGCAATCGCGCGACCGTGTGACCGACATGCTTGTACGCCGTGATCAGCGACAGCCGCGCGCCGACGACGTCGACCAACCATTCGACAGTTGGGGCCGACTGTTCGCACAGGCGGCGCACGAGATCTGGACAGTCTGTTTCGCCCGCAATGCGCATCAGGTCAGCGACGAGGTGCTCTGGGCCGTCGGCAATCCCCGCCTCGCGCTGAAAGCGCGTGCCGGCCCCCGGGATCGATCCCGTTGAAAGTGAGGAGTTACCGCCTGGCCGCTCGCGCTTTTCCACCAGCGCAACCGAGGCGCCGGCATCATGGGCAGCGATGGCCGCGGCCAATCCGCAGGAGCCAGCACCAACAACGAGGATATCGATGTCTTGATCCATTGCGTCCGCGCCGTCAGGGCGCTCCCTTCAGCATCGCTGTGACGTCGGTGGCCCACGGATCCGTCGACGTCGCGATCGTCGTCAGTCGAGACGCCATCTGTGGATAGAAGGGAGCCGTCAGCGCGGCGATTTTGGTTCTGAGCTCGGCTTCGCGGAAGGGCTGACTAGAGGTGCCGCTGCGCACGCCGACACCGACCCATGATGTGGATATCGTATCCAGCCACGGTTTCAGCGATCGGCGCATACTCCGGCGCAAGCGACGAACGCTTCAGCGTTGAGATCCCAAGGGCCTTCACGGTGCCTGATCGGGCCTGCTCGATGATGGACGCGATGTTGTCGAAGATCAGATCGACAGTACCGCCCAACAGATCGTTCATGGCCGGCGCCGACCCGCGATAGTGCACGACCACCATTTCGGTCTGGGTCATCTTCGTAAACAGCGCGCCGGACAAATGCGTTGTTGTACCGATGCCGGTCGAGGCATAGTTGAGCTTGCCGGGGTTGGCCTTGGCGTAGGCAATCAGCTCGGCCACGGAATTCACCGGCAGGCTCTTCTTCACGCACAGCAAATTCGGGATGCTCGCCACATAGCCGAGCGGCAGGATGTCCTTTTCAGGGTCAAACGACTGTTTGCTGTACAGCAGTTGGTTGGTGGCGAGCCCTGGCGGCACAATCATAATTTGGCTGCCATCGGTCGGGCCTTTCGCGACCCGATCCATGGCGATGTTGCCGCCAGCGCCGGCGATGTTCTCAACCACCGTTGGAACGTTCCAGAGCGCCCCCAAACGATCGGCGATTATTCGGATTTACGCCCAGGCGACGGACGATATCGCCCCATTTCTTCGTTTCCAACGTGACGTAGGTCTGTGCCTCTGTCGGGCTGCCGCCGAGAGGCAAGAAGCCGATGGCAGCCAGCCGTTCCAGGAAACTCGTGTCGGCAAGAAGTTTGGCCACGTCGGCGTTGATCTTGTCCACCACGGCCTGTGGGGTGGCAGCAGGGACGAAGAGCGCGACCCAAGTTGAATCTTCGCTATCCCCACATTGCCCATCGGGCCGATGCCCGGCGCCTTGCCGGGCGACCAGGCCTCATAGGCGATGTTGAAGACGAGGCCGATGCGGGCGCCATTCGGCCAGCGGAAGTCTGGCCCCGCACGGCGCACACGCACAGTTTCTGTATCGATGCTCAAGCCCACTCTCCAAATTGTCTGCTCGGCTGCGATTCAGCCGCAACTAGTTCTGTACGATGCCGGCCTGATCGACGACGGGCTTCCACTTTACCCGTTCCGCGACGATGAACGCCTGCACATCTGCCGGTTTCATCGGTGGCGACGTATCCACGCCGAGTTCGGTCAACTTGGCGACGAACTCGGGATCGGCGATGATCTTCAAGCTCGCGGTGTGAAGGCGATCGACGATCGCCTGCGGGGTTGACGCAGGCGCCGCGACGACATTCCAAAGTGCTGCTGCAAAACCCGTCTGTCCCATGGCCTCATCCACGGTCGGAATGTCTGGCGCGAGGGACGAGCGCTTTTCAGCGGCAAGACCGAGGATGCGAACGGTACCTGCGCGATGTTGAGGCAATGCCGTGGCAATCGTATCGACCATCAGCGGGATTTGACCCGCGACGAGATCGTTCATCGCCGGGCCACTGCCGCGATAGGCGACGTGCGCGATGTCGGGATTACCGGCGGCCTGCTTCAGGCGTTCCGCCGCCAGATGCATGAATGACCCTTGGCCCGGAGACCCATAGCTGAACGTGCCAGGCTTGGCCTTGGCCTCTGCCAGCACTTGCGGCAGAGTTCCGGTGGTTCTGGTCGAAGCGACGAACACCAAAGGCGCGGAGCCGATCAGCGCAATCGGCGCGAAATCCTTCACGGAATCGTAGTTTTGAGTCTTCGCCACCAGATTATGCAAAGCCTGCGTCGTCGCAGTCCCAAACAACAGCGAATAGCCGTCCGGTTTGCTGCGTGCGACGTCGGTTGCACCAATGGCGCCAGCTGCGCCAACCTTGTTCTCGACCATCACCTCTTGCTTGAGTTCCTGGCTGAGGGCGAAGGCATAGCGGCGCGCGATAACGTCGGTCGCCCCGCCGGCAGGAAACGGCACGACGAGTCGAACGAGGCGATTCGGATAGGCGTCCTGGGCGATAGCCGCCGCCGGTGAAACGACGACAGCCGCGAGTACGGCCGACAGGGCAAGACGGCACGAGGTTCCGAGCATCATGTTTCCTCCTTGAAAGATCGCACCGACGCTGCGCGCAAGCGTCGGTCATTTCGTGCACGACCGGATGCGGTCGATAGTTGGCTTCCAAGTTCATAGCTTTGCCTGAAGGGCTTTCAGTGCGACCTCGCCGCACTCCTGGTCGAGATGTCCGCCAGGAGCACCCGACACACCAAACCCGCCGATGACTTCGTCTTTTGACTTGATCGGCATGCCGCCGAGCATCGCCGATGTGTAGGCTTTCTTCTGCGCCAACTCGATCGCATGCGCGCGTGCATCTTCGTCCCGCTGCAGTGGCAGGATCTGGCCCGCGCGATCAACGACGGCAACGACGACCTTGTAGCCCTTGCTCTTGCACGATTTCAACGTCTCGGCGGCCAACTCGTTGGCGAATGCGAGCGACAGGCTGCGCGCCGATCGGACGGCGTCCTGGGCGACAGCCGGTGATATCATCAACAGCGTCGTGAGCGTGATAAGCGCGATGCGTTTCATGGCGTTTCTTCCCTGGATGGCGTCTTTTTTTGAGTGTTCTGCATGCAAAGAATGCCGCTTGTTTTAAAGACTTGTCCTCGATCGGGCAGACTTGCTCAGGATGCGTCGGATCAGCCGGCCAAACATAGCAACATGCAAGACGTCGGCTTGGCGCGATGAGATTTCGTGGTGCTGACTGTCGACGTCGCGCTGGCGTGCTCCCTCACGGCCGAGAGATTTACCAATCACCACTACTCTGATGTCAACGACAAAATCGATATTTTGTGGCGACACGCAAAATCATAGATTTTTCGAGATGGATGTTTCAGCGATGGCCGTTATGGCCGATCACCCCGACGTTACGGGTGTTCGCGCGTCAAAGTGCGCGGCACTCAGATATGGCGCTACACGCGCCCATATGATCAGGCCGACGAACGCATTTGCTGCAAAGCCGAGAGGCAGCGGCATGATCATCGGCAAGCAGATCATCACACCCGCGCCGGCAATCACAGAAACGTCGCTCCGCTGCAGGCCGGCCAATCCCGAGTGCCGGACAAGAAACGCGACCACGATGGTCAGATGCAGCAGATCATACATAAACACGTATGGCGTTGCGTGAAGGCTGGCAGACACGAGCCCCGCGGCCTTCAGCGCATAGGGTGTTTCGGAACGCCAGAGCCGGTACACACCGACCACCATCAACACGGCGACGATCGCCTGCAGCAACGTCGCAACAGCATCTGGCGCGCCAAGCGCGCGCGCAGCCCCATAGGCCGACACCAGAACGGTGTAGTTGGTATCACCGATGCGTGGATGCCCGAAGCGTATCGCATCCTGGACCGTTGCCATCTGTCCCACACATGCCAACCACGGGTCGATGCCAAAGCAGAGCAGTGAAAGGAGCACGAGGCCGACGACCGTCGCGGTCGCCGATACCATGACACGCCAAAAGCCGCCGGCAATCAGTGCGACCGGGATCAGCACGCCCAGCTGCGGTTTCGCCGACAGCAGGCCGATAAACACACCGGCCAGGATGGGTCGTTTCGGGATGGCCTCCAGAGCCAGCCCGACCAAGGCTGCCGTGGCAAAACCGGTGTGGGCTATGAACGTGTTGATGGCCGCGGCAGGCATTGCCAGCGACCAAAGCGCGGCCATCCGTACACGTGTCAGGCGCACAACCGTCCAAGCATACAGTGCGCCGGTCGCGCCGATCCAGACGGCGGCACTGAGCAGATATGGCAGTGTCGCCAGTGCTGCCATCAGCAAGAGGAAAATCGGCGGATACGGAAAAGGGAAGTACGCCATCCCCGTGCGCCCCGCGATTGCGGCCATGGCTGCCTCGTGCCGCGACCAATCATAGGCATCCGCCGCGCGCCCTTGCAATGCGAGGTCTCCAGCGGCCCGAACCCCCGTGAACTCGTTCGTGCGTGGCAATCCGGTGGCGTCTACAATCCAGCCATGGGTGCCGCCATAGAGCGCGGCAAGGCCGCACGCATAAGTCAGCACCAAGCCAAGCGCGATGGCCGTGGCGATCCACACGCCGCGCGACGTTTTGCTGCGACCGATGCTCATGGGGGCCTGTGTTCAGAGCAAGCCAAGCGACCAGACGACAACTCAATAAAGAAATGGTGAAGGCCGTGATTTCGACCGACTTACACCACCGGTCAGAATTGGTGACTGACCATCATTGTCATTCCGGAAGGCCTGTCGCGCCGAGGCGCGGCGGCATACTCCAACCTCTCGCGCATTGGCACTCGCACTTTGCGAAAGAAGTATAGTCCGGATGTCTGATCGCGCTGAAGCCGCTGATCAGACACCTGGGCACCGGCAACGGTGTTCTTGCGATTGCCTCTTGCCGCGCGAGCCCGCTATGGGTGCGGTAAACAGCGTGGCAGGCAACATGTTCACTGGCATCATCACAGCACTTGGCACGGTCGTGGAGCGGCAAGGCGGCGTGTTCACGATACAGGCGCCTTACGCAGCCGCGGGCATCGACCTCGGCGCGTCGATCGCGCACGATGGCTGCTGCTTGACGGTCACGAGCCTGAACGCGCACGTGGGCGGCGCGATCTACACCCTCGACGTCTCAAATGAGACCTTGTCCAAAACCACGCTTGGCGGCTGGGAGCCGGGCACCGTGGTCAATCTCGAACGCGCGCTGAAAGCCGGCGACGAACTCGGCGGCCATATGGTGACAGGCCACGTCGACGGCGTCGCGACCATTTCGGTCATTCGCGACGACGGCGACAGTCGACGCTTCACCATCGACGTGCCCGAGACGCTGGCGCCGTTCATCGCCGCCAAAGGCTCGGTGGCGCTTGATGGCACATCGCTGACGGTCAACGAGGTGAGCCGCACGAGCTTTGGCATCAATCTCATTCCCCACACGCTCACCGTCACCACGTGGGGGCGCAAAAAGGCTGGCGACCAGATCAATCTGGAGATCGACCCGATTGCGCGCTACATGGCGCGACTGCTCGAGTTCAAACGCTGACACAGGTCAGGTAGCTGATGGTCTCCCTGGTGTTTGGAATCGGTGTCAGCGCCGCGGTGGCGTTGCTCGGCGCTCTGGCTGTGTCACTCGTCATGCCGCAACACCGCATCTGGCCGACTCCGGGCGATGGCAGCTGGCAGGGGTATGTCTGGTGGCCGCTGTTTCGTGGGCTGAACGCGCTGACGGTCGCCTCGGCCGGGCTGACGCTTTGGGAGCGGACTCCGGTGCTGGGCCTGTCGACGCCGCTACGCCTGCTGGCGCTCGCGGCACTCGCAGGTTCGGTCGCTTTATTCATGTATGCGTTTCGCGTCCTCGGGCGTGACAACAGCTATTGCGCCACCGACGGCCTCGTCACAGGCGGCATCTATCGCTGGACCCGCAACCCACAGAACGCCATGTTGATCGTCGTCTACGGCTGTCTCGCCGTTGCGGCTGACAGCTGGCCTGTCTATGTGCTGTGCGCAGGCATGATGGCTGTCTATGCGCTGATGGTGCTGTGCGAGGAACCCTGGCTCGCGGCCCACTACGGCGAGGCCTATCGCCGCTATTGCCGACGCGTGCCGCGCTTTTTCCATTGGCAGCGGGCGTGGGTGTTGGCACGCGCGACGGCGGCAGGGCGTGGTCGCAAACGAGTCACCCGGGCATAGCGTACGTCGCCACCGCGTGTGCGACCAGTGCATCGCTGCCATCAGCAAACATGGCGATCTCGGCGACGATCAGCCGCTTGCCGACTTTGATCAGGTCGATTTCGCCAATGACATCGCCGGGTTGCGGCCGTCGCATAAAATTCAGGTTGATATTCGTCGTGACGGATTGCAATCCGCCGACGCCTGCGCGAGCCAGGATGGCCACATAGGCGCCATAATCGGCGAGCGTGAACATTGCAGGTCCTGACACGGTTCCGCCCGGACGCAGGTTTTTTGGGTGTGACTTGAGACGGACGCGCGCACCCTGCGCCGTTAGGGTGTCGATGAAGAGTACGCGTCCGCCGAAGTGTATCTCGGGGAAGTGAACGTCGATGAGGTGGTCGACCTCTTCGGCAGTAAGCGTAGTAGCAATGTGCGTAGGGCGCATCTCGGCCTCAGTCTGGTCACGTGGGTGTGCGCATAACGGGCAGAACAAGAGACGCCGTCAACCGGCTCAAAGGAGATGATCGATATGCTGCGATCCATGACAGGTATTCTCAGTGCAGCTGCGTTGGCAGCTGTTGTCGCATTCGGCGCGATTGGGTCGGCGGTGATGTCACCCGCGATCGCCGCCAGCGACATGATCCAACAGGTCAAACTGACAGAAAAGGCGATTGAAGGTTTTATCTCGGCTCAAAAGGACATGGCCAAGGTCGCCGAGAAGGTGCAGGGCTCCACGTCCGACAAGATCGACCCCAAGATTCAGGCGGAATTGGAAGAGGTCTCCAAGAAGCACGGCTTCAAGGACTTCGCCGAATATGACGACGTGGCCGCAAATATCTCGATGGTGATGGCCGGCATCGACCCGTCGAATGGCTCGTTCACCGACCCGACCGACGCGATCAAAAAAGAGATCGAAGAGGTCAAAGCTGACAAGACCATCAAGGAAGCAGACAAGAAGCAGATGCTCGAGGAACTCGCCGAGGCGCTGAAAGTCACCCAGCCCGTGCAGTACAAAGAGAACATTGCTCTGGTGACGAAGTACCGCGAGAAGATCGACGCCGTGCTGCAGTAAGCCACGCCCACGACGACTGTTGACAAGACGACCGAAGCGCCCGGCAATCTCGCGATTGGCCGGGCGTTTCTATCGCCACAAGAACCGCGTCTGGGCATGGCTATCGCATCTGCAACAGCGTAACGCCAGCGGCCAAAGTTATTGACGGATGAGCCTCCCCACACTGTCATGGCCGGGCTTGTCCCGGCCATGACAGTGTGGGGATAAGTCTCCAGTCAGAAATTTTCGCTGCCGGTATAAAACGGCACAGCCACAACGGCTCTTAAAACATTTCCTGTTTTACTGCGCTCCCGGATCATGTGAGCGGGCCGCTGCCAATGTCACTTTCACCACGCGCATGCGTCCTGGCCCTGCTTGCCGTGTCGTGTATGAACACGACGTTGGCCCGCGCGGACGTGCACTATGAGGAAAAGATCGAGCTTTTCGAAGTGGGCGCGCGCGACGGGACGCCTGAGCAGATCTGGCAAGGCATCCGGCGCTGGGGTCCGACGGGTGGCGATATGCATTCGCGCTCGGTCATCGTCGGGCAGGCCGGCGGCAAGGTCAGCTGGAAATGGTCGTATGCGCAAGGCGGCGGCGGATGCCGAGTGCAGCGCAGTGATGTGTTTGTGGCCGTGGTCATCCGGCTGCCGGACTGGCGCTATCGCGCCTTCGCCTCGAACGAGCAAAAGGCTTATTGGGACTGCATCGAGTCGACTGTGACGGAGCACGAGAACCGGCACGCCGAGATCTGGCGCGAAACCGGCAGCGAGATCGATCGCGCGGTATCCCGGCTGTCAGCATCATCCTGCGGCGAGTTGAACGCGGCCATCAATGCCACAGGCAACCGCATCCACGCCGAAGGGCAGGCCCGCCAGCGGACCTTCGATGCCGAGGACGGCAAGCGTGGCCGCTATGAGCGCTGCGAAGCTTTGGTCGCGCCGAAGACAGCGGCAGACAGACGCCCCCCGCCAGCTGCGATCGAGGCAACGCCAAAATCAGAGACGCTGGCCGCTGCGCGTGCAGACGCAGCCACACGATCAAGATCCGGCGGGTTGCCGATGTGGCTCCTTGGGGCCGGTGTCGTGGTGCTGAGCGTGCTCTCCCTTGCTGGATTGATCGTGGCGTTTCGCGAGTCTTCCACTGCGGTTGGCGACGATGCCCCGCGATCCCCACCGGTGGCGCCGTCGGAGCGGCCACGTTCTGGCCGGCCCAAGCCGCCGGGATCCGCTTAAGGGATTGTTAATCCTGGCCGTAAATGGAGCCCTGTTGCGGAGTGCCGGCCTTGCATTCGCCGGCGCTGTGAACTACGTTCATTTGAACTTAGATCATGGAGTCGACCGTGCTCGTCGTTATCCTCATTCTTTGCGTGACGTCAGCTGCAACCTTTGTCGCCGGCGCGGTTGCGAGTGTCGCCGCTCGGATGGTCGGTAACGTCTCCGGCATCCTCGGCTATGTGCTTGCCCCGATCCTGCTCATGGCAGCAGCTTGCGGGCTGATTGGAGGTCAAATCGGCGCGCTTGCCGGGCTTTCAGCGATGGCCTTTGTCGCCGGTGCACTCGCCTGCGGGCTGAGTGCAAGGCCGGTCCTGGCTAGGCTGCGGTTGATGACGCCGGCGACCAGTTATTCGAACTGGTCGTGAGCCGAGTGAGCAACGTTCAAGGAGCAGCGATGTGGAGCTCGCACTGACGTGTGTCGGCCTGTTTGTCGGTGGCACGATCTTTGGCGGTTTGGCCGTCCGACTTGGCGGCCGCTTTCGCTACATACTGTGGCCCATCGGCTTGATGGCCATCGGCATAGCTATCGCCTTTGCTCAGCACATCATCGTTGGCTTGGTGGCCGTGTGCGTGGCACTGCCAGCGGGTTTTGGCGTGCTCTTGGGTGGTCTGACGGTCTCAGAGCTGAAAGGCGGCGACGCGCAACCCGCGCACGCTCCATTCCACCCCGCCGTTCGCCGCACTTGCCCGCGGCCTGAAGCCTGATAAGGGAGTGCGCACTTGCAGCATAAGGCTCGCCCGATCCATGGCCATTCTCGTTGACCGCTCCACCAAAGTGCTCTGTCAGGGCATCACGGGCAAGCAGGGCGCGTTTCACACAACGCAAGCCATGGCCTATGGCACCCAGATCGTCGGCGGCGTAACGCCTGGCAAAGGCGGCTCCAAACATCCGGACGCCGCACTCGCAGGCGTGCCCCTGTTCGACAGCGTTGCCGAAGCCGTTGCCAAGACCGGTGCCAACGCAACCTCGATCTATGTTCCACCTCCGTTTGCGGCCGATGCCATTCTTGAAGCCATCGACGCCGAGGTGCCGCTGATCATCTGCATCACCGAGGGCATCCCGGTGATGGATATGATCAAGGTCAAGCGCGCTTTGACCGGCTCCTGGTCCCGCCTGCTCGGCCCGAACTGCCCGGGCGCGCTGACTCCCGACCAGTGCAAGATCGGCATCATGCCAGGCAACATCTTCAAGCAGGGCAACGTCGGCATCGTCTCGCGCTCGGGCACGCTCACCTATGAAGCGGTCAAGCAGACCTCGGATGCGGGCCTCGGCCAGTCCACGGCTGTTGGCATCGGCGGCGACCCGGTCAAAGGCCTTGACTTCATTGATGTATTGGAGATGTTCCTCGCCGACCCTGACACGCACTCCATCATCATGATTGGCGAAATCGGCGGCTCGGCCGAAGAAGATGCGGCTGAGTTCATCAAGCGCGAAAAAGCGCGCGGCCGCGCGAAGCCGATGGCCGGATTTATCGCCGGCGCCGCCGCCCCTCCAGGCCGCCGCATGGGCCACGCCGGTGCCATCATTTCAGGCGGCAAAGGCAAAGCCGAAGACAAGTTCGAAGCCATGCGTTCGGCTGGCATCGCGATTGCCGATAGCCCGGCCTCGCTCGGCACCACGTTGGCGAAGGTGTTGAAGGGGTGAGTTACCATGTGCGGCGCACACCTTGATCTATGAAACAAGCTGCCGCGCAGCGGCGATTTTTGCGATGCAGCATTCGTGCTGCGCTGCAGCTAGTTACAGGAGAGTTACCATGCGCGCCGAAGGCGCGCAC
>JANMGQ010000202.1:0-52784 GCA_031374735.1 Hyphomicrobiaceae bacterium | reverse complement strand
TCAGCATGGAACTTCCTCGGGATTTCGAAAATCGCGGATTGCACGCTGTCGGACATCGCCACGCTCCACTCTGTGAATAGAGAGAACATAGCGCAACCGCGACGAGTTGGTGCGGCAGCTTTTGAGCGTCACGCGTTTACTTGCCGGCCTTGCGGACTGGCGCACTATCGCTTGCCACGAGGCGGAGGGCGTCGCGGATAATGATCTTGTGATCGAAAGCGAGCGGCAGACGTTTCCACTCGGCGGCCCAAAGCGTCCCGACAGCATCATCGCCGGCGACAGGGCGGGCGGCTTTCACACGTGCGAGATAGGCAACCGACACGGTTGGCCCGCGCGGGTCTCGACCGGGTTTCGAGTACACACCGACGAGCTTCAAGACGCGCGGATGGAGGCTGGTTTCTTCTTTGACTTCGCGCCGGCAGGCGGCTTCGCAAGTCTCGTTAAGATCGACGAAACCGCCCGGCAGCGCATAGTGCCCCTTGAACGGGTCATTGCCGCGTTCGATGAGCAATACGCGCCCGCGCGCATCGACAATGACGCAGTCGACGGTCAGCAGTGGTGTGATCGGTTTCCCCATGCCGAACGGTTTATCCGATGGGTGTTAAAGCGGACCTGAACGAATTGATGCAATTCGATGCAATGCAATTATTGAGTGCATACATTGTGAGATCGGAGCCTCAACGTTGCGCGGGCCGCGTGCCCATCATAGGCGTTGCGAATGACCGACACGCGCTCGATTCTCATTACAGGCACCTCGTCCGGCATCGGCTACGAGGCGGCGCGCCAGCTCAAGGGGCGCGGCTGGCGCGTGCTGGCGACGGCCCGTAAGCCGGAAGACCGCGCGCGCATCGAGGCAGATCTCGGCGTCGAAACGATCGCGCTTGAGCTGTCCGATATCGCGTCGATCGGAGCTGCGGCAGATGAGGCCTTGAAGCGGACAGACGGAAAACTCACGGCGGTCTACAACAATGCCGCCTACGGCGTTATCGGCGCCATGGAGGACATTTCGGCAGACCTTCTACGCCGACATTTCGAGGTCAACGTCATCGGGACGCATGAGCTCACGCGGCGCCTCATTCCGGCGATGCGCCGCCAGGGGCATGGCCGCATCGTCACGTGCTCATCCGTGCTCGGCCTTGTGAGTGGGCCGTACCGTGGCCCCTATTGCGCGACCAAGTTCGCCATCGAGGCCATCCATGATGCCTTGCGGCTGGAGATGGCCGGCACTGGGATCTCGGTCAGCGTTCTGCAGCCGGGACCGATCAAGAGTTCCTTCATGGGCTCAACGCTTGCGACCTTCAGAGCCTCGGTCGACGTCGCCAATTCCCCCCACCGTGCCGAATATGAAAAGCGCATGACGGCGATGGAGAATGAAACCGCCAGCCGCTTCAAACTCGGTCCTGAGGCGGTCGTGGCCAAACTGATCCACGCCGTGGAAAGCCCGCGCCCGAAGGCGCGCTACAAAATCTCGCCGCACACGCACATTATCTCGCTTGCGCGCCGCATTCTGCCGATGCCGCTGGTCGATGCCCTTATGGCGCGCAGTTGACCTCACGCCCTTACGGCACACGCCAATAGGCACCCCGTGGCGTGTCTACGCGCAGCAGCGCTGGCATCCGCCTGTCGGGTGGGCGCAACCCCGTTTGCAGCAGTGCCGCGATATCGGTGATCAGCGTGTCGCGCTCGGCATAGAGCGAGTGCCCGAGTGTCAGGCTGTCCATCGTGACAGCAGACACGTCGATCGTGTCCATGCCGGCCATAATCACGGGGCCATCGGGCGGGATATCACCAGCGCGTGGTGAGCCGCCGGTCACGAGGCGGGCGGCCGTCATGGCTCTGTCTTTGGACGAGGCATAGAGCGTGACGCCGCGCCCGACTGACGTGATGTCTGCTGCCAATTGCTGAAACAGCACCCGATCCACGTCGGGGGCGGCGAGGATCACCTGGTCGACCTTTACGCCCTCAGGCAATCTGGGCGCGATGTCACGCAGCACGCGCAATAGGGGCAGGTTGCCCATGGAATGCGCGATGACGCTCACGTTCTTTGCGCCGGTGTCGCGGATAACCATGTTGAGAAAGTCGCGCAGGAAAGGCTCGGCCTGCTCGGCGCTGTCGCGATCGGACACATAGCCCGTGATGCCGCTCGCCGAGGGCCATGAATACAAAAATGGCGCGCCATCGAACTTCAAATCGTAGGCCATTTGCGCGGTGCGATAGAGGGCAAAATCGAAGTCCGTATTGTAGCCGTGGACGAAGACGACGGCGCGATCCTTGAAGGTGGTCGAACCGGCAAGCCGCGCCCTTACCTCATCGAGGAAGGCGTCGCGGGTGAGGCCCTTCATCTCACGTATGGTGAAGTGCTTGGTCGGGTCTTCGCTGGCCTCATAGAGCGTGATCGAGGTGAACGGCACGCGGATGGCAAAGGGGCGCTCGATGTTGGGCACCTGATGGGATTTCGGCACTGTTACATCGGCGCGGCCGAGGTCGAGGCGCCCGCCACGGTCAGACGTATAGGTTAGGCGCTTGTTTTCGGGCCCGCGCATTCGGTCGGTGCCAAAGAACACGCGCACGACATCCCACAGTTCGCCACCGCGCGGTGTGGTGTCGACCGATTTTGGCATCGGCGGCGGCAACGTCGTAATCTGCGGTCGAGGGGCGGACGTGGAGGCTTGCGGCGCAGGCGCTGCTGGCGGCGTCGGTGCCGGAGCGCTTGCATACGGCGCCGTTGGTCGGTTCGTTGGCACGGGCGGCTGCGCGGTTTCAGCACTTTTACCGGCGCTTTGCCCTCGGCTCGGCGGGTACCACACAGTGGCGCCCCCAAGGGCGCCGAGCAACAAAACCAGCACGCCGAGCCGCGAGGCGATTTTCCAACCGGTGGGCAGCTTGCGCACCGCGTACCAGCTAACAGCATACAGAACGACCGCAGCGATAATCGCGGCCAACACAATGGGCTGATCACGCATGCTTTGGCCTCCAACGCGACACGTACGATGTCATACCGTGCCGCGATAGATGAATTTACCGAACGTCATGTTCAATTCGTGGTGGGGCCAGGTCTTGTCGGCCAGGTCTTGTCGGCCAGGTCTTGTCGGCCAGGTCTTATCGGCCAGAGCTGGAACAGCGGCGCGGGCGTGCTATATATGTGCTCAAGATAGTGCGCAGGCCTTAGATCCTTCTCGGGATCGCCAAGCGCGTGAGACCGCGTGCATGATCAAGTACAGTCTTGTGTGCAAAAAGGGCCACACCTTCGAAGGTTGGTTCGCCTCCAGCGAGGCATTTGACAAGCAGGCGAAGCGTAAGCTGGTGACATGCGCGTCCTGCAACTCGACCGAAGTCCAGAAGGCGCTGATGGCGCCGCGCCTCAGCGGCACGCGGCAGAACAAGCAGGCATCGGATGTTGCACCGAAGTCGCGCAGTAAAGCCGCCCCGGTGCCGGTTGCAGCGCCTCTGATGGCAGCCGAACTGCCGGAGTCGCAAAAGCAGCTTCTGGAGGCGATGCGCCAGCTGCGCAAAGAGGTCGAGGCGAACGCCGAGTATGTCGGTAAGAGCTTTGCCGCGGAAGCCCGCAAGATCCACCATGAGGAAGTGCCGGCCCGCGGCATCTATGGCGAGGCGACGCCTGAGGAGGCGCAAGCGCTGCATGAGGAGGGTGTCAGTGTGTATCCGCTCCCCCTGTTGCCCGAAGACAAGAATTAACAGCTTTTTGCGCGGCCCGCGTGGGCTGCCCGCAGATTGCTGGTGACAACCAGCGCCATCGCATTGCCGCAGCAACAAGACCGCCATACCGAGTTCGCGCTGGCTGCAACAGGGTCGCGCGATCTTGAGCCGGCGGAGCGACCGCGCCATGGCAGATCTGCTGAACCCTTTCAAAGCTGCCCCGGCAGACCTCAAGTTCAATTCGTTCGAGCTGTTTGCAGCGCTCGGCGGCGATAGTGTCACGCGCGGCATGGGCATTGCCCAACGCGGCGGGGTCCGGCGAGCTGATGTGAGTGGCAACGGCACGCGCATCACGGCGTCCGTGCTCGGCGACCAAGGCCGCAGCTATCATCAGACGATTTCGCTCTCACGCGCCGGCACAAAGCTGCAGGTGCGCGGCTATTGTACCTGCCCGATGAGCAACAACTGCAAGCACGTGGCCGCGGTGCTGGTGATGCAGATTATTGAGGCCGAGCGGGCGGCGGCGCCTGCGCCGGTTGGCCCAGTGACAGTTTCGCTTGAGCCGCAACGCCCCAAGATCGCCCTTCAGGCCGCGACCAAGAGCTGGCTTGAGCGCATCGAAAAGGCGACAGCCGGTCCAGAGGCGGCACCAGCGTCAGCGACTGCCCGCATATTGCGATTCGTTCTGGCAATGGACAAAGCGGGGGCACCGGGACTGGCGCGCATCACCGCGATGACGGCGCAACCTCACAAGACTGGCATTCGCGATCCGCGCCACGTCGATCCCGCCCATTGGGATCGCCTCAAGAAGCAGGGTGCGAAGTACGCGACTGATGCCGACATGGCGTTGTTGCGGGCGCTCGATCATCTCTCACGCTCGAATGGCTATCCCTCGATTTCCGTGCCGCTTCTGCCGGACCTCAGCACCAGCCGCTTGCTGGAGAAGCTCATCGAAACAGGTCGACTGCATTACGGCGCGGTTGATGGGCCGCTGCTCAAGAGCGGCGCGGAGGTTGCAGCCGAGGTGCGTTGGACCCGCAGCGATGCAGCGACGCAGCAGCTGCAGCTCGTGTCGCGTGATGGTGTCGTGTTCGATGCCGTGCTCGCCCTTGATCCGCCGCACTATCTCTCGCTTGCAACCAACGAGCTCGGCCTGATCGCAACGGGACTTCCAAGGGCGCTCGCCGTCGAAGTCGCGCGCGCGCCGACCATTGGCGCAGGCGAAGCGGCACTCGTGAAAGAGGCGCTCTCGCGTCGCGCGCCAGTAAAGCCAAAGCCATCTGTGCCCCCGCTCTTGGGCGCCGCCGATGTGCCAGCGGCTGCCGAGGCAGAGGCGGTCGAGCTGGCGCCGGCGCCCCTGCTGCCGCTTCCGGAGGCGACCGAGAAAATCGAGACGCGCATTGTTAAACCGGTTCCGCGCCTGCATCTGTCGACTGCACGGGTGAAGATCAAGCCCTACTACAGCCAGTATGCGCCCAGGCACTGGCAGAACGGCGAGGCGACCATTCCGATCGCGGAGTTGTCGTTTGGCTATGGCGATCACCGCGTGACGAGAGAGACGCCAGGCGAGGCGATCGAGACGCAAGACGGCGACACGCTGGTGCTCATTCCGCGTGATCGGGCCGCCGAACAATCCGCCTTCAAATCGGCCGTCGTCGAAGGCTTCGGCGCCGTTACCGAAATTCACGTGCTTGATATGCCCGCTGGAAAATCGGGCGCGCTTGTCTTGGAGCCCGAGGACGAACTCGACAGCTTCGGCCGCATCGACGCATTGGATGCGCCGCATCACCACGTCGCCTTCGTCGACGATCGCGTGCCGGCCCTTGAGAAGGCCGGATGGCAGGTCACCTTCTCTGACGACTATCCCTATCGGATCGCCGAAGGCGACGCGGAGTTCTGGGCCGATGCGGCAGGTGAAGGCTCCGGCATCGATTGGTTCTCGTTCGAACTCGGCATCACCTTCGAGGGGCAGCGCGTCAACATTGTCTCGCAGCTGACGCATATGATCGGCTCCATGCCGCCCGAAATATTGTCGCTGCGCGGTGATCCCGCCAAGTTCGATGCGGCCTGTAGCAAGATCCGCATGTACGTGACCTTGCCCGACAAGCGCCTGCTGCCGCTGCCGGGTGAGCGCATCGCGCCGATGCTGCGGGGATTGCTCGAACTCGTTGGCCCGCGCGGCGATCGTGTGAAGGATGGCAAGGTTAAGCTGCACCGCGCAGAAGCGGCGGCGCTGGCCGGCTTCGATCTCAAGGACGTCGCCTGGGCCGCGAGCGCGGAACGCATTCGCGAACTCGGCGACATGCTGCGCCGCGGCACCAAACTGAAACCGGTCAAGCCGCCGAAGGCCTTCACCGCCAAGCTGCGCGATTATCAGGGCGAAGGCGTGGCATGGCTCAATTTCCTGCGCGAGTCGGGTTTCGGTGGTGTGCTCGCCGACGACATGGGTCTTGGCAAAACCATCCAGGGGCTCGCGTTCCTGTGTATCGAGAAGGCCGAAGGCCGTTTGAACAAGCCCGCTCTGATTGTCGCCCCGACCAGCGTGCTGCCGAACTGGCAGGCCGAAGCCGAGAAGTTTGCGCCGCACTTGAAGGTGCTTGCCCTGCGCGGGGCAGACCGCCGCGAGCGCTTTGGCGAGATCGCCTCGAGCGACATCGTGCTGACCACCTACCCGCTGCTGGTGCGTGACTTCGACATGATCGCGCAACAGGAGTTCCACATCGCCATGCTCGACGAAGCGCAGGCGATCAAGAACCCGAAGGCCAACGTCAGCCAAGTCGCCCATCGCATCAATGCGCGGCATCGCTTTGCGCTGACCGGAACGCCACTTGAGAACAATCTCGGCGAGGTGTGGTCGCTGTTCGAGTTTCTCTCGCCCGGTTTGCTCGGCGATGAGACGACCTTCAAACGCGTGTTCCGCACGCCCATCGAAAAACACGGCGATCAGAACGCGCAAGGCTTCCTCTCGCGCCGCCTGAAACCGTTCATGCTGCGGCGTACGAAGGCGCAGGTTGCGAAAGAATTGCCACCCAAAACCGAGATCATCGAGCGCATCCAGCTCGAAGGGCCGCAGCGTGATCTCTACGAGACCGTGCGCGTGCTGATGGAAAAACGCGTGCGCGACGAGATCGACAAGAAGGGCCTCGCCAAGAGCCACATCATCTTCCTCGATGCTCTCCTGAAGCTGCGGCAGATCTGTTGTGACCCGCGCCTGCTCAAAATGGAGGCGGCGAAGAAAGTGAAAGAGTCCGCCAAGCTCGAACGTCTCATGGAGCTTGTGCCCGAGATGGTCGCCGAAGGCCGCAAGATTCTGATCTTTTCGCAGTTCACCAGCATGCTTGATCTGATCGAAGAGGAACTGAAGCGCGAGAAGATCAGCTACGTCACCATTCGCGGCGATACGGATGATCGCGGCACGCCGGTGAAGCAGTTCCAGGCCGGCAAGGTGCCCGTGTTCTTGCTGTCGCTGAAAGCCGGCGGTACCGGGCTCAACCTCACTGCGGCCGACACGGTCATCCACTACGATCCCTGGTGGAACCCGGCCGTCGAAAACCAGGCCACCGACCGCGCCTATCGCATCGGCCAGGACAAGCCCGTGTTCGTGCACAAGATGATCGTCGAGGAAGGCATCGAGGAGGCCATCGAGCTGCTGAAGAAAAAGAAGGCGGCGCTCGCTGAAGCCCTCTTCGAGGGCTCGTCACGCCAGCCCCTGCAACTCACCGAGGCCGATGTTTCGGCGCTGTTCGCGCCGCTCTCGGCCAAGGACAAGCGGCGCAAGGCGGCTTAGGCGCGGTGCGTATGGCGGCGGTCGATTGTTCGACAGCAACTGGATCGACAGCAATGGCGAAACCAAAACAGCCGACTTGGAGTGACGTCAAAGCGGGGCTTGCACAGTTCGATCGCGCCGGATTGCTCGGGCTCGTGAAAGACCTGTATGCGCTGCGCCCCGAGAATCGAGCCTTCGTGGCCGCACGGCTTGGCGTTGGAAGCGATCCTCTGGCGCCGTTCAAGGCGCTCATCTCGCGGTGGATAAATCCCGATGTGCTCAAAGGCCAGGACGTGTCCATCGCAAAGGCAAAGTCGGCGATCGGCGACTATCGCAAGGCTGTTGGCCAACCTGAGGGAATCGCTGAATTGTCTGTCTTCTACTGCGAAGAAGCAACGCGGCTGGTTCGCGACTGCGGCATGGAGGAGGAGGGATACTATTCCGCTCTCGTGCGCATGTATGAGCAAGCCATGACGCATGTCACGGCACTTGAGACAGCAGATCGTGACACCATGCTCGCGCGGCTCGATGCCGTCCGCGGATCATTGCACGGCATCGGTTGGGGCGTATCCGATGCCGTGACCGAGATCTGGTTTGGTCACGTTGACTGAGCCGCCGTCATTCACGATGCCACAAGAGCGGCGGCGCCAACATCCTCGTGATCGATTGGCCTCAAGCCCGGCCGCTATGGCGACCACGTCACGTCGCCAGGCTGATCGAAGACCTGCCACGTGCCGCGGCCGAGGCCGGTAAATGCCGCCTCGAAGCGCCCGGTCCCGCTGCTGTCGCCGGGCGCGCGTCGAATGAAGATGCGTGCGATTTGGCCCGGAAACTGCCGTGCGATGGCAGCGTAGACTTCAGGGTCCTTCTCGCCGCTGTCGCCGATGAGCACAAAGCGCCGCTTCGGCCATCGTTTGACGAGGCCGGATATGACCGGCGGCTTCAGCGTCTCAGGGCTCGCGAAAATGTCGAAGATCGTCGCGTCCTTCAGGCGGATCTGTTTCAGGTGCAGCGAGGCGACCGGGTATGTCTCTGCCTCCAACCATTCCCTGAGCGGCGCGTAGAGGTGCCAGGGCGTGGACGACACGTAGTGCACAACGCCAGCGTTGCCCGCGAGGCGCGTCACCAGCGCCGGCATCCCCGACACAGCCTTGAAAGGCTGAAAGAAAGTCGAGTCCCAAAGTCTGCGCTTGTCGAGCACGCCGGTATCTTTGACGGTGTCGTCGATGTCGCAAATGATCGACAGTCCCGCCTCGGGCACCAGTTGCACAACACCACCCACACCGCCGGTGACTTCGATCGGGATGCGCGCGCCAGTCGCGACGGGTGTCGCGGGATAGACCGGGATCTGCGTGTTCAGCTGCGTGTGCCCGTTGGCACCCGTCGGTGGGTAATCAGGCACTTCTGAACCGATCCGCACGAGCGGTGTCACGCGTGCGACATTGTCGGCCAACAGAAGGTTCACGCGTCGATCAAACAGCGACTGGTTGGCGGCCGTCGTCTCCAGACCGTAGCGGCTGCGCAGAAGGCCCGCGACGAGACCTTTACGCACCGAACTGTTCTGCGGCACGTAGGCCCAGATCTCCGATGGCACGTGCCAAAAATCGCCGCTGGCATCGATGTACCCAGCCGTATCGAAGGCCACCAGCGTCGGCGGACGGCGCACTGCGCCGCCGTTGCTCTCGCTGCCCGTTGGCTTGCCAGCGGCATGGCTAAGACGTGGTCCGCTGGTGGCGGTCAGCACCATCGCTGCGCCCATTCTGAAGCTGTGGCCGAGTTTGCGGCCGAATGTGCGGCGGTCGAGGGGCATGGGGCTCACAGCCACGAATCACTTGATCCAGCTAGATGGCCGATCCGTGCACCTCTGACCAGCGTTGTGGTGTGCATCGGCAGGGCATCAGGCCTTTTTGCTGGCTTCGTAGCGGGCTTTGGTGTCGGCGTTCATGGGGTAGAGGCCCGGCAATGCAGCACCCTTCTCGACTTCGCGCATGATCCAGCCTTCCATGCGTTCCTGCTCGAGACCTTCCGCCGTCACGGCCTCAACGAGCGCTTGCGGGATCAGCACTGCGCCATCGTCATCGGCGACAATGACGTCGCCGGGATAAACGGCAACGCCACCGCATCCGACGGGGTGGCCCCAATCGACGAACGTCAGGCTGGTGACCGACGCTGGCGCGGCGGCGCCTTTGCACCAGACAGGCAGTTTCGTGCCAAGCACGCCGGCAAGGTCACGGACGACACCATCTGTCACAAGTGCGGTCACGCCGCGTTTCTGCATCCGCGCGCACAGGATGTCGCCGAAGATGCCGGCATCTGTGTTGCCCATGGCGTCGACCACGGCGATGGCGCCCGCCGGCATGGCCTCGATTGCCCCGCGCGTGGAAATTGGCTTCGACCACGATTCAGGCGTTGCCAGATCTTCGCGATAGGGCACGAAGCGCAGCGTGAACGCCTCGCCGACGAGACGGGGATATCCCGGCGCAATGGGTTTCGCACCGCGCATCCAGACATTGCGCAGCCCTTTTTTGAGCAGCACAGTCGTGATGGTAGCCGTCGTGATAGTCTCGAGGGCGGCTTTGGTTTTGGGTGAGAGGGCCATGGGCGTTCCTTTGCACGGTCTGGATTTGTGGGTCGATTCTGGGCACCCGTCTGGCGCGGGTTGCGGTCCGTGTCCAGCCCAACACGCACCCACTTGCCCGCGACGCCCATGACTGATTTGCATGCGGGCGGCGGCGAAACGGCTGCCCGGAGTACCATTGCCATGAGCCAAACGGACCAACACGATTACTATCGCACACTCGATGCGGCCAAAATTGTCGCGACGATTGACCAACTGAAGTTGCGCATCGAGGAGCGGTTTCCGTCTGCAAGCTTGGCGCGCGTCGGGGCTGAACTCAGCAGCATCGCTGGTGAAACTCAGGCGCGCGTCGTCAAGATCGAGCGTCGCAACTATCTGCTGCGGACGGGCGTTGGCTTGCTGATCTTCGCGGCCATCTGGTTGCTGTCGCAAATCTTGCCCTACATCGACTTCACCAAGACGAATGCAGACAACATCTACACCGTGCTGCAGGGCGTCGAAGCCTCGATGAACATCCTGGTGCTGACGGGCGCGTTGCTGCTGTTTCTGGCAACCGTCGAGGAGCGCCTGAAGCGGCGGCGCTCGCTGACGGCACTGCACGAATTGCGCTCAATTGTGCATGTCATCGACATGCATCAGCTGACCAAGGATCCGAGCCTAGTGGTCGGCCATCTGCCGCCAACCCAGCACTCGCCGGCGCGCACCATGACGCCAGCGGAACTGGTGCGCTATCTCGACTATTGCTCCGAGATGCTGTCGCTGACGTCCAAGGTTGCCGCGCTTTATGCGCAGAGCCTGCCTGACGCAGTCGTGACCGACGCTGTGGCCGACATCGAACGGTTGACCACGAATCTGTCGCAGAAGGTCTGGCAGAAGATCATGATGGTCGGCGCCGAGACACAGGCGGGGCCGAAGGCATGACAGCGGGTGCGCAGATGACCTGAGCCACGCACCCGCCGCTGTTGCCGGCTACACGATGACCTTCGTCACCGCGCCAGCGCCGACCGTGCGGTTGCCCTCACGGATCGCGAAGCGCGAGCGCGCCTCGATCGCGATCGGCTTCTCGAACGTGATGGTCACCACCGCACTGTCGCCGGGCATCACCATCTCCAAGCCGTCGGCGAGCTGCACGGTTCCGGTCACGTCGGTGGTCCGGAAATAGAGCTGCGGCTTGTAGTTGGAGAAGAACGGCGTGTGACGGCCGCCCTCATCCTTGGTGAGCACGTAGACCTCCGCCATCACCTGCGTGTGCGCGCTGACGCTCGCAGGCTTGGCGATGACTTGGCCCCGCTGCATGACATCTCGTTCGATGCCACGCAGCAGCAGGCCGACGTTGTCGCCGGGCTGCGCCTCGTCGAGGATCTTCTGATAAGTCTCGATGCCGGTGACGACAGTTTTTCTGTCCCCACCGAGACCCACCACTTCGACCTCGTCGCCGACCTTCAGCGTGCCGCGCTCGACCACACCCGTGACGACCGTGCCGCGACCGGTGATGGTGTGCACACCTTCAACCGGCAGCAGAAACGGCGCGTCGTTGGCGCGGACAGGCGGAGCAACCGTCGCGTCGAGCGCATCGAACAGGCGCACGATGGCCTCGTCCGCAAGCGGACCTTTCTCGCCCGACAGCGCCTGCATCGCAGCACCCCGAACAATCGGCACGGCGTCGCCGTCGAAGCCGTGGCGCGTGAGCAGGTCACGCACTTCGAGTTCGACCAGCTCCACGAGCTCTTCGTCCGTCACCACGTCGCACTTGTTGAGGAACACGACGATCTTGGGCACGCCGATCTGGCGCGCGAGCAGGATGTGCTCACGCGTCTGCGGCATCGGGCCGTCGACAGCCGACACGACGAGGATCGCGCCATCCATCTGGGCCGCACCCGTGATCATGTTCTTCACGTAGTCGGCGTGACCCGGACAATCGACGTGCGAGTAGTGGCGGTTGGCCGTTTCGAACTCGACGTGGGCCGTGGCAATCGTGAGGATCTTGGTCGCGTCGCGTGTGCCCTGGTCGGCCGAGGCTTTGGCGACATCAGCATAGGGCACGAACTTGCCCCAGCCGCGGTCAGCCGAAACCCGTGTCAACGCTGCTGTCAGCGTTGTCTTGCCATGGTCCACGTGGCCGATTGTGCCGACGTTGCAATGGGGTTTGGTGCCTTTGGTCAGACACCTTATCGGATCACGCTCACTGCACTTTGATGCCGGCCTTCTCGATGGTGATCGCGTGGCCTGCACGCTCCTTGCGCACGGCCTCTTCATAGGCGGGGCCCGCAAGTTCCGTCTGTTGCACGCCGAATTTCTCCATCGCGGTCCGCACTTCAGGCATTTTGCCGACAGCGACCAGTTCGTCGATCAGCTTCTTGACGATTTCAGCCGGCATGTTTGCAGGGCCAACCCAGCCGAACGCCGGCATCATCTCGAAGCCCGGCAACGTGTCCGACGTCGGCGTGATATCCATGGCCAGGGGATAGCGCCCGTTCGAGGTCACCGAGATGGCGCGAATGGTGCCGCCGCGCACCTGCTCGATGGCGACCGCATAGTTATCGCAGGCCAGCTTGATTTGCCCGCCGATCAGGTCCTGCAGCGACTGGTTCGAGGCGCGATAGGCGACGGGCACAATCTTGACCCCGGTCGCCAGGGCGAACATCTCGCCGCAGATGTGCTGCGATGTGCCGATGCCCGAGGTGGCATAGGGCGTATCCGGATTGGCTTTCAGCCAGGCAATCAGCTCCGGCATGGTTTTGGCCGGCACGGACGGGTGGACGACGAAGAGGTTCGGCTGCGCGGCCATGCCATAGAGGAATGTGAAGTCCTTCTCGATGTTGTAAGGCATCTTGTCTTTGATCAGCACAGGATTGATCGCGAGCCCCCCGGATGTGCCGACCGCAACCGTATGACCGTCAGGCGTGGATTTCGCGACGCTGTTCAGCCCGGTGACGCCGCCAGCACCGGCTTTGTTTTCGACCACGAACTGCTGGCCGAGCCGCTTTGAGAGGTGATCGGCAAAGATGCGCGCCATGACATCGGTGTTGCCACCCGCCGCGAACGGCACGACGACCGTGACGGGTTTCGAAGGCCATTTGTCTTGGGCCGAGGCTTTGGCCGCGACGAGACTTACGGCGGCGATGGCCGTTGCGATCAGAGTGAATAGACGTTGCATGCTGCCGCTCCTCCCAGAGTGGTTCGCACAGCCTCATGAGTTCGGGCTGTCGTTGTGGGAGGCTAGCGGCTTTTACAATGCAAATGAAGGGCCAACGTCGCTGGCAATGCCGATCGTGTGCTCATTTCGTGACGTCGTTCAAGGTCCAGATATAGTCGTAGGACGCGATGGTCGTGATGCCCTCGAGCTTTTGCTTCAGCGCTGGCTCGGCATACTTGCGGATGTGATCGAGGGCGGTGGCGGGCGTACCGCCGAAGTCAGCCACGAACCATGTGTAGATGTTCGACGCTTTGACTTTGCCGCCCTCCACAGACACGCCGCGCGGATGATTGATGAACGTCTTCGCGCCAGCTTCCAGCTGCTGCTCCAGCAGCGCGCCGGTGAACGCGCCGGCCTGCAGATTTGGGCAGCCATAGCTGGCACAATTGACGGCGTAGTGGACGCGCGGGTCCTTGAAGATGGCGCGCAGGATCTTGTGCTCGACGTCATCCAGGCTGAGATCCAAGCCAGCGACCTTCATCGTGTTGGCCTGCCACGGCCCGCCACCGACCAGCGCCTTCAAGCCGCCGCCGAGCGAAATGTCCTTGATCGATTTGACTGGATATTTGTCGAGCACGATGTCGACGGTGCGCGCGTTGTAGAGATTGGACCAGAACGCGAACTGCTCGGGCTTGTCGAGCTTGGACGTGTCGGTTGCCTGCAACATTACCAAGTAGGCCTTGAGGTCCTTGTGGCCCTCAGCCTTCCAGCGCTTGTAGTCGCCGCGATTGAGGTTGGTGGCGTCAGGCTTGATGTAGGCTTTGGTCTGCTTGTCCCAGATGCTGTGGTCGACGGTCACGGTGCTGCCGGCTGTGAATTTTGAAAACGTCGTTTCTGGGGAAGCCATGGCTGGGTGGGCCGAGAAAAGAGCAAAGGCGCCTGCGGCGAGCTGCACGGCGATACGGCGGGTGAGGATGGTCATGATAGGCCCCTGAAGCGATGACGTGACCTTAGCGCATAGCGTGGTCACACGGTCTCACGAGGTCGTCAGATCACCGCTTTTTGAGCCGCCGTGATAGACCTTAACGACCTCAGCCGTGCTTGTTGCTCTCGGCCACGGCTGCGGCCCACGCCTCCGGCGCGAAGCTGTCAACGATGACGCCCATGCTGGTCACGCTCGCCTCTTTGCGGATGCCGATGATCGCCTGATACTCGGGCGAGACCATGAACCGCTTGGCCGCCGCCCGGTCGGGGAACTCCAACACAACCACGCGCTGGCCGGGCATGGTGCCCTCCGTCAGTTCCGGCTCGCCGCCGCGCACGATCATGCGGCCGCCATACTGCGCGATGATGCGCGGCGTGTGCTTGGCGTAGTCCGCATAGCGCGTCGGGTTGGTCACGGTGATGGTGAAGATGGTGTAGGCGGGCATGGGTGTCTCCTTGAAGGGCTCGTTTTATACCAGCGGCCAAAATTTGTGACTGACTATCCTCGTCATCCCGGAATACCTGTCGCGCCGAGGCGCGGCAGGTATTCCGGGATCCTTACCTGTCGTGGATTGGCACTCTTGCCATGCGGACGGAGGTAAAGGTTGGATGTGATAGGTCAAAATGTCTTGCCCGCCGGTATTACAGTTTTGCCCGCTCGCGCAGCAGGAATTTTTGAATCTTGCCAGTGCTGGTCTTGGGCACCTCGCCGAACATCACGTAGCGCGGGCATTTGTAGGCCGCGAGATGCTGGCGGCACCAGGCGATGATGTCCTCGGCCGAGGGCGCCGGCACGCCTGGGCGCAGTTCGATGAAGGCGCACGGCGTTTCGCCCCATTTTTCATCGGGCTTGGCGACAACCGCACACATGGCCACGGCTGGATGCTTGAACAGCACGTCCTCGACCTCGATCGAGGAGATGTTCTCGCCGCCCGAGATTATAATGTCCTTGGAGCGGTCCTTCAGCTGCACGTAGCCGTCGGCATGCATCACGCCGAGATCGCCCGAATGGAACCAGCCGCCAGCGAAGGCCTCTTCGGTGGCCGCCTTGTTCTTGAGGTAGCCCTTCATGACAATGTTGCCGCGGAACATGACCTCGCCGAGCGTCTCGCCATCGGCGGGCACGGCCTGCAGGGTCACGGGGTCGCGGACTGAGAGCGCCTCCAGCGCTGCATAGCGTACGCCCTGGCGGGCTTTCTTGGTCGCCTGCTCCGCGGGTGGCAGGGTATCCCATGCGCTGTGCCATTCGTTGACCACGGCCGGGCCATACACCTCCGTCAGGCCATAGACGTGCGTGACGTTGAAGCCTGCCTGGGCCATGGCAGCGAGCACGGCCTCGGGGGGCGGCGCGGCGGCGGTGACGAAGTTCACCTTGTGCGCACTCGCCCGCTTTTTATCCGGCTGCGCGTTCAACAGCGCGGACATGACGATCGGCGCGCCGCACAGATGCGTGACGTCGTGCTCGGCGATGGCGTCGTATATCGGCTTGGCGCGCACCCAGCGCAGGCAGACGTGCGTGCCCGCGACAGCCGAGATGGTCCACGGGAAACACCAGCCATTGCAGTGAAACATCGGCAGTGTCCACAGGTACACGGGGTGCTTGCCAAGGTTTGCCGACAGCACATTGGCGTAGCACATGAGCGCTGCGCCGCGATGGTGCGTGACGACGCCTTTCGGGTTGCCCGTTGTGCCGCTGGTGTAGCCGAGCGCGATGGCCTCCCACTCATCTGCTGGCCAGCGCCAGGCGTGGTTGGCATCGCCGCCCGCAATCCAGCTTTCATAGGTGGCAGTGCCGAGCGTTTCGCCACTTTGCGGGAACTCGCGATCATCGACGTCGATGACCAGCGGCTTAACGGTTGCGAGCGCGAGGGCCGCCTTGATGGTTGGCGCAAACTCGCGATCCGTGACCAGCACGCGGCATTCACCGTGGTCGAGTTGGAAGGCGATCTGAGCGGCATCCAGCCGCGTGTTGAGGGTATGCAGCGTTGCGCCTGTCATGGGCACGCCGTAGTGCATCTCGAGCATTTCAGGCGTATTGGCGAGCATGGCCGAAACCGTCACCCCAGCCCCCGCGCCCGCAGTGACCAGCACTGACGCGAGCTGCCGCGCCCGCGCATACAGCTGCCGGTACGGACGGCGCAGGTTGCCGTGAATGACGGCGATATGGTCGGGATAGACGTGTGCTGCGCGCTCCAAAAAGGAGAGCGGGGTCAGCGGTTGGTGGTTGGCCGCGTTCTGCGGCAGGTCCTGATCATAAATGTTCGGCATGGCGGCGCGCTCGGTGAACTGCATCCGGCGCGACGCTATCGGGTTTCAGCCGTGCGGTCACGGCGCTTTCGCAGGCGGCACTGGAGCGGGTGTGGCAGCTGCAGGCGCAGCCGGGGTTGCCGCGGCGGGCGGCCGGAAGGCGTCATCGGACTTTGGCTTCGGCTTCGCCTTGGCGGGGGCGTCTGGCGCGGTCGGTGCCGCCTGGGGCGTGGGCACGGCGGGCACTGCGACCTTTGGAGCGGCTGGCGGTTTTTTGGCCGCGGGCGCGGCGGCCCCAGGTGTCGCGGGTTGCGATGCCGTTGCAGCAGATGCGGATTTTGCGGCGTCCTTCTTCGGCACAGCGGGTTTGCGCGGCGCGCTGGGCACGATGGGTCCAACAGTTGCCGCCGCCACTCCGGCTGGCAATGTTATCCCAGGCGACCCAGCCTCGATCGGGGCCCCCGCCGCTGCGACTTCGGCGGGATCCTCGGGCGGCAAGGGCTTGAGCACCACAAACGGCGTGTCTTGCGGGCAGCGGAAACGGAAGTTGCCCAGCAGATCGAAATACTGCCGCACCTGTCGCAATTGCTCCTTCGACGCGGTTCCCTTGGCAGCCTCCGGTCCCTTGTCGATGAATGCCTTGACGCCTTGCTCATCAAGCCCCGCCAGTTGCCCCTTGAGCTTGCCGCACGCTTCCGGATCGAGCGGACCAGCAGCGGCCGTCGCGCACGTCAGTACGATCAGGCTCGGGGCGATCAGAACGGCGCGAAACAACATCTGCTCTCAACCTTTCGCAACTAGCGCGTCGGCATTCTGTGGCTCACTCTTAAGGGCTGGGTCTGGATGAGCAAGCGCGCGAGACTGAGGCCGCGGAGGATTGAACACGGGTTAGTGATCGACAACGAGCTCTTGGGCAGGGTTCGGATGCACGAATGCCTTCAGGAATGTGTCGAGATGGCTGTCGCCGGGGAGCGTGATTTCCTTGGTCAACGCTGCCAGATAGCCTTCGCGGTCCATGTTTTGCCAATCGATCGAGATGCTCGCGCGGCGCGCCACTTCGCTGTGAACCGCGAGAAATGTCCGACCGTTGCCTTCAAGGAACGGATGCGCGAAGGCCAGATAGCCCATGACCGTGCCCGGCTGCGCCGCCATTTTCACTGGGTCTTGCGCGAGATCGAGACCAAATTGCGCCGCGCGCTGAATGTCTGATGGTGGGGCAAAACGCACGCGACCCTTGATCACGTTTGTTGTCGGCGTGGTCGCAAGGCGGTCCATACCAGCCCATGTAGGGTAGACGGATCCAAACAGTTTCTGGTGCGTTGCGAGCAGCGTTTTGTAGCCAATGGCGCGGACGGCTTTGAGATTGGCCTGTGTCGAGGGGAGGCGCTTTTTGTATTCGTTATCTTCGAGCCGTTTCACGGCGCTGGCGGTCTTGTAGCCCTTCACGTTCTGAAGATAGCCTCGCTCTTCGTACTCCTCGAATGGATCGAACATTGCTCGCCTCAGGTTAGCCCGAGGTCGTTGCGAATGTAAGCATCGTGTAAGTCGAGTTCTTCCTGATCCGTAATGACACCTGCGCGATAAAGAGCCAGCAGAAGGTGCTCTGTTGCATCGGTCTCAGATTCCCCCCCGTCCGATAGCCGGAGGTATGTGTCAGCCGTGCGGTCGGTTTGTGTCTCTTCGTAGACAATACCGTGCTTGGCGGCGAGCGCCTGGATGAATGGCCCGACGCGGCCTGTCGGCGGCGTAATGGGTTGCCGGGTTGGGCGTGTCGGCGTTGCTGGCATGTGCCTCGCCTTCCGTTGAGCTTATCCGGCGTGAAAGACCACCTCAGCGATACGCTGCGATGATGCCGAGAAAGTCGTCGGCTTTGAGGCTCGCGCCGCCGACCAATGCCCCATTGACGTCAGCAACGCTCATCAGTTCTTTCGCGTTTGATGGCTTGACCGAGCCGCCGTACAGGATCGGCATTGTGGCGCCGGCGTCGCCAAAGGCCTTCACCAGCGCGCCCCGGATGGCCTTGTGGACTTCGGCGACATCGGTGGCCGTCGGCGTCAGGCCGGTGCCGATGGCCCACACGGGTTCATAGGCAACAACCGTGTTGGCGCCCGTGCTTGCGGCCGGCATCGAAGCAGCAACTTGACCGAGCACGACGGCCAGCGTCTGCCCAGCCTTGCGCTGCGCGATGGTCTCGCCGACGCATACAATCGCTGTCAGGCCAGCCCGGTGGGCCGCCTCGGCTTTCGCCTTCACCACCGCATCGCTTTCACCATGGTCGGCGCGGCGCTCGGAGTGGCCGACGATCACAGCCGTTGCGCCGGCATCTCGCAGCATTTCGGCCGCTGTATCGCCAGTATGGGCGCCCGACGCCTTGGCGTGGCAATCCTGGCCGCCAACCGCGACCCCTGAGCCACGCACGGCTTCGGCCAATCGATGCACCAGCGTCGCAGGTGGCGCGATCAGCACGTCGCAGGGCGCCGCGCCAAGGCCTGCGGCGAGTTTCGTCGCCTCGTCGAGCGAGGCGGCGGTGCCGTTCATCTTCCAGTTGCCGGCGACGAGGGGGCGAATAGGCATCGATCGGTTCCGGGCTGAGCTTGCTTCGGCGTCGCTGGGTTCTTAATAGGAGGGCTGGCTGCGTCAACCCTTGACGCGTGGAGATCGATGGTCGGGCGGCGACGTCCGGCTGTGTGTGGTTTTCGCGCGTCTCACGCATGTCATCGATCGCGCGCACTGGAACACACATGCTCGACAATTTTCGCCATGGCATTGCAGGCAAGTTCGGGGTCTACATCCTGTTCCCGCTGTTGATCATTGGCCTCGCCTTCTTCGGCATCGATGGCGCTGTCCGCCAGCAAGGCGCGCGCTATGTCGCCAAGGTCGGCAGCGCCGAGATCACGCCGGATGATTTCCAGCGCGCGTTCCAGAACCGTATGCGCCAGATGTCCCAGCAGTTTGGTGGCCGCACGCTGACGCCCCAGCAAGCCGCCATGTTCGGCATCGACCAGCAGGTGCTGAACGAGTTGATCGGAGCGGCCGCCATTGACCAGCAGGTCAAGGACATGGGCCTCAGGGTGTCCGACGCCGCCATTGCAGACGGCATCCGCACCGAGCCCTCGTTCTTCGGCGCCGACGGCAAGTTCTCAAAACCCCAGTTTGACGCCATCCTGCGCGCCAATAGCCTGACCGAACAGGGCTTCATCGCCATGCGCCGTCGCGACGAGGCGCGCGAGCAACTGACCGAAACCATCGCCGCCGCCGTGTCCGTGCCGCAAGCCTACATCGACCTCACGCATCGCAACCGCGCCGAACAGCGCGTGGTCGAATATGTGACCATTGATGCCGCGAAGGTCGTCAAGGTGACCGAGCCTGATGACGCCGAGCTGAAGAAATATCTTGAGGCCAACAAGCGTAACTTCATGACGCCGGCGCTGCGCAAGGTATCCATGCTATTGCTGACGCGCGACGCTATGAAAGCCAAGATCCCCGTCACGGACGAGGACGTCAAGGCCCGCTACGAAGAGCTCAAGGCGACCTTCGACACGCCCGAAAAGCGCAAGCTGCAGCAGGTCGCCTTCCCCGACAAAGCCGCAGCCGACAAGGCGTACGCCGAACTGTCGAAGGCCAAGGATTTCGTCGAGGCCGCGGCCAAGCTTGGCTTCAAGGATAAGGACATCGACCTTGGCATAGTCACCAAAGCCGAGATGATCGACCAGAAGGTCGCTGTCGCGGCGTTCGCCCTGAAGAAAGACGAGATCTCGAAGCCCATCGAGGGGCAGTTCTCCGTCGTGATTGTGCGCGCCACGGAAGTCACGCCCGGCATCACCAAGTCATTCGAGGACGTGAAAGCTCTGGTCAAAGACCGCCTGGCAACCGAGCGCTCCAGCCGCGAGCTGCAGACGGTGCACGACCAGGCGGAGAGCGAACGCCTAGCTGGCCGTTCGCTGAAGGAAATTGGCGACAAGATGGGCCTGACTTTCAAGGCCATCGACGCCATCGACCGCAGCGGCAATGGCCCTGATGGCAAGGCGATCGAGGGTATTCCAGATGTCGCCAAGGTGCTGGGCGCCGTGTTCGGCGCAGCGCAGGGCGTCGAAACCGACGCTGTTGACCTCGCTGATGGCGGCTATGCCTGGTACGACGTGCTGGGCATTACGCCTGAGAAGGAGCGCCCCTTCGACGATGTGAAGGCGGATCTCAAGACAGCGTGGCTTGCCGCTGATGCTCAGAAGCAAATCAGTGACGCCGCGGGCAAGTTCACCGAGCGCCTCATGAAGGGCGAGGCGTTCGACGCCATTGCCAAGGATGCCGGGGCCGAGATCAAGAAAACCGCTGGCTTTACCCGCGCCATTACACCAGCCGGCTTGACGGCCGATATCGTGCGCCAGGTGTTCGGCTTGCCCAAGGGCGCCTCATCGAACTCGGCAACGGTCGACGGCAAGTCCCGCGTTGTGTTCCGCATCGGCGATGTCATGCCAGCGGCAGCGGCAACCAAGGAGGAAGCCGATCGCATCAAGAGCGAGCTGCAACGCTCCATGCAAGCCGACGCGTTGAATGCGTATCTGTCAGGCCTGCAAACCCGCTTCGGCAGCTCGGTGAACACGGCCGTGCTGCAGCAGACGCTGGGGCTGGAGAAGAAGTAGGGTGGGTGTCGGCCGGGCGGGCGGCAGGTTCGCATCGATCAGGCAGCTGGTCATGCGGCCAACGGCTTGATCTGATAGCGGCGGTTCATGAACTCGCCAGCGAACTCGTTGATAAACGAGACCACTCCCCCGCGGGAACCGCTTTGCATTGCAATCTTCTGATCAAGTTGGTTGCTGATCACTCCGGAAGATTTCACGCAGCGACAGCTCGTAACTCAAACACCCGCGCCTCTCGCGCCGCAGCCGCAACATCACCTAGTCGGAGCGCCGCACGGACACCGTCCAGCCTGCACACATCCTGAGACGACAAATATGGGGACCAGTCGTGACCTGTGTGCAGTAGGGTGACGTCAACCTCGGCCACCCAGCGGCCCTCACGAATGAACTTTGTGACACACTCATCGTGCGGTTCGAATGTCGTCTGCATCATTTTCGTGTCCGATTGTCGGGATGCCATTTCGACGGATCAGGTCGGTACGCTGTTATGAGAACAGCCGGTTGGGTTGTCCCTTTTTCCACGCCCCAAAGCGCGTGCAATGACCCAGTCGCATCGTCCTGCAGCACAAGACTGCATGGACCAGCTTAGTCGTCCGGATAATCCTCTATCGCAATACCGGCGGCAAGGCCGTCTGCGACGTCAGACACGACGAGCCCGCGGCGTGAAATACGATCATAGGCATGGTCGGAGACCCTCCAATTGCCGCTGGTAACAAGCGACTGCAATGCCACCAATAGTAGACTCACTCCGCCGCCTCCCTCTTGCCCCCACCCGCGCGCGGCGAAGCCGCCGCGCCGCCACCCTTCCCCAAGAACCCGGCCGCCGCCCCCGCCCGCCGCTTGAGCAGCTCGCGCAGGAACTGGCCTGTGTAGCTGGCATCCACTTTCGCCACGTCCTCGGGCGTCCCCGCCGCTACAACTCGGCCGCCGCCGTCGCCGCCTTCGGGGCCGAGGTCGATGACCCAATCGGCGGTCTTGATGACCTCCAAGTTGTGCTCGATGACGACCAGCGTGTTGCCGGCGTCGGCCAGCTCGTGCAGCACTTCGAGCAGCTTCGAGACGTCATGGAAATGCAGGCCCGTGGTGGGTTCGTCGAGGATGTACAGCGTGCGCCCCGTTGCGCGGCGCGACAGTTCCTTGGCGAGTTTGATGCGCTGGGCTTCGCCGCCCGAGAGTGTGTTCGCCTGCTGGCCGATCTTGATGTAGCCGAGGCCGACGCGGTGCAGCGTCTCCAGCTTGTCGCGGATCGACGGCACGGCCGCGAAGAAGCCGACGCCCTCCTCGACCGTCATATCCAACACGTCGGCGACGGATTTTTGCCGGTATTGAATGTCCAAGGTTTCGCGATTGTAGCGCTTGCCCTTGCACTGGTCGCAGGTGACGTAGACATCCGGCAAAAAGTGCATCTCGATCTTAATCACGCCGTCGCCTTGGCACGCCTCGCAGCGCCCGCCCTTGACGTTGAACGAGAAGCGGCCCGCTTCGTAGCCGCGCAGTTTCGCTTCCGGCAGGCCCGCAAACCACTCGCGGATGGGCGTGAAGGCGCCGGTGTAGGTGGCGGGGTTCGAGCGCGGCGTGCGGCCGATTGGCGACTGGTCGATGTCGATGACCTTGTCGAGATGCTCGAAGCCCTCGATCTTGTCGTGCGCACCCGGCGCTTCGCGCGCGCCATTCAACTTACGTGCGGCAGCCTTGAAAACGGTGTCGATCAGCAGCGAGGATTTGCCGCCGCCGGAGACGCCTGTGACACATGTGAAAATACCCAAGGGTATTTCGGCCGAGACGTTTTTCAGGTTATTTTCGCGCGCGCCCGTGACTTTGAGGGACTTGCCTTTGATCCACTCGCGACGCGTTTTCGGTACCGACACCTGACGGCGGCCGGTGAGATAGTCGCCCGTGAGCGAATTCGGGTTGGCCATGATCTCGTCGGGTGTTCCTTCAGCCACAATGCGGCCGCCGTGCACGCCCGCGCCGGGGCCGATATCCACAACGTAATCCGCCTGCAGAATGGCGTCTTCGTCGTGCTCGACCACCAACACGGTATTGCCGAGATCGCGCAGGTGGCGGAGGGTCACGAGCAGGCGCGCGTTGTCGCGCTGATGCAACCCGATCGAGGGTTCATCGAGCACGTACAACACACCCGTGAGGCCGGAGCCGATCTGCGACGCCAGGCGAATGCGCTGGCTCTCGCCGCCCGACAGCGTGCCTGATGACCGCGACAGCGAGAGATAATCCAGGCCGACGTCGTTGAGGAATTTCAGCCGCTCGACGATCTCTTTCAAGATGCGCGCGCCGATTTCGAGCTGCTTCGCAGTCAGCTGTTTGGGCAGCTCGCCGAACCACGTGTTGGCATTCTTGATCGAGAGGTTCGAGACCTCGCCGATGTGCTTGCCGCCGACGCGCACGGCGAGTGATTGCGGCTTCAGGCGGAAGCCGCTGCAGGCGTCGCACGGGTGGGCGGCCTGATAGCGTGACAGTTCCTCGCGCACCCAGTCGCTGTCGGTTTCCTTCCACCGCCGCTGGATGTTGCCGATCACGCCCTCGAACGGTTTCGCGGTTTTGTAGGTGCGCACGCCATCGGCGTAGGTGAATTCGATCTCTTCCTCGCCCGAGCCGTGCATCAGGATCAGGCGGATGGTTGGCGACAGTTTTTCGTACGGCGTCTTCATCGAGAACTTGTAATGCTTCGCAAGGGCCTCCAGCGTCTGCTCGTAGTAGGGCGACGTATTGCCCGTCTTCGACCAGGGCCAGATGGCGCCGCCCGCGAGCGAGAGCGACATATCGGGCACCACCAGCTCGGCTTCAAACTGCAACTCCGTGCCCAGGCCATCGCATTTGGGGCAGGCGCCAGCTGGCGCATTGAACGAGAAAATGCGCGGCTCGATTTCCTCGATCGTGAAGCCTGAAACGGGGCACGCGAAGCGTTCCGAGAAGATCAGGCGTTCGTGGGTTTCGTTCTTGTTGCGCAGGACATGTTTGGTGACTGACCTCTGGTCAGACACCTCGTCACCGTCGTCGCCATGTTTGGTGTCTGACCCGAGGTCAGACACCTTGTCTCCCTTGTTCTTCCGTTTGCCGGGTGTCTGACCGAGGTCAGACACCAACGGACGATCCGCAAACTCGATGATCGCCAGCCCATCCGCGAGTTTCAACGCCTGCTCGAAACTGTCGGCGAGGCGGGACTTGATATCCGCGCGCACGACCAGACGATCCACGACCACGTCGACGTCGTGCTTGAACTTCTTGTCCAACTTGAGTTTCGGCGCGTCAGAGATCTCGATGATCTCGCCGTTGATCTTGGCACGCTGGAAGCCCTTCTTCTGCCACTCCAACAGCTCCTTCTTGAACTCGCCTTTGCGGCCACGCACCACGGGCGCAAGCAGGTACAAGCGCGTCCCCTCTGGCAACTCCATCACTCGGTCGACCATCTGCGTGATGGTCTGGCTTTCGATCGGCAGGCCCGTCGCTGGCGAGTAGGGTACGCCAACGCGGGCAAACAGCAGGCGCAGATAATCGTAAATCTCGGTCACCGTGCCGACGGTCGAGCGCGGGTTGCGGCTGGTCGTCTTCTGCTCGATCGAGATGGCGGGCGAGAGGCCGTCGATGTGGTCGACGTCGGGTTTTTGCATCATCTCGAGGAACTGGCGCGCATAGGCGGACAGGCTTTCCACGTAACGCCGCTGGCCCTCGGCATAGATGGTGTCGAACGCGAGGCTCGACTTGCCGGAGCCTGACAACCCCGTGAACACGATGAGACTGTCGCGCGGCACTTCGAGGTCGACATTTTTTAGGTTGTGTTCGCGCGCCCCCCGCACGTGGATCGTCTTGCGATCCGATGCGCGGCCGGCGGGTGCGGCTTTCCTGGCGCCGATCGGGGCGGTCTCAAGGGCGGCGGTACGGGACGACTTGGGGGATTTGGTCATGGCGGCTGGGGTCTAGCGGAACGACGTTGGCGCGGCAACGCGGGCGGATGGAGGCAGTGGACGGGTATACGTATCGTGCCGAGGTCCGGAATCTGGAAGCAGGTGCCGTCCGCTCGTTCAAATCCCGCCAATCCCGCTGACGTCTTGGTAACCCTATGGAAACGTAAAGCGTTTATGGTCGGTCTTGGTCCCTCTCGGCACGTTGTCGCGGGGTGCCACTGTAACCGTGCGTAACCTGTGTAAGCGTAACCATGTCGTTTGAGTCCCCCGGCCTTCGAGCCCACCGGGCTGACGCGCCTCCTCGCGCGAGCCTGTCTGCCGAACCACGCCTGTCACACGGCCATGGCCGAGGCGCGCCTGTCCCTGACGCGCATCATCACCGAGACACGCATCTGGCGGCCTGGTTCGCCAAGGCGCTGGGCTTTGGCATTCTCGCGCTGTCTGCCCTGGTCGTCGCGGCCTTGCTGACCTGGTCGGTGGCCGACCCCTCCTTCTCGAATCCCGGCATGGGCCTCAGGCCCACCAACGCGCTTGGACCTATCGGCGCGATCCTGTCGGATATCGTGATCCAGTCGCTCGGCCTTGCGAGCGTGTTTGCCTTGCTGCCACCCGTTTTCTGGGCGGCGCAGCTGCTGTCTCGCCATGGCATCGATGGTGCCCGCGCCAAGGTCGTCACGGCGCCTGTCGCGGTGCTGTGTCTGGCTGCGTTTCTGTCTGGCCTGCCGAAAGCGGCCGTCTGGCCGCTTGGCTCCGGCTATGGCGGCTTGCTCGGTGATTTCGGCTTCCAATTTGTGACCGGGTTGTTCGGCATTGTGAATGCCGAGCGCGCGCCGCTTGTGACAGGTGTGTGCCTGATGGCGGCGGGTTTCTCGCTGCTGATGCTGTCGCTTGGTCTGACGCCGGCCGACTTGAAGCGCATCGCCGAGCGTCGTCGGACTCACGTGCCGGATTCCGCCTGGGTGTCACACCTGATGGCCACCGGCGTGACATCAACGTCTGACGAAGACGTGCTTTCAGCAGGGCTCGCGCCACAGCCAGCCGCGCATGCGGCGCACCACGCCGCGCAAGCCCGCGACTTAAACCAACCGACGCCAGAAACCGTTCGCGCGCCCGTCATGACAGTGGCAGCCCCGGTTCTCGCGCCGCCGCCAGTGGCACCCGTCGCCCCGGTCTCGCCGCCTGCACCTGAACTCCGCCCTGTGGCAGCACCTCAGGCAACCGCCGCGCCCGCGCGTCCGGTGTCGGTAACGCGCCCCGCGCCGCAGCCTGCAGCACAGTCTGGCGCCCTGGCATCTGCCCCGCCACGGCTGAGCTATCGCCGTCCGCCACTGACCCTGTTGCCGCAGTCGACCGCGCCGCGCTCGAATGGCCGGGATCTGCACGTGGCCGAGAAGCTGCGCGCTGGCAAATTAATCCAGGTGCTCGAAACCTATGGCGTGCGCGCCGAGGTGACGGGGCAATTGGTTGGGCCTGTGGTGACGACATTCACGGTCGAACCGGCTGCCGGCACGCGCTCGTCGCGCCTGATCGGGCTCGCCGACGACATCGCCCGCGGTCTCGGCGTCGCCTGCGTGCGTATCCAAAGCAGTGCCGCGCGCAGTGCCGTGCAGATCGAGATCCCGCACGAGGATCCCGTCTGCATGGGCCTGCGCGACTTCATTGCCCACGACAGCTATCACGCTGGCGGTCACATCTTACCGCTGGTCATCGGCGCAAGCGCCGTGGGCGAGCCGTGCGTCGTTGATCTCGCCAATGCCGCAGTTCTGATTGCGGGCCAGGATCGCTCAACCCGCGATGCGCTTGTCAACACGGCTGTGACCTCGCTGGTTTTTCGCCATGCGCCGACCACGCTGCGATTTGTTTTCATAGGCACCCGCGGCGATGCCTTCGAGCGCTGGGCCGCGTTGCCGCATCTGGCCGTGCCGCCCGCAATCGATATGGCAAACGCCACCGATCTGTTGACCTGGGCGGCAGCCGAGATTGACGCACGCACGCTGCGCTTGCGCGCCATGGCGCAGGCCCAAACGATCGAGGCCTATAACCAGCGTCTGCGCACGATGGCGGCAGCGGACACTGCGCCGATGCCTCATCTGGCTCTGGTTCTTGCCGATCTGGCGGAGCTCTTGCGTGACGGAAATCAGGCAAAGTTGTCAGCGCTGAATGCGATCCTGCGCCGTGGCAAAGCCGCGGGTGTGCATATCATCGCAGCCACCGCGTCAGCGGATGAGCAGGCATTGCCGCCGGGGCTTGTTGCGGCTTTCTCTGTCCGTCTTGCCGCCCAGGTTGCGAGCAAGGCCGAGAGCCGTTTCGTGCTTGGCGAGGCAGGTGCTGAAGACCTGCCGTCCGGCGACGTGCTGATGTTTGCCGGCGGGGGTTCTGCGTCCAAATCTTTGGGCGCCGGGGTACATCGTCTGCACGCAGCCCTCATCCGCGCACCGGAAGCTGCGGCGATTGCGGCCACCGCTGCCAAGCCCGGCGAGCCGGTGGCCGAGCTTGGATCGCAGCCAATGGCAGGCGCAGGGGCAAGCCCGGCGCGCGAGCTGCAGCAGACATTGCAACAAACATGGGACGCCCCCGCCTCCGACAGCCTGTATGATCGGGCGGTGGATGTCGTGCGTCGAAGCCAATCCGCTGACGCAAGTGTGCTCAAGCGCGACTTGTCGCTGACATCAGGCATGGCCATCGAACTGCTGGACCAAATGGCCCGTGATGGCATTTTGTCAGCGCCCGATGCTGGCGGCCAACGGCGGGTGTTGCTCGGTCGGGCAGCTTGAATCAATCTAAAGTTGCGTTGATTCGCCTTAAGGTGTAGGCGTTCGCGGGTAAGTCCAACGGCTCCGCGGTATCTATGCCCTCGACCATGAACGCGATCCAATGGTTCCATGCATGGCTGCGTGGGGTCAACGCGCGCCGCACACTACAGCGCAAGCAGTGGGCCGAGCCGCTTCCGGTTGCCGATGACGCGCTCCGCTTTGGGGCGGAGGCCACGTGCCTCTCGCACTTGGCCGCGTCGGGCATTCCTGTTCAACCCACATTGGTTCTGGACGCGGCGGCCCTTGCCACGGTGCGCGCTCTTTCCGTGGTCTCGGCGGCGCAGGCGGCAAGGCATATCTCCCAAGCGCTTGGTTCAGCGATGATCCTGGTTCGCGCTGGGGAGGCCAGTCGGTGCGTGGCGACGTCGGAAATTGGGCCCGCACTTGCAACCGCGACTGCGCCTCTATTGCTTCAGGCCGACACGACGGCGGCGGTCACCGTGGCGAGCCGTGCCGCAGACGCCCCGGGACGATGGACGATCAGCGCGGGAGACAAGCGAGGTGATTTCGGTCGCCTCACCGGTCGCCACCTCGCTGGTGGTCTCCAGCAGATTGATCCGACACCGCTTGGATCCATTCTTGCGCGGGTTGAAGCAGTCGTCGGCTCCGCTTGTGAGATCAGGGTCATCCGCACCCGTCGCGGTTTGCAGGTCAGTTCGTGTCGACCGCTCGCAGTGGCGCATCCGCTTCATGGGGAAATCGACCGTTTGGTTGGAGCCGTCCGCGGCAGTCGGCTGGGCAGGGTATCGCCGACAGAGCCACTGTTCGTTGCCTCGGCTTGGTCGGAAAGTTTGCCACGGCCTACGCCTGCCACGCTCGCGCTGCTGACGGCTATGTCGGACACCATGCCGCGTACGGTCGCGCGCCCGGTGACGGTGCTTGGTCGGTTGATGTGCTTCGCGCCAACGTCGCCAACGTGTGTGCCCGCCGTGAGCCGCTGGCGGAGCCGACGGCTTCTAGCCGCAGGGCGTGCGTTTGCAACGGATGTGCGCCAGTCGCGTCTATCCCAGCACCGCAATGACGCAACGTTGTTGGCGGCTGTCGATCTCACCGCCTTGAGCACGGCCGAGGTCATGCAGCTGTGGCAGCGTCAACGCGCGCATTTTCTTTCCGGGCCCTGTGCAGACGCTGAAAAAATGGCGGCGATCAGCGCCCTGGCAGCCCGCGATCACGAAACACGCCTTGGCCCGGTGCCGCGTATGCGTCCACGGTGGCAACAGGAGTTGCTGTCGGCGCGTCGACTTGGGGGAGCGGCGCGCTTGCATGCCATGCATCGGATTGCCGGTCACAGGGCCTCGCTAGATTTTGAGCTGGCGCAATCGCGCTACCGTGAGGTGCCAGGCGCGCTCGACGTGCTCGCCTTGTCTGCGGCTGCCAAGGCCACGGACCCGCAAGAGGCGCCATCGCGTGGGAGCGCAGCAGAGCTGGCAGCCCTCGCTGAGGACGCGCGCCACGAGGCGCTGCGCCACCTCGATGTGCTGCGGCTCATCCTTCTCGACCTTGATCGCCGTTTCAGCCTCGGGGGCAAAATCTTTGAACTCGGTCACGACGAAATCGAGAGCCTTTCCCCCGACACTGTCGATGGCTTGCGAGATCGAGCGGTAGACCGGCAGACGCAACGCAGTGCGCTTGCGGCTGTGTCACTCCCGCAGACGGCCATGTCTGCCGACGATCTGGAACGGGTCACGACCATCCCGCCCCGTGAGCACAGCCTTGTTGCGCGATCAGCAGCGACGCGCGTCCGTGGCCGGGGAACGCGTGTCGCGGGCGGCGTTGATGTGATCGGCCGCGCCTATGTCGTGAACGCCGAAATGGCCGAGGCAGGCATAGAGCTGGTCGACTTTCGGGACGGCGATATTCTTGTCACGCCGCGGGTCCACCCAGCTTGGCTCGGGCTGCTTGCGCGCGGCAGCGGCGTGGTCTGCGAGTGGGGAGATCCTGATGGGTCCAGCGCCATCGCCGCCCGAGAGCATGGCGTCGCCATGATCAGCTCCATCCCCAACGCTGGGCAGTTTCGCACAGGAGATCGACTGACATTGCATGTCGACGGTCGCGTCACCGCCGAAGCTGACGTCGTGTCTCGGTTGCGACTCGTGGATCACGCGGTCGATTCGCCATCGGTCGTCCCCGTCCTCCAAATCCAGGACTGGGTCGAGAAGACAGGCTAGACACCGCGACAGGACATAGGCGGGACTGCCGCGCCTCACTTCTTCACCTCTATTGACCGGCGCACGAGCCTTTGAGGGGCTGGCTTTTGAGGGGCTGTGCTGATCGTTGGCGCAGCCGGCGGGCTCGTGGCCTGCGCCGGGCGGGCGGGCGCCACTGCAGAGGTGACACCGCACCTGTCGGGTGCTTCCGTGCCGCGGCCGTACTGCAGCTTGTCGGCCGTGCTCCACTGGGCGCCGGCGAACTCCAGTCGGCCGCGTGGCTGGAAGCCTGAAATGTCGACCTTGAACGGCAAGCCTGGTTGCAAGCGGCGCACCATGGTTTCAGCGTAGCGTGCGAGCGCCTTCGCCTCGATCTCGGTCAAGCCCCTGATGGACGCGATGTGGCGGCCGAGCAGCACACCGCGCTCGATGATCAGCGTCTGCTGCACGGCTGGATTCTTCGGGTAGAGCTTTGCAATAAGCCGCTTGTCGCCATCCGACACATCAAGCGTCGGCTCGCCGCTGCAGGCCGGCGTCGGGCTGGTGAAATTTTCCTTGGGAAAGCGGTAGTGCATGATCGACGCGGGATCATAGACATCGGGCTCGACGCCGCTGATGCGCTGGCGTGGGGCAAGATTGACGCTGGTGTAGCTGGCGAGCGGCACCGGCTCCTTGATCTGCTGGAACTTGGGCCAGGTGCGGCACGCGGCCTTCCAGTTGGTCAGTCC
Source organism: Hyphomicrobiaceae bacterium (assembly GCA_031374735.1). Lineage (GTDB taxonomy): Bacteria > Pseudomonadota > Alphaproteobacteria > Rhizobiales > Hyphomicrobiaceae > JABFRJ01. Next base: position 22,168 of record JANMGQ010000202.1, on the reverse strand, counting down.
ATAGCATTGAGCCGCGGGATGCTGGTGCATATGCGGCAGGCCGAGGGTGTGGCCGAGTTCGTGGATGGCGGTGCGCCGGATCAACTTGTCGTCGCGGCGCTTGCCATCTGCGGTCACGAGGGAAATCGCCATGGTGTGCCGCTCGATGGGGACCGGGAACCCATCTGTGCCCAGTTGCGCGTAGCTCTCGGCCTTGGCCTTGTCGGCGTTGAGCAGGATGCGCAGTTTTGGCTTGGTCACCATGTTCGTCGCGCAGGTGAGATAGGGCTGCGCCCCGAAACTGAAGGCGATGTTGGCGTGTGCGGTCCAGGATCTGGAGGCATCGACCACAAGGGCGCGCTCCGCGGCCGTGCCGCCGAAAAAGCAGACGTCGATCGACGAGCCAGCAGGCCACAAGCGCAACGGAATTGCCGCGTCCCACTGGTTCATGACGCGGGCCGCAAACGTCGGCAGATGCAGCGCCTTGCCATCACGATCCATCGGCGCGCCGGGAACGGGAGCCGTCGCGGGTACGGGCGTTGCCGCCGCGGGAGCGGGTGAGCCCGAAGCGGTCTTGCTGCTGATGCCGGTGCCAGACTGTTGCGCGCCAGACTGTTGCGCACCTGGCTGCTGTGCCAGCCCGTGCTGGGCCAGCATGGAGATCGAGATGGCGGCGAGCCCGACGCCTGCAGCAATGCCCCTCATGCAGCCCTCCCGCTGGTCGATGAATGGGTGGCACGGACAGGACCAAAGTGAAAGCGAACATCGCAATCCGCCGTTCTGCATTAACCAGGAAGGCGTCCTCCCCTGGCGCACAGCGCGATATCACCGCACGTTGCAACACACTAAACCCGGCTCCAAACATGCGTCCCGCTTCAAGACTGATGATAACCCTTGCGGCATGTGTTGTCACAGCGTTGCTGACGTTACCCGCGTCGGCAGACGACGGCACCAAGGTGGTCTGCATCGCCGGATGCGGCAGCACCACGCCAGTTACCGTCTATCGACGCCCCGACCAGCCTCAGGCAGGCAGCGGCGCGACGGTGGCTCCAGAACCCACACGCTGGAAGGAATACACGTTCGACGTTTGGTGCGCCGACGGCCTCGGCTGCAAGGCGCTGAACAACATCCGGATCGGCAATCGCGGACACGTATCATCGTTTCGCAGCGACCCCTTCTGGCGCTGACGCCGTGGGTACGCGTGCGCATCAGCCCTACATGTGAATAACGCGCCCGTATGCATCGAGCACGCTCTCGTGCATCATTTCCGATAGCGTCGGATGCGGGAAGACCGTGTGCATCAGGTCCTCTTCCGTCGTCTCCAATTGCATCGCGACAACGTAGCCCTGGATCAGCTCCGTGACCTCAGCGCCAATCATGTGCGCGCCAATCAATTGCCCAGTCTTGGCGTCGAAGATGACCTTGATCAGCCCCTCCGGCTCGCCGAGCGCAATGGCTTTACCATTGCCCTGGAAGGGAAAGCGGCCGACCTTGATCTCGCGGCCAAGTTCCTGCGCTTTCCTCTCCGTCAGACCGACACTGGCCACCTGCGGATGGCAATACGTGCAGCCGGGAATCTTGAGCTTGTCCATGGCGTGCGTGTGCAAGCCCTTGATGGTCTCGACGCACAACACGCCCTCATGCTCGGCCTTGTGGGCAAGCATCGGCGGCCCCGCGACATCGCCGATGGCGTAGACACCCGCCACGTTCGTGCGACCGAGCCCGTCGGTGACCACGCAACCCCGCTCTGTTATTACACCGAGTTTTTCGAGCCCGAGCCCCTCGATGTTGCCGACCACGCCGACGGCTGAGATAGCGCGGTCAAACTCCGCGACGCTGCGCTTGCCATCTGCAGCCTCAATGGTCGCGACGACACTGTTGGCTTTGCGCTCCAATGCGACCACCTTTGAGCCGGTGAGAAGCTTCATGCCGGATTTTTCGAAGCGCTTATGTGCGTGGGCGGCGATCTCGTGGTCCTCGACAGGCAGGATCTGATCCATCAGCTCGACCACCGTCACACCTGCACCCATGGCATGGAAGAAGCTTGCGAACTCCATGCCGATAGCGCCGGAGCCGACGACCAGCAGCGACTTCGGCATTTCCTTTGGTACCATGGCCTCGAAATAGGTCCACACGAGACGTCCATCAGGTTCGAGCCCCGGCAGGACGCGCGGCCGCGCGCCCGTTGCGACGATGATGTGCTTGGCCTGATAAGTACCCGCCCCGAGCGTGCCCTTGGGCACCGGGTGCGCCGGCTGTGCCGCGGCCTTCTGTGTGGTGGCAACAGTCACTTGGCCGGGCTTATCGATGATCGCCTCGCCCCAGATGACATCGACTTTGTTCTTCTTCAGCAGGAAACCGACGCCATCGTTGAGCCGTTTCGAAATACTCCGCGAGCGCGCCACGACGGCGGCTATGTCGACGCTCATCGTGCCATTCAACACGAGGCCGTAGTCCTTGGCGTGCTGGGCGAAGTGCAACATCTCGGCCGAGCGCAGCAGCGCCTTGGTGGGAATGCAGCCCCAGTTGAGGCAGATGCCGCCGAGATGCTCCCGCTCGACGATGGCCGTCTTGAAGCCCAACTGGGCCGCGCGGATCGCAGTCACATAGCCGCCGGGGCCGGCGCCGATGATGAGTACGTCATAGGACATAGATGGGATCCGCCGTTGTAAGACGTGCACGTGAACGGCAATGCGCCCTGCTCGTCAACCACCGTTCCATGCCAAAGTCAGGCAATCACACGAACCCGCGTCTGCGCGCTCCCCGTTCCTCAACTTACAACCATCGTTATACCCGCAGCGTGCGCCGCTTCAGCTCAACATCGTCACTTGCCGGCTTCGCCAGCGTCGACGCCTCGTCCCAGCCGCGGCTATCATCTGCGAGGGCGCCAACTGTTGGTCAACGGGCGAAAGTCTGCTTAGGGTGGGCGAATTCCCTCCGACACTGGACACATCCACATGACGTCTTCGACCGACTACGTGCCGCCCAAAGTCTGGACCTGGAACAAGGAAAGCGGTGGTCGCTTCGCCAGCATCAACCGTCCGATCGCCGGGTCGACGCACGACAAGGAACTGCCGGTCGGCAAACACCCCATCCAGCTCTATTCGCTCGGCACACCGAACGGAGTCAAAGTGACGATCATGCTCGAGGAACTGCTCGCGCTTGGCCACACCGGAGCTGAGTACGACGCGTGGCTGATCAAGATCGGCGACGGCATGCAGTTCGGCTCAGGATTCGTCGAGGCCAATCCGAACTCGAAAATTCCGGCCATGATGGACCACAGCGTCAAGCCGGTGCAGCGCATCTTCGAGTCGGGCTCGATGCTGGTGTATCTGTCGGAGAAATTTGGCGGCGCGTTCCTGCCGAAGGATCTCGCCGCCCGTACAGAGACGATGAACTGGCTGTTCTGGCAGATGGGAAGCGCGCCGTTTCTCGGTGGCGGCTTCGGCCACTTCTATGCCTACGCGCCGATGAAGATCGAATACGCCATCAATCGCTATGCCATGGAAACCAAGCGGCAGATGGACGTGCTCGACCGGCACCTGGCGACGAACACCTACATGGCCGGCGATGCCTATACGATTGCCGACATGGCGATCTGGCCCTGGTACGGCGCCTTGTCGAAAGGCTTACTGTATGAGTCGGGCGAGTTCCTGGCCGTGCACGAGTACAAGAACGTGATCCGCTGGGCTGATCTGGTGGGCGCACGTCCCGCCGTAAAGCGCGGCCGCATGGTCAATCGCGTCGCGGGCGATCCAAAGGCCCAATTGCACGAGCGCCACGACACCAGCGACTTCGAGACCAAGACGCAGGACAAGATCGGCGGCTGAGGTCGCTGTCGACTTTCCCCTGTGGCTCCTGCTAAAACACACGCACAATGAGCGCTGAAAACCGGCGCCGCAGGGAGGACGTCGCATGTCTCGTCAAGTGTCTCGCCGTGCCATGACAGCGGGCTTGCTGGCCGCGCCGGTCTTTGCTCCAGCGATCGTGCGCGCTCAAGGCGTCTATCCCGCCGGGCTGCAGATCAAGATGGTCGTGCCCTACCCCGCGGGTGGCGCAACCGACATCGTCGGCCGCACGATTGCCGATGCCTTGGCAGAACTTTGGAAGGTCACAGTCGTCGTTGAAAACATCGCGGGCGCCGGCGGCAACGTCGGCATGGACCGTGTTGCCAAGGGCCCAACCGACGGCACCATGCTGTACGTCGTGCCGCCGAATTCGGCGACCAACCAGTTCCTCTACGCCAAGATCAATTTCGACATGGAGAAGGACCTGATCCCACTCTCGCAGGTCTCGAAGTTCTGCAACATTGCGTGTGTGAAGAAGGCGCTCGGTGACGAGATCAAGTCGATCAAGGATCTGATCGACTACGCAAAGAAAAACCCGGGCAAACTGAATTTCGCCTCGTCGGGCGTCGGCACAACAATCCACCTGTCGGGTGAGCTGTTCAAACGCATGGCCGGCGTCGACATGGTGCACATCGCCTATCGCGGCTCAGCGCCGGCCGTGCAGGATATCGTCGGCGGTCAGGTCGATGTGATGTTCGACAATCTGCCGTCCATCTATCCGCAAGTGCAGGCCGGCACCGTCAAAGGGCTCGCCGTCACGCAGCCGACGAAGTCACGGTTTGCCCCCGAGCTGCCAACCATCGCCGAGACCGTCCCTGGTTTCGATGTGCAATCCTGGTTCGGCATCGGCGTGCGCGCAGGCGTCCCGGCCGAGATCATGAAAAAGGTCGAGGACGACGTGGTGGCCGTGTGCAAAACCGAGGCGGTGCAGAAGCGTCTCGCCAATGCCGGGATGGAAACGGTTGGCTCGGCCAAGTCCGAGTTCGACGGCTGGATCGCAACCGAGCGCAAGCGCTGGGGTACGCTCATTTCCGAGCTCAAGATCAAGGCTGAGTGACACAAGGCTGAGTGATACCAGCGGCTAAAATTATTGACGGATGCGCCTCCCCCAAATCTGTCATGGCCGGCCTTGTCCGCCTTGTGCCGGCCACCCATTGTACAACGAACGCAGCTGGTTGCCATTACGTTGAGACCCCTCAACACTCCGGATACCGCCGCGCTCGTTGCGCGATGGGTGGCCGGCACAAGGCTGACAAGCCCGGTCATGACAGTGAGAGGGACAGGTCGTCAGTCAGAAGTTTTGCTCGTCGGGATTACGGCGCCTTCCCGCCGACGATATCGACGGTCATGTCGTCGCCGGTGCGCTTGATCAGCAAGACCGTGCCGTCGGAGGCCGTGAAATTGCGGCCGAGGCTTGGAATAGCAACCGTATTGGGCACGCACTCGGTGTGCTCAATGGCGGTGTTGGTTGCTAGGTTCTGCGGTTTGCCGTTGAGGGTGTAGGCCACTGGCGTGCCGGCCTTGTTCTCGATGCGAAAGCTGTATTGCAGGCTCTGTGGCCGTCCAAACAGCTGCACCGACAGGAACTTCGGCGCGCTGTCGGGGGCCTGCGCAATGCCCACGCCGATCTCGGTCACGTGGGGATGCAACATGGCCGCGCGATGCGGCGGCGAGCCTTTCCAGCCCTCGACCGCTTGGCGGGCGAGGCCACGCGTTTCAAAGCCGCGGCCATCTTGATTGAGAGCAAGATTCTCAGCAACGATGCAGTGCTTATAACCAGCAGCCTGCGTGCGCTGGACGGGACGGCGCCCATCGGCCTCGTGGGCGAATTTGCCGGTCTGTGCCAGATACTCTGCGAAGGCCTTCGCCGCTTTGGCAAGCGTGCCGTTTGGCTTCACCGTCCCAAGCCGATTTTCAGCTCGGAAAGCATTGGTCATCTCGATGATTGCCGCTTCGGTCTGCGGCAGGTCGGGAAAGGCCATTGTCAGATCCCCTTATCTGGCGCGGTCATGACGGCCGAGTGCGGCGGCGACGAGGCAAAACGGGCGACACCGGGTCAGTCGAAAGTAAAAGGCCCAGCTCTTTCTGTTGCCGCTTGGACAGGTTCAAAGCTGCCAGCCGATGGCTCTCCCTGAGATAGTCATGCAATGCGTCGTCGCTCATGGACGCGTCGCTCGTGCGTTGGATCCAGGTCATGCCGCGCGAGGCGAGATACGGCGCCGGGCGCAAGCCTGGTTGGGTCTTCAAGAGATCATAACTGAAGGCCGAGCATTTGAAGGTGATTTGCAGCCCGCCATCGTCCGCGACTGAGCAGATCACAAACACTTTTCCCTGGGCGCCGCCGACCTTCCACACATGCGAACCGCTCCATTGGATAACGTGAGAGGTGTGCGGCATTGCTCCACAAAAAGCGTTGAGCGCGTCGAGGGGCATGGGCTGCCGCGCCACAGGCATAGTGCTCACTCGCCTGTTCTTCATCCGTGTGACCAGTCGTTCGGGTCCTCGCCGTTGCCAGGCGACAGACCGAGCACGTCACCCTTGGTCGTCACGCCAAGGCCGAGCACGGTTCGGTTCGCATAGGCAAAATAAGCGACCACCTGATTGACCTCCAGAATGGTGCCGTCGTCGAAGCCGGCCTGCCGCATGGTCTCTATGCCAGCTTTCAGTGACATCTCGTCCGACGGTGCCGTGGTCAACGCGCACGCATAGACGAGGGCTGCCACTTGAGGCGTATCGAATACGCCTTCGAATTCCGAGGATTCCAAGGAGACACGAATGCGTTGTGACACCGCGTCTTCGCCGACGAGCCGCTGCAGGCCAGCGAAGTGATGGTCGACACAGTAGCTGCAACCATTGAGCAAACTCACATAGACGCCCAAGGTTTCCAGGAACCACCTTGGTATGCCGTTGGCTGAGTGATGCAACACGCACTTGTAGAGCGCCATATGCCCTTCCATTGTGTGGGGGCGCAGACTATGGGCCAGCATGATGTTGTCGATGCTGCCGTCCGGGCTCCTGACGCGGTCGTAGAGCGGCTTCAGACGGCCGTCGGCCTGGCCATAGGGTACGTGTGAAATCCACATATAGTGTCCTCAAACCGGCTTGGGAAAGCGAGCATCGCTTTCGACCACGTTCAGATCCATGTGATTGCGCATATAGCGCTCGGAGGCCTGCTGCAGGGGCTGAAAATCCCACGGAAAGTAGCGGCCGTGGCGGAGCGCTGCGTGGATGAGATGGCGTTGTGCCTGGCTGGTCCGCACAGCTGCGTCGAAAGACGGCATGTCCCAACGGCGCGCAATTTCGGCACGGAGGCGTCCAACTCTCGATGCGTGCTCCGGCTTGGGCGCAAGGTTGTTCATCTCGTGCGGATCGGTTTCGACATCGAATAACACATCGGGATCGACGGGCGAGTGGATGAACTTCCAGTCGTCCTGGCGCAGCAAGACCATGGGTGCGATAGAGCCTTCTGCCGCATATTCCGCAGTAACGAGGCGGTCTTTTTGATGGGCGCCAGCTGCGAGTGCTGCAAGGCCAGACGCCGTGTTTGATGCAACGCCGGCCGCGTCAAGGAGAAACGGCATCACTTCAGTCGTCGACACGGGTGCTGTCACGGTGCGCGCTTCAAACCGCTTCGGCGCGTGGATGAGCAGCGGTACGCGAGCCGCGCCCTCGAAGAAGTTCATCTTGAACCACATGCCGCGCTCGCCCAGCATCTCGCCGTGATCGGAGCAGAACACGATGATCGTCTCGCGCCCGAACGCGCAGGCGTCGAGGGTGCTTAGCAATTCGCCGATTTTGTCGTCGACGTAGCTGATGTTGGCGCAATAGGCGCGGCGCGAGTCTGCCACCATTTTGTCGGTGATGGTGTACGCGGGCGTGTTGTTGTCGAAATACAGCCGCCGGCTATGCGCATCGAGCTGATCGACCGGGATCGGCGCCACGCGCGGCGGCGGGATCGTGCCGTCAGAATAGAGGTCCCAATGCTTCGGCCGGGCGACGAACGGGTCGTGCGGGTGCGTGAAGCTCACCGTCATGCAGAACGGCCGCTCGGCATCACCGCGCCGGGCCATCTGCAGCAGGCGCTGGTTGGCGAGGAAGGCCACCTCGTCATCGAACTCCAGCTGATTGGTGATCTCGGCCGTGCCGGCAGCCGTCACTGAGCCGAGATTGTGATACCACCAGTCGATGCGCTCGCCCGGCTTCGACCAATCCGGCGTCCAGCCGTAGTCGGCCGGATAGATGTCCGTCGTCAGTCGCTCTTCGAAGCCATGCAGTTGGTCCGGCCCGACGAAGTGCATCTTGCCGGATAGGATGGTCGTGTATCCCGCCCCACGCAGATGATGCGCGAACGTCGGGATGCTCGAGGCGAACTCGGCGGCATTATCGTAGACGCGCGTTTGCGAGGGCAGCAACCCCGTCATGAATGCCGCCCGCGAGGGCGCGCAGAGCGGGCTCGCACAATAGGTGTTCGCAAAGCGCACACCCTCCGCATACAGCCGCCGCAGGTTCGGCACTTTCAAGAATGGCGCAGGACCGTCCGGGAACAAGGTCCCCGTGAGCTGGTCGACCATGACGATGACGATGTTCGGGCGGTCCAGCATGGCGGCTCATGTCAGTGGTGACGCTGCCCCGTAGCATCACTTGGCAGGCTCCACTATAGAGGCGGCACACTCAAACCTGCCGAGGACCGCATGTCCGAGACCATCGCAAAAACGCTCGACACCAAGGGACTGAATTGCCCGCTGCCGATCCTGAAAGCCAAAAAGGCGCTGGCCGAATTGCCAAAAGGGTCTGTGCTCGAAGTCCTGGCGACGGACCCGGGCGCGCTGCCTGATTTCGAGGCCTTCTGCCGCTCGACCAAAAACACAATGGTGGAGCATTCTGAAGCGGCTGGCGTGTTCCGCTTCCTGATCAAGCATACGGCGTGAGGGTGCTGTTACCAGCGCTCAGATGTTTTGACTGACCACCCTATGTTCGTCATTCCGGAATCCTTACCTCTCGCGTATGGGCACGCGTGTTTTACGGACGGAGGTCAAGATCCCGGATACACGATCACGCAGTACGCGTGATCGTATCCCGGGATGACGATCAGTGTTGAGATGGGTCCCAATTTTTTGGGCCGCCGTTATCAATCGGTCGGATACTCGAGCCCTAAATCGCGATAACGCTGGGGATCGTCGGCCCAGCTCTCCTGCACTTTCACGTGCAGGAACAGATGTACTTCGCGCCCGGTGATGTCGCAGAGCTCTTTGCGCGATGACATCGACAGCTGCTTGATCGTCGTGCCGCCGTCGCCAAGCACGATGGCGCGCTGGCCCTCACGCGCGACAAAGATGGTCTGCTCGATGCGGATGCCCTTCTTGCCCATGTCCTTCCAGCCGGTCGTCTCGACCGTTGCGGCGTAGGGCAATTCCTGATGCAGACGATCGAACACTTTTTCGCGCGTGATCTCGGCCGCCAGCAGACGCATAGGCAGATCTGAGACGTCCTCGGGCGGATAGTGCCAGTCGCCCGCAGGAACCAGCGTGCCGAGATATTGTTTCAGGTCGTCGACGCCGCGTCCATCGAGCGCCGAGATCATGAACGTGCGATCAAAGGCGCGGATGTTGTTGAAGCCGGTCGCGAGCGAGAACAGCTTTTCCTTCTTGATCGCATCGACCTTGTTCAGCCCCAGGATCGTCTTGACTTTGGACTCGCCAAGCCGCTGCACCATCTTTTTGGTGTCGGCATCAATGTCCTTTTGCGAGTCGAACAGGAACAGCACCACGTCGGCATCTTTGGCGCCGCCCCAGGCCGCCTGCACCATGGCGCGATCAAGCCGCCGGCGCGGCTTGAATATGCCGGGTGTGTCAATGAACACAAGTTGGCTGTCGCCGACCATGGCGAGGCCGCGGATCGGCATGCGCGTCGTCTGGACCTTGTGGCTGACGATGGTCACCTTGGTGCCGACGATGGTGTTGACCAGGGTCGACTTGCCCGCATTCGGCGCGCCGATGATGGCGATAAACCCACAGCGCGGGTTCGCTGGTTGAACGATCGAGGGCGCGGGCGAAACGCTGTCAGTCATGACGGGCGCCTTTCGGTTGAAGCAGGGGGCTCGATGACGCTCTCCGCTCATGGCCCACCGATAGCCCACCTATGGGCTGAGCGCACGCATATTGGCCAGCCTGAAGCTGCATCCGATTGAAAGGGCGTAAAATGTCGCTTGTAAAACCGACAGTCGAAAAAGAGTTGCCCGGGTGGTGAGCCCGGGCACTCTGGAACGTTGCGGCGCGTCTGAACACGCGCTTACTTCGACAGGTCTTCGCCGGCAAGCGAGCGCACGAGATCGACAATGGCGCGACGTTGACGGCCATCGGTAATCTTGACGAAGGCCTTGTTCAACTCGAGGCCGTCGCGTGTGTTCAGGAACTCGGTGATGTAGCTTTCTGTCTGCCGCTCGGCAAAGCCAACCTCGCGCGAGGGTGTGTGTTCGTAGGCCGCCGGCGCTTCATCATAGAAGAACTGGACGGGCACGCCGAGCACGTGTGAGAGATCAAACAGTCGACTCGCGCCGATGCGGTTGATGCCCTTCTCGTACTTCTGCACCTGCTGGAACGTCAGGCCGAGGCGTTCGCCCAGCTTTTCCTGGCTCATGCCAAGCAGCATCCGGCGGAAACGAACCCGGCCGCCGACGTGGATGTCGACAGGATTTGGTTTGCGCGAACCCTTTTCGAATTCGCGTTCTTCTTCTTCATGCACTGCAGGTTTTGGAAGTTTCACTTGACCCACCCATTGTTGACGGCGCCGCGCATCCGTCCTAAGTGCGCACCGTACTGCCGTCAACCTAGGGGTGACGAAAGTAGCCTCCGGATGTGCACTCTCTTTACGCGACGGTAAAACAGAGGCTAACCCCTGCCCAGAAACGATTCACTAGTTCCGTTTTGACGACAACGCAAACCCAACCACGCTGCCAGAAACAGCGATAGACAGGCGAACGGCCAGTCGCCGACGCGCGCATAGAGCGGCGGAGATGACACGCTTGGGGGCAATGAAGCATCAATCGTGCCACGCACGTCAAGAGCGAGGCTCGCAACCACGCGGCCCATGGGGTCGATAATGCCCGAAATTCCGTTGTTTGCAGAACGAATTACCGGAATACCTTCTTCAACTCCACGAACGCGTGCCATATGGAAGTGTTGGCGTGGTCCGGTGGTGTTTCCGAACCAGCCGTCATTCGTGACCATGACAAGCGCACGCGGACGCTCGGCCGATTGAACGACCCGCGTGGGAAAAATGGCCTCATAGCAGATCAGCGGCGCAATTTTTCCGATGCCGGGGATGTCGATCAGAGCACGTGGTTCCGGGCCGCTGGCAAAGCCGCCGCGCTGGGCAGCAAGGCCGCGCAGGCCGACTGCCTCTAGCACGCGTCCAAACGGCAGATACTCGCCGAACGGCACAAGGTGCGTCTTGTCATAGGTCGCCATGTGCTTGGCCGGCTCCCCGCGTTGGAAGCCGAGCAGTGTGTTGTAGACGCGGCGTGGTTGCTCGGCCGTTGCCGCATCCACCCGGATCGCGCCCGCGAGCAGTGTCGCGCCTGGCGGCAACATGCGGCCGATCTCCTCCAGCGCGATGGGTTGCGACAGCGGCACGAACGGCATCGCCGCTTCCGGCCAAACGATGAGGGCGATGTTGGCGGCGTCATCCTGCTGGCCAGCGGCATTGGTCGTCGACAGTTCCAAGTGGGCATCAAAGATGCGGCGCTGGTTTTCCGGCTGCCACTTTTCGCGTTGGATGATGCTGGGCTGTACGATGCGGACGCGTGGTGCGGCGCCATAAGCGTATTCGCTGCGAACCAGAGAAATTTTGTAGTTCTGTTCGACGAACCACGACAAGCCTGCCAGCAATCCGACTGGCAACAGCGCAACCCTCGCAGCCGCGCCGACTATCCCTTGTCGCCACAGCAAAGGCGCGCCCGCAAACACCAGCACGGCCACGACGGTCAATCCATAGACCCCGAGATATGCAGCACCCTGCATCATGTACGGCGGCGTCAGCGCATAGCCGAGCACGTTCCACGGCAGGCCAGAAAAAATGTGCCCGCGCAGCCATTCCGTCACGCCGAGGCTGAGAGCCAAAGCCACGATCCGGTTGTCCACGTGCGCAGGCGCAATCCACCCCGCAAACCCCGCTGCCGCCGCCGTAAACAGCGCGAGCCCCCCCGGCAGCAACAGCGTGAACGGGATCAGCCAGGCGAACACGGCTGCTTCGACCAGGAACGCCTCGACGATCCAGAACAACCCGAACACATGGTAGCCGAAGCCGAACCACCATCCGGCCTCTGCAACTCGACCAACAGCAGATGCGCGCCAGCGAGCAAAACGAACACTATCGGGTGCAGGCTCCGTCGCAGCCCGTTCCATCGTCACCACAAGCGCGGGCAACGTCAGCCACAGGATGGGCCACAGGAAAAACGGCGCCATCGACAGGATCGACAGGCCACCTGCGGCGAAGGCCGCACCACGCCCGCGCCAGCCCGAGAGATTTACACCCGCGATGCGCTCAGCCAGGGCACCTGATGTCATTGCGGCGGTGTTGGCTTGGCAGCCGTCCGCGGCTGGTGCACACGCACCTTCTTCACGCGCCGCGGATCGGCGTCCAGGATCTCGAACTCGACGCCGCTCGGGTGGCGCACCACTTCGCTGCGCGAGGGCACGCGCCCGACAAGCGAGAACACCAAGCCTCCGAGCGTATCGATCTCGCTCGCGTCTTCGCCCTCAAGCAGGCGCACGCCGAGGCGCGCCTCGAGCTCAGCCACCGGTGTGCGGGCAATCGCGAGCAGCCCGAGTTTGGGATCTTCGATGATGTTGGAGGCCTCGATCTCGTCGTGCTCGTCTTCGATGTCGCCGACGATCTGTTCGACCAGATCTTCAATCGTCACGACCCCGTCGGTGCCACCGTATTCGTCGACCACGATCGCCATATGCATCTTCTGGCTCTGCATGCGCACCAGCAGGCTCATGGCGGGCATAGAGGGTGGCACATACAGCACGTCGCGGCGCAGCTTGGTTGCGGCGATGGGGCGGGAAAGGTCTACCTTTGCCAGGGCGACGGCGATGTTCTGGGCCGATGTCATCCCCTCATCGACCAGCGGCTGCGGCGCCTTCGGTTGCGGGGCAACGCGTCCTTCGTTGGGCGGGCGGCCTTGGCTGTCGCCCATCATCCAGCGTACGAGGTCCTTGACGTGCACCATCCCGCGCGGGTCATCGAGCGTCTCGCGAAACACGGGAATGCGCGACACGCCCGCGGCATCGAATGTGCGCAGCAACTCGCCGACCTGCTCGCTTTCATCGATGGCGATGATGTCGGCACGCGGCACCATGATGTCGTCAACCCGCAGCGCGCCAAAACGCATGATGCGCAGCATCATTGCGCGCTCTTCGGCCGAGAGCCCTTTGTCACCGTCATCGCGCTTGAGCGCGTCTTCGAGCGTCTCGCGGGAGTTTGCGCCGCCCCGGCGGAGCCGGTTGCGCACCACGCTCAGCCATGATCCGTTGGCGGTCGGATTTTGATCAGGAGGTGGGTCGGCAGGTTTGTCTGAGATAGCCATGGTCGCTTTGGGGGCTTTCGGGATAGTCGATCCAGTAAATTTAGGTGTCGCGCACAAGATCGCGGCCCGCATAGGGGTCGGCAACACCAAGGCGCGCGAGAATTTCGATCTCAAGCTGTTCCATGATGTCTGCGTCCGCGGACGCCTCGTGGTCAAAGCCGAGCAGATGCAACAGGCCATGCACGGCCAAGTGCTGCACGTGGTGCACGAGCATCGTGTCCAATTCGGCGGCCTCAGCGCGCACGGTTTCGAGCGCCAGCACGATATCCCCAAGCGCAGCACTCGTGGGCGCGCCAGATTGGAACGACAGCACGTTGGTCGGCTTGTCCAGTTTGCGGAACTGGCGATTGAGCCGCTGGACCGTCACATTATCGGCGAGGGCCACGACAGCCACCATCGCCCCGGTGACACCTGCGGCCGCAACGTGGGCGATGGCATCAGCTGCAGCCTGGACCGCTGTCTCCACGTCGAAACCCAACACCGACCAGTTGCCGGCTTCGGTTACAACGTCGACGGTGAGACTTCGCAGCGGTTCTGCCGGCTCAGTGCCTGATCCCGTTCCGGCACGTGTCCCAGCCTCAGGCTTGGCGCGCGCGTTGGCCTGCAACTTCGTCCGGGACGATGTGCGCTTCACAGTCATTTCCTCGGTGGGCCTTTGCCGAGTGGGCGCTGGTGGCCGATGCCTGCCGCGTCATAGGCCTCGACAATGCGACCAACGATATCGCGCCGCACGACATCGGCATTCTTGAAGCGCACGGCCTCAATGCCATTGACGCCATCAAGAAGGTTCACCGCTTCTTCGAGGCCGGACACCATGCCCAGCGGCAAGTCGATCTGTGAGGGGTCACCGTTGACGATCATTTTGGAGCCCTCGCCCAAACGGGTGAGGAACATCTTCATCTGCATCGACGTCGTATTTTGCGCCTCATCGAGGATCACTGCGGCGTTGGACAATGTGCGCCCACGCATGAAGGCGAGCGGCGCGATCTCGATGACGCCGGAAATGATATCGCGCTCGACCTTCTCTGGCGGCAGCACGTCGTAAAGCGCGTCATAGAGCGGGCGCAGATAAGGGTCGACTTTTTCCTTCATGTCGCCCGGCAGAAAGCCAAGGCGCTCGCCCGCCTCGACGGCTGGCCGCGAGAGAATGATCCGCTCGACCTGATTGCGCTCGAGCATCTGCGCGGCATAGGCGACCGCAATGTAAGTCTTGCCCGTGCCGGCAGGCCCAAGGCCGAAGACGAGATCGGTCTTTTCGAGCGCGCGGATGTAGGCGCTCTGCGTGGTTGTGCGGGCAGTGACGACTTTCTTGCGCGTGCGGATCTGCGCCATGCCCTCTTTGGCCGGCGCCGACAGCGTGTGTCGGATCAGGCCATCGACGTCGCCCAAGGCAATCGGCTCGCCTTTGGCCGCGCGCTCGTAAAGGCCTTGCAGCACTGTGCGGGCCTGCACGCAGGCCGCGTGTGGCCCTGTGATTGTCACCACATTGGAGTGTGCCACAGCCTCGACCCCGAGCTTCTGCTCGATCAGCGCGAGGTTTGCATCATGTCCGCCGACGACTGTTGCGACATGCCTGTTGTCTTCGAAGGCGACGGTGAGCTTGCCGCGCACCTCTGCCTTTGTCGTAGCGCCTGTCGTGGCCGTCGCAGTTGCCTGCGTGCCCCCGGTTTGCGGTCCCCCGGGTCCCTGCGTCGCCCGTCCACCCGTCAAAGGTTTCGCCCTCATATCTGTGTAAGACCTGCGGCGGGATGTAGCGGAAACCGACGACAGGGGCAACGGCCCTGGTGCGCATGGTGCGCATGGCCTTGGATAAGGCTGGCTTGGATAAGGCTGGCCGCATCTGCGAATGCAACGTCTTGCGGCAAGGGCGCGACGCATGGCACGATGGAAGCATGCCGATCACAACCCGACGCAAAGTCTTCGAAGCCGGCCACCGCCGAAAGATCCTCGTCATCGCCGACGAGTCGAAAGAGGTGGAACCCGCGCTCTATTATGCCGCGTGCCGCAGCGAGCATACCAACGGCGGCATCGTGCTGTTGTACGTCATCGAGCCAGACAACCAGTTCTGGGGCGGCGTGCGGCAAGTGCAGATCGAGGAAGAGACCAACAAGGCCAAGGCCGTTTTCCGCTTGATGCGGCTAAAACTGTCCAAGGAAGGCCTCGACAAAGTGCACATCGAGGACGTGATCCGCGAGGGCAAGAAGGTCGAGCAGATCCTCAAGCAGATCGAGGCCGACGAAGACGTCGCTATCCTGGCGCTTGGTGCGGCCGTCGACAACAAGGGCCCTGGTCCGCTGATCACGTCGCTGGCGTCCGGCACCAATGCCGGGCAGTTCCCGATCCCGATCACCATCGTGCCGGGCGGACTTACGCTCGATGACATCCGCGCCATGGCGTGATGGACCTGCCCGGCGCGTCGCGCCGGGCAAATTCCATGAGATCAATCCAGCCGCTGGATCCACCCGTGTGGATCCGGTGCGGTGCCGCGCTGAATGTCGACGAGGCGCTGTTTGAGCTTCTGGGTCATCTGGCCCGGCCCGCCTGCGCCGATGCTGAAGGACCATTCGGGGCTCGTGACTTTGCCAATCGGCGTAACGACGGCCGCCGTCCCACAAGCGAAGCTCTCGACGCATGTGCCGCTGGCGGCCCACTCGCGCCACTGATCGATGGACACCTTTTCCTCGCGCACACTGAGGCCTTCAGCACGGGCGAGCTTCATGAGCGCGTCGCGCGTGATGCCGGGCAGGATGGTACCCGTTAGAGGCGGCGTGATGAGGCTGCCGTCGGCCATGACCAGGAACAGGTTCATGCCGCCGAGTTCCTCAAGCCACTTGTTCTCTGCTGCATCCAGGAACACAACCTGATCAAAACCGCGCGTCGTGGCTTCGGCGATTGGCACAAGGCTGGCTGCGTAGTTGCCGCCGCATTTTGCAGCACCAGTGCCGCCGTTCGCCGCCCGCGTATAGTCGGGCGACACCCAAAGCGACACAGCCGGTGCACCGGCTTTGAAGTAGCCGCCGACGGGCGAGGCAATCACCATGTACAGATATTGCTGAGCCGGGCGCACGCCAAGGAATGCTTCACTCGCAAACATGAAGGGCCGCAGATACAGCGAGCCGCCTTCGACGCTTGGGAACCAGTCGCGATCGATGCGCACAATGTCCTTGATCGACTGCAGGAACAGCGCCTCGGGGAGTTCGGGCATGGCGAGGCGGCGTGCGCTGGCGTTCAGACGGGCTGCGTTGGCGTCGGCGCGGAACGTCGCCATGGTGCCATCGGCCAGCTTATAGGCCTTCAAGCCTTCGAAAATCTCCTGAGCATAATGCAACACAGCCGATGCCGGGTTCATCGGGATTGGCCCGTACGGCACCACACGCGCATTGTGCCAACCTTTGCCCTCCTCGTAGTTGATCATCACCATGTGATCGGTGAACAGCTTGCCGAAACCTGGGTCGGCCAAGCGCTGGGTGCGCTCCGCGACTGGCATCGCCTTCGTGTTCCGCTCGAGGGCAAAGGACTGCGCCATGGGTGATCTCCGCCTGTGATCGCGATTGTACCAGGCCGACGCTAAACTGTGCAGGCAAGATACGTCAATAGTGCTGACCTAATTTGCGACACGGGTCGGAGCCTTGTATCAATAAGCCGGCTTGAGCTTGGCGAACATCGGGTAGTGCTTCACATTCAATATCGCGAGTTTGCAGGCGCGACGGGAGAAGCGGATGGTGATGGCGTGACGGTTTCGGGAGCTTGATTACCGCACGCCCCAATGTGTGGGTGGCGGTTGTGCCCACAAACCGACGGCGGCGGATCGCGTCTGTTCGCCGTCGGTGTGGGGTGAACTCACTTCTTCTTGGCGGCCTTCTGTGTCAGCGCCGATGCGGCAACCGATTTCGCGGCAGCACTTGCCTTGGGGTCGTGCAGGATCTTGCCGGCCTTGGAGGCGACGGCCTTGCTCGTCTCCTCGGATTTGCTCTTGGTCTGCGTCAGGGCCGATGCGGCGACGGCCTTTTCAGCGGGGCTCGATGCCTTGTTCTTCAGAACTTTTGCAGCGGCCGAGGCAACTTTCTTGCCTGTGCTTTCCGATTTCGCCATGACGTGGTCTCCCAAAAGCGGCGGCGCCACCGTGGCGACGCAAACGCTGTCGGTGTTTGCCGCGATTCGCTTGGGATCGTCAGCCACTGGAAGAGTGTGTTCACATTTACGCACGGCTGCTTGGTGCGTTTCGGCGAACGGTCACTTCATTAAGCGCAGCAACGTCACGAGTGTCGCCAGCATCCCGCCGCCGATCATGCCGATCATCCACTTGATCAAGTCGGCACGAAACTCGGCGAGCTTGGCATCAAGGTGAGAAAAGCGCGTATCGAGTTCGGCTTTGATCTCGATGAACCCAGTCTCGACCCGCTGCTCCAGCTTTGCCATGCGCGTGTCGACTCCAGCGAACCGGCTGTCCTGCTTGGCTTGCAATTGATCCAGCCGCGCATCGAGATAGGAGCGGTCTACCGTTGTCTGCTCCACATGGTCGACCACATCGATCTCCAGGATAGAGCCCAGTTCCAAACGTTGGGCAGGATCAAAGCCCGCCTTTTCGAGCTTTCTTTGCACGGTTGTCGCCTGGAACGCCATGGCTCTACGCCTCCCCATCTGGCGCTCCACGGCTTGATTAGCTCGCCGCGTCGTCGCAAAGCAGGCGGCCATGCTGCGCATCACCGAACTTAAACTGCCGCTCGATCACCCGCCGGACGCGCTCCGCGCCGCTGTGGTGGCGCGCCTGCGGCTCAAGGCGAGTGAGGTCGGCGATATCACGGTGTTCCGCCGCGGCTATGATGCGCGCAAACGCAGCGCCATCCAACTCGTCTACACCGTCGACATCGTGGTCGGGCCGGATGCCACCAAGCGCATGCTCAAGGAGCACGCCAAGGACCGCAACATCGCGCCCACGCCCGACACAAGCTACCCGCTGATCACCCAGGCACCGACCAGTGCCATCCGCCCACGTCCTGTTGTCATCGGCACCGGGCCGTGCGGAATTTTTGCAGCCCTCATCCTGGCGGAAATGGGCTATCGCCCCATCGTGCTGGAGCGCGGCAAAATCGTGCGCGAGCGGACGAAAGACACTTGGGGCCTGTGGCGGCGTTCGCAACTCAATCCCGAATCCAATGTGCAATATGGCGAAGGCGGCGCCGGCACGTTTTCTGACGGCAAACTTTACTCCGGCATCTCGGAGCCCGAGCGTTATCGCCGCAAGGTGCTGACCGAGTTCGCCGCCGCCGGTGCTCCCGACGAGATCCTCTATATCTCAAAGCCACATGTCGGCACGTTTCGCCTTGTGACCATGGTTGAGGCCATCCGTGCCAAGATCGAGGCGCTCGGCGGCGAATACCGCTTCGATACCCGCGTCACCGATTTTGAGATCGAAACCACGCCGGATGGGACGCGCCATATGCGCGGCCTGACCACGCACACCGGCGAGACCATCCGCACCGACATGGTTGTGCTCGCCATCGGCCACAGCGCGCGCGACACTTTCGAGATCATCCGTCAGCGCGGCATCTACATCGAGCCCAAACCGTTCTCGATTGGCGTGCGCATCGAGCATCCCCAGAACATGGTGGACGTCGCCCGTTTCGGCACATTTGCCGGCCACGCGCTACTTGGCCCCGCCGACTACAAACTCGTCCACCACTGCAAGAGCGTGACCGGCCGCAGCGTGTATTCGTTCTGTATGTGCCCCGGTGGCAAAGTGGTGGCGGCGACGTCCGAGGAAGGCTGTGTCGCGACCAACGGCATGAGCCAGTACAGCCGTGCGGAGTTCAACGCCAATGCGGGGCTCGTCGTCGGCATCACACCTGATATTGATTTTCCCGAGGGGCCGCTCGCCGGCATCGATTTCCAGCGCCGCTGGGAGCGCGCCGCGTTTGTTGCGGGCGGCTCAAACTACAAGGCGCCCGCCCAGCGCGTCGGCGATTTCCTGGCCAAGCGCGCCTCGACCAGCCTTGGCGACGTCGTGCCCTCCTACAGACCCGGCGTGACACCGACAGATCTTGCATCGTGCCTGCCGGACTTTGTCATCGCCGCCTATCGCGAGGCACTGCCTGCGCTTGAGCGACAATTGCCCGGCTTCGCCAATCCCGATGCCGTCATGACCGGCGTTGAGACGCGCACATCCTCGCCGATCCGCATCCGGCGCGGCAAGGATGGGCAAAGCCTCAACACGCGCGGTCTGTTTCCAGCTGGCGAAGGCGCTGGCTATGCCGGCGGCATCCTGTCGGCCGGCGTTGATGGCATCAAGGCTGCGGAAGCCGTTGCACACGCTTTGGGGGATGTTGCATGATCCTGATGAAACCCGCCAACCAGCGTGTCATCGATGCCGCGAAAGCGGCCGGACTGACGATCGAGATCAAGACGCACACGCAATCCACGCGCACCGCCGAGGAAGCCGCAGCCGCCTGCGGCTGTCATGTCGGCCAGATCGTCAAGTCGCTGGTGTTTCAGGGCAAGGCGAGCGGTGCTGCCATCCTACTGCTCGTGTCAGGCGCCAATCGCGTCAATGAAAAGGTTGTGGCCGCAGTGATCGGTGAAACGCTGAAGCGGCCTGATGCACACTACGTTCGAACCATGACCGGTTTTGCTATCGGCGGCATTCCGCCGTTCGGGCATGCGAGCCCGCTCAAGACTTTCATCGACCAGGACTTGCTGAAACACACGCTCGTCTGGGCCGCCGCTGGCACACCGGAGAGTGTATTCTCGATTGCGCCCCAAGCGCTGGCGACGGCGACGTCGGCAACCGTGATCACTGTGACTTGAGCGCGGGCTGGCCACACACGCGACGCAGCCCGAGGCGCTTCCAGGATCGCGCACGCATAAAAGTCGGACGACAAGTGGGTGGAAGACGGTGCGGCTTTCGCCGCGTCGGCGCATTGCAGGTTACCCTGCCGCTCGCCCCGCAAACGCTCGCTTTCGCGGCGCTGCCGTCGTACCGCCGCTGCAACGCGCAACGAGCGGGAACTACCTTAGGACCGTTAGAGTTACGTGTAGTCTTCCAGGCATTCGTCCGGATGGCGCGTTTGTCAGCACAGGGGATTAAAGTCAACGCCGGCACGGTGGTAGAGTTACCGCCGCCACAACGCCATCCGCCCTCACAACCGCTCAATCCGGATCATCTGCGGCGGCTCGGCCACCTTGCCATCACCCTCGATGGCGTCCAGCGCCTTGCGGATCGCCTCTTCTGTCGTGTCGTGGGTGATGACGACGATGGTTGCGAGCGTGCCAGGTGTTGGCTTGCTGCTCTCGTCAGAGCCTGCGGGCCGCACGCGACGCTGCACGATCGACTCAAGGCTCACATCGCGCTCCCCCATGCGCTTGGTGATCGCGGCCATCACGCCCGGACGGTCGTAGGCAACGAACCGGCAATAGTAAGCGCCCATGTGCTGGCCGAGTTTTGCGCGCTTGTAGGTCTTCAACCGCGCCGACGGCACGCCGAACGGCGGCAACACAAAGCCCGCCGCGATATCGACGATATCGCTCGCAACCGCAGACGCCGTCGGCTTGGCGCCCGCGCCCGCGCCGACCAGCAACAGATTGCCGGCAAAGTCTGCATCGATGGCAACGGCGTTCGTAACGCCGGCGACTTCCGCAATCGCCGTGTCCTTCGGCAACATGGCCGGATGCACGCGGCTCTCGATGCCGCTGTCGGTCATCTGCGCAACGCCGAGCAGCTTGATGCGATAGCCGAGTTCATCGGCCGCCTCGATGTCGGCCGCCGTGATGCCCTGAATGCCCTCGATGTGGATCTGCTCGTAGGCGACCTTGGTGCCGAACGCGAGCGAGCACAGCAGCGTCAGTTTGTGGGCTGTATCGAAGCCGCCGATATCAAACGTCGGATCGGCCTCGGCATAGCCCTTTGCCTGTGCTTCCTTGAGCACGTCGGCGAAGGCGAGGCCCTCGTTCTGCATGCGCGAGAGGATGTAATTGCAGGTGCCGTTGAGAATGCCATAGACGCGCCGCACCTGATTGCCGGCCAGCGCCTCGCGCATGGTCTTGATGACGGGAATCCCGCCCGCAACCGCCGCCTCGAAATTCAGCGCAACGTTGTTCTTCTCAGCCAGCTTGGCCAGCTCGACGCCGTGCTTGGCGAGCAATGCCTTGTTCGCCGTGACGACGTGTTTCTTGGCGTTGAGCGCCGCTTCGACGCACTTCTTGGCGATGCCATCCTCGCCGCCGATCAGCTCGACGAAACAGTCGATGCCAGGATCCTGGGCGAGCTTCACGGGATCATCCACCCAGCGCTTATCCGCCAGCTGCAGTCGCCGATCTTTGGTCCGTGTGCGCGCGGAAATCGCGACGATTTTCAGCGGCTTGCCGAGTTGCTCTGCCAGCCGCTGGCCATGTGTCTCAAACAGCTGCAGCAACCCGCTGCCCACCGTGCCGAGGCCTGCCACGCCGATTTTGAAGGGTTCGTGCATGAAGAGATCAAGGGTCATGAGGGCCGAAATGCTCAGGCAGCAACGCGCAGCACTCGGCCGTCATGTGCGGCAGGTGAGCGGATTGCAAGAGGAAATATAGCGGGAGCCGTTGCAGCCCGAAATTCGGGACACCCACCAATTTCTGCGGCCACCCAAACATGGTTAACGCCACAAGCCACGGGCAAAGCCCGTTCGCCTCTCCCCGCCATTTCAAGCCGGCGGAGAGGCGGGGCGGATGCCCAAGTCTGATGGGCGGATAAGCGTGCAACGTTCGGCCTGTTGCCTTGGCC
>JANMGQ010000170.1:0-44592 GCA_031374735.1 Hyphomicrobiaceae bacterium | reverse complement strand
ACCACCATCTTCGCACCGAGCTCAGTGATCAAGAACGGCCCGCTGGCGCCAAATGCCTGCGTCATCAAGATCAACAAGGACTGCTCGCCATGCCAGTTTGACATGCGCAAGCTCGTGACCTGCCGCTGCATCGCCGAGATCGGCATTGACGAGGTGTGGGGGAAGGTGCGAACTGATTTGGAGTTGTACCGTGGTTGATCAGAATGGATCCGGTGAGATGACGGCGATTTGCCCTGTCTGCAACGGCAAAGAGTTTGGTGACTACAACGGCCGCTTGAAAGTCTCGTGCATCGGCTGCCGCTCACTGGAACGCGGCCGGCTGCAGTTCGTGATCATGAAGCATCTCGGGCTTCCGCAGCGCGGTTCGCGCATCCTGCATGTGGCCCCGGAACCGCATTTGGCGAAGATCTTCAACGAGTGCTCCGGCAATCTCTATCACCCCTGCGACTACGAACCCGACAACCGCAACTACAAGCGGCTTGGCCTGCACATTTATCCCATCGATCTGTGTCAGGATGTTTTCCGCTTCCCGACCAATGCCTTCGACCTCATCGTGCACAACCATGTGCTGGAGCATATCCCATGCGCGGTCGAGCCCGTATTGCGCGAGCACATGCGCATTCTTGCCCCGGGTGGCACATTTGTTTTCAGTGTGCCCTTCCGCGGGACGAAGACCGACGAGGACTGGTCACCGAAACTCACGGTCGATGAAAAGCTCCGGCGCTTTGGGCAAGCCGATCATGTTCGCATCTTCGGCACGGATGACTTCCCCGCGTTGACAGAACGCGTGTTCGGACGAAGTGTCCTGTTCGACGCGGGCAAGGTCTGGAACGACGCGCAACTGGAAGAGTGGAACATCCCCGCCGAACTGACCAAACGCATCAGCGGCGTCACGAATTTTGTTTGGCAGAAGTCGTGAAACCTCCTACACATTGAGCGAAGAATTTGTGAGCGTGTCAACATGGTCCGGACCAAGATTCTCGTTACAGGTAATTGCCAGTCTCCGATCTTCGCGAATTGCCTTAGGGTGATGGCCCCACAGTGGGAGGTTCGCGGCAACGAGTTTAATGTGCTCATCAAAAATATGGAGGAACACATTAATTGGGCTGATTACATTTATACTCAAACGGGTTTTGCTCAACATCTCAAAGATGCAGGGGCGGCGGCTGACCGGATACGATTGTTCCCGCGAATGAGTTATTCCGGTTTTCACCCAGACGGAGTTTTCGCCGGGCCGGCGTCCCAGCGCATCATGTCGCCTCTTGGCCCAATCAACTCCTTGATCGCCTTGATGGCCTACGCAGATGGCCTTTCGGCGCGCGACGCGGTCAGTTTGTTCTGCGACTCAACATATCGAGAAATGGGTTATTACCGTCGGCCTGGAGTCGATCGGCAACTGCTAATGGACGAAGGCCGGCGCGTGGGCATCGATCTAGATCGTGCATTCACGAGATGGGAAACATCAGGATGTTTTTTCTATGTTGGCATACACCCGAAAGTTGACGTGGTCGCAAGCGTCGCAGAGCTTGTTTTGATCCGAGATAACGAGTCTGTTCGACAGATTGACGTGACTCCGTACGTACCCGACCCTTTTCCGGCACTTTCCGTGTGGCCGGTGTATCCGGAAATCGGAGCGCGATTTAAGCAAAAGGGCTCATATGTTTTTAAGCCGGCAAACAAGTACATCAAGAACGAAAACCTTGTGACGCTTTTGACGTTGCCAGAATTTGTAGAGCAAAGCTTCGAGATGTACTCAAAAATAGATTTCAAATCCTCATTTAATCCCACGCCGTATTCCGCCAACTTCGCCTCCGCTCGGGCTGCACTCGGCAAGCCAACGCGGAGCACCCACCCGTATTCTGGGATCCCGGCGCATCAGAATTGGCGAAAGGCAGTTGCGGCCGTTCAGGCGTCGGATGTTGACCCAGTGGTAAATTTCAAATTCCGGATTGGGGCAAACGACTTAGTTTCGACGGCCGGCAGTTGCTTCGCACAGCACGTTGCTCGGGCACTCGTCAGAAACGGTCTACAGTATCAGATTACAGAAACCCCACCACCCGGCACCACGGCAGAGCAAGCGGCTCGGCGGAATTTTGGTGTTTTCTCCGCGCGTTACGGTAACATTTATACTCCGAAGCAACTTATGCAGTTGATCGCGCGTGCGTACGGGCAGTTCACACCGATCGACGCGGCCTGGAAGCGGTCCGATGGCAAATTGGTCGACCCGTTCCGGCCGGAGATCGAGCCAGACGGCTTCGTTACTAAGACCGAAGTCCTCGCATCCCGTGACGAACACTTGGCGTCAGTCCGCCGGATGCTCGAAACGACAGATGTTTTCGTCTTCACAATGGGCCTTACCGAAGGTTGGCGTCGCAAAGCAGACGGAGCAGTCTTCCCTCTCGCGCCCGGGGTCGTAGCCGGTGAGATGACGGATGATTACGAATTTGTTAACTACAATGCCGCAGAAGTTGTTGCTGATGTTCGCGCAGCATTCGAGGCAGTTACCAGAATCAACCCCCGATGTCGCTTCATTTTGACAGTGTCACCCGTGCCACTCGTAGCGACGTTCGAACGACGCCACGTCCTGACGGCAACCACATATAGCAAGTCTGTCCTCAGAGCCGCAGCCAGCGAAATTGCCGCTTCAGGCGACAACGTCGACTACTTTCCATCATACGAGATCATTACAGGTGCGTTTAACCGTGGTGCTTACTTCGCAGAAGACTTGCGGGAAGTGAAGCCAGAGGGCGTTGCGCACGTGATGCGCCTCTTTATGAAGCATGCGGTCGAGCCAGCGACTCACGCCAAAAGTGCAGGTCCCGATCAAGAAAATTCCGTCGATCGACGCCAGGCCGAATCGATGATGGAGGTCGTATGCGAGGAAGAACGGTTGGATGTGTAGCGCATCGCAGTAGTACAACCACTTGCGTAGACCATTGCTTTTCCAGTAACTCCAAGCGGCGAACGACCTAAAGGAAGCGCTCATGTCCGATGTAGAAAAAATGAAACAGTACTGGAACAAGGTTGGGGCACGAGACGACGTGAATTGGCAGATTGCACACATTGCGGACGATCAAGACTTTGCGCAATCTGGGCTTCAGTCGCTTCAGAAGGTGTTTCCGCAAGGGCTCGCGGAGTTCAAACCGAATAGCAGAGTTCTGGATATTGGTTGCGGTAAAGGTCGTTTGGCGAAAGCGTTGGCCACCGCTAGACGCGACGTCCGCGTCGTCGGTGTTGACGTTTCCAACAACATGATTGGGTTGGCGACTGCAGAGGCAGAAGATTTGTTGAATCTGTCGTATGTTACAATCGACGGTGTTTCTCTATCGCCCTTCGCGGCAGACACTTTTGATTGCATCTACAGCTATATTGTGCTCCAGCATCTTCCTCGTGCAGTGGTGAAGCGACTGGTCACAGACGCAGTTCGAGTTTTAAAGCCCGGCGGTACGTTTGTTTTTCAGGTGCAGAGCAAAGCAAAGGCACAAGTTGAGGAGCCTGCCGACACAGATTTCCGGCGCATCAGATACTACACTGCTGCACAGGCCGTTGCCCTAGTGGCGCCGCCGTTGACACTCGTGGAGACAAGAGGAACGGAAGGGATGCACGATTTCTTCGTCGTAACGACGAAGGTTTGAAAATCTGCGTTTTGCCGCGCTATTCGAGATGAGTCGCGATGCACCCGCGACGCTCAGCCGCTGTCGGCGCCCGAAGGTCGGGGTTGTCGGTGGCGCTCGCGGCAGATAACACTTGGTTGGGCAACAGGTGGAATGTCCCGGAGCGATACATGGCCGTCGATATGTCTGGTGTTGAAAAATTTGTTGCGCAGCTATACTCACTCGATCCGGAATTGCGTGAGCGTATGCGGCGCCGGAGTTCGCCACTCGATGATTTGGCGTATTTATCTATGTTGCTGCGGGCCAACGAGGTCGTAGATGTGGTGGAAGTAGGAACTTACCTTGGCATGTCGTCGCTCATTATGGCTTCGTCGATTAGGGGCAAATATCACACCATCAACAATAACGCCCGCGAAACTACGATCGCAAAAGAACTCGCAGCTACCTTCGGGATTAACAATGTGGTGTTCCACGCGGGTGATTCTAAAGCGGTTCTACCAAAGTTGGTTGAAAAAGTGGCGCCACGACTCGGTGCAGTATATATAGATGGGTTTCATAGTTACACAAATGTGATGGAGGAATACAGAATCGCGGCCAATTGCTTTGCCAAAAGCGAGTCAGCCGCTGTCATTTTTGACGACGTTCACAAGTTGCATCCGGACGGCGCTCATGATGGCGGCGTTCCAAAAGCCGTTGCTGAGATCGGCGCTATACCGGTTCCGTTTCTCGGTTTCCGAAAGGCGATAAAGCCGTACGGTAAATTTCGCATTCTTTGATCCGGCGTGATAACGCTGTAACTCCATCAGTTTTTCATCGCCCCGGCACTTTTACGGGATCGTCCGGTCGGATGTGCTCGAAGGCGCCCCAATAGCGATCGTCCTTCAGCAGCCGCCAAGCCATAAAATAGCCCTCGCGGGCCTGGGCAGACGATACGCGCTTTATCGTGCCTCCGAAGTTCTTTTCCTTGCCCATTCTGGTGGAGCCTTCGGCGTCGATCGTGCCATCGGCGCGAATGCTCTGCATGTGGCGGTCGAAACCGCGCGGGAGCATGGCCATGGCGGCCTCTCGCCCGACATCGTCTGACGTCGTCAGGAGGTAGCGCGACGCGATGACCAGGCCGACCATGTGGTATCCGACATCGTAGCCGCCTCTTTCCAGATTTGTGCCGTCAGGCTCCTGCAACCGCGCGCCGTCGAGGGCGAACACCGTTCCGCGTCGAGCGAGATCTGGCCGATCCAACAGCGCGGCTGCTGCATCGTACATCGCCGCAACCAACCAAAATCGGTGCGCGAAGCCAAGGTTCCGCGTCATGCCACGGATGGAGTTTCGAGGATGCGAGACCCAGGCGATCCCGCGCTCCAGCGCCGTCAATCGCTCAGGCGTCGCGGCCGCCGGGTCCAAAAGCAGGCATTGGCCGAACGCCGTCAGATAGATGGTCGCCGAATGAAAGTCGTCGTTTTGACCAAAGCCGCCGTCCTTGTTCTGACGGGCTATGCCCCAGTCGAAGGCCTGCCAGCCCTGCCGCGTCATAGACGGATCATTGAAATACAACCCACGCCGGATCAATTCGATGCCCTGCCCTTGCAATTCGACATACAGCAATCCGTCGCGGTTCTGCCCGACGGCTCCGTCAGGCGTGATGTCGAGGCGGAAGGATGGGCGATACAGGGCTTCGCCCAGCACGCGATCCAGCAACACCTCCCGCAGCGCACTGCCGCGCTGCACGGATTTCGCTGCTGCAGGATGGCGTCGCATGACCGCAACTTCAGTCAAGACCGTTGCGGTAGCAGCGCAGAGAAGCCCGCGCCTGCTCAGGCGCAGGTCCTTCAATTGCATCGTTCCTGTTGCCTTTGACTTAAGCATTTCGACGCCTGTGATGCGTGGAATTGAAGTGCACTTCATAGATGCCTTTTGCCCCGACCCCGACGCGCGGCACGCGGACTTGACCACGTAGCAGAGTATCTGACCGGCTAAGGGCTGCCAAGGCAGCTTTGGAGCGTGTGGGAGCGACTGCCGCCCCGCCATTGCCAAGCCACAGGCTGCATGTAACAGCCTCGCACTGCGCCATTCCCTGCCGAATCGCGTGCGATGTCGCGCGCGTCGAGGATCACGACGATGTCCGATCAGCCGATGTCCGATCAGCCGACGACTGAGCCCGCCACCTCAGCGGCACAATCTGCCCCCGTGGCCGCCGCAGACCCGACCATGTACGTGCAGGACGGCTCGGTTCTGATCGGCATCAGCCGGCAGGGTCGCGAGTGGAGCCCTGAGACGATCGAGCTGAAGCTCGCCAATCGCCACGGCCTTGTTACCGGCGCCACTGGCACCGGCAAAACCGTGACGTTGCAAGTGCTAGCCGAAGGCTTTTCAGCAGCCGGCGTTCCCGTGTTCGCGGCCGACATCAAGGGAGATTTGTCCGGCATCGCCGCCATCGGCACGCCCAAGCCGCAGATTGCCGAACGGGTCAAGGAAATGGGCCTCGAGGGCACACATGGCTACGCCTCATTCCCCGTGACGTTCTGGGACATTTTCGGCGACAACGGCCACCCTGTGCGAGCAACAGTACAAGAGATGGGGCCGCTGCTGCTCTCGCGCCTGATGGAGCTGACCGAGCCGCAGGAAGGCGTGCTGAACATCGCCTTCCGCTGGGCCGCCGACGAGCGTGAAGCTGGCGACGACGACATGAAGATCCTGGATTTGCAGGATCTGCGCACGGTCATCGACGAGATGGGCAAGAAAGCTGCCGAGCTGCGCTCCAAATACGGCAATATTGCCCCGCAGACCGTGGGCGTGATTCAGCGACGGCTGCTGGTGCTCGAAGAGCAGGGCGCCAACAAGTTCTTTGGCGAGCCGGCTTTGGAGATCGAAGACTTCATCAAGCTCGCCCCTGACGGGCGCGGCATGGTCAACATCCTCGCGGCCGAGAAGCTGATGAATACGCCGCGGCTGTATGCGTCGTATCTGCTGTGGATGCTCGACCAGTTGTTCGCCAAGCTCCCCGAGGTCGGCGATCTCGACAAGCCGAAGCTGGTGTTCCTGTTCGACGAGGCGCACCTGCTGTTCAACGACGCGCCGAAAGCCGTGCTGGAGCAGATTGAGCGCGTGACACGACTCATCCGCTCGAAGGGCGTCGGCGTCTACTATGTGACGCAGAGCCCGGCCGATGTGCCGGATCGCGTTTCGGCGCAGCTCGGCAATCGCATCCAGCATGCGCTGCGCGCCTTCACGCCGAAGGAGCAGAAAGGCATCCGCGCTGCAGCCGAAACATTCCGCGCCAATCCCGCAATCGATACCGAACGCGCGATCCAGGAGCTGAAGGTCGGCGAGGCGCTTGTCTCGACGCTCCATAACAAGGGCGAGCCGTCGATGGTGCAGCGCATGCTGGTGCGTCCGCCCATGTCGCGCGTCGGGCCACTGAAGCCGGCCGAGCGCAAGGCCTTCATTGCGGCCGACGCGGAGAATGTGAAGAAGTACAGCGAGGCTATGAACCGCGATAGCGCGCACGAGGTGCTGACATCGCGGCACACAGTGGTTGGTCAAGCCAAGCAAACTGTGAAGAAATTCACCAATCTGTTCGGCGGCTTGATCAAGAAGTGAGGCGCTGAACCGAGAGCGGACAGCGCCTTTTCAATGGATGCGGTGCGCCGCGTTCAGAGCTTCACTTCTGACGTCATGTGAGCGAGCCAGGTCCTCAAATAGGCCCAAAGCGAGACCACCGTCAGCACGCCGGTAATCCAGCACATCCAGACGCGCGTCACCTCAAGCTGCAGTCCGAATGCCAAGTCCGCGAGGACGGTGGAGGCGAGGACCAGCTGGGCCAACGTGTTCAGTTTCGACACCAGCAGCGGCGCGATGCGCACTGGATGGTCCATCAACCAGGCCAGCAGGACGGCTGCGACGATCAAGATGTCACGGCTGACGACGGCAACAATCAGCCAGAGCGGCAGCTCTTTTGAGACGCCGAGCGCAATGTAGATCGAAACGATCAAGAGCTTGTCGGCGAGGGGGTCGAGGTAGGCGCCGAGTTCCGTCTGCCACCCAAACCGCTTGGCGAGGTAGCCATCGACGGCGTCCGAGATGCCAGCTGCGACGAACACAAAGAACGCCAGCTTGGCATTGCCGGTCAGCAGGAGCCAAAACACGACGGGAACGGAGATCACCCGGGCGAGCGTAATGAAGTTCGGTATGTTGATGTTCACGCGACGTCCGAATTCGATCACTGCCATTGAGACGCCCTCCGTGGCGTCTTACGAGTTTTCATGACTGTAGTGCGATCGCCCTGACGCCGTCGAGTGGGCTCGGCGATTTTCGTGCCACAGTGCACCGCAATAGTGCACGCGTAATACAGCACTTATCTGACTTGCGCCGACAACGCGGCGGCCGTCCCCCAGACGGACACCACGATTGCGCCAAGCGAAATGGCAGACGAAATCAACAACGGCGCCGTCGCAGCCCCCTCCATGCCGCCGGTTGCACCTGAAACGGCTGAGATCCCAAAAATCAACGTCGGGATGTAGAGCGGCAGTACCAGCAACGCGATGAGCAGGCCGCCTTTGCGTGTGTTCAACGTAAGCGCGGCACCGACGGCACCGATGGCGCTGATGGCTGGAGTCCCGGCTAGCATCGATGCGACGAGCACGCCGAAGGCGCGGATGTCGAGATTGAGCAGCAAACCGAGCACGGGCGCTGCAATGAGAAGCGGCAGACCGATTGTTAGCCAATGCACCAGGATCTTGGCCAGCGCTACGCCTTCCAGCGGCAGCGGTGACAGCGCGAGCACATCGAGAGAGCCGTCTTCCGCGTCGACTTCGAACATGCGGGCCGTCGCGAGCAGCGCCGCAAGCAGAAGCGCGATCCAAAGAATTCCAGGCGCGATGCGCGCGAGCAGATCCAGGTCGGGCCCAAGCCCGAGTGGCATCAGGGCGACGACGATCAAGTAAAATCCAATGACGGTGCCGGCAGAACCGCTGTCACGGGCGGCCAGTTTCAGGTCGCGGCGAACCAGGGCCTTGAAGGCGACGCCTGCAGCCGGGGGCGACCTGGACAGGCGAGGCTCCACGGCGCTCACTGCGCGTTCTTCCGGGGATCGAGCGCGTCGCGCACGCCTTCGCCAATGAAGATCAGCAGCGACAGCAATGTTGCGATCGACAGAAAGGCCGCGAGGCCGAGCCAGGGCGCTTGGAGATTGCCCGTCGCTTGCGTCAGCATCTCGCCGAGCGACGGTGAGCCCGAGGGCAGGCCGAGGCCGAGAAAGTCGAGCGCCGTCAGCGACGATATCGAGCCGGACAGCTTGAACGGCATGAAGGTCATGGTCGCCACCATCGCGTTCGGGAGCAGGTGTTTGAACATGATCTTGGCGTCGGAGAGGCCAAGCGCCTTGGCGGCCGTGATGTACTCAAGATTACGCCCGCGCAGGAACTCCGCGCGCACGACGCCGACGAGGCTCGTCCATTGGAACAGCAGCAGCACGCCAAGCAGCGTCCAGAAGCCCGGTACGAGAACGGATGATATGATCAGCATCACGAACAGGAACGGCATCGACGACCAGATCTCGAGAAAGCGCTGTGCGATCAGATCGAACCAGCCGCCGAAATAGCCTTGCATCGCGCCAACCGTGATGCCGACCGCTGCCGCAAGAAATGTCAGCAACAAGCCGAACAGGATCGAGATACGAAACCCGTAGATCAACCGGGAGAGCACGTCGCGGCCTCGGTCGTCGGTGCCGATCCAGTTGCGGTTGCCGATGGAATTGAAGCGCTGCAGCTGGTCGGCTGGGGCCGGGCACGGATCGAGCGATGTCGCCCACTGCGGCGGGGCTGGGAAGCCGAGGCAGATGCCGCCCTTGCCTTTGAGCTGCGGATAGTTGGTGTTGATGCTGTCGTAGCGGTAGGAAATCGGTGGCCAGAGCGCCCAGCCGTTGTCGCGGATCTCGGTCTCGATTTCCGGGTCCTTGTAGTCCGTTATGGCCCGGAACCCGCCGAAAGTGCTTTCGGGATAGTAAACAAAGACGGGGAAATACGTCTCTCCCTTGTAGCGAACCAGGATCGGCTTGTCGTTGGCGATCAGCTCCGCAAACAGCGTCACGACAAACAAGACGGCGAATGCGATCGTGCTCCAATAGGCGCGCCGATTCGATTTGAACTTCTCCCAGCGCCGCTGGTTGAGCGGAGAGAGCGTCAAGCGGCGGCGGAGCATTTCGGCCAGCGATGCCGTTGGCGCCACGTTTGAGGTCGAGCCCGGCGCCGGGTTGGGAGTCTCGATCGCAGGCTTATTGAGGGTGGGCACGTCCATGGCTCAGACCTCCCGGCTCTCAAAGTCGATGCGCGGGTCGATCAGGGTGTACATGAAGTCCGAGAGGATATGTATCACGAGCCCCATCAGCGAGAAGATCCAGAGCACCCCGAAAACCACTGGATAGTCGCGATCGAACACGGCGTTCCAGCCGAGGAAGCCCAAACCGTCGAGGGAGAAAATCTTTTCGATGAGGATGGAGCCGGCGAAGAACGCACCAATGAAGGCGCCGGGGAAACCCGCCACGATCAGCATCATGGCATTGCGGAATACGTGGCCATACAGCACACGGCTTTCGGTCAGTCCTTTGGCGCGCGCGGTGGTGACGTATTGCTTGCGGATCTCGTCGAGGAACGAGTTCTTGGTCAGGAACGTCATGGTGGTGAAGGCGCCCAGCGCCATGGCCGTGACGGGCAAGCAGAGGTGCCAGAAGTAGTCGAGCACCTTGCCGGCCATGGAGAGTTGGTTCCAATTGTCGGACGTGAGACCGCGCAACGGGAACCATTGGAAAAACGAGCCGCCCGCAAACACCACGAGCAGGAACACGCCGACGAGAAAGCCCGGCAGCGCGTAGCCGAGAATGAGGATGCTCGAACTCCAGACGTCAAAACGCTGGCCGTCCTTCACGGCCTTGCGAATGCCGAGCGGGATGCAGATGGCGTACGTGAGCAAGGTCATCCAAAGACCCAGCGATATCGATACCGGCAGCTTCTCCTTGATCAGCTGCAGAACGGATATCTTGCGGAAGTAACTCTCGCCGAAATTGAAGGTCGCATAGTCCTTGAGCATCTTGAAAAAGCGAATGTGCGCGGGCTGATCGAGCCCGAACTGCTTTTCGAGGCTCTTGATGAACTCGGGGTCGAGGCCAGCCGCACCGCGATAGCGCGAGCTCTCGTTGCCACCGGCCTGATTTGTGTTGGCGGTGTTGCCGGCGACGCCATCGCCCGCACCGCCACCGATGCGCGTGGATGAGTCGACGTTGTTGCCGGAGATCTTGGACAGCACCTGCTCGACAGGTCCGCCGGGCGCAAACTGGATGATGGCGAAGTTGATCAGCATAATCCCGAACAAGGTCGGGATGATGAGCAGGAGGCGTTTGATCAGGTAGACGGCCATGCGGGTCCGGCTTGCTGGGATCGAGACGCCTCCGTGTCGCACCTGTGTGGCGGAGTTGCAAGCGCAGGCGTGGTCGAAATGAGGCACGCCGCACAAGGCAATCGCGCTGATTTGCGACCATCAGGTCTTCTTGCGGCCACCCGTTCGCCGCTGCTTCATCAGCAGGGCGAGGTCTATTGCAGGCTGAAGGTCATTGTTCTCTTCGATCCGGAGCATTCGTATGTCGCGAACCGACGGGGCGAACCATTCGAACTCCAAGGTCAGCTCTTGAACTGTAAGCTGGCATCTCACGACGTCGACGGTCTCATCGCCAAAATAGGCGCTGCCTTGTTGATGGTCAAAGCCGCGCTCGCGCAGAAAGCGCCCGATATCATGATGGGCATTTTGCCACGATGGGCTCGGATAGCTCGGCTGCAAGACCTTCGTGTCCAGATCAAACGAGATGGCATACATGACCGGAGCCCTGCGAGGCTGTTGGCGGCGGTTGTGGCCGATGTGAGGGCGCGTCAACATGGCAACATCCTAACGCGACTCGTTCGACGGGGCCAGTCGAGGTTCAAAATGTCGAGGTTCAAAGCTCGACCATCGTCAACACGCGCTGGCGCGCCGCCTTGACCCGCTTCCCGAACACCCGCAATCGCTGACGCGTGGCACAAGGAGCGTCTCATGCTGGAATTGCGCCCGGAACGGCTGGATCTGAGGGACGGCAAGACCCATTCTCTCGCCGTCAGCGGCAAAACGTTTGTCGGTGACTACTCGGGCGCCCTGTTTTGGCCAGGTGAGCGGACGCTCCTCGTCGCGGATCTGCATCTGGAGAAGGCCTCGGCGGCGGCGGCGCGCGGCCGGATGCTGCCGCCGTACGACACCCGCGAAACGCTCATGAAGCTCGCTGGTGCCATCGATCGGTTCGAGCCAGCGACTGTTGTCGCGCTCGGCGATAGCCTGCATGATCCGAACGCCGCTGCCCGGATTGCAGATGACGATCTGCAGATCCTCCACATGCTGCAGGAAGACCGCGCCTGGATCTGGGTGACTGGCAATCATGATCCGGCCATTGCCCCGCGACTTGGCGGCGAAGTGTGTGCTGAGTTGCGCCTCGAAGGCATCACCTTGCGCCACGCCCCTCGCCCAGGCCGCGTGACACATGAGATTGCTGGGCACCTGCATCCGGCCGCCAAGGTCTCGATGTTCGGCCACACCATCCGCCGGCCCTGCTTCGTCGGCAATGGACGGCGGTTGGTTGTGCCGGCTTTTGGCAGCTTCACCGGTGGATTGAACGTGCTCGATCGCGCGTTTGAGCCGCTGTTTGGTGCCGACGGCCTGCAAGTGCACGTGCTCGGCGAGGAAGGCTTATATCCGGTGGCGTCGCGCTTGCTGAAGGAAGACTGAAGGCCGGGTATGGACGGACGTCGTTGACACAGCTATATTGACGCACTGCATCGTAACATTTTTGGCGTATTTTCAAAACTCTAGCGCAAAGTGGCGCGGCATAGGATTGCCCATTGTGCAACGCACAAAAGCACCCTACGTTAAGGCATCCGGGGGGACGCGTCGACGACCACGCGAGACGACGGAGGCCAGGAATGACAGACGTTCAGACCGAAGCATACATGCCGGCTGCGACCGTGGGGAACGCCTCAGCCGCTGGCCGCGAGGCCTTGCGTGGGGCAATCCGCAAATTGCTGCCGTCGGAAGCCGAGGCGTTTGCAGCCCATTTGCTGCGCCTGGACCGCGAAGCCCGCCGGATGCGCTTTGCCCACAGTGTCAGCGACACCTTCATCACAGACTACGCCAGCCGGATGCTGGACGATGGCAGCGTCGTGTTTGGCTACATCGAGGATGGCGAGGTGCGCGCGGTCGCCGAGCTCAAGAAGATTGGGGACGACTGGGGGCACGAGGCCGAAGCCGCGTTCTCGGTTGAACGGAGTGTCGAAGGTCGCGGCGTCGGCACTGACCTGATGGGACGCGTTATTCGGGCTGCCCGCAATCGCGGCGTAACGCACCTCTACATGAGCTGCCTTGCCGAAAACACGAAGATGCAGGCCATCGCGCGCAAGCATGAGGCCGAACTCAAGTTCGAGTACGGCGAAGTGGTCGGTGAAATCCTGCCGACCAGCGCCAACTACTTCTCGGTGCTTGCCGAAGCCGTGGAAGACCGTGTTGGCTACATGCTGGCGGTGCTGGATCTGTCGGCGCGTCTGCGCAAGGCAGCGTAGGCGCTGGCCAGCCCCACATCATGTCTGGCTATGGCTGGTTCATAGGCGCGTAACGCCAGCCTCCGCCAGAGCCGCATAGGCTTTTGCGAGAGAGCCACCGGCGTCGATAGCGCGGCAGGCCGCATCAACGACTGTTACCTCAAGCCCCGCTGCCCGCGCGTCGAGCGCCGTCCAGGCCACGCAGTAGTCGGTCGCCAGCCCGACGACGGTCGCGGACCTTGTGCCCCGCTCCGTGAGGTATCCAGCAAGCCCTGTCGGCGAGCGCCGGTCGGCTTCGAGAAAACCCGAGTAGCTGTCGACGTTGGCGCGAAAGCCTTTGCGCACGATCATCTGCGCATGTGGGATCGATAGGCCAGGATGAAACGCCGCACCAGTGGTGCCCTGCACGCAGTGGTCTGGCCATAGCACCTGCGGGCCGTAGGGGAGGTCGATCAGATCGAACGGTTTGTGGCCCGCGTGTGACGACGCAAACGAAATGTGCCCCGCGGGATGCCAATCCTGAGTCAGCACGACAGTCTCGAAGCTTGATGCGAGTTGGTTGATGACTGGCACGACGGCGTCACCGTCCGGCACAGCCAGCGCGCCGCCGACGCAGAAATCGTTCTGCACGTCGACGACGATGAGGACATGATCGGTGGCCATGCTCGGGTCTCCGCACCTTGAGTGCGGCGCAGCATAGCACGAAATCACCTGTGTGCAGGCGCACAATCGGTGGCGTGGCGACAGCCGGTGTTCACTCTTTGCGGTTCTTCTCGATCCGCTCCACGACCCAGATCGCCACGTAATAGAGGCCAACCGTCGGCGCCATCATGGCCAGCATGGAAAACGGGTCAGGCGGCGACAGCACGGCTGAAGCGGCAGCGATGCCAACGATGGCGTAGCGGGAGAACTCTTTGAGGCTCTGCGCAGTCACGATGCCAGCTTGTGCCAGCAAAGCGAGCACGACCGGCAACTGGAAGATGACGCCAAAGCCGATGATCAGCTGCATGATCAGCGACAGATACTCCGCGATGCGCGGCATCAGCTCGAAGGCTTTCTTGCCGCCTTCGATTGTTGCTGTCAGCTGGCTCCCGATGGAGAACTTGATCAGCAGCGGCATGACCACGAAGTAGACGACCAGCGCCCCAAGGATGAACAGCAGCCAAGTCCAAAGAAGATAGGGTCGAAACGCATCCTTCTCGTTCTTGTACAGGCCGGGTGCGACGAACTTGAACAGTTGGTAGGCTGCGAACGGAAACGACAAGAACGCCGCCCCAAACATGCCGAGCTTGATTTGCGTGAACAATTCCTCAAGCAGGCCCGTCGCGATCATGGGGATGTCGGGGGCCACGTAGCGCAAGGGCCAAGCCAGCATATTGTAGATGGGCCGGGCGAACATGAAGCAAACAACAAAGAAGCCGAAGAACGCGGCCAGCGAATAGATCAGCCGCTGCCGCAGTTCGATGAGGTGCTCCATCAGGGGTGCCTTGGACGCATCGATGTCGTCCTGGCCGTCGCGCTTGGGCTCGCCGGGCGTGTTTGGCTTGTGCGGTTCCATGTCCTGCATGACGGACGTGCTCGAAACTGTCGCGCTGGGGGCGCCGCTCATGACGTGCTCTTGATGGGCTCAGTGGACGGCAACGCGGGTGCCAATGCAGGAGGGGGCGTGTGGTCGAGGCCGTTCAAATGGTCGATCTGCAGCTCTGGCGGGGGAACGGAGGGGGGCGCCTGCATCGGCTTGAGGGATGCCTCCATCTCGGCATTGGCCGCAGCAACCTCCTTCTCGACGCTCATCTCGGCGTCGCGCATGGTGGTTTCCATATCCGAGCCAACCTTCTCGATGTCCTTTTTGAGGGTGTCGAGTTCGGTCTCGCGCATGGCATCATCAAACTGCGTGCGGAACTCCGCGGCTTGCCGGCGGATCATGGCCATGTACTTGCCGAGCGTGCGCAACAGCAAAGGCAATTCCTTGGGGCCCACGACAATGAGCGCCACGAGGCCAAGGATCAGAAGTTTCGATGACGAGAGGTCGAACATCGTCCTACAATCGCCCTTCCGTGGCTGCGCGGGTTGAAGGCTTCGCATTTCTCAGCGGTGGCAGCGACGCCAGATGCAGCATCGCTACACGCCTGCTGGTTCTATAGCGCATTCCCGCGCCTCGCGCCCGTGGCCGACGCGCACAGGCTTAAGCGCCGCAGTTGGCCCGATTCACATCGTTCTTTGCGCCCAGGCTGCTAGCCTGCGTGACGTCAGCCCGTCTTGGTCTGGCTGGCGGCCGTATCAAGCGGCTTTGCCGGCTGCGCCTCTATCGTTTTTGGCGGTTCTGCCGGTTTTGGCGCGTCATCGGCCATGCCCTTCTTGAAGCTCTTGATGCCGTCGGCGACGTCCCCCATGATCGACGAAATCTTGCCTTTGCCGCCGAACGCCAAGAGGGCGATGGCGAGGAAGATCAGCCAGTGCCATACGCTGAGGCTACCCATTTGACGTCACTCCAGTTTTTACCGTGCAGGCGGTACAACAAGTCCGCCGTTCATCTGATACTATTGCAGAAATGTTCTGTGCCTTCAAGCAATGCCGCACGTTAACCGACGGCAATCGCACACCCCGATAGACTCCGATAGACTTGACGCGGATTGACATGCGGCTGACGGATCAAGGAGATGATGCTTTGGTGGTCGCGGCAGTTGCGGTCGGTCCTGCCGTCACGCCATCGCCTTGCGCAAGTTCTCATCGATCTTGTCGAGGAAACCCGTCGTCGACAGCCACCGCTGTTGATCGCCGACGAGCAGCGCCAAGTCCTTGGTCATGAAACCCGCTTCGACGGTGTCGATGCAGACTTTCTCGAGTGTGGCTGCGAACGCGGCGAGCGCCGCGTTGTTGTCGAGCTTGGCGCGATGGGCGAGGCCGCGTGTCCAGGCGAAGATCGAGGCCATCGAATTCGTCGAGGTCTCCTTGCCGAGTTGATGCTGGCGATAGTGGCGCGTCACCGTACCATGTGCGGCTTCGGCTTCGACCGTCTTGCCATCGGGCGTCATCAGCACCGACGTCATCAGGCCGAGCGAGCCGAAACCCTGCGCGACCGTATCGGACTGCACATCGCCGTCGTAGTTCTTGCACGCCCAGATATATCCACCCTCCCACTTCATCGAGGACGCCACCATGTCATCGATCAGGCGGTGCTCGTAGTAGAGCTTGCGCTTGTCGAACTCGGCCTTGAATTCGGCGTCGTAGATCGACTGGAAAATCTCCATGAAGCGCCCATCATACTGCTTCAGGATGGTGTTCTTAGTTGACAGATAGACCGGATAGGTGCGGGCGAGACCGTAGTTGAACGAGGCGCGCGCGAAATCGCGGATGCTGTCATCGAGATTGTACATCGCCATGGCGACGCCCGAGGCTGGCGCCTTGAACACCTCGCGCTCGATCACCTTGCCGTCGTCGCCGACAAACTTCAGCGTCAACGTGCCGGCGGTCGGGAACTTAAAATCCGTCGCACGATACTGGTCGCCATAGGCGTGGCGGCCAATGATGATCGGCTTGGTCCACCCAGGCACAAGGCGCGGGATGTTTTTGGCAATGATCGGCTCACGGAAGATGACGCCGCCGAGGATGTTGCGGATCGTGCCGTTCGGACTCTTCCACATCTCCTTGAGGCCGAACTCCTTAACACGCCCCTCGTCCGGCGTGATGGTCGCACACTTCACGGCCACGCCGTGGCGCTTCGTGGCGTTGGCTGAATCGATCGTGATCTGATCGTTGGTCCGATCGCGGTTCTGCACCGACAGATCATAATATTCGAGCTTCACGTCCAGATACGGATGGATCAGCTTGTCCTTAATGAACTGCCAGATGATGCGGGTCATCTCGTCGCCGTCCATCTCGACGACGGTGCCTGCGACTTTGATCTTCGTCATTTTTGGGGGGGCCAACGTGTGAGTGCCGGGCAACATCTACGGCCGCTATACCATCGCCGCTCCCCCCGTCATAGCCGCGCGTTCTGACAGCCGGATCAGCCGGCGCTGCAGCCTCTTCACGCTGTTCAAGCGGCACCGGAGACGCCCAAGGCCACATCGACGTCTCGCATCATCATGGCCCGCAGGATGACCAAGGATCGCATCCAGACGGGGGCGAGGATGTTGACCGGACTGCGCCGTACGATGAGGATCGCTTCAAATAGATCGGCTGGTACGGACAGGGGCTGCTCGCTGTGATACCAATGGATGAGGTCGTGTGAAGGCGCAAAGACATGAAATTCTCAGAGTTCATTGTCGACTGCGAGTTTCTGTGCGGTGGCAAGCGTTGGCGTTGCACGGATATCGGCCGCAGGGTCATCGTCGCGATACCGCTGGAACACGACGACGATCCGAGTTGGCACAACGGCCCGCCCTATGCGGTCGCGGAATGCGTCTTCGACGAGAACGATTTGCCGGGTTGCGCAACGGTCGAGGCAATCGGCAGCCCCGGCGCGTAGCCCTTGGTAACGGCCTGGCGGTTGTGGTGGCTCTCGGTCCGATGGGCAATGATACTGTCTCGACCGACAACACATTTTCTGGCACATTTCAGCGATAGGAGAGGAACACGGCTGACATCCTCATCCGCGACATCCCAGACGACGTGCTCACACGGCTGAAGGCCGCGGCACAGAGCCACGGTCGATCCATCGAGGACGAGGCGCTGGACCTTGTTCGTCGCGGCATGTCGGCCCCGTTCACGCCACAGGAGCGGATCGAACGCACCAAGTACTATCTGAGCCAAAGTGGCGGCCCCTATGATCCGCTGACGAAGGAGCAGATCTGTGAGGATGTTGCGCCGCCCGCTCGGTTCACGCCTGCTGAGGCCCGCGCGCGGGTGAAACGCAACATGGGGCGCTTCTCCGGGCCGCAGCCGAGCGTTTCGCTCGATGACATCCGAGAGGGACTCGAAGGGGCAACCTGATGGCCACGTTCGTTGTCGATGCTTCGGTCGCGATCAAGTGGTTCGTGCTCGAAGCCGACTCGGACAAGGCTCTTGATCTGATCTCACCGGACCACAAATTGATCGCGAAACTCTTGATGCCGGCCTCGGTCGTGTTGCCGGCTGCGTCGGAGCGTGGCAACGTCCGGCAACTTGGGCGGGTGGACCATGCAGACCGATGATTTCGAGTGGGATGACGACAAAGCGGCCAGCAACATTGTCGACCATCGGGTCACGTTCGGTGAGGCCACATTTTCGTTCGATGACCGTCACGCTCACGAGGAAGACGACGTCTCGATGCGTTACCGCGAGCGGCGCACGAAACGTATCGCCATGTGCGGACAGCGTTTGCTGGTCGTGATATACACTGAGCGTGGCGAGCGGATACGGATTATCTCAGCGCGAGACGCCGAACCCTATGAGCACGACATCTATGCCCTCAATCGATGATCTCGCCGACCCGGAGGCCGACGCCGTCTGGCGCAAGGTGCCGCGCTCGCGCGTGCTTCGGCGCTGGATGAAGTTGTCGATCGAGGAGTTCGGCGAACGATATCGGATACCGGCGCATCTGTTGCAGGCCTGGGAGGCCGGTGCCGAGGTGCCGGATGCGGTGGCGGAGGCATATCTGCGCGTCATCGCGGCTGATCCGGAGGCGGTGGCGAACGCGCTTGTCCCGAAAACGCGGGGGACGAGGGAAGCGGCGGAGTGACGACGCCTACTACGGTTCCACAGTGCACGCATTGAGCAGTTCAACACCCAATTCTGTAAGCTCAAAGAACGATTCCGCTATCCAACTATCGGATAGCTCGCCATTTTCATTGTAGCCGAAGATCGTCGCGTCATGCTCTCCCGAATGGACCGCCAACAATCGCTTGGTCGATGCGAGTGCGTCGCGTAGCTCATCGATCAGATCCCGAAGCTGTTCCGGTCGCTCTAGGTCTCTCACGCGTCCGCTAAATGGACTGACTTCAATTTTGTCCAAATAGTAAGTGTCGGGGATCATTCGAACTACGCGTAGTCGGAGTAGATTCTGGATGGCGAGGACGCGCGCGATCTGACGGTGCTTCTTTAGATCGTCAAGCTGAGCGTCGTAGCTCTTGCTTCGAACAGACCCGCGATCAAGATCCTCCTCTTGATGTCGCTTCAAAAGGAACATGAGAACCGCCAACTCAGCACCTCCGAGTGACCTTAGTATCTCGATGTACAGGGCCTCGATGTTGACCGATGTCGAGGGATCGGATGCTTTCGCGAGCAACTCAGCCCAGAGTTCTTGAACCGATTCGTCGTCTTGATTTTCAATGCCTTCTATAATCCGCGCTCTAATTCCTGGCGGCAACTCCCGAATCGCTGTTTGAGAGAGATTTCGGTCGCGTCGCTTCACCTCGTACTTCGCAGCGATGCGGTCACGATTTCGAACTTTGAAGTCGGTGAGTGTATCTGACAGAATTTGTCCTAGAATCCGCGCAGGCGGGCTCAGCACCTTTCCGCTGACATCTGCGACCGCCGCACGCACCGGATCTGTTGAAGTTGTCTTCTTCGCGCGGGGCATGAATCTCGTCCCTTGGAATTTGCTCTCAATACCGAGAGATGATTCTTGGCAGCACCTCAACCGATTGACACACACGTATCGCTTGCAAAATAGGGGGAGCCTCGCGGCTCCCCCTACATCTCTACCTGAAAGTCCGAGCCTCCGGTGTCTGACCTGTGGTCAGACACCAAGCACGCCAGTTCGCCGATCAATGCGCCAGCACAGCCAGCAGCAGCAAGGCCACGATGTTCGTGATCTTGAT
The DNA here is from genome assembly GCA_031374735.1 of Hyphomicrobiaceae bacterium. Lineage (GTDB taxonomy): Bacteria > Pseudomonadota > Alphaproteobacteria > Rhizobiales > Hyphomicrobiaceae > JABFRJ01. The sequence goes on along the minus strand of JANMGQ010000170.1, from coordinate 24,633 downwards.
GGCAGGGTTCACGGCCGGGCCGGCCGTGTCCTTGTACGGGTCGCCGACGGTGTCGCCGGTGACCGAGGCCTTGTGGGCCTCGCTGCCCTTGAGGTGGGTCTTGCCGTCCTTGTCGACGAAGCCGTCTTCGAACGACTTCTTGGCGTTGTCCCAGGCGCCGCCACCAGACGTCATCGAGATGGCAACGAACAGGCCCGTGACGATCACGCCAAGCAACATGCCGCCAACAGCCGAGAAGGCCGCAGACTTACCAAGCGCGCCGCCACCGGCGACATAGTACATTGCATAATAGAGCACGACCGGGGTCAGCACCGGCAGCAGCGAGGGGATGATCATCTCGCGGATGGCAGCGACTGTCAGCAGGTCGACAGCTTTCTGATAGTCCGGCTTTTCACCCTTCAACATGATGTTCGGGTTAGCCTTGAACTGACGACGAACTTCTTCGACGATTGCGCCAGCCGCACGGCCGACGGCTGTCATGGCAATACCGCCGAACAGGTACGGGATCAGGCCGCCGATGAGCAGGCCGACGACCACGTATGGGTTGTCGAGGCCGAAGTCCGGCGTCACGCCCTTGAAGTAGGGGTAGGCGGTCGAACCAGCTTTGTTGGCTTCGGCGATGAAGAACTTCAGGTCGAAGTTATAGGCCGCGAACAGCACCAGCGCGCCGAGACCAGCCGAGCCGATCGCGTAACCCTTGGTGACAGCTTTGGTCGTGTTGCCGACAGCGTCGAGCGCATCGGTGGCTTTGCGCACTTCTTTCGGCAGGCCCGCCATTTCGGCGATACCACCAGCGTTGTCCGTGACCGGACCGAAGGCATCAAGCGCAACCACCATACCGGCAAGGCCGATCATGGTTGTCACGGCGATGGCCGTGCCGAACAGGCCTGCGAGCTTGAACGTCGACAGGATGCCGAACACGATGACCAGTGTCGGCAGCGCGCAGGCTTCAAGCGAGACGGCGAGGCCCTGGATGACGTTGGTACCGTGACCGGTGACCGACGCCTGGCTGATCGAACGCACCGGCGCATAACCGATGCCTGTGTAGTATTCGGTGATCCACACGATGAGGCCTGTCACGATGAGGCCGATGAGGCCGCAATAGAACAGGTTCCAACCGGTGATCTCCATGCCGTTGACGACGCCGATGCGGCCGAAGCCGACGACGAACTGGGTGGCGAGGTAGAGACCGATGACCGACAGCAACGCCGAGGCGATGAAGCCCTTGTAGAGCGCGCCCATGATCGAGTTGTTGGCGCCGAGCTTGACGAAAAACGTACCGGCAATCGACATGACCAGGCACGCGCCGCAGATAGCGAGCGGGTAGACCATCACCTTGGCGATGATGTCGGGCGATGTGCCCGAGAACAGAATGGCACCGAGCACCATGGTTGCGACGACCGAGACGACGTAGGTCTCGAACAAGTCAGCGGCCATACCAGCGCAATCGCCGACGTTGTCGCCGACGTTGTCAGCGATGGTGGCCGGGTTGCGTGGATCGTCTTCGGGGATGCCGGCTTCGACTTTACCGACGAGATCGCCGCCGACATCAGCACCCTTGGTAAAGATGCCGCCGCCAAGGCGGGCGAAGATAGAGATCAACGAGGCACCGAATCCGAGCGCGACCAGCGCGTCGATGACGGTGCGCGAGTTGGGCGCGTAGGCCGTGCCGAACCAGCCCTGAGTAAGGGCCATATAGTAGAACGTGCAGCCGATGAGGGCGAGGCCCGCGACCAGCATGCCCGTGATGGCACCAGCCTTGAAGGCCATGTCCAAGCCGCCCGCGAGCGACTGCATGGCAGCCTGGGCCGTACGGACGTTGGCGCGCACGGACACGTTCATGCCGATGTAGCCAGCAATGCCGGACAGAATGGCACCGATAGCGAAGCCAGCGGCCACGAGGCCGCCAAGCAGGCCCCAGATGATGGCAAACACCACGATGCCGACAACGGCGATCGTCTTATACTGACGGTTCAAGTAGGCAGCGGCGCCTTCCTGAATGTAGCCAGCGATTTCTTGCATGCGCTTGTTGCCAGCGTCGGCCTTCATGATCTGCTGGGTTGTGAGCCAACCGTACAGAAGAGAGGCGGCGCCGCAGGCGAGAATCGCCCACAGGATATTGGTCATGGTTCGGGTATCCCCCTAGAGAGTTGGGTCAGCTGGAGCTGGTCCAAGCTTGGCGGGCCGGGTGGCGCCACTCGCTACACGAGTGAATCGACCGTAGGGCTTTTCGCGCGTTGCACGCGAAAGCGGCCGATACGGTCATACAATTGCCACCTGGATCCCCTTCCGCCCGGGATTCGCACGGTCCCTATGCCAAACCTGTGCGATCGGTGCAACACAATCAGCCACGGGACTTTGGTGTTTCCCTTAAATCCTGGCCGGATATGGTAAATTGCTGGCGCGCGGCCGGGCTATACCGACACCGCTTGATACACGTCGACGACGGGCAGCGTAATTTCGACGTTTGCGACGTGCAGATCCTGCTCCGGCTTGGTCAAAACCTCCATCACCCAGGCGTCGCCGTCGCGGCGGTAGTGTTCGAGCCGCATTTGATCTTGGTAGGCGAGCACGATGTGCTGCAGCGTCGGCCGTGTCTTGTAGAATTCGAGCTTTGGGCCGCGGTCGAAGTCGATCGTCGAGGGCGAAAGCACTTCAACCACCACAATCGGGTCGGTGATGTAGGTTTTCGAGCCAAGTGCCCCGCAGCGCACCAACACATCGGGCTTGTACTTGTCGAATGCCTTGCTGTCGTCGTCGCGCTGAACGCGCATGCCGCCCTGATAGGTGTGGCACTTGCGCCGGTTCATGTGTGCACCGACGGCAATTCCGATGTTCGAGGCGATCTTCTCGTGCGGCTCGGTTGGGTTCGACATCATGATGATGTCGCCGGCAACCAGTTCATAGACGCGCGGATCATCGACCGTCGCGAGGAACGCGTCGAACGCCTCGATGGTAACGGGCGCGATGTCTGGCGTGCGGCCGGATGCGAACATGACGCAACCTATCATTGTTTCATGCCGGGTGTCGACGGCGGCCACTTGGCTGACCGCGACACCAAGCAGCTTGACCGTGGCGGCCAGGAACGGCAGCGTCCGCGCATGCAACAGCACACCAACACGCCGCGCGATGGCTGGACCGCCTTTCGGGCCGGCTGGCGCCAGAGGTGCCCGGCCTGCGCAGAAGGCCACATGTATGGTCGCTATCTGAAGGTGGAGCACGCCTGCGCGACCTGCGGCACCGAGCTACATCACCAGCGCGCCGATGATGCGCCGCCGTATTTCACCATGTTCATCGTCGCGCACGTGGTGGTCGCGGGTTTGCTGCTGGTGGAAAAGAAGTATCACCCTGAAACCTGGGTGCACCTGAGCCTCTGGCTGCCCATGACGGCCCTGCTCTCCCTGTGGCTGCTGCCGCGCATCAAGGGCGCCTTGATCGGACTGCAGTGGGCCTGGCGCATGCACGGTTTTGGTGCCCCCATTGCTGGCATCGACTCAGCCGAGCCGTGGGCAGGCGATGATCCCGCTGTCCTCGCCCGCACCCAAGATCGGACTATTCTATGAGTTCTCGCGCCAACATCGCCGAACCCGGCGAGACACTTGATCCCAATCAGAAGCCGCTGGTGCCGCGTGATGCGTCGACACTGGTCATTCTTGATCGCTCCGCAGGTGAGCCGCGCGTGTTGATGGGCAAGCGGCGCGCCGATCTGGCCTTCATGGCAGGCAAATATGTGTTCCCCGGCGGCCGCGTCGATCCCGCCGACAAAGGCATCGCGCTTGCCAGCGATTTGCGCCCGGCTGAATCAACCAAGCTGATGGCGCAGATGCGCGGCAAGCCGAGTGCGGTGCGCGCGCGGGCGCTGGCATTGGCCGCCGTCCGCGAAGCGTTCGAGGAAGCGGGCCTGATCATCGGTGGGAAGGGAACGCTTGGCGATGCGCCGCCCGAAAGTTGGCGCGGATTTGGCGACCGAGGTTTCGTGCCAAGCCTTGCGCCGTTGACGTTCTTTGCCCGCGCCATCACGCCGCCCGGCCGCCCGCGGCGTTTCGATACCCGCTTCTTCACCATGGATGCGTCTGCCATCGCCGAGCGCCTCGGCCACAACGACGGCGAACTTTGTGGTCTCGATTGGCTGACGCTGGATGCCGCGCGTGAACTTGACATCCCCCGCATCACGCGGCTGATCCTGGAAGATCTCAGCGAGCAACTCGCCGATGGCACGCTCGACGCCGGCACCAATCCCGTGCCGTTCTACTACATGCGCAACGGCAGCTTCAAACGCGACCTGATCACGGCCTGAGCGGCCCTAAATAGTGACCAACTAAACCCACATTGTTATCCCGGAATGCCAGTCGCGCATTGGCGCGACCGGCTTATCCGGGCCCCTGACCTGAGGCAATTGCACACCGTTGGTATACGGACAGTGCTCAAGCTCCCCGATATGCGATCCGCGCGTCACGCGATCGCATTCCGGGACACCGATCGGTGATGTTCGTCGGTCAACAATTTTGCTGGCTGGTGTATCCGCGGCGACGCTGCAGCGTCATGAACTCCGCTTGACCCCGAACATCTTGCTGCTGGCTTGGACGAACAGGTTGGCCAGGGCATCGTCGATGTTGTCTGTAGTGAACTGTGGCGGCTGCCCCGTAAACTTGCACGAGGCGAGGACCTGCTCGATGATGAACTTCGGCTGGAAGTAGGCCAGCGGCGCATTGTTGCTCCTGATGCCGTGGACCACGTGGTCGAAGATTTCATCAGTCAGCTCGAGGCCATTCTTCGTCGCCATGTTCCAGAACACCTCGCAGAACAGATCCACTGCCGGCTCAACCGTCTCGAGCTTGTAGCTGATCCGACGCTGGAACGCCGGGTCCATGAGATCGTTGGGATGCAGGTTGGTCGAAAAGATCACGATCTCGTCGAACGGGACCATCGCTGTCTTGCCGGTGTGCAGGGTCAGGTAATCGACGCGGCTGTTCAGTGGCACGATCCAGCGATTGAGGATGTCCTCAGGTTTGGCGCGCTGACGGCCGAAGTCGTCGATCAGAAACGTGCCGTTCAGTGCCTTGATGTGCAGCGGCGCCTCATAGAACTTGGCGATCGGGTTGAACTTGAGATCCAGCATCTCGATCGTCAACTCTCCACCCGTGACCACCATCGGCCGCTGACAGGCGACCCAGCGCGGGTCGAGGCGGCTGCGGCGGAGGCTGGTCAGGCCGGAGGCGGCTGGCGCCTCATCGACGACCTTGTGAACCGTGGGATCGAAGACCTTCATGATCTCGCCGTTGATCTCGACGCAATGCGGGACATAAATGGTGTTCTCGAACACCTTGCCGACGATCTCGGCGATCGTGGTTTTGCCGTTGCCTGCGGGACCGTAGATCAGGATCGCGTTGCCGGAGTTCACGGCTGGCCCCAAGCGGTTCAAGAAGCGGTCGGGGATGACAAAGCCGGAGAACGCCGCGACCAGTTTTTCGCGCGAGATGACCTCGTTGGAAATACGCTGCAACTGGATGCGCTCCTGCCAGTCTTTGAGCGAGACCGGGGCCGGACCAAAATACTGCCCGCGGGTCAACGCGTCGGCCGCCCACTCGCGACCGGCGCGGGTCAGCGTCAAACGGATCTCGCTCCTGGCGCCGCCCCCTGATGCCGAGGCCAGAGCCTCGACAAGCTTGCGATCCGTAGCGGCCTTAAGGATCTGATCCACCACGGTGTTCGACAGCTTCATGACGCGCGCCAACTGCGACGCCGTCTCGATGTTTTCGGTGTACATGCCCTTTACGGCCAACTCGAGCAGGAACACGAGATCGATGCCCGTGCCAGCCGCCGTTGTCGGCACTTGCGGCGCATCGGCAAGAAGCTCGTCGATTTGCTCTTTCGCCAGGATGCCGAGAGCCACGAGGCTATCGCCGATCCGGCCGCCCGTTGCCCGTTGATGACCAAGGGCGCGGTCGATGTCTTGTGCCGAGGCCAATCCTTTGGCCACCAGAACACTGCCGATGTTCATCCGAAATCCCCCTGCGAGCTCAGGCGGCAGACGCTATCGCCGGGAGGTAAAGTTTCTGGTTACGTCGACATTGAATTCGCTGGCACTATGTACGATTGTGTTTTGAAATTTTGCCTCAAATTCCCCCTTGGGCATGGGGAGGTCGCGCTTCGACGGTCATCGCGGCCAAGGCATCATCGCAGCCCACCCGGGCGTGTTGGCGGGCCGCACTTGCTCGCGCAGCGGACGCATGCGAGGGCGACCGCGTAACAACCGAGCAAGCCCGATGTCGACCCAAGCACCAACCGACCCCAACGCGCTGAAGCCCTATATTGCACGCGCGCTCGAATCTGCACTTTCACCGCACGAGGCCGAAGAAGCCTTCGAGGTTATCATGTCGGGCCAGGCGACGGCGTCGCAGATCGGTGGCTTCCTGATGATCCTGCGCCATCGCGGCGAGAGCATGGACGAGCTGACGGGCGCCGTGTCGGTCATGCGCAGCAAGGTGCTGGCCGTACGGGCACCCGCTGGCGCCATGGACATCGTCGGCACCGGCGGCGATGGCAAAGGCACGCTCAACATCTCTACGGCGACCGCACTCGTGACGGCCAGCCTCGGCGTGCCGATCGCCAAGCACGGCAACAAGGCGCAGTCGTCGCGCAGCGGGGCTGCCGATGCGCTCGGCCATCTCGGCGTCAATATCAACGCGGGCGTCGGCACCATCGAGCGCTGCATTGCCGAAGCCGGCATCGGCTATATGAACGCGCCCAACCACCACGCTGCCATGCGCCATGTCATGCCAGCCCGCGTCGAACTTGGCGTGCGCACGGTCTTCAACATGATTGGCCCGCTGACCAATCCGGCGGGCGTCAAGCGTCAGTTGACAGGCACGTTCACCCGCGCGCTGCTGCGACCGATGATCGAGGTGCTGGCCAAACTCGGCAGCGAAAAGGCCTGGCTGGTGCATGGCATGGACGGCACGGACGAGATCTCCATCGCGGGCCCGACCTGGGTTGCGGCCCTGTCTGACGGCCAAGTCACCCAGTTCACCATCAAGCCGGAAGATGCTGGCCTTGAAGAGCATCCTTTCGGCCAAATTCTCGGCGGCGCACCAGAAGAGAACACAGTCAAGTTGCGCGCTCTTCTGGCCGGAGACAGGTCTCCACGCTTGTCGGCCTATCGCGATGCCGTCGCCATGAATACGGCGGCAGCCCTGATAATTGCGGGCAAGACAGCGACGCTAAAAGAGGGGGTGCCGCTGGCCTTTGCAGCGCTTGATGACGGCCGCGCCAGTGCGACGCTTGAAAAGCTTGTGGCGCTATCGAAGGCCTGAGGCGGTATGACCATCCGCATCGAAACGCTTACCCAGGACAAATTCAGCACGGTGCTTCCGGCGCTGGCGCGCCTGCGGATCGAAGTGTTCCGGGATTGGCCCTATCTCTATGACGGCTCACTTGCCTACGAGCAGACGTATCTCGACAAGTTTGCAGCCACGGTCGGCTCCGTAATCGTTGCGGCCCACGACGGCGAGGCGATCGTCGGCTGCGCAACAGCGGCGCCTCTGCTCGGCCACGAACCCGAGTTCGCCGAGCCGTTCCTCAAGGCCGAATACGATCCAACGCGCATCTTTTACTTCGGCGAAAGTGTCCTGCGCGCGCCTTATCGCAGGCGCGGCATCGGGCATGCTTTCTTCGACCACCGCGAGGCCGCCGCGCGCCAGGTCGCAGGTGTGACGCACACAGCCTTCTGCGGTGTGCTTCGGCCAGCCGACCATACGGCAAAGCCAGCTGACTATGTGCCCCTCGATGGATTCTGGCTCAAGCGCGGCTATAGCAAAGTGCCCGAACTGGTTGCGCAGTATGCTTGGACCGATGTCGGCGATACCGCGAAGTCGTCAAAACCCATGCAGTTCTGGATGCGCGCGCTGGCAGGCGGTGATCTTCGCGAAGCCGCTCAGCAGTGACATGCGTTCATCAACACGATCAGTGACGGCATCCTTGGGGGCTCGGCAGCAATGCCGGGCCCTTAGTTTATCCCTCCTGGGGAGAACATAATGAGCTGGGGAGGGTTTTGGCATGTCGTCGCCAAGATTTTGGCTGACCGATCAAGCAAATCAAATTGCGTTACGCAATGTATACTCCCGCAGATTGCAAACCTACGAACGCGCGATTTTGTCTAAAAAAATAGCTATATCAATGTGTTAGATGGATCGTGCAACAAATGCAGACTGCGCACTGAGCGGCCATTCGTTCCGAATTGAGCAAATGAACGTCATATCTTGAAATGTCGCACCCATCCTTCGAAGCGTGGCGAATGGGACGCGAACATATTTAGGCAACGCTATTGCAGACCTTCGTCGAATATCTCGAGCCCAGCCGCAATGCCATGATTTACCACGTGTCTTCGTATCGACGCTGGTCCCAGCGCCGGTCGCACCTATTCCGTGCGCCCATACCGAGTGGAGCCTTCCAAGCGAAAAATGCAGCCATAGAGGAGTTTCCACCGATTCACACAAATGCTGCGGTGATCCATGTTCACCTGTGGATTCACACTCAAATTGTTGGGATTTTTCTATTGGTCGCGATTCAATTTCTGGACGACCGACACACGCCCCAAGCATCGCCAAAACCAATCTGGCGCGGTTCACGCCAGAGGTTGTTGTCATCGGCTCTTCATCATGGTTTAACCATGCTGTCAGCGAGCGGCTCCCCCGAGTTGCCCTCGCCGTCGTCCACGGTCGGCACCGATGCTGGCAGTGGAAACCGCCGAAAGGTGAAGTCGTCCTGGTAGGTCCCACGTGGTGCGTTGATCACCAGGGTAAGTACGACCGGCAGTGCACAGCCGTTAGGTTGGGATAGCGCGTCATGCGCACTCCTCGCCATGCAACACTTCAACCGTCCGGCATCGCCGGGCCTCCCTATTGGGCGACACTGTCGTCCTCTGAAACGGTGTCAAGCGTGCCAACGGTTTCCCCCGATGGAGGCGCTGTTCGTGATGTGTCCGTCGAGGACGCATGGCAACAGCTGTCCTCCGATCCTGCGAGCGTTCTTATAGACGTCCGCACGAAAGCAGAATGGACATATGTCGGCCTGCCTGATTTGTCGTCGATCGGCAAGCAGCCAGTGCTGATCGAATGGCAACAATTCCCCACCAATGTGGTGGATGCAGATTTCACAAATCGCCTGTCCAGCATGCTGGTTCAGGCGGGCGTTGGAAAAGACAGCGAGCTGCTTTTCCTCTGCCGGTCCGGCGTCCGCTCTTTGGCGGCGGCACGGGCCATGACCAGCGCAGGCTATACGCGCTGTATGAACGTCGCTCATGGCTTCGAGGGCAACCTCGATCACGAGCGACACCGAGGGCGAGCGGAGGGCTGGAAGGCCCGGAAGCTGCCGTGGGTCCAGGGCTAGCGGTGTCCTGACCTCCATTGATTGTGCGTACGCCTGTCCGAGAGAGGGCTCTGTCGGACCGGGGCCACCGTGCCCGCAAACTTGATCCTCAATTCACTGCAGTTCCAGCGGGGTATCATGAATAAACTTGCTATCGTTGATCCGTCTTCGGCTGTGGCCGTCGACGGTGAAGGCTCTCTGTTCCCATCGGGCGAACAGGTGCAGAAGATCCGTGACGTGCTGCGCGGCCGACTTGGCGAAGACACCTATTCAAGCTGGTTTAAAACGCTGGAATTCGTGGAGCGTCGCGGCACCGTTCTTTATGTCTCGGTTCCCACACAGTTCCTGAAGAAGTGGTTCCAGCAGCACTTCTCCGACGTCGTCATGCAGTGTGCCAGCCGCGAGTTGGGCACCATTGAACGTCTCGACATCTCCCTGCGTGTGCCGACCGCGCCGCAGAACCGTGCGCCTGAAACGGCCGCCACAACGCGGGCCGAGCCTTCTGACCGCCGCTTAGGTGATGCTTCGGCCTCGACAGGTGGGCTGCGTCCCTTGCCGGCGACCAACATGGTACGCTCGCAGGCGGCCGGATTTGAGGGCTCGCCTCTCGATCCGCGTTGCACCTTTGAGAACTTCCTGGTTGGTCCGTCGAACCGCATGGCGCATGCCGCAGCGGTGCAGGTCGCCGAAACCGTTTTCGAAGAAGCACGCGGTTTCAACCCGCTGTTCCTCCATGCCAACGTTGGTCTCGGCAAGAGCCACTTGCTGCATGCCATCGCGTGGGAAGTGCAGCGCCGCGTGCCGCAGGCCAAGGTTCTGTATCTGACGGCGGAGCGTTTCCGCTTCCAGTTCGTCGACGCCATCAAGTCCGAGCAGGCCATGGCCTTCAAGGACAAATTCCGCCACATCGACATCCTGCTGATCGACGACTTCGAATACATGCAGGGTGACAAGACGGAGCAAGAATTCGAGCACATCGTCAACGCGCTGATCGACGGTGGCCGTCAGGTCGTTGTCGCCTCGGCCCGTCCGCCAGCGCAGATCGAGCGCCTCAACGAGCGCATGCGCTCGCGTCTCTCGCGTGGTCTCGTGTCCGAGATCCAGGCGCTGGACGAGGAACTGCGCTTGCGCATCCTTGAAAAACGCGTGGCCGACAAGCGCGCCGCCGATCCGCTGTTCGATGTGCCACGTGCGGTGCTCGACCTGTTGGCGGAAAAGCTGACAGAAAACGGCCGCGAGCTGGAGGGCGCCATCAACCGCCTCTACGCCACGTGGCAGCTGGCGCGCTCGCCGATCACGTCTGATGGTGCCGAGAGCATCATCCGCGACTTGCTCGCTGGCGTCGAGCCGCGCCGCGTAAAGATCGAGGACATCCTCAAGGCCGTGTCGCGCCACTTCGCGGTCTCGAAGCAGGACATCCTCTCGCAGCGCCGTCACCGCTCGGTCGTATGGCCGCGCCAGATCGGCATGTACCTGGCCAAACAGATGACCTCGCGGTCGCTGCCCGAGATCGGCCGCCGCTTCGGCGATCGCGATCACACCACAGTCCTTCATGCGATCCGCAAGATCGATAAGGTCCTGGAGAACGACACGCGTCTGCGCGACGAGCTCGAAGAGCTCAAGAAGCAGATCGGCCGCTGAGCGCGGTCAACTCAAAAACATGACATTCGCCGCACAGCAATGTGCGGCGTTTCATCCGCCGTCGCCCAGAGGGCTTCAGGGCGCGGCGGAGCGGGGGAAGGGGTTGTCGTCGCGAGACGGCGGCCCCTTCGGTTTTTTGACGGAGCATCATCAACAGAGACCGAAACCGTGCGCTTCGGTCGCCCGGCCAAGCGTCAGCCGTGCCGCTCCTCAGTTTCATCGGCGGACCGCGCTTTGCCGTGTGCCGTCTTTTCCCACAGGAAGGGCGCGCGCCACAGTTGCCAGAGCGCGCGATAGGACGCGGCCGAAATCAGTAGCCAGCATAAAGGGCTCTGGATTGCCGACCAGGCCAAGCCGTGCCCCCGCCGTCGGGCGGCCAGGATGCCAATGGCGATACTCGTGAGGTAGCCGAGCAGAAGTGTTGTCCCCGACAGGAGCCAAAGAGCTGTGCTCCCGAACACATCAGGAATGACGAAAGCTGTCGGCATCGCCAGGTTCCAGAGCAGAAACAGATAGAACAGCGGATGCATCAGGGTGGACAGCAGCAGGCCGCCCAGAAAGATATGAAAACCGATGCCGCTGAACACGCCCAGCTCACGCATGAGGCGCCCAGGCTGGCGCGTGTGCACGACGTATGTCTGATACCAGCCCTTGAGCCAGCGGGTGCGTTGTGGGAGCCACTGGCGGAACGTCAGGGGTGCCTCTTCCCAGGTGGTCGAGGCGAGAACCTCCGTCGTGTAGCCCTGGCGCGCAAGCCGTAGGCCAAGGTCGGCATCCTCAGTGACATTGAATGGGTCCCATCCGCCGATCGCCACGAGCATCTGGCGGCGAAAATGGTTGGACGTGCCCCCGAGCGGCACCGGCAATCGCAGGCGTGCCAGTGCCGGCAGGACAGCGTCGAACAGGGCTGAATACTCGACGGTGAATTGCCTGGTGAACCAACTGTCGCGTGGATTGAAGACATTCAAGCGCGCTTGCACACAGGCCAGCGACGCACCTCCAGCAGCAAAGGCCGCGGCCGCACAGCGCAACTGATCCGGCTCAGGGCGGTCTTCGGCGTCGTAGACAACGACGAAGTCACCAGTGGCCGACAGCAGCGCATAGTTGGTGGCCTTGGGTTTTGTGCGGGGCTGGCCATTGGGTACCACCAAAGCGCGCATGTGTGCCGGCAGGTCCAACAGCTCGAGCGCAGCCCGCGTCGCGACATCAGCCTCTTCAAGCACAAGAACCACATCGAGTTTGGCTGATGGGTAGTCGAGCGCCGCTAGGCCTTCGACGAGCTTTGGCAGGACCGCTGCCTCATCGAACATGGGCACCAGAACTGTGTAGGTCGGCAGCAAGGCGTCCGGAAGCCGTTGCGAGGCGTCAGCTGTCCGTGGTGCGCGGAGCACACCGACGAGCGCAATCAGGCGGATGTACGTCACGCCCATGAAGGGCAAGGTGACGAGGGCTGTGATGCATCCAATCGTTGCCCCGGGGGACACGATCGCGCCGCCGACGATCAAGCCACAGAGGATACCGAGCAGCACGGCTTGCCACGTCCACAAGCCGTACCGCGCCGACAATTCTGGTGATCGCCGTGCCAGGCCGAAGGTTGCCAGAGCTAATCGCCGCCGTTGTTCTGCCGCATCTGCGTTTGAGGGGTGTCCTGTGTCTCGTGCACCCTCGCGTCCGGGTGGAGGAGGCAGTAAGCTCGGTCTTGGATTCGCCAGCCTGGGATCCACCTGCGTGTCGCGTCGACGCGAAGCATCTGCCCTGCCGTGCATGATCTACCCCGCCCGCGCGGTCCAGCGGGACAACTGGCACTGAACCGACATGATGACCATCACTGTAACAACCACTGTGCGCAAAACTCAAGATGGCTGTGGTCGTGCGTGCGCACGCGTTGCGGCACATCTCTTGGTCGCCATTTTAATCCCCTGGTTAGCAGTCTCCTGTCTTGGAGTGCCAGCGGCGGCGCAAACCAAATCCCTGCCCTCCGGCCTCTCGCCGGCTCCGCCGTCGACAACGCTCGAGCCGCGCAATGCGGGCCGGCGCGCCGCCATCCGTTTCCTGACCGACAGCGATTACCCGCCCTTCAACTACTTCGATGAGGAGGGCCAGCTCACAGGCTTCAACGTCGATCTCGCCAAGGCCATTTGCCTCGAACTCGCAGCCACTTGCGATGTCCAGGTCCGGCCCTGGGTCGACCTCATCAATGCCGTGAAGCGGGGCGAGGCCGACGCGGTCATTGCGTCCCATACCGCCTCTGCGCGTGTGCTCCAGGACGTAGCGGTGACAGAGCGGTACTACCACACGCCTGCACGCTTCGTCGGCCTGAAGGCGACCACCGGGCTTGAGATCACGCCCTCGGGGCTTGATGGCAAAAAGATTGCCGTTGCCAAGGGCACCGCGCACGAAGCGTTTTTGCGGGCCTTTTTCACTCTGTCAAAAATCCAGGATTACGAGAATGTAGACCTTGCCCGCGATGCCGTGCGCAACCGCACGGCCGACCTCTTGTTCGATGACGGGATCGGCCTTGTCTTTTGGCTGAATGGCGAGGCTTCAAAGTTGTGCTGCGAGTTTAAGGGTGGCCCATTCATGGAACCACGTTACTTCGGCGACGGCATCGGCATACTCGTCCAGCGTGAGGACACTCAACTGCGCCTGCTCCTCAACAGTGCCTTGAAGCGTTTGCGCGAAACCGGCCGCCAGGAAGAGTTGATGCTGCGCTATTTCCCGCTCAGGGCGTATTGATACCGGCGAGCAATATCTATGACTGACGGCCTGTCCCTCCCACTGTCATGGCCGGGCTTGTCCGGCTTGTCCCGGCCACCCATTGCGAAACGAGCGCGACGGTATTCGGAGTGTTGAGCCGTTCAACGTCATGGCAACCAGCTCCGTGCGTTGCAAAATGGGTGTCCGGCAAAAGACCGGCCATGACTATTGGGAGCAGCTCCAAACGAAAAGGTGGACGATCACGGCTTGGGGGAAGCCAGATCGTCCACCATATGCCTCAATGCTAAACGGGCCCCGGGGGAAGAGCCAGCCGCACAATGCGCGCCTTCGGCGCCAAAACCCGGAGGAGGCCATCCGGGCTCAAGAGTGATCGGTGAGGGGGAAACCACCGACCCATAAAAAGAGATTACACCTCTCTTGGTAACTCTGCTGTGGCAATACGCACATAATCAGCAAAAAATCGTGTGTGGATAACTCCCGCGCTTGGCTCCTTGACGGCGGGTTGACGCACAGTTGACGCGGCTCATCCACTGATTGCATTGTTGACAAATTCGCGAAGCTGATCGACGTCCTTGATAACAAGTGCTCGATCTTCTTTCGCAACCACGCCCATCTTCTGCAACCGGTTGAGTTCTCGTGTAACGGCCTCTCGGTGCGTGCTTATACGTGCTGCAAACTCTGCATGTGTCGGGGTCGCACGCAGCTTGATCCCCGTCGGCGTCTTTTCGCCGATGGACCTGGCGAGCCGCAGCAGTTCCGCATGCAACCGCCCAGTCACAGACATGGTCGAGAACTCGAACACGCGGGCGGTCAAGGCGCGGATGTTGCGGGCAATCTGCTCAAGCACGCTGATGGCGAAGTCAGGCTCAGTGCGAACCAGATCAATGAACCCATCCGCCGGGAGCGACGCCACGGTACAGTGTTCGACGGCTTCGACAGCCACGGTGCGCGGCTGTCCGTCGATGGCCTGCACCTCGCCGAACATCTGCCCGGCGCTCAAGTCACCAAAGCCGACCATCGTTCCCGACGCCGCATAGATCAGCGAGCGTGCACGCCCAGCCGTCAAAAAATAGACGACACGTGACGCATCCTCGTGCGCGACGATCAGCGTGCCCGGCGCCGCTTCGCGCCACGCGCATCGCGCGGCTATAGATCCGCGACGTTCGCTCGAAAGGCGTTGAAAAACATGGATATCGTCTAAGGTCTTGCGCATGGCCTGCATCCTGGCCCGGTCTGTAAAAGCCGGTTCTTAAAAATTATGCCGCAGTCGGTGTCGCTGCGCCGTCACGCGGGTACAGCGTCTGCGTGTTTCGTCTACAGATAGTTTGAAATACGGATGATTTGTGACTAATGCCACATTCGTGCGTCAAGAACCAAAGTTCCGATCAATTCTCCCGCTTGACCGCGCTTTCGTGCCAGCGCCGCAACAAGAGATGGGACAGCAAGGTGGTGATGAGAAAAATCGCAACACCGGATAGAGAAATAAGGAACAGGGCCGCAAACATGCGGGGGATCTTCAGCTGATAACCGGCATCCAGGATGCGGAAGGCAAGGCCCGATGCCGCGCCACCCGTGCCGGCAACAAACTCCGCAACGACGGCGCCGATCAGCGCCAGACCGCCTGAAATCTTGAGGCCACCGAGGAAATACGGCAGGGCCGCCGGCAAGCGCAGATAGCGCAGCGTCTGCCACCGGGATGCACCGTACATCTGGAAAAGATTGATCAGGTTGTGATCGACCGAGTTCAGTCCGAGGATTGTGTTCGACAGGATTGGGAAAAACGCCACCAGCCACGCGCAAATGAGCAGCGACAGCGCGATGTTGTTGTTGGTCCAGATGATAATCAAAGGTGCGATGGCAACCACGGGCGTAACCTGCAGCACGATGGCGTAGGGAAACAGCGCCAACTCCATCCACTTGGACTGCGAGAACAGCACGGCCAGCGCGACACCCAGCCCGACCGCAAGCGCCAAAGCGGAAATCGCAACCGAAAGCGTCACCCAAAGGCTGGTCGAAAGCGAAGCCCACTCATTGACCAACGTCGTACCGATGGCGATCGGACCTGGCAGCACCTGCGGGATGATGCCCTTGGCATAGACGAGGTATTCCCAGCCTGCGAGCGCCAGAAAGCCCAGCAGGACCGGTGCGATGATCGTCGGCCAGCGGCTGACGGCCACGCCAAGAAACGTACGTTCGGTTGTAAACACCGGCATCTGGCCGACGTCGGTGCCGTCGGCCGCTGAGGTCAGTTTCGCTGGCAGGTCCGCTGGCAGGGATGTCACGTGCAAAGCCTCTCACGCTCGCCTTGGTCGATGTGACAGGGCTTGGGGTGGCGAGGCAATTGGCTCAATCATCGCAGCGGCAAAACCAGGGGCAAGATCGGGTCATCGGCGTCAAACCGACGATCGAATTGGCGGCTTCGGCCACGGGCGTAATACCAGCGGTCAGAAATTTTGACCAAACTATCGTCGTCATTCCGGAATGCCAGTCGCGCCGCGGCGCGGCTGGCATATCCGGAATCCTTACCGCTCGCGTATTGGCACTTGTGCCTTACGGAAAGAGATAAAGATTCCGTATCTACGATCACGCGGGACGCGTGATCGTATTCCGGGATGACGCTGTTGTTTTGAGAGGTCAGAATCTTTGCTCGTGGGGGCAAATCGGGATCAGCCGTCTATGCGCGCTTGCAGCTGCCGCTTCATCACTTTGCCATTGGCGTTGCGTGGCAGTGGCTCTGACTGCACCGTGAAACTGGTCGGCACTTTGTAGTCTGACAGCGCCTCGCGACAGAGTGCGGTCAATTCGGAGGGATCGCAGGGGGCCGATGCGACAACAAAGGCGTGCACGCGCTCGCCCAGAACCGGATCGCTTTTCGGCACCACCGCTGCTTCTATAACAGAGGGATGCTGGACCAGGACGTTCTCGACCTCGATCGAATAGATCTTGTAGCCACCGCGGTTGATGACGTCCTTGCGCCGATCGAGGATGCGAATGTAGCCGTCCGCGTCGATCGATCCAATGTCGCCTGATTTCCAGAAGCCGCCGCAGAACGCCGACGCATCCGCTTCAGGATTGTCCCAGTAGCCGGGAACAACCATGGGCCCGGCGATCCAAAGTTCGCCTGCAACACCGGGCTCAACCTGCCGCCCGCTCTCGTCCATGACCACGATGTCGGCACAGGTCAGCACACGTCCAACGGTGTCGAGCCGGCTTGCGATGGCGCCGCGGGGCATCATGGTGACCGGCGAGGTGGTCTCAGTCGCGCCGTAGATGTTGCGCATGTCGAGGTTCGGCACGGCGCTTGCGAGACGCTCGATGGTCGCCTCCGGCATGGGCGCACCACCAAAACCGCCGACGCGCCAAGCCCTGAGGTCGAACGACGCGAACTGCGGGTCCATCAGGCACAAATTGTACATGGCCGGCACCAGCAGCGCGTGCGTCATGCGTTCGCGCGCCGCGAGTTTCAGAAACGTGCGCGCCTTGAACTCCGGCATGGCAACCGTCGTGCCTGCGACACCGATCATGGTCAGCAGAATGGCGACAAGCCCGGTCACATGCGAGGCGGGCACCGCGAGGATCGACACATCGCCGTCGCGCAATGCCAAAGCGTGGCGGAAGTTAAGCACCGAATGGATCACGCCGAAGTGCGTCAGGCGCGCACCCTTGGGGCGCCCCGTCGTTCCCGACGTGTACAACAGGCAGAAGTCATCCTCTTCGGTGATGTTGCGCGGCGTGTGTGTGGCGGGAACTGTGGCGGGACGAGCCAAGGCTTCAAATGGTCTGCCTGTACCATCGCCGACCGCGATCAGAATGCGCACGGAGGGGACAGCCTCGCGCGGCGGCAGGTTCGTCGCCAGATCAGCATCATAGACCAACGCCGCAGCCGTGCACTGCGTCAGCACGAACTCGATCTCCGGGCGCTTCTGTCGCGTGCTCATGGGCACAACGACGACGCCGAGGCGCGCGGCCGCGAGCACCGTGATGAGAAACTCCGGCCGATTGCCGACCAGCAGAGCAAGTCGCTCGCCTTGCCGGAGCCCCATGCTGGCGAGGTTTCCCGCCACGGCATCAACCGAGCGATCCAGCGCTTCATAGGTGATGCGGGTATCGCCGAATACGATCGCAATGCGATCGGGGTGCCCCGCGACAGCGTGCCCGAACAGATCGTCAATGGTGGCCGGGCGCTCGGCAAAGCACGTGACAACCCGATTGCCGTAGTGGCATTCGCGCGTCAGCTTTGGCACCGCGTCCGACATGACGGCCTCCATCACGCGCCAAACACGTGCACGTTTTCAGATAGCAGCGACAAAGTCACGTCGGCGCCGACGTCGAGGTCGTTGCGTCGCGCGGCGTGTGTCGGCAGGCGGAAGTTCAACACCGTGCCGGCGGCCCCATCGATCGAGACGGACACAGCTGTCTGTTCGCCGAGCCGGGTCAGTTGCGACACGCGACCTGCGACGGGATTTTCACGCTCGCCTTGCGAAGGGCGTCCGCGGCGATGCAGCACGATGGCGTCGGACGAGATCATCCAGGTGACGGCTGCACCGGATTGAGCCCCGCCCGTTGACGCGATCTCGAGTAAGCCGCCGGCCCAGGTGAGTTTACCCGGGGCAGCTGGGGTCGCCACGGCTGTGATCGTGCCGTCAAAAATGTTGGTCTGCCCCATCAGACGCGCGACAGCCGGTGACGCCGGGCGCAACAGCACGTCATCGGGCGCGCCAAGTTGCAACAGTCGTCCGCGATGGAGCACGCCGATGCGGTCGGCAAGCGCGAGCGCCTCGTCGAGATCGTGCGTGACGAGAAGGATCGGACACGAGAGCTGCGCGCGCAGGCGCGCAAGTTCCTGCTTCAGGCGGTCACGGGTCATCTTGTCGACGGCGGAGAACGGCTCATCCAGCAGGAGCACGCGCGGTTCGCGGGCGAGCGCGCGGGCCAATGCGACGCGTTGTTGCTGGCCGCCTGAGAGTTGCGAGGGGCGGCGGTCGCCGAGGCCGTCGAGATTGACCTTAGTGAGCCAGTCGTTCGCGCGTGATTGCTTGTCGGATGGCGTGCCGTCAGCGATGGCGATCGCGACGGTGTCACGGGCGGACAAATGCGGGAACAGGGCATAGTCCTGAAACACGAAACCGACGCGCCGCCGTTGTGGAGACAGGCGCACGCCCGTGTCGCTGTCGAGCCAGGTTTCGGTGCCGCAGCGGATTTCGCCAGCCGCCGCCGGCACGAGGCCCGCGATGGCACGCAGCATGGTGGTCTTGCCGCTGCCAGATGGGCCAACGAGCGCGATCAGCTCATTGCCCTGCGTCTCGAATGCGAGATCGAGCGGGATCGGCCCGGCACCCGTGAGACGGATCTGGATGGACGCTGTCTCAGCCATGTCGCCGCCGCGCGGTGACATGCACGACGGCCAGCGCCACAAACGCAAACGCCAGCAAAGCGCCTGACATGATGGCGGCTTCCGCGTTGCGGAACGCCTGCACGCGGTCATAGATGGCGATCGACAGTGTCTGCGTTTCGCCGGGGATCGAGCCGCCCACCATCAGCAGCACGCCGAATTCGCCGAGCGTGTGCGCAAACACGAGCGCCAATGCCGAGACGACCCCGGGCCACGCCAGCGGCCACTCGATGCGCCGGAACGTGTCCCAGGGCGAGAGCCCCGACACCCAGGCAGCCTCGCGCACATTGGGCCGGATGGCCTCGAATGCGCGCTGCAGGGGCTGCACGGCGAACGGGACATTGACCAGCAGCGACGCCAGCAGCAGTCCCTTGAACGTGAACAGCACATCGCCGCCGCCGGTCAGCGTGCGCACAATACCGCCAAGCATCGACTGCGGTCCAAGGCCAACCAGCAGCGCGTAGCCGAGCACGGTTGGCGGCAGCACCAGCGGGAGCATGACCAGGGCCTCGACCACGGCCTTACGCGTGCCATCGGCAAAGGCGAGCCAACGGGCGAGCAGGACGGCGGCCGGCAACAGCACCGCACAGGTCCAAAACGCCAGCTTGAGCGACAGGGCGAATGCGGTCCAGTCCATCTGGCCTCGGGATGAAACAACGTGGCCTTACTTAGCACCCATCACGGCCATCTCAACTCTTCGCGACACGTGATGTGAGGCCTTGTCGTTTATCGGCGGCGCAGCGAATGTGCCTGAAAGCACCAAAGGGAACATCCATGCGCCGCTTCGCCCACCTTGCAACCCTCGCCTTGACGCTGCTGATCAGTCCACTGGCTGCACTCGGTGTCATCACTCCGACAGCTTCGGCCCAGACCCAGGAAATCGCGACCCTCGCCGGTGGTTGCTATTGGTGCACCGAGGCCGACTTCGACAAGGTCGACGGCGTCCTCAAGGCGACGCCCGGCTTCATGGGCGGCAAGACGGCAAACCCGACCTATAAGTCCGTCGCCTATCAGGGCGGCACAGGGCATACGGAAGTGGTGCAGATCGTATTCGATCCGAGCAAGGTGACCTACGCGCGCCTGATCGAGATTTTCTGGCGCACCATTGATCCGTTGGATGCGGGCGGCCAGTTCTGCGATCGCGGCGATAGCTATCGCAGCGAGATTTTCTATCACTCGGACGTGCAGAAAGCTGCAGCCGAGGCGAGCAAAGCCAAACTGACGGCGAGTGCTCGTTTCAAGCAGCCGATCGCGACGGCGATCACCGCGGCGAGCACGTTCACGCCGAGCGACCGGCCTGAAGATCACGGCTTCTACAAGAAGTCTCCCGGCCACTATTACAGCTATCGCCAGGGTTGTGGCCGGGACGCGCGCCTGAAGCAACTGTGGGGCGCTGAAGCCGGCGGCAAGATCGCGACGCAGTGAAGCCCGTGCGCGAACCCATTGAGCTGTTCACCCCTACTATCGTCATGGCCGCGCAGGCCGGTTGAGCCCGGGAACTACCGCGGCAGGTCACTCTTGCCCATCAGCGCCTTGTCGATGGCGTGCGCGGCTTGGCGACCTTCGCGGATCGCCCACACGACCAGCGACTGGCCGCGCCGCATATCGCCCGCCACATAGACCTTCGGCCGGGACGTAGCATACGCGCGATCATCGGCTTTGACATTGCCGCGGCCGTCAATCTCCAGCCCCATCTGACCGATCATGTCGTCCGCGATCGGTGCGACGAAGCCCATGGCCAGCAGCACCATGTCAGCTGCGATCGTGAACTCACTGCCAGGGATCTCCTTGAACGTGTCGTCGACTTTCGCGCAGATGAGCTTCGACACCTTGCCGCCCTTGCCCTCGAACCGCTTGGTCATGACAGCGAAATCACGCTTGGCGCCTTCGCCCTGCGATGACGACGTGCGCATCTTCATCGGCCAGTTCGGCCAGCTGAGTGCCTTGTTCTCCTTCTCGGGCGGTTCCGCCATGATCTCGATCTGCGTCACGCTTTTAGCGCCCTGACGGATCGACGTGCCGATGCAGTCGCTGCCCGTATCGCCGCCGCCGATGACGACGACGTGCTTGCCTTCGGCCAGTTCTTCCGTGCCTGCGCCAAGTGCCTCGCCGGCGACGCGGCGATTCTGCTGCGGCAGGAAATGCATGGCGAAATGGATGCCCCTGAGATCACGACCAGGCACTGGTAGATCGCGCGCCTTCTCCGCGCCTCCTGTCAGCAACACCGCGTCATACTCGGCTTCGAGATCTTCGACCTTGTGCGTGACACCGACATGGGCATCGCAGATGAATGTCACGCCCTCGGCTTCCATCTGCTTCACGCGGCGATCGATGACGGTCTTTTCCATTTTGAAGTCGGGAATGCCGTAGACCATCAAGCCACCAGGCCGCGCGTTCTTTTCATACACGTGCACGCTATGCCCCGCGCGCGCGAGCTGTTGCGCTGCCGCCATTCCTGCGGGACCCGAGCCGACGATGGCGATCTTCTTGCCCGTCTTGTGCTCGGCCGGTTGCGGCACGATCCAACCTTCCGCCCAACCCTTGTCGACGATGGCGCACTCGATGGTTTTGATCGCCACCGGATTGTCATCGAGATTGAGCGTGCACGAGGCCTCGCACGGCGCCGGGCAGATGCGGCCTGTCACCTCGGGGAAATTGTTGGTCGAATGCAGGTTCGCCAGCGCCTGTTTCCAGTGGCCGCGATAGACGAGATCATTCCAATCCGGAATCTGGTTGTTCACCGGGCAACCGTGCGTCGTGCCATTGGTGCCCGAGTGGCAATAGGGAATGCCGCAATCCATGCAGCGCGCCGCCTGCGTGCGCACGGCCTTTTCAGCCAGCGGCACGACGAACTCTTTCCAGGTTTTGACGCGCTCCTTCACGGGTGCGTAAGCGCGGTCCTCGCGCGGGTGGTCTAGGAAGCCGGTGATCTTGCCCATGGGTGGTGTCTCGGTGCGTGGTCAGTGTTGGCGCGTTGCTGGAATAATGATATACTGATGCGTCAATGTATATCACATGCGGAGCTATTCATGCAGGTCGCGAAGTGGGGCAATAGTCTCGCTGTAAGGCTGCCGGCGAAACTGGTTGAGGAGTTGGGGTTGAAGGAAGGTGACGAGATAGACATCAAGTCGGCGTCGCCGCAGCACCTCAGTATCGAACGCAAATTGACCACCGAGGAATTGTTTGACCGCGTGCGTGCAATGCGCGGCATGGTTCCGGCTGACTACAAGTTCTCGCGCGACGATGCCCACGATGACGCCTGATGTCGCGCTGGATACAAATGTGCTGGTGTACATGGTCTCGGCCGATGTCGCGAAAGCGACTGTATCGGAGGCACTCGTGCGCGCAGGCGGCATTGTTAGCGCCCAGGTTTTGAACGAGTTCACCCACGTGCTGAAACGAAAGTTTCGCGCCACATGGCCACAGATTGATGTGCAACTTGCCGCAATCCGGAGCACGTGCCGAATTGTGCCTGTTACGGTCGATGTCCATGATCGCGGAGTCCATGATCGCGGACTCCAGTACGCAGAACGATACATGCTGCAGGTGCATGACAGCATGATCGTCGCGGCGGCTGTGCTCGCGGGCTGTGCAGTGCTGTTGAGCGAAGACATGCACAACGGCTTGGTTATCGACGGGCTCACGATCCGAAATCCTTACAGCCCATAGCCGCCAACGCGCGCTCGCACCGCGTGATCCACGCCTGCATATGCGGGCGGCTGACAAGATCAAATCCGCCCTCATGGGCAACACGCGTGTAGGCAAGCAGCGCGATGTCGGCGATAGTAAGGTTCTCGCCGACAAGAAAGCTGCGCCCCGATAATTGGGAGTCCATGAAGCTCAACGCCTTCTCACCGCGCTCGACCTTGGCGGGATCACGCGTCTCTTTGCTCTTGCCGAGATAGACCATGTGGAAACGGCACGTCGCCACATACGGCTCGTGCGAATACTGCTCCCAGAACAGCCACTCGTCGATCTTGGCCTGTGTGAACGGATCATCCGGCAGCAGGCGTGAGCCGCGCGCGAGATAGCGGACAATCGCGTTCGACTGCGCGAGCGTGCTGCCGTCGCTCAGCTCCACCGCCGGCACTTGTCCCTGCGGGAACTTGGCAAGATAATCCGCGGTGCGGCTTTCGCCGTGCATGATGTCGACCGGCACCCAAGTGTAGGCCAAGCCGAGCACATCGGCGGTCCACTTCACCTTCAGGCAATTGCCTGATTTCAAGTCGCCGTGGATTTTCATGACAGCACTTTTGGCAAGGCGCGTGGGCGCGCGCCACCGGGTTCGATGACAGTGAAATGACCGAGCAGTGTGTCGCCAAGTTCCATGATCTTCGTCGCCGCGTAACGCCCCATTTCATCCGGCTTGAAATCAAACTCGCTCACGCGCAGGCTGATGATCGCGATCGCTGGCATGCCGTCGCGGAAGATCAACTCTCCGAAATCCCGATCTTCGCTCATCAGGATACGGCGTTCCGCATTGGCAAACAGAAGGACGGCTCGATCTCTTGCTGAGGGCATGATGTCGCCGATCCAAACTACGTCGTGACCATCACGACGCAAGTGCTCGACGACCTGAGCGAATATGCACTCATCGACAAGGAAGCGCATTGATTACTCTGCGGCTTCGGCTGTAGCGCGGGGTAAGTGCTCTGCAGCGAAAGCTTGTGCCGCGAGAATGTCGTCACGGGTCAATTTCGGGTACGCCGCGAGGAGGTCCTCAATAGTGCGCCCCTTCGCCAGCAGTTTGAGCAGCAGTTCGACATGGATCCGCGTTCCTGCGATCACGGGTTTCCCGAATTTGACATTCGGATCGATGCTGATGCGTGGGTGTTCCATGTCGGTCTCCTCTAGTAACTCGTTGATAGCACAGAGTTGGCCTCACCGCCCCTCCGGTCCCGAATACGCCCGCTCCACCTTCGCCACGCGCGTCTCGTAGTGGCTGTACCAGCGCTCGCGGCCGATCTTCTGGCCGGCCAGATGTTCGCTCACTTGTTTCCAGTTCTTGATGCTGGCTTCGTCCCGCCAGTACGACACCGTGATGCCGACGCCGTCATCGCGCGCGGACTCGTGGCCTAGGTAGCCTGGTTGTTTGGCCGCCATGTCGGCCATGGCATCCGCCACCGCGGCGTAGCCGGCGTCGTCCACGTCGGTCCGCTTCGAGGTGAAGATCACGGCGTAGTAGGGCGGCGCGGGTGTTTTGGCGAAACCGGGGGTCATGATCTGGCTCTCGCAAAAAAGGTGGCGCGGCTCCCTCTCCCCCCACCCCGGGGGGAGAGGTTTGGGGTGAGGGGCAGCATCCGCACCAGCGGTGGTCGATCCGCTGGCAGACGGGTTGCTGTGTGCCAGTTGTTCGATCTCCGGCGGGAGCAAGTTGCCGCCCCTACTCTGAAAGAAGCACGGGCCGGGATCGCGGTGCCGGGTTGGGTTGTATCATGCGGCGCGGCTGAACTCGACGGTGAAGCCGAGGGCGCGGATCTGTCCGGCGAGGCGTTTGGCTTTGGTTGCTGTTTCTG
>JANMGQ010000169.1:0-33724 GCA_031374735.1 Hyphomicrobiaceae bacterium | reverse complement strand
AACCCGAGATCGCCGAGCTTCATGGACCGCATATGATTGCGCGCTTGATAGTTTCGCACCCCCGTCCACGGCTCCCCCTTGGCGCCGCGCGCTTTCTGCATCTCCCAGGAGAAAACGTCGGGCTCCGACTTGAGCAGCCAGAAGCCGGTCGAGACGGGCAGGGCCGCGGGTGGTTTCTTGGTGATATGCGCTTTCGTCATTGTTGGATGCTCTGGTGAATTACGACATTTTCTGCATCCAGATGCCGAATCTCTCCAACATAGCCAACCAAAGACCCAGACAACCAGTAAAACCCATAACAGTCAGGTCGCTACGCCTTATCGGATAGTTGAAACCGAGGACTCCATCTTCGCCAATCACTGCGAAAGGGCCGACAACGTGCCCTCTGTTCCACGCGTTCACTTCAGCAAGTGACGCACTTACGTCATCAAACCTGGCAATAAAAAGATACACGGGTTCCGAGCCAGCGGTGGTTCCTACAGTGAATTGCATTCCGCCTGTCGACGAGATCACGAATGTATTTTCTCCCGACACGAGCAGCGAGGCACGATAGCCAAGCGCCTGGAGTACCTCGGCGATTTTCCCCATGTTTCCATTGGCAATGTCTGCGTCGTCAACGTCGATCTGACCTTCCATTGAAGCCTCTTTAATTCACAAGAACATCTAGTCCCTTGCGCTTGATGAGCGTCAGCAATGTCAACGCCGGGCCGCTCGGACGGCGTTCCCCCCTCTCCCACTGGCTGATCAGGCCGGTCGTCACATTGAGATGGCGGGCCAGCACGGCTTGACTAACATTCTCGCGCTCGCGCAGCGACTGAATCTCTTTCGGTGAAAGCTCCTCCACTTCGGTAAGACAAAGCGCGTCGAATTCGCGCATCGTCGTCTTGTTCATGACACCAGCAATGTGTGCATCGGCTGCGGCCTCGTGCACGACACGCGCGATCCTACTCTTGTGTTTGGTTGCCATCGCACTCCACCTCGATCCAGGCGCCTGTTTTGACCAGCCTGCCAACCTGCTTTGCGTCGTAGCTCAGGAACTCCGTGGCCAACTTGCGAAACCTTTCCAGATCGTCATCGTCGATGTTGTCTTGGCTGCTCTTGGCGAAGCCATCGACGAACACGGCTCGTGCCTCCATACGGTACAAGACGATGGTCCGATATCCGCCGGACCGCCCCTGTCCCGGCCGTGGTACCCGCTGCTTGATCACGCCGCTCCCAAGGTCGGCATCCACCAAGCC
Organism: Hyphomicrobiaceae bacterium; assembly: GCA_031374735.1. Classification (GTDB taxonomy): domain Bacteria; phylum Pseudomonadota; class Alphaproteobacteria; order Rhizobiales; family Hyphomicrobiaceae; genus JABFRJ01. The sequence continues at coordinate 32,486 of JANMGQ010000169.1, read as the reverse complement.
CTGTTCTGCCCGGGAGATCGCCGCACACAGAGCGTCATCATCAATCCGTTGTCGTCGAGAAAATCGTGCGAAGCCCTTCGTCTTGTAGACCTGCACAGCCTGCCCCCGCGCTTGTTGTCTATAACACATTGTGCCACAAATCAAGCCGACGCGAACGCGCCGCAACGATTGTCGCACTTAACCTCAACAGGTTGCGGTCGATCCGTGTGATAGGCGTGTGATCACGCCCTTTGGCGTCTCAAGAAATCGCCCTCGACCTATTCAAATCTCTGACGATTTTTCTTGCCTTCGACTTGAGCAGCCAGTGCTTGATCTGGCCCGATGCTGACGCCGGATGGGCGTTTGGTAAAACTGCTGGTTTCTTTGCCTTGGTCGCCATTTCAGATCGATGTCCCAGGTCGTCTTGTGCGTTGCAACGCAGCACGTGCGGATGGTGCACTCCTTACGCGTGGCGATCAGCAGATCAAGGCTGTCTCTGAAACATTGAGTCCCCCACTTGCATGGCCGCCATCCGCGCAGCATCATGGCGTCAATCGGATTGTCACCGGAGCCCGCCCATGCCCCCCATCACCCGCCGAACAGCCCTCACGACTGCCGCCGCTGCAACGGCTGCGACCGCCTTGCCGATCCGCGGCTATGCCCAGGGCGAGCCGATCAAAATCGGCATTCTGACGCCGCTCACCGGCGCCGGCGGTAACGATGGCCCGCGCATGCTGAAGGCCATGCAGGCGGTGTTCGATGAGGTGAACAAGGCCGGTGGCGTGCTCGGTCGGAAAATCGAGACGGTGGTCGAAGACGACCAGACCAATCCGGAGGCGGCCGTGCGGGCTGCGAAGAAGCTGATCGAGGTCAACAAGGTGCCGATTATCATGGGCACGTGGGCGTCGGCCGTGACGGCGGCGGTGGCGCCCGTGTGCTGGGAGAGCAAGACCTTCATCATGACGGTGTCGGGGGCTGACAGCATCACGCAGTTGCCGCACCAGGGCTTTCTCATCCGCACGCAACCGGCTTCGAAACTGCAGGCTATCGCGCATGCAAAATACATCGCCTCAACTGGCAAGAAGCGCATCGGAGTCCTTGGCATCCAGGCCCCATTTGCGGTGCCGACAAAGGAGCATCTCGACACGTTCATGAAGACCGTGGGTGGCAGCGTCGTGAGCCACGTGATCTATGAGAAGGACAAGCCCACCTATCGCTCCGAGATCGATCTGGCGATGAAAGAGAAGCCAGATTTCCTCTACCTGAATGGCTATGCGCCCGACACCATCGTTGTCCTGCGCGATCTCTACAAGGCCAACATCGACCTGCCGAAGTTCTGCCAGACCTATGCCGTGCCGCAGGCGACTCTGGACGCCAATCCGCCTGAGGTGTCCGAAGGTATCCTTACGGCGCTGCCGTCAGCTGATGTCGACAGTACAGCTTACAAGCTCGGCGCGGAGCGTTTGGGCTTGAAGGAACTGGATGGCTTTGCGGCCCAGGCAACGGATTGGGCGAGCCTTGCCGTGCTGACGATTGCGAAGGCGAAAGAAGCGTCGGGCATCGCGTTCAAGGACAACGTGCGCAAAATCAGCCAAGGCGGTGGCGTCAAGGTCTATACGGCGCTTGAAGGCCTCAAGGCGCTCTCAGAAGGCAAAGACATCAACTACGAAGGCGCCTCGGGCCCGTGCGACTTCGACGCGATCGGCGATATCGGCGAATGCAAGTTCCGCTTCAGCCAGGTGAAGAAGGGCAAGCTGGAGTTCGTTAAGATCGTGTGAGGCGTCTTCGGCCTTGCACGCCCACCCCGACCAAAGACGCAACCAAATGTGATCGCCGGCCCACAGGGATGGCGCCCCGGACCGTTGACGCTGACCGTTGTTCAGCGCAAAAGAAAACGACTCATGACCCAGCGGGGGATGATCATGCTTGACGTACGTATTCTGATCGGCGGCGGTCTTGCTGTTGCGCTTGCCGTAAGCGGCTGCGGCGGCGGTGGATCGAGCGGATCCGGCCTGTCAACGGCGTCTATTCTCGGCGAAGCCCCGGCGGCTGCGTCGGGCGAGAGCCCTGGCATTACCAGGGCTGATCCGATGGCGCGGCCCGTCCAGGTCGCCTGGACGGCTGCGCGGGCTGAAAAGTGCGGCTTCAATTTCGACAATGCCCGCTTGAAGTCGAATTATATCGCCTTCGAACAATCACAGGGTGCCGATGCTGGCCGGATCGGCAACATCACCAAATCCTACGATATGACGGCTGCCAAGATCAAAGCTTCGCTGGCGTCAGAAGAGGGCTATTGCACCGAGAAGAAGTCAGCGGTGATCAAGGCGGATCTGCAACGCCATCTGGCGGGCAACTACGAGCCGAACTTCCCGGAAGACAAGAAGATTGCGCAAGGCAACATCTTCACCAAGGCGAACGACACGACCGACCAGGGCAAATTTGATCCCAAGACGATCTGGAAAGACCTCGAAGACAAGAAGAACGGCACTCGGCGCTCGGGAGACTGAGGCGCGACTACGCGGGGCACGTGACGCGGCGAAGCGTCAGGTTGATGCGCCCGCCGTTCTTGAGCAGCAGGGACGTGCCCTGGAACACTTTGTCGATGCCGTGAAATGCCAGCCGGCTTTTCCCTTCGAGCAGCAGCACGTCGCCCGAGCGCAGTTTCAGACGCACCTTCGGATCGGTACGCTTCAAGCCGCCGACATGGAACGTGGCCTCGTCGCCCAGCGACACCGACAAGACTGGCGCGTTGAAATCCCGCTCGTCGCGATCCTGGTGTGATCCCATTTTGGTGCCGTCCTGGTAAAAATTTATCAGGCAGGCTTCGGGCAGGGCGGAATATCCAGCGAGGTCTCGCCACAGCTGCAGCAGCCGCTCCGGCATTGCGGGCCAGAGGTGGTCTGTATCGGGATGCGTCGCCTGATAGCGGTAACCGGCCTTGTCAGAGACCCAGCCGAGCGGTCCGCAATTGCTCATGCGCACCGAGAACGGTTTGCCCGTGCGCGGCATTGTGGGCGTGAACAACGGCGCTTGCTGGATGATCTCGCGGATCTCGTCGCGCAACGCGGCCTGCGCGGCGCTATCCAGATACGCAGGCAGATGCCGGAACGTCGCTGTCACTTCTGCTTGATTCCCATGGCAAGCGTCAGTTCGTCGGAGCGCGGCGTGACCACAATGCCCTTTTTCGCGGCCCAGGTGTTGATCTGATAGTGGAGCGGAATCCACGCCGTGTCTTCGATGGCCAGTTGCGTCGCTTTTGCCAGCAGTTCGGCGCGCTTTTTGTCGTCGACCGTTCTCAATGCTTCATCGACAAGCTTGTCGAACTCGGTGTTCGAATAGCGCCCCCGGTTGACCGTGCCAGTGCCCTTGTCGCGGTCGAATGTCATGAGTTGCGGCTTCAGCGCGCCGCTGTTTTCACCGGATGCGGGGCTCCAGCCGAGAAGGGCCATCGAAAACTCGGGTACGCCTCCGGCAGCGCCTTGTGATGCGCGCTGAAAGTACGGCCCAGGCGGCAGTGTCTCAACCGCAGCCTCGATACCGACACGGGTGAACATCTGTGCCACGACTTCGATGATCCGTGTGTCGTTGACATAGCGGCCGCTCGGCCCATGCAGCTTCAGCTTGAAGCCATTCGGAAACCCGGCTTCGGCCAACAGTTTCTTGGCGCCCTCAGGATCGAACACGACGGGCTTGGCGCCGGGCAAAATGCCGAAGTAGCCGTCCGGCAAATATTGAGAGGCGGGCAAGGCCGCGCGCTCCATGACGCGCGCCACGATCGCTTCGCGGTTGACCGCTTTCGACAAAGCGAGGCGGATACGCTTATCACGCAACGGGTTCTTGATGGGTGTGCCGTCCTTGGCCGTGATGAACGGGCTCTCATCGCGGAACTGGTCCATGACGAAAAAGATCGAGCGGTTCGAGGCGACCTGGGCGATGTCGACACGGGCGTCCGTGCGCAGCTTTTCGATGTCCGTCGTCGGCACGTCGTCGATGACGTCGACGTCGCCTGCCAGCAGGGCCGACGCACGCGATGGGCCAGATTTGATCGGCTTGAATGTGACGCGGACCCAAGCGGGCTTCTCGCCCCAATAGTCGTCATTGCGCAAGACGGCGATCTGATCGCCGGGTACGTACTTTTCGAACTTGAACGGGCCGGTGCCAATCGCACCCTTGCCGCTGTTGAAGTCGGGGGTGGTTGCGGAACTCGCGTGCTTTTTGGGGACGATGAAGACCGATATCATGTCATTCGGCGTCAACGGGGCGGGCGAGGCGCTTGCAATGGTCAGTGTGTGATCATCGACCTTGGTCAGCGTTTTGCCCTTGGTCGCAAACGAGAACAGACCCGGGCTGTTGGGTACCGTTGGCACACGCTCGAATGAGTAGATCACGTCGTCGGCTGTGAACGGCGTGCCGTCATGCCACTTCACACCCTGGCGCAGCTTGAATTCCCAGACGAGGCCGTCTTCCGACACCTTCCAGCTCTCAGCGAGCTGGGGCACCAGCCGCTCTGTCGCGTCGTTGGCGATGAGGCGATCGAAGATGTGCTGCGAAATACCGATGTTCGGCGACAGCGAGTGATAATGCGGATCGAGAGATGTTGGTTCCGACGCCAGGCCTATTCGCAGTTCCTGGGCCGCAACGGGCATCGCCGCGCCGACAAGAAATCCAAAACCTGCGATTACGCCACTCACCCGCATCCGGTCGTCCTCCCGGGTTCATCTGCATCGTAGTGTACATTACGGCTGGCCGACGCAAAAGGATGCAAGAGCCGCACAACGACGGAAATCTCTGCATCTGTGCGCAGCGAAACAAAAAAGGCGAGCACGAGGCCCGCCTTGACGTTCGATCGGTCAGGTCTGGAGGCGCGCTCAGTTCAAGCGGCCTTTGATATCCTTGATGCTCTGCTCGATCATGCCCGACCCGCCGGCACCGGCCATCTTCTCGGCCAGCATGCGCTCGGCAGCCGCCACGGCAAGGTCGACGGCTGTGCCACGTACTTCGGCGACGGCCTGAGCTTCGGCACGGGCAATCTTGTCTTCGGCCATCTTGGCGCGGCGCTCAAGCCCTTCCTTCAGGCTCTTGCGCGTCTCAGCAGCCAGAGCTTCGGATTCCCGACGGGCGTTGTCGATGATGGCGGCCGCTTCCTTCTCGGCGTCGGCATGCTTTTTTTGATAGTCCGCCAGCAGCTTCTCGGCCTCTTCGCGCAAGCGACGGGCTTCGTCGAGTTCGGTCTTGATCGCGACCGCGCGCTCGTCGAGCGCCTTGGTGATCATGGCGGGCACTTTGGCGCGCAGCATCAGACCGAGCAAAATGACGAATGAAACGCCGACCCAGAAGGTCGGGCTCATCCAGAACGGTTCACCAGTGACGGCGAGGGTGATCATGGGCGGTCTCTCAATGGTGTCCGACCTCGGTCAGACACTCAAATGCAGGTCGTTATTTGCGAGCGGCGGCGACGGCCTTCATGGCATCGTCCTTGGAGACATTCGCACCGGTCAACTTGGCGACGATGGCAGCCACCGTTTCACCCGCGATATCGTTGACGCTGGCGAGCGCCTTTGTCTTACTGGCGACAATGCGCGCCTCGGCAGCGGTCGCTGACTTGGCGATGTCCGCCTCGGCTTTGACTTTCTCGGCGTCTGTTTCAGCCGTCAGACGCTCGCGCGTCGTTTTGGCGATGTCGCCCGCTTTGCCCTTGGCTTCGGCAAGAGCCTTCTCGTAGGTCGCGAGAGCTTTTTCGGTATCGAGCTTCAGCGCCTCAGCCTTAGCCAGGTCGCGCGCAACGGTGCCTTGGCGCTCCTCGATCACTTCGGTGATCCGGGGCAGGATGTACTTCGACAGCATGACGTAGAGCGCGCCAAACGTCAGGGCGAGCCAGATCAGCTGCGGCACAAATGTTGATTGATCGAACGGCGGGAACGTCGTCGCCGGAGCAGCCGCTTTCTGGGTGCCAGTCGCGGTCCCTGGGGTCGTGCCCTTGGTTGGAGCAGCTTTTTTCGGTGTTTCTGCCATCGGCCGCATTCCAAAAAAGGAGTGCAAGAGCCAGCGCGAACCGGCTCCTGCAAGTGTTGATCAGGCTGGCATCAGACTGCGAACAGCAGCAGCAGGGCGATCAGCAGCGAGAAGATGCCGAGAGCTTCCGTCAAAGCGAAGCCAAGCAGCAGAGTGCCGCGCTGGCTGTCAGCGGCTGACGGGTTGCGCAGCGCGCCTGCGAGAAACTGGCCGAACAGGTTGCCGAGGCCAATGCCTGCACCAGCCATGCCGAGGCAGGCGAGACCAGCACCGATATATTTGGCGGCTACGGGATCCATAGTTTGCTCCTTGGAGGTTGATCGTGGATCTGGACGTTGGAGTGGTCTCAGTGGGCCCGGGACTTAGTGAGCCCCGTGGACGGCGTCACTCAGATAGACACAGGTGAGAACGGCGAAGACATAGGCCTGCAGGAACGCGACCAGCAATTCCAGTGCGCTCAATGCCACGGTCAGCCCGAGCGGCAGGATCGAAAGAACCTTCCAAGCGCCAGCCGCTGCCAGCAGCGTGGCGACGAAGCCCGCGAAGATTTTCAAGGCGATGTGGCCAGCCAACATGTTGGCGAACAAGCGCACCGACAACGACACGGGCCGCGACAGGAAGGAGATGATCTCGATCGGAATCAGCAATGGCATCAAAACGGCCGGCACGCCTGATGGAACGAACAGCTTCAGGAAGCCAATGCCGTGATTGTAGAAACCGTAGGCAATGACAACGCCGATCACGAGCAGCGCGAGCGCCGCGGTGACGATGATGTGGCTCGTCACCGTGAAGAAGCCAGGGATCATGCCCAGCATGTTGCAGGTCAACACGAAGGCAAACAGAGAGAAGACGAACGGGAAGAACTTCTTGCCGTCTTTGCCGTCGTCAAGGTTGTCGCGTACGGTGGTGGCGACGAACTCGTAGATCATTTCCGCGACAGACTGCATGCGGCCTGGCACGCGCGACGCGCCGGTCATCGCGTACATGAGGAATCCGCAGATCAACAGCACCGTGATGATCATGAACAGAGTCGAGTTCGTGATCGACGCATCGAAGCCGAACAGCTTCAACGGGACAATTTTGTTCAGGACGAACTGTTCGATCGGGCTGTGCCCGCCGCCTGCTGCCAGGATCATCATCTTCCCCAAAAAGCAGTGCTTAGTGCTTCGTTTTTAGTGCCGGCGGCACGAAATACGACGCACTACTCACCTAGTCTTCCAGCCACTCAGTCCTCCGGATCGTCCTTGACCGACGGTGCGGGCGGCGTCTTTTCCTGGCTTGCCGAACGTATGATGTTCAACATCCCAGCGGCTGATCCCAGCAGGAAGAACAGGATGAACAGCCACGGCTTGGTGCCGAGCCATTGATCCAGGTACCACCCGAGCACCCCGCCGACGACGACGCCACCGATCAACTCGGCTGCGGCCTTCATTCCCCGACCTGCAGCCGCACCACCTTGTCGCGCCTTTGGCGCATCGTGGCGGTGCTTTGCCGTATCGAGCTTTGCCCCGAGTTCGTCTGCCCGCCGTTTCAAAGCCTCACGGTCGGCCGGAGCAATCTGTCCCGGAACGCGATCGTCTGGTTTGTCGGCCGGCATGTGCAGCCTCGCATTTATCGGCCGTATCGGTGTGAAACGTCCACGTCTAACGGTGCCGCGAAAAGAAGACCGCTGGCATTCCCTTGCGGGTCCACCTTCGGCCTGTTTCGCGGCGGTGATAGATTCGGCTCCGGGGGGTGTCAAGAAAACCACGGGCCAGAGGCAGCGACCTGCACCGCGCGAAGTGACGCAGAGAGTGCCAGGTTGAGCTGATTTAGAACCGTTCAATTAAGTACGTGCCGGATCGATATGTGGCAGTGCAGCAATCTATGACGCTAATTTTGCCGCGCTGCAGCATCTCTGAGCAACAAAGATATTGAAACGTGTCGTCACGTATAGTAATAGAGTTGACATATGCTCTTGGGATGGCGATCGTGCTCTCCTGGTGCAACCTTGCGGAGGGACGTATCATGCTCCCAGCCGACCTCGCCGATCCAGTGGCCCCGACAAGTGTGGCCTCGCAGAAGACTGATTTGCCGACTCGTGCCCCGGGGCGGCCACGAGAGGTTGCGACCGAGGACGCGATCGTGGATGCAGCGCTCGGGTTGCTCGATGAACAGTGCTATTCGGAAATCACGATCGAAAAGATCGCCAGCCGGGCCGGGGTCGGCAAGCCCACCATTTATCGCCGTTGGCGGACCAAGGCCGATATCGTACTTCACGCGTATGCCGTGCGGGCTGCGACCCGGACACCGCCCTACGTGCCGTCGGAGGACGTGTTCCAGGACTTGCAGATCTCGCTGGAGCGGCTGTTCGCCGTGACGACGCATCCAGTCAACAACCGTGCTGTCCGCTGCTTTATCGCTGAGTCGCAGTATGACGAGGAGTTCCGCAAGAAGTTCTATGAGAACTTCCTGGTCAAGCGGCGCGAAGCGATCGCGGTCATCTTGCGCCACGGTCAAGCCATGGGCCAGATCAGGCCGGATCTTGATCTCGTGGTCGCCTGCGATCTGATCTATGGCGCGTTCTCGGCGCGGCTCATTCACAGCGCCTATCCGCTGGATGCGGCCTTTGCAGCCGCAATCGTCGATCATCTGCGACACGGGTTTGAGGTCAGGCGGAAGTCGGCCGGCTAAGCCGCAACGTCGGCCGCCGTCAGATAGGCATCAAATGCGGACCAGAAGCGCGTGCGCGCATCGTCGGTTTCCTGCAGGATTTCGTGGCGAGCCGCCGCCAGCAGCACGGCTGAGCCAAGCTTGGTCTTGAGGGCGAATTCTTCGATTGCGGTGGTCGAGACGACCTTATCGTCGCCCGCGGCGATAAACAGCGTCGGCAGACGGATGAGCCGTGGTGTGTCGGGCGCCTGAAGAAGGGCCATGGAGCGGAAAGCGGCGCGCATCCAGCCAAAGGTCGGCGAACCGATCGCAAGGTGCGGGCCAGCATCCAGCACGGCTTGAGCGCGCATGTAGCGCTCGCGGTCCGACGACAGCGGATTATCGACGAAGGGGTCGCCGCCTTTCACGCGCGCTTTTCCCCCAGGCACGAAGCGCGAGCTGAAACCGGTGGCACAACCGATTTCGGCCATCATGCGTGCGCTGCGGGCGGGCATGCCGAGTGCTGCCTCTGACAGCTTAATCATGGGGCCGGTGACGACCAAGCGTGAAAACGGGCTATCGTCAGAGAGGGCGTGGCGCAGCAGGATGTGCCCGCCGAGCGAATGTCCCAGGGCAATGTGCGGCGTCGGCAAGGTCGGTAGAATGTCGCGGATGATCGTTTCCAGGTCGACGTCGTAGTCGCGGAAAGAGCTGACGTGGCCCTTACTCGGGTCTGCCAGTAGGCGCTCGGATCCGCCCTGCCCCCGCAGATCGAAAGCTACAACGGCGTAGCCCCGCCGCCTCAGGTCTGCGACCGTCTCGAAGTATTTTTCGATGTACTCGGACCGGCCCTGAACGATCACACAGGTGCCGCGCAGTGGCTCGCGGGTTGCCAGCCACGTCGCATAGCGCAAGCGCACGCCGTCCGGCGTCAAGATCAATCCCTCTTCCGCGCCGCCGGGCACAGGATTGCGAGCAAGACTGACCAGCGCACTGTCTGAGGGCATCGGAGCCTCGAATCGATCCGCGACTTACGACGCACAGGCGTTTCGCATAAGCGATCCGCAGCAGTCGAGCAATCGAGCGATTGGTTGGATGAGCGTTGCGCCGCTCAGGCATAAAGCTCAGGGCATTAACCTGTGGCCTGATCGACCTTTACACACTTGCCCCCCGGCCTTATGTGCGTTTGCGAGCGGGCACCATCCGTCTCAATGGATCAACAATCGGGTGGAGGCACTATGCGATGGAGAGATTCCCATCTGCGGTCGAGCTGATCAAGGCACGTAAGCCGGATCGTCCGACGTTCGGGCTGCGACCCCACGCTGCGGGTCGCGCGGCGCAGTGGTTCCTGAAGAACTTTCCCGGTGATGTCGCTTACGCCGTTAAGGCGAATGCGTCGCCGTTCCTGCTCGGCGCCTTGTATGGTGCAGGCATCCGCCACTTTGATGTTGCCTCTCTGCCCGAGATCGAAGACGCGGCGACGATCCCGGATGCGACGCTGCATTTTATGCATCCCGTCAAGAATCGATATGCCATCCGGCGTGCGTTTGGTGCGTTCGGCGTACGCTCGTTCGTGCTCGATAGTGAGGACGAGCTCAAGAAGATCATGGACGAGACTGGTGGTTGTCGCGATCTGACACTCTGGGTGCGGATTACGGTTGCAAGCAAGAGCGCTAAGCTGCCGCTCGACAAGAAGTTTGGCGTTGCCGGCCCGAAAGCCGCCCGCTTGCTGGTCAAAGTGCGGCAGGTGGCGAAGGAGCTCGGCGTCGCTTTCCATGTCGGCTCGCAAACGGCGACGCCTGAGGCGTATGTGGCTGCGCTCGATGAAGTGAAGCGCCTCATTGTAAAGGCCGGAGTCGTGCTCGATCGGGTCGATGTCGGTGGCGGCTTCCCGTCGGTCTATCCAAGCGCGACGGGCATGCCGCTGCAGTCCTTTATGGACGCCATCAAGTCCAGCTTTGAAAGCCTGCCGGTTGCCAAACACTGCCGTTTGATGTGCGAACCCGGCCGCGCGCTTGTCGCGGAAGCCGAGAGCCTGATCGTGCGCGTCGATGGCCGGCGCGGCAACGAACTCTATATCAACGACGGCGCCTACGGCGCGCTGTTTGATGCGGCGCACCTGAACTGGGTGTATCCGGTTGGTTTGGTCGGCCACGCGCCGGTCGACGATGCGCAGTTGGTGCCGTTTTCCATGTGGGGGCCGACCTGCGACAGCATCGACTATATGCCCGGCCCATTCATGCTGCCGAATGACGTCAAAGAGGGTGATTATCTAGAGATTGGCAACGTCGGGGCTTACGGCCGTGCGATCGCTGGTCGCTTCAATGGCTATGGCGCCTACGAGCAGGCGATCCTGCTCGATGAGCCGAAAATGTCGATGTACTTGGCTCGCCATAATGGCGGACCCGAGATCGTCGACACGCGCACGAAAATGGCGGTACCGCGCGAGGCGGACAAGACTTAGTCTTGAGACCGTGACTTGGTGTGCTTCGGTGCCACGTAACGCGGCAGACGTCCTGAAGGCGGTGCTGACCTCGCAGGTGGCGGAAGCGGCCGAACCTCAGTTGGTGGCGGAAACGCCGAACGCGGCAGGGACGGCGTGCCCATGGCTTCGCCCGGAGCGCCGGAATGCATCGGGATTGGCCGCGCGTTCGGGTCGAGTGGCACGCCATTTGGCGAGGGCACATAGCGACCGTCGCGGTCATACTGCGCGACGGCAGGAGACACGGTGCCAAGGGCGATCAAAGCATAGATGAGCGCACGCATGCGGAATACATAGTCTTGGGCAGGCACAATGCAAGCCTGCTGCTTCCTCGATGTTCCTCGATGGCGTATTGGCGTTCGTCACCGCTATGGTTCATCGGACAGGTATTGTCGCCAGCCCACGCTATAGGGATGAATGCGCCGTGTTGGAGCAGGCCCTGCAGACAAGGGCCGCTGCTCGTTCCGCCATTGAAATACGCCACCCCGCAGATTGTAGAGTTGTACCGCGCCGCGATCCGTCATTGCCTGGCCGATGCGGACCAAAAGCCGCGAACTGCGCAACCCGATCGAGCAATAGGCGACGATCGTCTTGCCCTCGAGCGATCCGACAGCAGAAACGATGCCGGATGTACTCTTTGCCGACGGATCGATCCTGATGGCGCCAGGGATGCGACTGATGGCAAACTCATCACTGCTTCGCACGTCGAGTAGAACAACTGTTTTGTCTGTCGCTTCTAGCAAGTCTGCCAGCGCTTGCTGCGTTAGGTGCGCGACATCGGGGAAAGAGTGTTCAATCACATGCGCGACATGTTCAAGTGCACGCTCGGGCGACGTCGGCGTTTCGGCGAACACGCGCGCCGCAGACACCAAGAGCCCTGTCACCACCATCAACCAGTTTCGCCGATGCATCACCTACACCACCTCGACGGGGATCTTTGGTACGCCCCAGAACTCATAGCCACCCGAATTGAAGGGCACCGTCGTTGACGGCTGACGCTGCGCGCCCAAGTCTGTTGTGCGGGTTTCTATGACATGATGACCGATACTGGCTTCCCATTCAAAGGCGAACCGCACCCATGTGTAGCGGCCTAGATTTGGCGGCAGCACGCGGGCCCGCGTCCAGGCGCCGCCGTTGATGCGGTAATCGACCCGCGCAACGCCGTATTGCGGTCCCCAGGCATAGCCCGTGATAGTGCGCTTGCCCTCGGCCAAGCGTGGCTTCTCGCCAAGCTTGAGCGGGTAATTGTGCGGAAGCGCGTGCGCCTCGTGCACCTGCAAGGGAATGGTGATCAGCGACTTCGGTTTCAGCCACGTCACCATCGGCCCCTTGATCTGCTCGGGCTTGCAGAACCGATACTCATCATCGGGTTTTGGCTTAGGCGGCCGATAGGACGGACCTTCGAACACGTGGTCAAAGGCGCTCAGAGGGGTCCAGAAGTTGTGCGTCGCGATCTTGATTTCGGTCAGCCATTTGATCGACGCCGCGCCGGTCCAGCCCGGCACGATGACCCGCACTGGACCACCGTGATCCGGTGGCAGGTCAAGTCCATTCATCTTGTAGACAAGGCCGATATCGTCGCCCCGATCCGTCAGCTCACTGACCGGAATAGGGCGGCCTTGATCTGAAATGGCGTTGGCGGTCTTGCCATCCACGCCGGACCAGAACAGAGCCCAGTTCGCCTCCTTCTTGAGGCCCACAAGCCCTAGGATGTAAGACATCGGAACGTACTGCCACTCGGCCTGTCCGACTGCGCCGAGGCCCCAGCTGTTGCCCTTTACCTGGGTGTCACCCTTGGTCATGCCCTGCTGTTCCCAGAACAGAGTGCGGCCATTGCCGGCGCACTCCATCGTGGAGGCAATCGTGCGTGACGGCATCTTCAAGAGGTCGTCATAGGTGAGCGTCAATTCGCGTTCGATGCCGTTGCCATGGATTTTCAGCGTCCACGTCCTTGGGTTCACCCGCGGATCGATATCTCCGCGCGGCGTTGCGTAGGTGTTGCGGATGAAGAACTGTTCGACGGGTGTCATATAGGTGTTGAACTTCCACCACTGCGCACCCTGGCTTTTGAAGCTCAAATCCGTGAGGTGTGACAGGTCTTTGACCAGCTCATCTCGATACCGGCCGATGGCAGCAGGCGTTTCACGCTCAATGGCCGCAACTCCAGAGCGAAACGACCCGAGAGGCTGTTGCGCCGCGGCAACTCCTGGGAGCAACCCACTTGCAACGGTCGCGGTGGTCCCTACTAGAAAGTGACGGCGGCGAAGCGCATTACGTGACGGGAAATCACTTGACGGCATGGTAACGGGCGCCTTCTGCACAAGACGGCAAACTACTGATAGCGTATTCAAATCACGCGCCACGTGACAAGCTAACGGATACTGGAAGGTAAAATTTCCACACCCTGTGACCCTGTAACCACGCATGCAACAATGGCCTCATTCGCGAGACGTACATCGGCAACACCTGCTAAGGCCTTGGGAACGTATACGTTTTCGACTCGATTGTGGTGCTTGACGGCCTGCTGCATACTCGCAATGGTTGTTGCTCATGTCAATTTGAGCCCTGCGTTCGCATACGGCCGCGCTGCGCCGCAACTGCCGATCCTGGTTTTCGCGGCCTCGCTGCTGTTGGCGTCCGTCATGGCGCTGGGATTGTTTCCGCTTATTCGCTGTACGCCCCAGCATCTTGAAAGGCGCGTCATTGTCCTGGTGTTTTTCGCAGGTCTTGCTGCTCGCTTTCTTATGCTTGGTGCGACGCCGGTCCTGGAGGTGGATTTCAATCGCTACCTTTGGGATGGTGGCCTCACGCTTCATGGCTACAATCCCTATGCTCTTGCGCCATTGGACATCGCCCGCCTCGGCTACAACGACCCGCGGCTCGAGATGTCGAAAGCGGCCGGCGAGGTCTTTGACGCCATCAGCTATCCGGATCTGAAAACGATTTATCCTCCCGTTGCGCAGGCATTCTTCGCTCTTGCCCACGGCGTGGCCGCGTGGAGCCTGACCGCGTGGCGGATCGTGGCGATTGCCATGGAATCGGTGACGTTCGGCTTGATCGTCGCCATGCTGATGGCAGTGGGCCGCTCACCGCTGTGGGCTGCGCTCTACTGGTGGAGCCCGCTTGTACTCAAAGAGACCGTCGACAGCGCACACATGGAGGTGCTGCTGCTGCCTTTTGTGCTCGGTGCGGTCCTGGCCACGATCAGGCAACGGCACGCATGGGCCGTTGGCCTGTTGGCGCTCGCGATCGGCGTCAAACTGTGGCCTGTCATGCTTGTGCCGTTGGTGTTGCGTCCTTTGCTGGCGCGGCCGATGGCCTTGCTCGGCGCCTGCGCCGCGCTCGCGGCAACGGCCGTCATATATTTTGTTCCGATCTTGGCTGGTGGCCTCGGCTCAAGCTCTGGATTTGTCAGCTTTGCAAATCATTGGGCGACCAACAGCGCACACTTTCCCGCTCTCGAAGCGGCGTTGCGTTTTCTCACAGGCTCCTCAGATCCATCCGATCCGACAGTCGGTCGAGTTTTGCGCGTGCTCTTGGCTGCGGTGATCGCGGGTGTGGCGTTCATGCTGGCGTGGCCCCGGTTGCGAGGGGCCGACGATGTCGTGTCACGCGCCTACTGGACCGTTACGGCGTTGCTGCTCGCCAGTCCGACGCAGTTTCCTTGGTACGTGTTGTGGGTGCTGCCGCTGGCTGTTGTGCAGCCGCGCGCAAAAGCGTGGTTCGTGGCTGCAGCCCTCATGCCCATCTACTATATGGCCTTTCACTTTAATGTCCGTGGTCAAGGAGCGCTTTACGCTGACTGGATCGTTTGGATTATCTGGCTGCCCGTCTGGCTCGTGATGATCCGGGACATCCGAATTGCACCGCAGCCACAGTCGGATCTCCCGTTGTCGCAGGGGGCAGCGTCAGTCTAGGTTGGGCCTCTCACGTAAGGGGGCGACGATGCACAAGGCCATGGTTTGCGCGGCTCAGCCTGAAGCCGTCGAAGTCGGCGCAGAGGTCTTGAAAGCCGGCGGCAACGCTGTCGATGCAGCAGTCGCAACGGCGCTGGTGCAGACGGTGGTTGATCCGCAGATGTGCGGTATTGCGGGCTTTGGCTGTATGCACATCTATGACCCTGCCACGGCGGTTCATGAGACGCTCGATTTCTATGGCCGTGCGCCCTTGGCCGCGACGCCGGACATGTGGCTGTCAAAACTGGTCGGTGAGACCGAGGATGGCTTCGGCTTCATTTTGTCGGATCGGGCCAACGAACTCGGCTACGGGGCCATCGCATCGCCCATGACGCTGCGCGGGCTTGATACGGCCTTGAAGCGGTACGGCACTCGCAGCCTCGCTGACCTGTTGGAGCCGGCGATCCGCTACGCGCGAGATGGCGTCATGGTCCGTCCGCATATGGCAGCCTTCTGGGGGCAAGTGCCGACCGAAGGGCGCGCGCCTCATGCGGAGTTTTTGACACATCTGCCGGCGACGCGGCGTATATATGCGCGACCAGATGGCAAGCTGCATGGTGTTGGCCAGATCCTGAAGAACCCTGACATGGCTGCAACGCTGTCGCGGATTGCTACGCACGGGGCAGACGATTTTTATTCAGGGCAAATCGGAACAAAAATCGTTGGCGATATGAAAGCTCATGGGGCGATCCTTTCCGCGGCGGACCTCGCCGCCGGCGTGTCCGATACGAGCCCGATTCTCTGGGGCACATATCGAGGCCATCGCATTGCCTGCAACGCTCCTCCCGGTGGCGGGGTTAAGATGATTGAGATGCTGAATATTCTGGAGAATTTCGATCTTGCCGGCATGGGGCACAACTCAGCTGATTACATTGCCACCCTGGCCGAGGCGATGAAGATCGGCGCGGTTGATCGGGATCAGCACCATGGCGATCCGAAGTTCGTCGATGTCCCTGTCGCGGCCCTGACGTCGAAGGCGTACGCCAAATCTCATGCACAGCGCGTCGTCGGCGGAGAAAAAACCCATGTGCCGCGTATGGGCATGAGGGAGAGCGCCGATACCACGCAGGTTTGCACTGTTGATAAATCGGGCATGTGCGTGTCGCTGACCCACACCCTCGGCACGCCGTCTGGTGTCGTCACGGATGGTCTGGGCTTCATGTACAATGGCGCGATGGGCGCGTTCGATCCGCGTCCGGGGCGGGCAGGGTCCATCGCGCCGGGCAAGGCCCGCGCATCGTCGATGACGCCAAGCATCGTCTTCAAGGACGGCAAGCCGTTCTTTGTCGTCGGTGCCCCTGGCGGCACCTACATCACGCCAGGGATCCTGCAGGCCATCCTGAATGTCGTGGACTTCGGCATGACGGCGCTGGAGGCCATTTCTGCCCCGCGGATTTGCGCGACCAACGACACCATCTGGATCACCAACCGCATTCTGCGTTCGACCGAGGCCGAGTTGGTGCGCCGCGGTTATCCGGTGAGGCGCTCACCGTTCAACTACTATTTTGCCGGCCTGCACGGCATTCGGATTGTCGACGGCATCTGCGACGGTGCAGCCGACCCCGGCCGGGACGGGATGGCGCTCGGCGTCTGAAGCGATGGGTCAAGTGCTCAGGCATAACGCTGACTATCGACACTGCTTACTGGGCTAACCCCGCACCTTGCTGGCGTCGATGACGATCGGCGCCTTCTCGATCATGCGTGGGGCGAGCGGTTTCACGGGTAGGATCTGTGGGTTGTGCGCGGGGCGCACCTCACCCTTCGCCAGCTGCCAGCGCCAGCCTTTGCGCCCGGGCACTTTGTCGAGCGCGATCGGGTAGATGGTGGCGCGACCGGGTTCGAGTTTGATCCTGAGGAAGTTTTTGTAGTCCTTGATGCCGAGCGCGCCAAAGGCATCGCCCGTGTGCATGTTGAACAAGGTCGAGGTCAGCGTCCAATACAAGCCCATGATGAAACCACCGAGCAGCCCGCCGAGGAACAGGGTCACAAAGATGCCCCAAAGAATGCGAACCGCATCGTCGGGGACGCCGACGGCCTGGAAGAGCAGGCGAGGCAGGTAGCCCGTCGCTTGCGCAAGCCAGCTGACGACCAGGAGTGCCACGATGTGCGCTGCCGCGTGCATTGTGCCGATCAAAATCTGGACGATTTTCGAGTCGCTTTCGACGTAGAACACCAGGGCCGCCCATAGACCCAAAAGCATGAAGGCGAACATCGGACTGAGTTCGGCCGCGGTTGCAAACGCCTTCATATCGAGCACATAGCCGAGTGACGCGCCGACCATGGCCGATGCGGCCGCCATCACCATGCCTGCGAGGCCAAGCTTCTCGTCGGCACCGATGGCTTTGAGCCGGCTTTTGAGCTGATTGGCCCAATTCGTATCGGCCTCGCCCTGAACAGCGTCGCGGCGGGCTTCGATCTCCTTGCGGGCTGCTTCTTTTTTCTCCTTGTCCGCTTTGAGCTTGGCGATGTTCTCCTCGAGAGAGGCCTTCTGTGTGGCGCTGGAGGACGTCTTCAGTGTGCGCTCGGCGTCGCCGATGTCGTCATGGATCTTCTTGATCCCCGTCGAGGCGGCGTCGATCTCCAGGTTGATCGCTTGCACCATGTTGCGCGTGATCGGCGACTGACGCGGATCAGCAACGACGAAGGCCCACGCAAAGATGAAGTAGATCAGGCCGACGAGATAGGTGAACGGCCGATTGCGGAAGGGCAGGGCGAGGTTCTTGAGACAGAGAAGGCGGCTCGTGCTTTTCGGCGGATAGATGCTCATGGCCCGGCAATCGTAGGCCGCGCTGCTGATATCTTCCTTACGCACCGCCTTGGCGCGGCGACCTATGCCACCTGGGCCAGCATCTGTATCGGTGATCGGCTTTGGTTCAGGCGCGACGGAGCCGAAGGCGACAGCCGCGACCTTCTGAGCCGTCGAGGCGATTGGTTGGGCCGGGGGCAACTGCTGTGTGAAGTCTGGCCCGCCGGCGCCCATGACGGACTTTTCGGCCCGGTTGAACGCGACGGAATCTCTGGGGCTCGCGGTCGCTTTTGACGCGCCCGTTGGGGTTGCCCACCGCAATGCTATCCGGTTTTTCAAGCCATGCGTCGCATGCGCGAACGCGCCGCCGCCACCGGCCGTGATGAACTGAATGCCGAGGTTTTCGGAGGTGTAGCGGCTGTAGTGATGCCAGTCGCCCGCGAGCACCGCGCAGATCTTCGCGCCATTCTTGCGCGCCAGCATGCTGATCTCATGCAGGTTGTCGTAGTTCTTGTGCAGCCAGCTCGGTTCGGCGAGGCACAGGATAATGTTGTCGCCGGGCTTTGTCTGTTCCGCCATCAGGTCGAAATAATCGCGCTGGCTGTCGTCGAGATTGTCCGCCAGCTGGATGTCTGGACCCCAGATCCACCAGTTGTGCGGCAGCTTGATTGCGAAATAGCTGCGATGCTGATGGCAACGCCAGCCACCGATCTGCGTGCCAATGCCCTTCGAAATTCGATCGCGTGCCGAGCAGAACAGCGCACTGAAGGCCGACAGGCCGTCATACCAATCATGATTGCCCGGGATCGCAAACAGTTTGCGTGTGGGCTCAGGTGTCGCGAATGCCCAATCGTAGGGATCGCGCAAGCGGTCGGTGTATTCCTGCTTGGTCGCGTCAGGATACACCTGATCTCCGCCCATGATCAGCAGCGCGCCAGCTGGAAGCGGGGCAGTCTCGCCAGCCACTTTCAATTCCTCCGCGGCCAATAGGTAGGCCATCGCGTAGGTGGCCTCGAAGCCGTCGCCGAGGTCGGCGATGTAGTCGATCCAGACGGCACCATCGGGCTGGGATGGTAATGCCTCTGATGGGCGCGGCTCGTCGCGATCCGTTATGACGCCCTCGCCGCTGAAGTTGTAGCGGTTCTGAAGCCCCTCCGAGGTCGCATTGTCGGTCGCCGCCTGAATCAACCGTTGATCGGTGTAGGACCCGAGGGTTGCCGAGATCACAGAACGCACGCCGACCTTTGCCAGCAGTCCGGGATCGAACCAATCGACCATCTGCGGAAGGTCGCCGCGGCGCAGCCGGTCGATGATCGGCTGGCCCTGGGCGGAGGGTTGCGCGTTGGCCGCAGCCGACGACACGTTACCTTCAGTGTCCACAATATGCCCCCAACGCAACACTGAGGCGCGAGATGCGGACCTCGACGCCATCTGCCTTTTGGCGCGGTCGAGTTGTTCGACAGAGCGCCGTTGAGCCCGAGACAACCTAAGTTTTCTCAATTTGTCGAGCTATCGGGCGCCGGGAGGTTTGACCATCTGAAACATCCAAGACAATCGCATGAACAAAAGCTTCGTCATCCCGCACACGTACGGCCACCTTCAGGCCGCGCACAGATGCAGGATCGACGAAGCTATCATGTGCGCAACGCGCGCTGACCTGCTGGACTATCCCCACAGTGTTCGCCAACGCTGCCAACGATTGGCGCCTCTGGAAGGCATGCTCGACAGCTTCACGCAGCGCAAAAGCGTCACGGTCAATCTGGCAACGCCGTAGTGGCCGACGCTACGGGATGGGTCGAGCTTCGATGATGACATAAGCCTGGGCATAGGGCGGCTCGTCCGTGATGCTCAGGTGAATGATCGGTGCATGCCCGATCGGCATCAGTGCCTGCAAGCGCGAGAGGGCGCCGCCGGTCAGTTCCATCGTGGGGGCACCACCGCGCTTGTTGACGACGCCCATGTTGCGCCAGGCCACGCCTCGATTCATGCCCGTGCCGAGCGCTTTTGAGCAGGCCTCTTTGGCGGCGAAACGCTTTGCGTAAGATGGAATACGGCCGAGCTTGCCATCGGATCGGGCTCGTTCCACGTCGGTGTATATTCGATTCAGAAAGCGCTCGCCGTGCTTTTCAATGGCCGCTTCGATGCGGCGGATGTCGACAATGTCGCTGCCAATGCCGATGATCATGCGGGCTGCTCGCTGGCGAAGATCTCGGCGCCGCTTAGCATAGGCTCAGGCGCCATGCATCTGGTGCACCGGATCGGTTGCCAGATCGGGACTGGTTCTTGGCGCGGTGGCGGCTCTACCCTTGCGGCTGGTGCGGTATCCGCCGATCAGGTTGAACGTGAGGCCATAGAACAACACGGCGCAGAGCGCCGCGATCGGCAGTGAGCCAATGAGGAGCGGCTTCCACACCGGCCACAATAGGCCGTAAACTGCTGAAAGCGTCGCGGCGCCAGGTGTCAGCAGGCTCGCTCGCACCTGTTCAAGTGTTGCAAGCAACTCGGCTGCCGTCAGCGTCGTCTGCGAACCGATCACGGCGCTGCCAAGCCAATGGCTGCCGAGCCACAACAGCGGCAGCGAGAGCGGGTTAGCCCAAAAGGTGCCGAGCAGCGCCGCCGGCACATTGCCGCGCAGCGCCCAGGCCAACAGGCCTGCCAGCAGGAACTGGATACCAAGGATCGGCAAGGTCGCGACAAACACGCCGACCGCAACGCCAAGCGCCAAACCGTGTGCTGATCCGCCAAGCCGGACCACGCGCCAGCCTAGGTAGCGGACGGAACGCGCGAAGCTTCGCCGAGGCCACAAGGCCACCCTGAGGCTCGTCCGCCAGGAGGGCGGATGGCGCGGCGAAAATAGCATATGGCTGTTGGTCTCCGGGCGGTCTTTTGTCTCAGCGTGAAGACAAGACAGCGCTATCTGATTTGCGCGCCAGCCCAAAGCACGACGCGCGCTGACCAATGGCGCGAATCAATTGGTGTGGGGTTTGGGTGACGGCTGCAGGTTCGGCTGATGACGTCAATCAGGCCACTTTAATCAGACCACTTTGAAATCCTTCGGATCCCAATCTGGTTTTGGATGTTTCGGGTCCATCGCCACCAGCGTTTCGCGGACGATCGACGCAATAGCGGCGTTGCGCGCCCATTTGCGATCGGCGGGGATCACATGCCATGGCGCCCAGGTCGTTGAACACCTGTTGAGCATGACCTCATAAGCGGTCTGATAGTCGTCCCAGAGTTTACGATCCTCAAGGTCGCCCGGGTTGAACTTCCAGCGGCTCTCGGGCTCGTCGAGTCGCGCCTGCAACCGCTTGCCCTGCTCCTTCTTCGAGATGTGCAGCATGAATTTGAGGATCACGGTGCCGTTTTCGGTGAGCATCTTTTCGAATGCATTGATCTGCTCATAGCGCTGTTCGATGATAGCTTCCGGTGCCAGCTTGCGGACGCGGCCGACGAGCACATCCTCGTAGTGCGAACGGTTAAAGATGCCGATGGTGCCGCGCGGCGGGCAGGCCTTGTGCGCGCGCCACAAGAAATCATGCGCCAACTCCTCCTTGCTCGGCACACCGAATGGCGTCACGCGTACGCCGAGCGGGCCCGTTTGGTTGAACACGTGGCGCACCGTGCCATCCTTTCCGGAGGTGTCCGTCCCCTGCAAGACGATCAGCAACGCACGCTTGCCTTCGGCAAACAGGATGTCCTGCAGCTCGTTTATGACAGCGCCATCGGCAAGGCTCTGCTGTTCCGCAGCCTTGCGATCCGGGAAGGCTGACGCGTCGGCGGCGTCGCGCTTGGCGAGGCGCGCTTCGGTGCCGGGTTTGACGCGGTAGGTGGCGGCGATGGGATTGGGCATGGGGGAGGTGTCTCAGATTTCGATGTCAGACTTCGATGACGTCGCCGGGGCGGATGGTGGCCAGGGCCGCCGCGACGGCCGGCATGATCGGTTGCAATTGTGCCAAGTCATTGTCGACCGAGACGATAACGACGACGGCAAATGATCTACCATCCATGTTTTGCTCGAACCGCATCGATTTATCGGCTGTAACGAGAGCATCGTAGCGGCCGCTGATGGCCGCGAGTAGTGCGCCGTTCGAAAGCTTCGACAGGCCGGCAAAACGAGCCGATTCGATCGTGCCAACATGCGCGAGTTCGTGTCGTAGCCGCGCTGGGACACAGGCATCCAAAAGCACCCGCATCCTGCTCACGCGGCCTTTGCGTTTGGCTCGATTGCGACACGTGTCGCTGCCAGGGCAATCACCGCCCGTGCGTGCTCTCGGGTAATGTCAGGAAAATCCAACAGGAACTCATCGAGCGGATGGCCGCCAGCGATGTAGTCGAACAGGGCTTTCACTGGCACGCGGGTGCCGTGGAAGCAGGGCGTGCCGGACATCCAATCAGGACGGGAGGAGACGAGCGGGGTCGGGAACGTGGACATGACGCGCCTTTAACTGCCCCCATTGCGCCAGGTACCCGACTCGTGCGACCCGGGATTGTTGGAGAAGGAGCGACCTGGCAGTCGCCCCTCCTCGCTTGATTGACAAACCCACGATCAAGCACCGGGTCCATCGTGTCTAAGCTAGACTCGTGGATTGTATCAGAGATTCGCTCTCGGTCAACTTGGGTCCAATACTTGGAGAATCCAATGCCGAAAGCAACCTACAAACCCGGTCAGGAAGCGCCGATCTCAGCGCAGTACGAAATCGTTGGGCCCCGCGGTGGGCGAACCGGTGAAGAACGGACGGTCACTCGCGGCGAACCTTTGCCGCCTACACCCGAACGTGGCCAGCGTTACGTTCCTGTAGATCCGACCAAAAATGGCAACGGTCGTCGTCGCGGCTAAAGCGCTAGCGACGACGGAGGCGCGGTCTACGCCGCGCCTCTACCTCAAAGCTCCTGGTTGAACTTCCCGATTTCCGGAAACTTCGCAAACCGCGCCTTGATGTCGGCGAAGATGGCGTTGCGGTTGGCTTCGGAGACGGGGCTTTCGACCACGACGACCAGTTCGGGTTTGTTGGACGAGGCGCGCACCAGGCCCCAGCTGCCGTCGGCAAGCGTAAAGCGTACGCCGTTGACGGTGACGAGGTCGCGGATCTTCTGGCCAGCGATCGTGGCGTTGGCTTTGTGGGCGGCTTCGAACTGGGCCACGATCTGGTCGACGATGCCGTATTTGACGGTATCGCCGCACTTGGCGGCCATGGTTGGTGATTGCCACGTTTTCGGCAGTGCCCGCTTCAGGTCGGCCATGGTCTTGCCGGGCGCGCGCTCGAGCATGTCGCAGATGGCGATCGCGGCCACGAGGCCGTCGTCATAGCCCATACCGAGCGGCGGCTGGAAGAAGTAATGGCCAGACTTCTCGAAGCCGACGAGCGCTTTTTGCTCGTGTGTGTAGCGCTTCATGTAGCTGTGGCCGGTCTTCCAGTAGAGCGTCTTGGCGCCGAGGCGTTGCAGCTCGGGGTCGGTCGTGAACAGGCCGGTAGACTTCACGTCGACGACGAAGGTCGGGTTCTTATACACGGCGGCGAGATCGCGGGCGAGCATGACGCCGACGGTGTCGGCGAAGATCTCGTGGCCTTCGTTGTCGACCACGCCGCAGCGGTCGCCGTCGCCGTCGAAGCCAAGCGCGACGTCGGCTTTGTTGACCACCACGGCGTCGGCCATGGCGTGCAGCATCTTCATGTCTTCAGGGTTCGGATTGTAACGCGGGAACGAGTGGTCCAACTCTGCGTCCATGGGCACGACTTCAAGGCCGAGAGCCTCCAAGACTTTGGGAGCGAAGGCGCCGGCCGTGCCGTTGCCGCAAGCGGCGATGACCTTCATCTTGCGCTTGTACTTCGGGCGGTTGGTCAGCGCCTTGGCGTAGCGCTCGTAGAGGTCGGGGACGAAGATGTATTTGCCGGCGCTCTTGCCGGCCGCTTTCCAGTATTCACCTGAGAGCACGATTTCCTTGAGTTCCGTCATCTCGTCGGGCCCGAACGTCATGGGGCGCGCGAGGCCCATTTTGATGCCGGTCCAGCCGTTGTCGTTGTGGCTGGCGGTGACCATGGCGACGCCAGGGACATCCAGCTCGAACTGGGCGAAATAAGCCATGGGGGACAGGGCCAGACCGATGTCGTGCACTTCAAAACCGCCGGCGAGCAGGCCGGTCATCAACGCCTGTTTGACGCCGCCCGAGTAGCCGCGGAAATCATGGCCTGTCACGATGCGCTTCGGCACGCCACGACGCTCAAACACCAGCGCGAGGCCGAGGCCGATGGCGTTCAAGCCCATGAGGTTGATCTCGGTGCCAAACAGCCAGCGCGCGTCGTATTCGCGAAAGCCGGTCGGCTTGACGAGAGCTGAGCGCTCATAGTCGGCCGTGTTCGCAACGAGGTCAGCGCGGGGTTTCGTGGGGGTCATTGAATGTTCACCTATCCGGGGCAAATCAAGGTGCTGGTACCACAAGGCCCTGAAACAGACACTACGCACGCCTTAAGAATGTGTGTGCCTCGAGCGGGTGGCAGGTCGCTCCGCAGGCTCATGTGAAGTTGCAGGTCGGCGTGATGCCACAGCTGCTGTCAAACTGATGGCGAGACGGGCCAATAAGAGAAGTCGCCCACTGAGGCCACCACACACCCCACCTGTCATGGCCGGGCTTGTCCCGGCCACCCATCGTGCGGCAAATGACGCAGGTCGGTTTTGACCCATTCCCGTTTGGTTCCGTTCGTCCGCTTCGACGGTCGCGATCGCCCGAAGCGGACACAACTGCTCCGCCTTTACGCCCGACTGCAAACGCAGCGTCATGCCCACCATTCAGTACTGGGCGGAATTTTTGCCGTTTGCCGTTCAGACGATGGTCGCCCAATCTTGAGAACTGCAATCAAAATTGGTTCATGCTCTTGGCGCCCACTTACGCTCCAGCAATGTGTTTCGTCGTCCCAACCTGGAACCCGCGCGTACGCCCCGTAGCATCCGGTGTAGAGCGCATATCCGGCTGTCTCTAGTTGTTTCAGGCAGTCGGACAATCTCGCAATTGCGGCCAGCTGTGCTTGGATCTTCCGCACCTCGGGATGGATCTCATCGTCAATCAGCATTCGGTGCCGGGGCGGCGTAGGGTTTGGAAGGTACGGTTCGATTTGCTCGCTGAACTTCAAAACCGCGCTCGACATTTCGTCGGTCATTGGCGCTGCTACTTCGATCTTGCAAGTGAAGCATCGGGCAAAGAGCTTCAAGAGAGCGTCGGCGGACCTCTCCATTCGGAGGACGGTCACTGATGTCTCGTTGCTGGCAGCGGGAGATCCCTTGCTTTCGCACTCCACCGTAGTCGCAACATCACCATGCAACATCATAATTTCAAGTTGAGGTAGCTCCAGCGCAGCAGCGATCTGCGCGACGGTCTCCAAGCTCAAATCCTCACCCTTCTCGGCCCGCTGTACGGTGCGAACGTCGACATTACTAAGCTTGGCAAGCTTCTCTTGTGTCATCGCAAGGGACTGTCGCCGTTGTTTGATCTTTTCGGCATCAACGCGCATTTGCTTTTTCCTTGGTTGCTTCATGTTTGCCCTTGGTAAGCGCCACCGACCTGACAACACCACGGCATGAACCCGCAAGCAACCCGACAGTTTAATGACTTTGGCGCGCGAGGCCGGAATCCTCCTCAATCGCGGACCTAAATTCTGAGCGCTTCCGCGGTGCGCAACGGTCAGTCGTGGCCCACTGCCGACTGACGGAGCGTGTTGCATAATAGGTGGCCGGCACGAAGGGCCGGCCATGACAGGGGTGGGTCCCTGCCCTGGGATCGCGGTTGCGCTGCAGTGCACTACCTTGCAAACCGGCGTAAATCCTGCGCATGGTCCCTCACGCCTGAAACCAGATCAGGAGTACGCCCAAAATCAGCCAGGAGCACACATGGCGAAGGAAGAACTACTAGAGTTTCCCGGAATTGTTCAGGAACTTCTGCCGAACGCGACATTCAGGGTGAAGCTCGACAACGGCCACGAGATCATCGCGCACACCGCTGGTAAGATGCGCAAGAATCGTATTCGGGTGTTGGCTGGAGACAAATGCCTCGTCGAGATGACGCCCTATGACCTTACCAAAGGCCGGATTACTTATCGGTTCAAGTAGGACCGACGCGCCGCGCCGCGAGACGTTGCGCAAGGAACTTGCGCGCACCCGCCCGCAGGGCCGACGCGCCGAATTGAAGCCTAAACTCGTGCTCGCCAGCGCTTCGCCGCGGCGCATGACGTTGCTTGCCCAAGCCGGCATCGAACCGGATTCGGTGCGCCCTTCCTCGATCGATGAGACCCCCAAAAAGGGCGAGATGCCGCGCAGTCTCGTCATGCGATTGGCGCGGGCCAAGGCGGAAGAGACGCGCGATCTCATCGCCAACGACGTCGACATCGCCGACAGCTACATCCTGGCCGCTGATACGGTTGTGGCCGTTGGCCGGCGCATTCTCGGAAAACCCGCTTTCGTTGAAGAAGCGGTGGCATGCTTGCAGCTGCTTTCGGGCCGCAATCACCGTGTGCTCACCTGCGCCTGCATCATCACGCCCGAAGACCGGGTGCGCCTGAAGGTCGTCGACACGCGCGTGCGCTTCAAGCGGCTGTCGAAGGAGGACATCGAGAGCTACGTGGCCTCGCGCGAATGGCGCGGCAAAGCGGGTGGCTATGCCATCCAAGGGCTTGCGGGTTGCTTCGTGCAGAAGATCTCCGGTAGCTACACGAACGTGGTCGGCCTGCCGCTGTCCGAAGTGGTCAGCATGCTGCTCGGCGAGGGTTTCCCGATCCATTTCAATTGGTTGAAAGCCGGTGACAGCGATATGGAGTGAGCCCGGGCTGCGCTGGCGTGTCACTTCACTGGCAGCTTGGCTTCGACGTTTGTCTTCATTTCAGCCGCGCAGGGCGTCTTACGCACGACATCGCCGACGATGTTCATGGCTATGCCGTGGAGGAGGCCAACCACCGCCATCTGGCGCTCGGTCATCTTGAGCTTTTCTCGATGATACATCATGAGCGGCACGAAGTTTCGCTTCTGCCAGTCGAGTCCGCAGTGCTCCGCCAAGGTGGAGATCGTTGCTGCCGAAACGATCGTTTTTGCCTGAACGTCTGTGATCAGCGTCATGCGCTCAGCATCGCTGACCGGCGCGCACGCTTTGCCGCCGTCGCAGCGCGCCTTCGGCACGTTGTCGAGCGCCATGTTGAGCAAAACGGTGTGCGACGCCGTTTGAGCTGAAAGCGGCACCGTCGTGAGCGCGAGAGCGACAAGGCTCAAAGGCAAAGGGCGCATCTCATTCATCCGGGATTGCTACACGCCATGAGCATCGTCGACAATTGTTGAAGAAGTGTGGTGCTCACCATCCATCACAATCATGCCCTATTCAAAACTGTCATGGCCAGCCCTTCGTGCCGGCCACCCATTCAGCAACGGGTTCGTTGGTTGATATGTCGTATTGCAGCACTTGCGGTCAAAATGTGCCGTCGAGCGCGCCTCGAAGTGGGTGGCCGGCACAAGGCGCACAAGGCCGGCCATGACAGGGATTTTTGATGGATGGTAGGAGATGTGGTGCGCAGAATGCCCCAATCACCCCCGAAAGCCGCGAGGCGGGGTATCCCGCGGCCTTCGGGGGTAAAGCTTTGAAAATGGCCTCCTTGGCAATGAACTCGCGTCAGAGGTAGGCGTGGATGCGCGACAGACGGCGGTCCATCAGCTCTTCGAGGCACTCGCGATCAGGACCGCAGGCGTTGCGGCGTTCCAGGAACCGGTATTGGCTTTCACGCAGCCGAGCTTTGACGTCCGAGTGGACCCGGCCACTCGTCATATAGTCGGCGTAGACTTCGGTGATCTTGGCATCGAGGATCTGCAGGCGCTGGCTTTTGCAGATGGCGCGCTCGGCGGCGGTGTTGAGGTCCATCGCGCAGTCGATCGTCTGGATACCGTTGGCGTTTGCAGGTGCTGCGAGGACGGTTGCAAGTGCCAAAGCTGCGAGCGTGATGCGGGTCATGTGAGCCTCCGATGAGCGCGGCATGTGCCGTGTTTGATGACCGAAAGATCTCACGCGCCAGCAGGAAACGGCAGGCCAGCGGGGGTGAAGTCGGCGCAATCGTCCGCAGTGGTCATTTGCCGGTGTTTTCCGGCTGGCAATGCCGCGTTGCGCCGGCTCAGCCACAGGTCATCCCCAGACTGTCCACAGGCCCCTGGACCGCCGCCCGATTTCCGCCCTACATGAGGCCGTTCGACGGTGCCCAGTCAGTTGCCCAGCCTGTTCCAGTTGGCCCGCCCCCGTAGCGTTACTCACGTTGCGTCTCTCCAGTGTCGCGTTTTGCTTTTGTCGCGTCCGGAAGGTTCGCCTGCGCCCAGCTCTGCTGCGGCCTGCGCCAGTTGGGGTTGTCATGTCTATCGATGCGCTTGTGGCGCCGCTTTTGCGGGTGCGCCTGTTTCAGGGTCTCGAGCCCGTTCAATTGGCCACGCTCGCACGCGCCGCAGAACGCGTGATGTATCGCGAAGGACAGAGCATCGTGGATGCTGGCAATGCCGGAGAGGCGGCGATCATCATCGTCAACGGACCGGCTGAAAGCTTTGGCACGATGCCAGGTGATCGCGAGTTCGTGGCGCCCGGTTCCGTGATCGGCGAGATGGCCATGTTCATCGAGCATGTTTATGGGACGTCGGTCATCGCGCGCGGGCCGGTGAAGGCGCTGCGCTTCACCCGTGATGCCATGCATCAGTTGATGTTGGACGACCAGTCTCTCGCGGAATTCCTGGTGGCGAAGATTTCATCGCGGCTGACGTCAGTCGCGGACGAGTTGCGCCGCATCGACGATACGGTCGCCCTCCAGCAGCAATCTCTGTCGGCCGCTTTCGACGCTCTGCCGCCGCCTGTGCTGCAGCCGGACTACGGCCAGCGCTCACTCGCGATGCATTGAGTCCCGCTGCGCCTGGGCGTCCATGTCCAGAACACCCTGTGGGTGCGGGAGCGCAGCAGCGAAACGCGACCCGGTTTGCGTGGCGTGTGTCGCCACGCGCGCGAGCCATGGGTTCGCAAGATCCGTGTCTGACGCAAACACAATCACATGCGCCTGCCCGCGCGAGACGGCGACGTTGATCAGGCGACGGCCGTTGGCCTCCTTGAGGAAGGGCGTATCGGCATCAACGGGATCAAACAGCACGATGCGGCTCTCGCTACCTTGCGATCTGTGCACCGTCGAGATCCGCAATTTACCGAGCCCGCGCTGACGCGCCATGGCTTGTAACAGCGCGCGCTGCGCACGGAACGGTGTCAGCACCAGGATATCAGCCGACGAATGGCCGGTCTCACGCATCAAGGCATCGACAGCCGTCAGCACGGCTTCCGCCGATTGAAAGCGCGTCCGCCCGTTGTAGCGCGGCGACCATAGTGACCGTGTCGCAATCGGCTCGATATGCAGCCGAGCCAGCGGTTCGCCGCCAAGCCGGCTCTGTCGACGCGCCGACTGCCAGCTTTCGTTGGCAAGCGCCCGCCGGCAGACGCCAAGACGCCCGCCGTAGAACGCATGCGATACCGCCGCGCACAGTTCCGGCACCATGCGGGATTGCTCGTCCAGCATGACGCGCGAGGCGCCTGCGATGTCAAAAGCCGTGCGCGAGAGCAGCCGCTGGAAGCGCGCGTCCTTTGTGTGCACCACCGGCGCCAGCTGTCCGGGATCGCCCGCGAACACGATCCGGTCGCCGAGCGTCGCCAACATGGCCGCGCCAGGCTGAATGATCTGGCTGGCTTCGTCGGCGATGACGACGTCGAAGCGCGGCACGTCGAGCGTCAACGGATCGTACCAGTGATAGGCCGACACCGTGGTCACCGCGATCACGCGTGAGGTGATGGCGATCTCGTGCACGTCGCGCCAGAGCCGCCGACGCGCGCGGTCGACATCGCGCGTCCAGGCTGCGTAGTCTTGCACGTTCACGCGCGCGGGTTCGGTCAATTCGAGCTTCGAGAGGTTCGCGGCGGCGTCCGTCACGCCGTCTGGTAGCAGATGCGGCCGTGACGCATACTTGCGCACGTCGAACCGTGAGCCGACACGCTTCATCGTTCCGCGCAGATCCCACCGGCCTAATCGCTCAAGCCAATCATCGGCAGCGAGAAGCGCTGTATCGACCGCCACATTGGTTGGCCCGGTGATCAGCACGCGCAGTCTCGCATCGCTCGCCAGCAGATGCGCGACCATCGCGCCGACGGTGAATGTCTTGCCCGTGCCGGGCGGACCGATCAGCAGGGCTAAGCGATTGTGTGCAAGCTGGACGGCATCCGCCTGTCGGCGTCGCAGCCCAGCGAAAGCCAACGGCAATGACGATCGTCCGTCACGCGTGGTCGACGGAGCGGGCTGCAGAACGTCCAGCGCCTGACGCGCAAGATCAGAGCGTTTCCACAGATCGATCAGCGGCAACAGGAAGTCCGGCGGATAGGCGACTACAACCTCGCCGCGGTGCGGCAGCTCACCTGTGACCCCGTCAAGAACGAGCCGGCTTTCCTCGGCATCGACATAGAGCACGTCCGCACGCACGGGCTCCGCGCCGCCCCACACCAGTCGCGCGCCGCCGAGGCTCTCGTCGACTGGTGTCGCCTTGGCGCCGGGCTTTGGTTCGATGCGCAGGATGGGCTGACCGCCGGTGTGCCAGGCATCGGTCACCACAAACGGGGTGCCGGCCGTCGCAAGCTCTCGCTCACGGCCGAGTGCGGCCAGAATGCGTGGTGCATCCAACGTCATGTTCCAGCATAGCGCACCTCGCTCGGCAGGTCAGCGGCGCAGTTAAGGGCGCGATGTTGATTGACCGTGTCAGTGGGGCAGCCGCACGCGGTTGACAGCCGGCGTGGGATTTCCGCAAGTCGCATCACGACAACCGGAGCTCTTCCATGCGTGTTTTCACGGCCACCCTTGGCACTGAGACCAACACATTCGCGCCCATGCCGACGGGCCTGGCTGATTTCAAGGTCTATGGCTACGATCCGACAGGTGTCCCGAACGATAAGCTGCCGGCGTTTGGCCAAGTGCACCGCGCGGTACGCGAGCGAGCTGCCGTCGCGGGCTGGACCGTGATCGAGGGCAAGATTGCGTTTGCTGCGCCGTCTGGCGTGACCGTGCGGAAAGCCTACGAAACCTTGCGCGACCAGCTGCTCGACGATCTGCGCAAGGCGATGCCGGTCGACATGGTGCTGCTGCAGATCCATGGTGCCATGATCGCCGAGGGCTACGAAGACGCTGAGGGGGATCTTTTCTCGCGCGTTCGCGAGGTAATCGGGCCGGCCGTCTTTCTCGGCGCTGAACTCGATCTGCATTGCCACTTGTCGGCGCAGAAGGTCGACAAGCCCGATCTGCTCGTGCTGTTCAAAGAGTACCCTCACACCGACATTTACGACCGCGCCAAGGATCTTGTGCGCCTCGCCGAGGCGGCGCAGGCAAAACGCATCAAGCCCGTGATGCGCGTGCGCGATCTGGGCTTTATCTCGATGATCCCGACGTCGCGCGAGCCGGCTCGCAGCTTGGTCGATCGCATGTCAGCAATGGAGGGCCGCGACGGCGTGTTGTCTGTCTCGCTCGCCCACGGTTTCCCCTGGGGTGACAGCATCGACCTCGGCACGCGCCTGTTGGTCGTGACCGATGGCGATGCCGCCAAAGCCGAGCAGATCTGCCAGCAGCTTGGTGATGACATCATCCGCGACAAAGTAAAGTACGCGCCGCCTTATCCCGATGCTGACGCTGCCATCACGCGCGGACTTGCGAGCAACAGCTTGTCAGTGGTCCTGGCGGATAGCGCCGACAATCCCGGCGGCGGTGCGGGTGGTGACTCGACCTTCATCCTCAAGCGGTTGCTGGCGCGCAAAGTCGACAATGCCGTCGTCGGTCCATTTTGGGATCCAGTCGCCGTTGGCTACTGCATGCAGGCGGGCGAGGGCGCGACATTGAACATCCGCATTGGCGGTAAGGTGAGCCGCTTTTCCGGCACGCCGCTCGATGTTACGGTCGAGGTGCTGGTCCTTGCAAAGAACGCTTTTCAGGACGGCCTCAGCGGCACTATCGCCCCGCTCGGCGATGTCGCGGTGGTCCGCATCGATGGGGTGAAGGTTGTTTTGAACACGCATCGGACACAGGGATTTGGCACCAACTTGTTCACGCAGTTCGGCATCGATCTCGCCGGGACGAAGCTGATTGTGGTCAAATCTTCGCAGCACTTTCACGCCAAGTTCGGACCTATTGCGAGCGAGGTCATCTACGTCGAAACACCCGGCGTGTGCCCTGCCGATTTCCGCTCGCTGCCCTATCAGCGCGCCCGCAGGACGATTTGGCCGTTCGCGGGGCGCTGAGGGTGCGCGCTCTCGTGCGGCGCCGTGCTTGGACGCAGGTGGCAGCCGACGCGGCGGACGCTTCGGGCCGAGAGGAGAAATCAAACACAGGGCGGATTCCGGGCGGATTCCCTCTCCCACCGCTTCAGGGGGAGAGGGTTAGGGTGGGCGGCATCCGCACAGGCCGTGATCGAACAGCTGGCAAAACGTTGATTGTGTGCCTGCGGATCGATCTCCGTCCGAACAAGCTGCCGCCCCTACTCTGAAAGAAGCACGGGCCGGGATCGCGGTGCCGGGTTGGGTTGTATCATGCGGCGCGGCTGAACTCGACGGTGAAGCCGAGGGCGCGGATCTGTCCGGCGAGGCGTTTGGCTTTGGTTGCTGTTTCTG
>JANMGQ010000129.1:0-115896 GCA_031374735.1 Hyphomicrobiaceae bacterium | reverse complement strand
CGCACGGAGCTGGTTGCCATTACGTTGAGACGGCTCAACACTCCGGATACCGCCGTGCTCTGTGCGCGATGGGTGGCCGGGACAAGCCCGGCCATGACAGTGAGAGGGACAGATCGTCAGTCGAAAATTCTGACCGCTGGTGTAAGTCATCAAATCACGGACGTCATCCCGGAATACGATCACGCTTCCTGCGTGATCGTACATCCGGGATCTTTACCTCTGTCCGTAGAGCACGAATGCTGATGCGCGAGAGGTAAGGATTCCGGATATGCCTGCCGCGCGTCGGCGCGACAGGCATTCCGGAATGACGATAACGGGATTGGTCAGCCAAAATTCTGACTGCTGGCATGAGCCATCGCCAGCGATGGCCTATCGCGCCATGAGCCGCGTCGCGGCCGAAACGGTGTTCTTGAGCAGGCACGCGATGGTCATCGGCCCGACGCCGCCAGGGACAGGCGTTATCGCTGACGCCACGGCCGAACACTCGGCATAGTGGCAGTCGCCGACAAGCCGGGTCTTGCCATTGCCGGCGTCGATCCGGTTGATGCCGACATCAATGACGATAGCGCCCGGTTTGATCCAATCGCCGCGCACCATCTCAGGCCGCCCGACGGCTGCGATGACGATATCGGCGCGACGCACGACGGACGGCAAATCCCGCGTGCGCGAATGGGCAATCGTCACAGTGCAATCCTCGGCCAGCAGCAGTTGCGCCACCGGCTTGCCGACAATGGTCGAGCGACCGATGACCACGGCCTCCAATCCCGCGAGTTTTGGCAGCGCCGTCTTGAGCAGAATAATCGATCCGAGCGGCGTGCATGGAACCAGAGCTGCCTCCCCAATGGAAAGCCGCCCGACATTGACGGGGTGAAAACCGTCAACGTCCTTGTCGGGATCGATGGCGCGCAACACCTTCTGTGCGTCGATGTGCTTTGGCAGCGGCAGCTGCACGAGAATGCCATGCACGTCTGCGCGTGCATTGAGATCCGCAACCAGCTGCAGCAGGTCTGCGTCGGACGTCGTGGCCGGCAATTTATGCTCGATCGAGAGCATGCCGGCCTCTTCGGTCTGCTTGTGCTTGTTGCGCACATAGACCTGGCTCGCGGGATCTTCGCCGACCAGCACGACGGCCAGCCCCGGGACGCGTCCGTATTGTGCTTTCAGCGTTGCTACAGCACCGGCGACCTCGCGTCGCACGGTTTCGGCAACGGCTTTGCCGTCGATGATCTGAGCAGGCATCGGCGTACCCTTGGCTACGACAGGACGCCGTCACTAACCGCACTATCGATCGGATGCAAAGAGCCGCTGTGTGTCGAATGCCTTGATTGAGGTCCCTCTGACCGGGATCACGACTTTGGCCGGTGCGGGCCGGCGGTCGTTCGTTACACTTGCCGGCCGCTCTATCCGGCGTGGTGCCTCGCGGACGACATGGAGATCAGGCTGTGGCTGGTCCAATTCAACGATAAAGTCCGTGCCCTTGCCGGTCTCGGTGCTCGGTGCCTCATCCGTGACAATCAGAGATGCGCCCGGAACGAGCACCGCTTCGAGCCGCGCACGCACGTCAGCCGGGATGGAAACCCTGTCGAGCGCGCGGGAGGCCGTCGGCTCGGGCGGGTCCGTCGGCGGCAGGTCGGCCACGTGCCATATGCGCGGTTCCGACGGCAGCAGAGGCAAAGACACGACGCTCCATCTGGCAGCCCTTGGCTCGCTCCCTGCCTCCATCAGCGTGAACACGTGTGTGCCAAGCAGCGCGCCGCCCCGACCTTCGATCACGACGGGAACCTCGAAAATCGGGTCGAAGGCCTGCCGGACATGCAGCATCCCGGTCTTGCTGCTGATCAGCACGGACACGGGTTCACCGATCCGCATCAGCCGCCGATAGGCTTCCCATGTTGTCTTCGCCTCCGTCTCCGCATCATCGACCTCTCTCAGTGCCGCCAAGTTTGCATTGCGCTTTGCGGCGAGAGCCGCCTCAGCGTTCAGGAGCAGGGCGTCCGCCGCAGTCCGCTTCGAGATCGCCACGGCCAAGGCTTTCTCCACCCGGCCACGCACCTCGTCAGCTGCAGCTTCAAGGGCTTTGCGCTCCTTGGCCTCCTGGCGCTCTGCCGATTTGACGGCGCGACCAGCCGCATCCCGCACTTTCGTCAGGCGCGCCATGTCGACGAGCAATGCGGCGTGCACCTTTTTCAGGTCGTCATCGCTCTTTGCCGCTGCATTCGCCTGCACGCGGGCGTCCTTGCGGGCGAGCGACAAGGCCTCAATCGGCAGCGATGATGGGCCACTGAGCGCAGGCGTTGAGGCCGCAGCCGTCACGACGGCAGGACCAACCGGCAACGGCCCGCTGGACGATACACTGGCCGACGCGACACGCACGAGGCCTGCGTGCCCCTCATGGCGGGGCACGCGCGGCGCCAACAACACATCATGCGTGATCTCAACCGGCTCTGTCTTGCTGTAGGCGATGATCACGCGCATCCCGACCCGCGTGATGCCGAACAGGTCCTCGGCAAAAGCGGCCGGCAGCCGCACGCAGC
Source organism: Hyphomicrobiaceae bacterium (assembly GCA_031374735.1). Classification (GTDB taxonomy): domain Bacteria; phylum Pseudomonadota; class Alphaproteobacteria; order Rhizobiales; family Hyphomicrobiaceae; genus JABFRJ01. Next base: position 113,362 of record JANMGQ010000129.1, on the reverse strand, counting down.
CATGCGACGCAGGCCGCCCGGTCACGCGGCCCTCGTGGAGCGCGATGCCCGACCACGTCAGGCGCTGCATGTGGGGCATCTCTGCGTCGTAGATATTCGACCAGTGCTCGCGGCGCTTCTCGAGAATGTTGAAGATGCCGATCGGCGTGGGATTGGTGGCCAGCCCCGACGAAATGCCGGTCGATCGGACGATGCCAGCCGGGCCATAGAGAACGAAAGTCTGCTCCTTCAGTGCGACCACGGCCACCAAGGGACCTTCAGGTGCAGCGGCGGACGCCACGGCTTGGGCGCCTGCGTGACTAGCGACGCAAGCCAGCGCCCCACAGACCAGAGCTGCCATCGCACTGGTGCGACCATGAACTCTGAACATGACAAGGCCCCAACGCAACGACCAGACAAGCATCAGCAAGCAGGCTTCCCAACCTTGTCTGTGCTAGCGTTGGGCGGCCGGCACGTCATGTGCGGTTGCAGCTAGAGCAACGGGATTCCCTCCAACGTGGCGCACGGGACACGGCTCTTTTGTGCGCAGCAGTTATTCCAACTCGGTGCCGAATCCAGTCCTCAGCCCAGTCGCACATTGCCGAGCACGATTTCGCGCCACAGACGCGTCGGATGAACCCAGCTGTCCATCTCGTTGTAGCGCCCAGAAAATACCACGCAGGCGATATCGGTCGACGGCATGACGAACAGTCGTTGTCCGCCGTTACCAAAGCCCATCAACGTCGGCTGAGGATTTGCAAATCCGGCGACAGGCGTGTCGAGCTGGAACCAGGAGCGGCCGTACATCAAGCCGTCACCGGTCGGCACCGCGCCGACAGCCACGCCCTCGATCCAGCCAGCCGAGACGATGCGCCGGCTGTCGATTTGGCCCTTGCCGAGGATCAAGGCGCCGATGCGGGCAAGGTCTCGCGCCCTCAGTCGCAGCCCTGATGCGGGCGAGTGCACGCCATCGGCCCCTGTGATCCACTCGAATGTGTCAATGCCAAGCGGGTCGAACAGCGCCTGCTTTGCAAAGTCTGAGATCGTTTGCTTGGTACCCTTCTCAATCAGTCGCCCGATCAACGCTGTACAACCGCCGTTGTAGTTCCAACGCGTGCCCGGCGGCGCAAGAATCGGCCGCTCCAAGACGAACCGATACCGATCCTTCGCCATCTCCATCATGATCTCGGCGTTCTTCGGGTCGGTGTAGGGCAACTGCTCATTCCACTCGTAGCCAAGCGTCATATTGATGACATGCTCGATCGTCACGAGTTGGCGGCGTTGGTCGGCGGCAAGATCCGGATACTCGGGGAATTGCGCCATGAGGGGCGCGACGAGTGGCGGCACCAGCCCGCGGTCGAGCGCGATGCCGTAGAGGATCGAGGTAACGCTTTTTGTTACGGAGCGCAGATCGTGCAACGTCTCGGGCCCATGTTTGACGATGCCGAGGTTCCGGCCCCAGGCCCAGTCCTGGCCTTCGAAATAGCGCTCCAGAACCAACTTGCCGACGCGCGTCACGACGATGGCGTGAAAGTGCTTCAGCAACCCGGACTTGATCCCCCATTCCAACCTGTCGGCGATATCGGGCGCAAAACCAACATCGGCTGGCGCGGCCGTGGGCCACGGCGCCGATGCGGCAGCCGGGGCAGCCCCCGCGGCAACGGTTGCAAGCGAAGCAATAACTGTGCGGCGGTCGGGCATAGTTGTCATGATCTCGAGCGGGCTGGTCTTGCCTGCCCCAATCAGCCACTCATTGTCGACACGGTCAAATTAGCCCCGGCATGACAGGCGTGCTTGACCGATGGTGTCCCCATAAACCGGTTCGCAAATTTTTGAGTGTAGTCTGCCGATTGGAGCTTTTGCTTGCATCGGCTTTGCAGTATCGAAAGAGGGTCACAACACCCTCCGCCGCCCCGTCTCGGAGTACCTCCCTTGGCTCGTGTTTCGTCCGCAGTACCGTCCAGTATCTCCGCAGTCGCGCGTACCGTGTGCCTTATGGCGGGCCTTGCCGGCCTGTCGGCCCTTGTCGTCACGACACCAGCAGCAGCCCAGGGCAATCGCGGTTACAGCGAGCCGCAGCCGAAGGTGCAGCGCGTGTCTGTGCCAGCTATCTATGCGCCCGGCTCGATCGTGATCGTGAACGGCGAGCGCAAGCTCTATTACATCACCGGCAAGGGTGAGGCGCTGCGCTATGGCGTGGCCGTCGGCAAGAATTCAGAGCTTTGGATGGGCCGCACGTTCGTCGCCGCCAAGGCCGTCGACCCCAAGTGGATCCCAATCAATGGCGATGATCCCGTCGAGGGCGGCGATCCTGCCAACCCGCTCGGCAAGCGCGCCATGTACTTGGATTGGTCCCTGCTGCGAATCCACGGCACGCCGTCGCGCGGGTCCATCGGCTCGGCCGTGTCGAACGGTTGCATCCGCATGCTGAACGAGGATGTGACGGACCTGTTCGAGCGCGTTCATCTCGGTGCACCGGTGTACGCCATCAAGTCTTGGAAAGAAGCAACCAAGTACGAGGCCGTGAAGGTCGCCGAGAAGATCTACGCCGATCCCGAGGCCCATCGCCAGGCCCAGGAAGATCTGCGCCAGCAGCTGGCTGATCGCGCCGAAGAGCAACGCCAGGAGCGTCGCCAGCAGGCTGCAGCCACGTCACGCCAGCAGTGGCAGGCACCACGCCAATCGACCTGGTCCAATGGTCCGTCGGCGTTCCCTCAGACCTGGAACCAGCGCTACGGTCTTGGGCGCTAATCCATCGCTGACCGAAACGATGCTGACGAGGCGTGGGCACGGGTCGCTCCGCCTTTTGATACTTGGTGCCATCAAAAGACAGGCAGGATGAGCCAAGCCGAGGCCGTGATTTCCAGTGTGCCGACAGTCTAATTCCAGCGGCCAGATTATTGACGGATGTGCCTCCCCACACTGTCATGGCCGGCCATTCGTGCCGGCCACCCATCGCGCAGCGCACGCGGCTGGTGTCAGCATGTTGAGACGTTCCAACACCATAAGCACCGCCACTCTCATTGCACGATGGGTGGCCGGGACAAGCCCGGCCATGACATTGGGGGGATAAGTCTTCAGTCGGAAATTTTCGCCGCTGGTATAACTGGCATGAACACCCGCCTCTGTGCCGGCCGCTTTGCGTCGGACACGCCTTCAGCCTCAGGCTGCCAAATCGCCCTTGCGCACAAAGCGCGTCAATACATGCTCCAGCTCATCCTTCTCGAACGGCTTGGCGAGATAACCGTCCATGCCGGCGTCCAGGCACCGCTGGCGGTCCTCGGCAAAGGCGTTGGCCGTGAGCGCGATGATGGGTGGCAGACGGCGACCATCGGCCGGCACGAGATGCTTCATGCGGCGGACGGCCTCGAGCCCGTCCAGCACCGGCATGTGCACGTCCATCAAGACGAGGTCGAACGCGGGTGCGTCGGCACACACGCTTGCTGTCACAGCATCGAGACCTTTCTGGCCGTCCTTGGCGTGCGCGACCGTGCAACCGGACTTCTCGAGCATGCGTCGGGCGAGAAGGGCGTTGATGTCGTTGTCCTCGACCAGCAGCACGCGGGCCGCAGTCTTGGCCGCGGTCTTTGCCTGCGGTGAGCTGGCGGGCGCAAGAGCTGCAGCCAGTGGCTCGGGACGGCGATAGGGGCCGACGGACGTGACCCGGTCGACCACGGCCGAGGGCCGCACTGGCCGCACCAGGTAGTCGTCGAAGCCGGCGCGCGCATAGGGGCCGAAGCCGCCGCGCGGCGCACTATCCAGGATGACGTAAACCGTCGCCGGCACTTCGCTCGGCGACGCCGCACGGACGGCCGTTGCGAGGTGCGCAATGTCCGCCAGCGGTCGCGTGCCATCGACGATCGCGATCGTGAACGGCGCATCGACGTTGGCTGCTGCCGCAATCACGGGCTCGACATTGTCAGGTGTGCACTCGGCCGCGGGCACATGCGCCCCTTCAAGCGACAGACGCAGGGCTGCGCGCTCAAAGCCATTATCGAGCGCCAGCAGCACGTGTTGATGACCGGGTAGCGGATCGACCTGTCGGCGCTGGCCCGAGCATTTCAGCAGCACCACAGCGCGGAACTCCGAGCCTTCGCCTGGCACTGCCGCAGCCGTGATGTCGCCGCCCATAGCACGCGCGAGGCGACGCGAAATGGCGAGGCCAAGCCCTGTGCCACTGTGCTGGCGGCGGCTTGTTTCGTCGCCACGCTCAAATTCGCCGAACAGCGAGTTCAAGGCCTCTGGCGAGATGCCGGGTCCAGTGTCCTTGACGGTGATGGCAATGGGAATGCGGGTGTCGCCGTGAGCGCTGCGCGCGTCGTCAATCGAGACTGTCACAAGCACACCACCGGTATCGGTGAACTTGACGGCATTGCCGATCAGGTTGGTGACGATCTGGCGCAACCGCGCCTCGTCCCCAAGACCGAGCCGTGGCACAGCCGGATCAATCGCCCAAGCAAGCGTGATGCCCTTGTCTTTGGCGCGCGGATGCAACAGCTCGACGACGGACTGCACGCAGTCCTCGACCGAGAACGCCGCCTCGTCGAGATCGAGCCGCCCGGCTTCGATCTTGGAGAAGTCGAGGATCTCATCGATCAGCGACAGCAGGGTCCGCGCCGATCGCTCGACTGCGGTGAGATAGGTCTTCTGCTCGGCCGTGGTTTCGGTGTCTTTGAGCAGTGCGGTCATGCCCATGATGCCGTTCATGGGCGTGCGGATTTCGTGGCTCATGGCGGCCAGAAAACGCGACTTGGCCCGGTTGGCGTGCTCGGCGGCATCGCGCGCAGATGCAAGTTCTGCCTGCTGGCGGCGCTGCTCGGTGATGTCGCGGCCAACGCACTGGCTCTCGGCATTGGCCTCGTCTGCACTCGCCCGGTGCTCTTCAATATCGAACCAGCGGAGGCCCGCCGTCGTCTCCACTTCGATCGAGAAACGCTGATGGCGCTTGCGGCCCGCGGCGAGCGGCACCGGCAAGTCGCCGGTCTTCAGCACAGGCGCAAAGGCCTGCCCAAGGACGTCGCGCCCCGCAAACATCCGGTGATACGCCTCGTTGGCAAACGTCAGTCGTCCCTGCGCGTCGCGGCGGAAGATAATGTCCTGTTGTGCTTCAAGCAGGCCGCGATAGCGCGCTTCGCTCTCGCGCACCTCCCACTGGGCGTCCTTGAGGCGCTCGATCGCGCCTTCGATGCGCGAGCTTGCCCGCGTTTCCGCGCCGCGCCGTGTTGGCACAAGCGCATGCACCCAGCCGATCCCCCGTCGAACGAGAGAGCGGACCAGGATCGCCCCCCGGCCACCCAATTTAGAACTGCTTTTTATCACGCTGCACTTGAGCTTCTTTGACGGCCTCTTGTTACCGACCATGCAACCATGTGAGGCTTGAAGAGAGCTTAGCGAGGACAGGCGCCATTACCGTGCGAACGTGTCGAACCGACACGTTCCGCTTGTCCTTGCAACACACAGCAAGGGAATGTTCACCACAATGGGACCTCTGAAGGGAATTACCGTTCTCGAGCTCGCAGGTATTGGCCCAGCGCCGTTCGCCGGCATGCTGCTCGCCGACATGGGCGCCAAGGTCATCCGCGTCGATCGGCGCGAAGACAGCGACCTCGGCATTCCCGGGCGCGAACCGAAGTTCGACGTGCTCGGTCGCGGCCGACAAACCATCGCGGTCGACATGAAGCGGCCCGAGGGTCGCGACGTCGTCATGAAGCTCTGCGCCAAGGCCGATGCCCTGATCGAGGGCTTTCGTCCCGGCGTGATCGAGCGGCTCGGCATCGGACCCGATGTCCTGTGGCAGGCGAACCCGAAACTGGTCATCGGCCGCATGACCGGCTTTGGCCAGGAAGGCCCATGGGCCGATCGCGCCGGCCACGACATCGACTACATCGCGCTTGCAGGCGTGTTGCATGCGTTCGGCCGCAAGGGGCAGGCGCCGACGCCGCCCGTAAATGTGGTCGGCGATTTCGGCGGCGGCGGCATGTTTTTGGCCTTCGGCGTCGTCTCGGCCCTGTTGGAGGCCAAGACGTCCGGCAAGGGCCAGATTGTAGACGCGGCCATGGTCGATGGCGCGGCCTACTTGATGGGCATGGTGTTCGGCATGCGCTCGGCCGGCCGCTGGCAGGATGAGCGCGGCGTCAACATTCTCGACACCGGCGCGCCCTGGTATGACTGCTACGAGACCAAGGACGGCAAATGGCTCGCCGTCGGCGCCATCGAGACCAAGTTCTATGCCGAGTTGATCCAGAAACTCGGCATCGCCGGTGCAGACCTGCCAAAGCAGTTCGACACGAAGCGCTGGCCCGAGTTGCGCGCAACCATCGGCACCGCCATCAAGGGCAAGACGCGCGATGAGTGGGAGATGGTGTTCGACGGCTCGGATGCCTGCGTCGCACCCGTCATGTCGCTCGACGAGGCGCCCAAGCACCCCCACATGGCCGCCCGCCAATCGCTCGTCACCCGCAATGGCGTGACGCAACCCGCACCGGCACCCCGCTTCAGCCGCTCCACCCCGCAGATGGGCCGAGAGGCAACCGCGCCGGGCGTCGATACGGACCAGGTGCTGGCAGATTTCGGCTTCTCGGTCGCCGACGTGGCGGCTCTGAGGACCAAGGGCGTCGTGGGGCGAGCGGGATAGGTCGTCAAGGCAGCGTCAGCAGCCGCTCGAGGTTGGCGAGCGTGCAGCTGTTGGCCATGACGCGCTGCACATCGGCGGAGACGGAGATGTGAAGCGGATCAGCATTCGAGGGGATGCTGTCGAGGCAAAGTGTCGGGTGCCCCATGAGCAGCGCAATCGTATCGAAACTCGAGTGCGAGATTGTCCAGCCCAAGGCCAGATTGAAGGCTGTAGAATCAAGTTCAACCAGCTGAATGGGCGAGTCGTCCTTCGACACGGAAGGACTTGCCCCAAGCTCCGAATAGGCGCGCTTGACGGCCGTTGCATAGAGCTGTTCGCGCACTTTCAGGACCGCAATGAACGGCGCCAGCGTATCGCGAGCCGACGTCCCACTGACCTGTGCCAGATCATCGTCGACGAGTTTGTCGACGAGCAGCACCAAGCGCACATCGACCTTCAATTTGTGTTCTGCCACGTATGACGAGATGTCCCGGTAGATATCGAGTGCCGTGGTGGCACCGGACCCATCGGCATAACCGCCATCGACCAGATTGAGCTTTGAACCTGCCCCGTGATCAATGCGCAGCGCCGGCGAGATGCCTGGGAAGCGCGCACTTGTGCCGGCCGCCTGTATCATCGTCAGGCGCGGAATGCGTTCCGCTTGGGACTGCGGGATGTCGGCCTTGGGCGCAAAAATGTCTTCGAGTGTCAGTGGCCTCGCGGCGCGTGGCCGGTACAGGCTGAAAGGCGCAAAGGCGATGCGATGTCCGGTATCGACCGACGTGGCGTTGAGCACGAGTGCTGGCCGCGACGCCGTCGGACGCCAATGATCCCTGAAGGGCTCTCCGAGCCAATGCGCAGCGGCGCGCGAGGCCGAACGCTGGAAGCCGATTTCGAGCGCTTGTCCGCGATCCCGGTGGAACCCGATGAGATCAGCGATCGTGAGGCCAAGCAAGGGCGAAAGATGGTCATCGCGCAACGCTGCGGCGACGCGGTTGTCGTCCAAGCGCACTGGCCGCACCGGAGCGCAACCAGAGATCCGGATTTCGTCGCGCGGGAGGCCTGCATGAAAGAGGGTTGCCCCCACCGCACCGCCAGACACGGCACTGATCGCAAAGGTGTGGTCGGTGAACGCGGGGCAGCGCGCGTGCATGCGGCTGAGGAAGGTGGATGCAGCCGTCGCCGCGTAAATGCCACCGCCCTGGGCCGCCACGATGAAGACGGGATACCGCTCGCGCCTCTCGGCGAATGCCTCAATCTGCTTTTCGCGCGCTTTGGTCCAGTCGCGGAACTGGTCCTGCACCATCGGGAGGCCCACGGCCGCGAGGTATGTACCAGGCTTTTTTTCAGCAACACCGGCGACCTGCTCGCCAAGCGAAAACGACAGCAGTGTGAAGAGCACCCCGAGCGCAAACAGTTTCGGCTCGCGCATGAAGGCTCCGAGCAGCGCGAAGCCTGAAAACACGAAGACGCCAAAGTTGGCAACGTGGGCCATCGGTAGCCCGAACATCAGCGCCGCGAAGATGACCACGAACGTCGCGCCGATAACTGGGAATTTGATGCCTTTGGCGAGCACCAGGATGAGCACCAGCAAGGCGACCAACACCGATGCAAAACCGCCGAACATCGCGATCGGCCCGAGGGTGCGGAACAATTCGATGGCCGCAACTTCGCCCAGCATCGGCCAATTCCATTCGAGCAGCCGACCACCCGGCGTCAACAGTGCCGGCAACATCAGCAGGGCCGCGACTAAGCCGACGGCCGTGATAACGAGGCCCTTGGCAACGCGCGAGCGGTGCGCCAACACACACAAGGCGACCACGGTCGCACCAATCCCGACGGCAAAAACCGCGGCCATATCCAACCGCGGCACCAGACTGTGGAGCCGCGACGGCAACAACAGAACCTGATCCAACGGGCTGGATGGGTTCGGTAGAGGCCAAACGGAGATGAGATCCCCGAGCACATCGATGTTGTCCGTTGCCATGCGTCGGGCCGACATCAACCCCAAGACCAGGCCCATCCAGGGCATGGCCGCACACAACATGCTGACGAAAAGCGCGCCCATACCAACCCATCGATCGGCGCTGAGGTGGCGATGTTCGGCATAGTTGACGTCGATCTGGGCGATTGCGGGCACATAATTTGCGACGAACAAGGTCGCGCTGAGTAGCGCCAGCGACAAAGCCCCCAAGACGAGTTGAGCCCACTCAAGCGGCCCCATCGCCCCCTCCAAAGCGCGGAAATAGAGTTGCTGCATCTGACCGTTCCGAGACAGCAGCAGGAAGATGATCAGAGATGCAACGAGCGCCGTGGGGTTGAATGCCGGCGCCGCCCCCATGGACAGGAGGCGGAACATCCACCGCAGCTTTCCCTGGGCCGTATAATATGCGCTTTCGAGACGTCTCGGAAACATGTGTCATTCCAAAAAAGATGGTCGCCGCAGGGGCAAGATCACTCGGCCAAAGGCGTGAAGCGTCCGGTCTGGGCAATTGCGTTCTGGATAGCCGCGAGGTCAGCCGGAGTGAAAGCCAGCAGATAAATGTCCTGAATATGCGTCGACGGCGTCGCGGTGAGATGCGCCTCCACGGTCTCAACAGTGCGTCGCGCGACGATATCGACCTCCAGTCCACCATCGCCCGCGCCCATCATCGGGATCAAAACCGAGGTGTAGCGCCGCGTCAGGAGACGCAAGCCGCCGTTGTGTTTTTCAAGATGCGTCAAGATCCTTTGAACATTGTCAGTGATGTCGGCCTCAGCCGCGCGCACGCCACCGCCAGGGCCCTGCCCCTCGACACTGGCGATATGGTAGATTTTGCGAACCCCTTTGTGCACGAGGTCGCCGGCGCCCGTTTCAATGATGGTTCCGCGGCGCACAAAGGCACGCCGGCGAAGCCCCCGCCGAAGCTCGTCGGCGATGATATCCTCGTCCAAGTCGCCTTGGGACGACTTTCTGCCGCCGCCATAGCGGATGTTGGCTGAAATGGTTTTGCCGATGATGCGGTCCATCATCATGTCGGTGTTTTCAGAGTTGACCCACACCTCGACGCCATCGATGGACAAAATGGGACCGGTTTTGATGCCGAGAATGCGGCCGTTTTTGGCTTTGTGGCGGTAACGGATCGTACCGGAGCCGAGAGGCTTTTGCGTCTCGGGCTTGACCCGTAAACGATCTTTCAGATGATAAGCCGCAACGACCAACTTGCCGTCTTCAAGGACGCCCGACCGCAGCTGCTCAAACAGATCGCTCGGCGCCAAGCTGATGATGCGAATGTCCTCGCCCTCGGCCTTTGTCCCTCCGCCGGTCGCTACGCGGTCTTTGTCGCGCACGACGGCGTAGTAGAGAAAAATCCGCTCCGACGTACCGCCGGGCGAGCTGAAAAACGTCGCGATCAGTTCCGGGTCCTTGATTCGATAGCCGGTCTCCTCAAGTGTCTCGCGCGTGATGGCTTCGAGCGCCGTCTCGCCGTTGCGGATCATGCCGGCGAGCGGCTCTTGCATCCATCCCGCGGCGCGGCCTTTGTCAGCCGCGGGGATGCGGAACTGCTCAACCAAGATCACGCGATCTGTTTCGACATTGTAGATCAAGGCCGCAACGGCATCGCCGCGCTCGAAGACGAGATGCGTCATGTCCGCACTCATGGCGCCGTCGTATCGGCGGTGCGAGAATGTCACTTCATCGAGTTTGAAAAACCCATCGTAGACCCGCGTCTTGTTGCGAATCACCATCCGGCGATCAGTACTCATTGATCAACGACCCCGTTTCCACGCCTACCAAATGTATCCGTATGAGCGCCCAAAAAGACGCCGCGAAAGCCACAGCGTGCGAACGAGCTACACACCCGAATTGCGCACTGCGGGCCCTGCGCAATTCTCTCGGATGCAGGTCATGTACTCATGCGCGACGCGCCCGCGCAAGCCGCGTGCAAAGAAGTCAGGCATGCCCCGCGTGGAAGCGCCCGCTGCCAAATTTGCTACCGCTTCTGCGCGGCGTCGCCCGGATCGGTGAGACGGATGGTCCAGTCTTTGCTGTCCTGGGTGTCGACCTCGAAGAAGCCGCCCTGTTTGTGGCCGCGCTTCTGGCAGTCCTGCAGGCCGCGGATCAGGAACGATTTGTCGGCGACGCACATCTGGCTTTTACCGGCCCATTCGCCGCCGCGGTCATAGTCGACGGCGTAAACATACACGAAGCGGCTCGAAAGGGATCCCTTGTAGAGCGTCTCGCACGTCTGGGCGGCGATGTTCCACCAACCCTCCGTCGCCCAGCCATCGGCATCCTGGTAGCCGATAGCGACACCAATGCGGGCTGCTGTCGTATTGCACAGGCGCAAATCCGCCGCCGCCGGCATCGCAGACGCGAGCAGGGCACACAGGGCCAACAGGTGCAGTCTCTTGATCATGGGTCGACCAGGATCACCCGGAAATCGTTGACGTTCGTTTGCGTCGGTCCGCAGTCGACGAGGTCGCCGAGCGCGCGGAAAAACGCCGTGCTGTCGTTGTTGGACAGAAATGCGGCGGCATCATTGCCCATCGCCTTGGCTCGCACGACAGTTTCAGGAAACACCAGTGCCCCCGCAGGATCGGTAGCCGCCCCACTGCCGCCATCGATGCCGTCGGTATCGCAGGCCAACGCCGATACTCCAGCCATTCCGTCGAGCGCGAGCGCGAGACCCAGTGCGTATTCCTGATTCGGGCCGCCGCGCCCAGATCCCGTCACCGTCACGGTCAATTCGCCCCCAGACAGAATGGCCACACGCCCACCGCGCGCCTTGGCCGCAAGTGCAAGCGCTGCATGCGCCCGGCCCGTATCGCGGGCCTCGCCCTCAAGGGCATCGCCGAGCATCACCGGGCGATAGCCCGCGTGCCGGGCGATGGCTGCACCCGCCTCCAGCGAGGCCTGGGGCGCGGCAACGATCGTGTAGGTGCTGGCCTGCAGGGCCTTGGCGCCGGGCTTCAATGTCTCGTTTGAGGGATCGTTCAGGGCCGCCGCGATGTTGGGCGCCGGAACAATCGCAAACTTGGCCAGCACGGCGCGGGCGTCCGCCAGTGTTGTCTCATCGGCGACCGTCGGGCCGGAGCCGATGGCCGCTGGCACGTCGCCTGGCACGTCTGAGATCGCGAGCGTCACCATGCTGGCCGGATAGGCTGAGGCGGCAAGCCTGCCGCCCTTGATGCGCGACAAGTGCCGCCGCACGGTGTTGATCTCACTGATCGTCGCCCCCGAACGCAACAACTGTCTGGTGAGCGCTTGTTTGGCCTCAAGTGTGATGCCCTCGACCGGCGCCGACCATAGCGCCGAGGCACCGCCCGACAACAGCACCAGCACCAGGTCGTCGGGCCCCGCCCGGCGCACGAACTCCAGGGTGCGCGCCGCTGCCCGCTCGCCATGCGCATCCGGCACGGGGTGGGCCGCTTCGAGGATCTCGATATGTGTGGTTGGTAGCTTAAAGCCATGCCGCGTTGTCACGAACCCCTCGACCCGGTCCAACTGGCCGAGCTGGCGATAGTGCTCTTCAGCCGCAAGCGCCATGGCCGCATTGGCCTTGCCAGCGCCAACGATCAGCAGCCGCCCTTTGGCGGGCACAGGCGGCAAATGCTGGCCAACACACAGCCGCGGCTGTGCCCTGTCGACGGCCGCCTGATACAGCTTCAGCAGGAGTGTCCGGCGGTCAGCAGACATGGGGCCGTCAGACATGGGGCCGTCGCGGTTCGGGGCAAAAGACAGCGGATCGGTACACGCCCCTCGGTCGGCGAGCAATGGTCGAAGCGCGACCGTGTTCACCGTCCCGTCTGGCCGCGGTGGCGCAGGAAATGGTCGGCCAGAACCAGCGCCATCATAGCCTCGCCCACGGGAACTGCGCGAATACCCACACACGGATCATGCCGGCCCTTGGTGAGAATTTCGGTCTCCGTGCCGGCGCGATCGATGGTCTTGCGCGGCGTCAGAATCGACGACGTCGGCTTGACCGCAAAGCGGCAGACAATGGCTTGTCCCGTCGAGATGCCGCCGAGAATGCCGCCAGCGTGGTTTGAGAGAAAGCGCGGGCGCCCTTCGTTGTCGATGCGGATTTCATCGGCATTTTCTTCACCCGAGAGCGTCGCGACGGCCATGCCATCGCCGATCTCGACGGCCTTGACGGCGTTGATGCTCATCATCGCCGAGGCGAGATCTTGGTCGAGCTTGCCATAGATGGGCGCGCCCCAACCGGCCGGCACGCCCGTGGCGATGACTTCGATCACGGCGCCAACCGAGGAGCCGGATTTGCGGATCTTGTCGAGATCGTTGGCGAAGGCGTCGGCTGTTGCCTTGTGCGGGCAGAAGAAGTCGTTCTGCTCGGCTTCCGACCAATCGTAAGCGTCGGCCGCAATGGGAACCTTGAGACTGCCCATCTGCACCAGCGCGCCGCGGATTGTGACACCGGGAATGACCATGCGGGCAACGGCACCGGCCGCTACGCGGGCAGCCGTCTCGCGCGCCGACGATCTGCCGCCGCCGCGATAGTCGCGTAGGCCATACTTGGCATCATACGTAAAGTCGGCGTGACCCGGCCGGAACTTGGCGGAAATGTCGCCGTAATCCTTTGATCGCTGGTCGACATTGTCGATGTGAAGCGCGATCGGCGTGCCCGTCGTCAGCTTCGGCCCGCCTGCCTCCTGCATGACACCGGACAGGATCTTCACCGCATCGGGCTCGCGGCGTTGCGTGGTAAAACGCGACTGCCCAGGACGGCGTTTGTCGAGAAAGCCCTGGATGAAAGCCTCATCGAGCGCGAGCCCGGGCGGACAGCCATCGACCACGACACCCAGCGCCGGCCCGTGGCTTTCGCCCCAGGTGGTCATGCGGAACAGGTGGCCGAAGGAGTTGTGCGACATGATCTGGGGTCTGCGAGCGGGCCTGGAAGCCAGGGCTCACGCCGGTGCGGCGCGATCTGGCGCGACTTAGCCTCTGACACGCCCTTGGCGCAACCGGCCACGCGCAACCGCATCAACCGCCGACGCCTACGAATCCAGGCGGCAATCGACGCGCCCATCATCCAGCGGCGCCAGATCAAGATAGTGTGTCAGACGTTCGCGCGCCGTTGCCATGTCGGGAGCCCGGCCTGACAGCTCAGGTCCATCCGCGTAGCAACGCCAAGCAAAGTCTGCTCCCGTGCGCCGCGCAATAGAGCCAACGGCGACGTACGGATTGTCCTTGGAATAGAAGTTCATCACGCCCGTATGTGGGCAACGTTTGGTCACCAGCAACATGACGCACACCCTCAAGGGGCGGTAACGCCGCCCGTTTCGTCCCCCGAGCATTTCCCCGAGCACTTCCCATGAGCTGCGCGAGATTGGCCCTCGCTGCAGGGGAACGGCAATAGTGCCGTTCGCAATTCGTTGTAAGACGAAAGCTAACACAGGCCGCGGCTGGCCGGCAAGCAAAGAGCAACAGCAAAGAGCAACGGAAAAACCAACCATGCTACAACAATCAGTTTCGGAAAACCGGTAGAATGACAGACCTTTGGCATCATACCGATCAGGACGAGGACGTCGCATGTCGAAAGCTCCGGCCGTGACACCGCCCCGCAAAGTCATCGGCAAAATCGAAGCGGTGTATTCCACCGCCGGCAAGGGCCGGCTCGGGTTCCAGAGCGAGCGGGTCGATGAACTCGTGCTCGATCTCGAAGGCATCGTGGGCAATCGCCATCGCGGATGGACGCGCAAGGCTGACGGTCGCGTGCCCTACCTGCCGCGCGGCACCATCATCCGCAATGAGCGGCATCTCTCGTTGATATCGATCGAGGACCTTGCGGCCATGGCTGACAAACTCGACATTGAGCACCTCGATCCCCGATGGATCGGCGCCAACGTCGTCGTATCGGGACTGCCGCACTTTTCGTACCTGCCGCGCGGCACGCACATGATGCTGCCCGGCAAAACCGTGCTGATCGTGACCGATCAAAATGCCCCGTGCACATTATCGGGCGAGGCAATTGCAGCGCAGGTCCCTGGTCGTCCAGAAATCAAGCTGCAGTTCCCAGGCTTGGCGCAGGGCCTGCGCGGCGTCGTGGCAACGGTGGAGCACGGCGGTACGATCGCAGCCGGCATGACCATCGACGCCCGGCTGCCGGCGCAATGGATGTATCCAGAGCGCGACGCTTGAGCGTTGCCATGGCTGGATTTGAAGGCTGCCCAAACAAGCAGCACGTGTCCGCACATTTGTCCATTCTATTGCCGAGAGATTGGCCGATTGGAGCCTTGCCGCGCCCATCAGCCGTATGCGATGACGCGCGGGACGTCCGTTCACATGCATGACCGGCGCAATGTCCGTACCCTGGGAGGGGTCCATGATCCGTCGTCTTGTTGCCAGTTCCGTCTTGGCTGTTCTCGCCGTTGCGAGCCCGGCCTCAGCGCAAACCGCCGTCAAATTCGCACTTGATTGGCGCTTTGAAGGCCCGGCCGCTGCCTACCTCGTCGCCATCGAGAAGGGCTTCTACAAGGCCGAGGGCCTCGATGTGACCATCGATCCCGGTACAGGTTCGGTCGAAAGCATCAACCGCATCGCATCCGGCCAATACGAGATGGCCTTCGGCGACATCAACTCGCTGATCAAGTTCCGCGACAGTCCCGACAACGCCAAGGTCAAGGCCGTGGCGATGATCTACAATACGCCGGCGTTCGCGATCGTCTCGACCAAGAAGCAAGGCGTGCTGAAACCGAAGGACCTCGAGGGCAAGATCCTCGGCGCGCCAGCCCCTGATGGCGCCTACGCGCAGTGGCCGATTTTCGTGAAGGTCAACGGCATCGATGCATCCAAAGTGAAGATCGAGAACGTCGGCTTTCCTGTGCGCGAGCCGATGCTGGCCCAGGGCAAGGTCGACGCCGTCACGGGCTTCTCGTTCTCGTCCTACATGAACCTCAAGGCCAACAACGTGCCCGGCGACGAAATCGTGGTCCTGTTGATGCGCGACTTCGGCCTCGATCTCTACGGCAACGTGCTGATGGCATCGCCAAAGTTCGCCGCCGAAAAGCCCGATGCCGTGAAAGGCTTCGTGCGCGCGACCATCAAGGGTTGGCAGGAGACGATCAAGTCGCCCGAAACAGCCGTGAAAGCCGTCATCGCCAAGAACCAGATCGCCAACGAAGCCGTCGAGCTTGAGCGCCTCAAAATAGCAATCGCGCAGAACGTGGTCACCAAGGAAGTCGAAGAGATCGGCCTCGGCGCCGTCGACATGGCCCGCCTGACAAAGTCCATCGACCAGCTCGGCGAAGCCTTCGCCTACAAGAACAAGCCGAAGGCCGACGACATCTTCGACGCAAGCTTCCTCCCCGCCAAGGACCAGCGCGGGGTGAAGTGACGACGTGTGTGAGTTGCGAGTTGTAGGGTGCGCGTAGGGGAAGGTCCCTGTGACTGCTACAGCTCGTGCCTTGCAATTCGCAACTCGCAACTCGCAATTCACATCGTCCACAATGTCCCACCTCACCTCCGCACCCGACCTCGTCCGTCTCGACGGCGTGACCATGCACTATGGCCGCGGCAAGGGCGCCGTGCAGGCCATCGACAATGTCTCGCTGACCATCAAGAAGGGCGAGTTCATCGCCGTGGTCGGGCCGTCGGGCTGCGGCAAGTCCTCGCTGATGAAGTTGATCAGCGGGTTGCATATGGCGTCGGCCGGCACGGTGAAGGTCGACGGCCAGCCCGTGACCAAGCCGCTCAAGTCCGTCGGCATGGCCTTTCAGGCGTCAAACCTGCTGCCCTGGCGCAAGGTGATCGACAACGTGCTGTTGCCCTTGGAAATCGTCGAGCCGCATCGCCGCCGCATCCGCTCCAACAAGGCCGAATACAAGCAAAAGGCCGAAGCGCTGCTGCATCAGGTGGGCTTGAAGGGCTTCACCGAGAAGATGCCGTGGGAGTTGTCAGGCGGCATGCAGCAGCGCACGTCCATCTGCCGCGCGCTGATCCACGAACCCGAAATCCTGATGCTGGACGAGCCGTTCGGCGCGCTCGACGCCTTCACGCGCGAGGAACTGTGGTGCGCACTCCGCGACATTCAGCAGGCGCGCAAAGTAACGGTCATGCTCGTGACCCACGACCTGCGCGAGGCGACGTTCCTCGCCGACACCGTCTATGTCATGAGCAACCGCCCGGGACGGATTGTCGCCGCGCAAGCCATCAATCTCCCGCGCCCCCGCGATCTCGAAGTCACCTACACCCAACCCTTCCAGGACCTCGTCCATCAACTGCGCGCCCACATCGGCGGCGGGCGCCATTGAGCCGAGCGTACGGCGCGACCTTATCGGCTGGCGGAACGATCCGATCTTATACCACCGGTCAGAATTTATGACCAACCATCATCGTCATCCCTCGTCATCCCGGAATACCTGCCGCGCCGCGGCGCGGCAGGTATTCCGGGATCCTTACCTATCGTTGTTAGGTACTCTTGCTGTGCGGACGGAGGTAAAGATCCCATTGGCGCTAACATGCCTCAATTTTTCGTCATCCCGACCAAGGGAGGCCCCTTCAGGCCGACCGCCGAACCGGGATCCCGCGAAGGGCGTGTGCGAAGCACGCGATGTATCGACCGCTTCGCGGACAGATCCGCTGGATTCCGGATCTGCGCGCGGCCAGAAGTGGCTGCGCTTGTCCGGAATGACGCGGAAAAATTGTTATGTTAGCGCGTGTGGGTAAAGATCCCGGATACACGATCACGCAGGAGGCGTGATCGTGTATCCGGGATGACGCCGTTGGATATGATAGGTCAGAAATTTTGCCGGCCGGTATTATACCACTGCCGCGACCGGTTCTTCGGCACGCCAGCAACTCACAGCATGACCGTTCGGACGCGAGACCAGATGCGGCCCCGGCGCACGCTTGCAGGCATCGATAGCAACGGGACAGCGTGGATGAAACGCGCATCCTTTCGGCGGATCGAGCGGGCTTGGGACCTCGCCGCGCACACCTCGGGCGGTTCCCGTGTCGGGCAGAAACGGATCTGGGATCGCCGCAATCAGGGCGCGCGTATAGGGTTGCGCCGGGCGTTCGAAGATCTCCCGCCACGGCCCCGTTTCGACAATGCGGCCCAGGTACATGACCGCTACGCGATCGCTCATGTGCTCAACCACGCCCAGATCGTGGCTGACCATGATGTAGGCGAGGCCCATGCTGTCCTTGAGTTCCAGCAGCAGGTTGATGATCTGCGCGCGGATCGACACGTCCAACGCTGAGACGGGTTCGTCGCAGATGACCAGTTTCGGCTTCAGAATCAGGGCGCGTGCAATACCGATGCGCTGGCGCTGCCCGCCGGAGAACTCATGCGGATAACGATCCGCCTGCTCGGGCCGCAAGCCGACACGCGCCATCATCTCAGCAACGCGATCTGCGACTTCGTCGGAGTTCGTGACGCCATGCAGTCTCAGCGGGTCGGCCAACGTGCGCCGGACGGTCTGGCGCGGATTGAGCGAGGCGTAGGGGTCCTGGAACACCATCTGCACCGTGCGGGCGAGGTGGCCGCGATCCGTCGCAACGTTGACCTCCTTGCCATCGAGGACGATGCGGCCGCGCGTCGGCTTCTGCAGGCCGAGGATAGTCAGCGCAAGGGTGGATTTCCCGCACCCGCTCTCACCGACCAGACCGAGGCATTCGCCCGCTTTCACGTGGAGGTCGACGCCCTCCACCGCGCGCAGGGTCTTCATGTCGCCGAAGCCAAACATCTTCGAGCCGAGCTGGAAGTGCACAGCGAGATCTTTGACGTCGAGGAGCGTCTCAGATGACGGATCAGCCATGATGATGACAACGGACCGCGCCGCCTCCTGAAAGCTGCGTGACGCCCGGATCGGTTGCCTTGCACACGTCCGTCATATCAGTGCAGCGCGGATGGAAGCGACAGCCCGGTGGAAAGGCTGCGATGCCCGGCACCGTCCCTGTGATCTCTTGCAGCTTACGCTGACCGCTCGCCGCGCGGGTGCCAAGCCGCGGCAGGGAGGCGACGAGCCCGCGCGTGTAGGGATGCGAGGGCGCACGAAACAGGTCGCCAGAGGGGCGCAACTCGACGATCCGGCCAGCATACATGACGCCAACGCGGCGACACATATTGGCGACGAGGCCGAGGTCGTGGCTGATCATCAGGATGGCCGTGCCACGCGCCGAACAGAGGTCGCGCATGAGGTCGAGAATCTCGGCCTGAACGGTGACGTCCAGCGCCGTGGTCGGTTCGTCGGCGATCAGCAGGTCCGGCTGACAGGCAAGCGCGATAGCGATCATCACACGCTGGCGCATGCCACCAGAAAGCTGATGCGGATAGTCGCGCACGCGCCGCTCCGGTGCTGGCACGCGCACGTTCGCGAGCGCGTCGACCGCGCGCCGCTCGGCCTCCTTCCAAGACGCACCCTCGTGCAGCACAAACATCTCGGCGATCTGGCGGCCGACCGGCGACAACGGATTGAGCGCCGTCATGGGCTCTTGGAAGATCATTGAGATGCGCTTGCCGCGCAGTTTGCGGGTCTCTGCCGCATCGAGGTTCTGGATCTCGCGGCCGTCGAGCCGGATCTTCCCGCCGCCGACGCCGAGCGGCGGTTTCAGCAAACTCATGATCGACAGGGCCGTGATCGATTTTCCGCAGCCGCTCTCGCCCACGAGGCCGAACGTCTCGCCTTTGGCGATGTCGAACGAAACACCTTCGACGGCGGGATGCGTCTTGCCCCCCGAGGTTAGATCAAGGCGAAGGTTTTCGACCGAGAGGAGGGGAACCGATGTCATGCGCGCCGGCTCCGCGACTGGGGATCGAGAATGTCGCGCAGGCCGTCGCCGAGCAGGTTCAATCCGAGCACGGTCAGGAAGATGGCGAGCCCCGGAAAGATCGACAACCACGGCGCCGTGGTGATCAGGTGCTCACCGACGGCCGCCAGTGGGATCTTTCGGTGAGCACCCAACGCGGCATCGGTCAAACGCGCATTGAGCGAGGGCTTTGTATTGCAAAAGCGGTGATTGCGCTGAAACGTCTGGGCGGTCATGCTGGGGCAATGTCTTCAGCACGAGCCCACCCATGACCACGCTGACATCTGCCATGATCGACGACTTCCAGCGCGACGGGGTCATTCTGATCCCAGGCCTGCTGAAGAGCCGCGTTGAGAGCCTCGCAGTGGCGGTCGAGGACAACATCAAATCCCCAAGCCCGTTCGAGCGCACCTACCAACCGACCGACGGCACGGCGCGGTTCTTTCAAGATTATTGCAACTGGCAGCGTATTTCCGGCTTCGAGGAGGCCGTGCGCCACTCGCCGATGGCCGCGATGGCAGCCTCGCTCATGCGCTCGAAAACCGCGCGCATCTTTCACGAGCACGTGCTGGTGAAAGAGCCCGGCAACTCCATGAAGACGCCCTGGCACCAGGACCAGCCCTATTACTTGGTCGAGGGCGAGCAGTCCGTGAGCTTCTGGGTGCCGCTCGATCCCGTGCCGCGTGCGATCGCCATCGAATACGTGGCGGGATCACACCGCACCGGCAAACAGTTCCGTCCCGATCGCTTCAACGGCCAAGCGCTGTTTGACGGCGATGGCCGCGATGCCGTGCCCGATGTCGAGGCCAACCGCGACACGATGAACGTGCTCGGCTGGGCCATGCAGCCCGGCGACGCCGTCGCCTTCGCCTTCCGCACGCTGCACGGCGCGCCGGCCAACACGACCAACAACCGCCGCCGCGCCATCTCGTTCCGCTGGGTCGGTGACGACGCGCGCTACGCCAAGCGGCTCGGCAAGACATCGCCGCCGTTCCCGCACATCGACGTGGTCGACGGGGCCAAGTTCGAGGGCGCCGATTTTCCAGTCATCTGGGGCGCCTGATCACCCAAACACCACCCGGTACATCAACCGCCCCGGTAGGAACGTGAACACCCCGGCGATGATGAGCGCGTTGATGTACAGCCAGGTCATGAACGACTTGTGCTTCTGAATGTTGTGACGGCGCGCGTGACGCACAGCGAGCGGCAGCTGAACCAGAACGAGGATGGACAGAAACAGAATCAGCGCTGTCGGCTTGAAGGTGCGATAGTCGACGATCCAGAACGATGTCAGGGCTGTTGTCGCCATCAGCACCACCCACGACCAGCCCAAAACGCGATGTGTCGTGGCGCCCTTCTTGCCGATGAATTGCGCCAGGCCGACGAGGAAGGCCGCGCAGGCTGCAAAGACGTGCAATTGAATGGCGAGCGAGCTTGCGAACAGCGGCGCGGTGTTCATGGACAGCCTCATCACGTATTGGTACTCATAGGTACCAATACGTGATGGTACCGTCAAGTACCGTTGGAGTCTCCTGTGCCACCCGTGCCATCCGACAAGCAGGCCCAACGCCGCGACGCCATCGTGCAAGCGGCCGCAAAAGTGTTCTGCGGAAAAGGCTTCGATGGCGCGACCACACTCGAAATTGCCACCGCCGCCGGCGTATCGAAGCGCGATCTCTACGCGCTGTTTGCCACCAAGGACCTGATCCTCGAGGCCATGATCGCCGATAGCGTTGCGCGCATGGCCGCGCCGGTCGACCTTGGGGCACCCCAGAGCCGCACCCACGTGCTCGCGACCTTGGAGGCGTTCGGCACGCAGTTTTTGACGTTCCTGCTCAGCCCGGAGCCGATGTCGCTCTATCGCTTGGCAATCGCCTCTGCCGACCGCAATCCGGCAACGGGGCGGGCACTGATGAAAGCCGGGATTGAAGGGACGACAAGTCGCTTCGCAAGTTTTGTCAGCCAGGCCATCGATGCCGGCTATCTCGGCATTGCCGATGCGGACCGCGATGCCGCCGTCGCCAGCTATTTCTCTGTCGCCATCGGCGGCCTGCAGATGTGTCAGCTGCTCGACCCGACAGCGCCAGCGACAGACGGCGACATCGCCAGCAATGTCCGCCGAGCGATGACAGTGCTGCTGCACTGGGAGCGCCAACCTACATCCGCAGGATAATCTTGGCGAAGTCGGTCTTGCCGCCGTCGATGTCGGCAAAGGCGCGCGCGCCCTCTGACAAGGGCCGCTCTTCGTACCAACGCAAATCACCAAAGCGTTTGGCCGCCAGCGCCGCCACGACTTCGCGAAACTCGACCATCGTGTAGCAATAGGTGCCAACAAATGTGATTTCCTGCAGCGTCAGCCGGCGCACGTCGACGCCATCGCTGCCGGGCAGCAAACCGACATGCACGATCACACCGCCCGCCTTGACCATCCGGAACGCGGCCTGTCGCGTCGCAACCGCGCCAACGGCGTCAATAACCAGATCGACTGTGCCGTCCTTCGGCGCCTTTGGCCCCGCCGGATCATAGGCTGCGATCGGTCCGGCCTGCTCGGCTGTCTTGCGCCGGCCAGCGTGGGTTTCGCCGAGGCGAATATCCCGCCCGCCCCGCAGCGCAAGACAGAGCGCCGACGTCAATCCAATGGCCCCGCCGCCCAGCACCACAGCGGTCACCGCCGACAAAGGCCGCGCCAGCCGCGCCACACCAAGATCAACCGCATGATACGCAACAGCGATGGGCTCCGCGAGGGCTGCGTGCACCGGATCGAGCCCGTCGGGCACGCGCACGAGATTGCTCTCTGGCACCGTCACATATTCCGCGAACGCGCCCGGACGCGCCGGCAGCGAGACGATCACCCGCTCCGGGCACAGATGCATGCGACCATCGAGGCATGCATCACAGTGACCACACGTGACCAGCGGATTGACGGTCACGCGTTCGCCTTTGCGTGGCCCGCTCATGATCTGGCCCGACGCCTCGTGACCGAGGATCAACGGCGCGGGCCGGCGTTCGTCGTGGCCGTGATAGGCATGCATATCGGAGCCGCACACACCGCATGCAGACACCCGCACCAAGACCTCGTCGTTCTTTGGCACCGGGTCGCGTTCGTCGCGATAACTGAGCGCGTTGGGGCCGGTGTAAACGAGGGCTTTCATGGGGAAGTCTCGGTGGTATCTCGGGGGGCTGCTGAAAGACGTCTGGCGCACAACTATCGCGCCTCTCACAGCATCTGGAAAGACCGTTCGCTAGGTCTTCTCCAACGCCGGAAAAAGGTCCCGGTACCCCATCGCGGCTCGATCAAAGAGCACATCGCGCGGCGTCAGCGGACGCTTCAGCGCCAAGCCCTCAAGTGTCCGGCAGCGTGACAGCGCGACATAGGCCTGGCCGTGTGCGAACGTGCCACCCGTCAGATCGATATAGACTTTATCGAGCGTCAACCCCTGCGACTTGTGGATGGTCAGCGCCCAGGCGAGCCTCAGCGGAAACTGTTTGAACGTGCCCGCGACCGTTTCAACCACTTTGTCCTGGCCAACGTCGAACGCGTAGCGGCGGTTTTCCCACGAGACGGCCTCAAGCTCGTACTCGATGTCGTCGATTTCGATCCAGACTGCGGTGTCCGTCAGTTTGGATATGCGCGCGACCGAGCCGTTAACCCAGCGCCGGTCTGCGTCGTTGCGTAGCAAGATCACTTTGGCGCCAACCTTCAAAGTCAACTCCGTCTCGGTCGGGAAAGCGGAGTCCTTGAACTCGCCGGTCGTCGCCGCCTTGTAGGTGAACGCCTTGGTCTTGAGCGCTTGCAGATAGGCCTGGTTGATCCGCCCTGCCGCCGCGTTCGTGGGTGTGAGGATCACATACGGATCCCCCTCAGACAGCGTGCGGATCACGACGACGCGCTTGTTGACCTCGTCAAAATCGGCCTGCGTGATATCGCCGTCGCGCATGCGGTTGAGCACCGTTAGCAACGGCCCCTCACTCTGGCGGAACACCTGGCTGAGTTCGAGCAGCCGCGTGCCCTCGCCCTCGCGCAAGCCCGGCACCGAGAAAAAGAACGGCCCGCCATAGGTCTCGTCGAGATGATCGCCGACCTCGTGTTCCTGCACGACGGGCGGCAACTGATGCAGATCGCCGAACAGCATGAGGCGCACGCCGCCAAACGGCTCGCGCGGACGCCCGCGGTTGATTCGCAGCGACTGGTCAATGCCCCACATCAGGTCCGAGCGCACCATCGAGACTTCGTCGATGACCAGGTGCGTGAGCTTGCGCATGACGCGGCCATTGCGACTGCGCTTGATGTCGTCTGGTCGGATGAGGCGCGGCGGCAAGCCGAAAAACGAGTGGATCGTCTGCCCACCCACGTTCACAGCGGCGAGGCCCGTTGGCGCGACGACCACGACCTCATCGCCCATATTGTCGCGAATGGCGCGCAACAGCGTGGATTTGCCGGTCCCGGCACGCCCCGTCACAAACAAATGGCCATCGCCGTCAACCATGTGGCGGGCCGCCGCCAGATACTCCGGCGTCGGCGTGACGCCTTTCGGCCACGCAAACTTATCGAGCGAAAGCGATGCACGCTTTCGCCCTGCGGCCGGCACGGACGATGGCTTGGCGGCCATGAGGCGTCTCCACGAGTCGATTCCGACCGTAGCGCATCACTGGCTGCGGGTCGCTATGCCCGTGGCAATGGTTTCGAAAGCGTGAACAATTTGCATCAAAGGCATTGCCACTTCGGCAATGAGGTCTTTCGCGCTCCGCGCGTAGACGAGTCGGGTGCAAAAGCGCATATTGACCGCGGTGATGGGTCTCCTGACCGTTTCATCCTGCACAGGACGGGTCTCGCGCCCAACGCGAGGCCCGTCTTCGTTTCACCTGTCGACTTTCACCTGTCTACATTGTTTCCGTTGCAGGCTCAGCTCTCAATCAAGCTCGGGCCAGTGCGCGCTGGCGGCGGCGCGCGGCCTGCTGCGTCGCCTCACGCGCGGCATGGGCGAGAAAAACGCCATTGCCGATGAGGTAACGGCGCCATAGGCGACCCGGCTCTTGCACGAGCCGCCACGTCCACTCAAGGCCGAGCGACCGCAGGATCATCGGCGCGCGTGAGACGCGACCGGCAAAAAAATCGAACAAGCCACCGACACCCGCAAGAACAGGTACCGTCAGGCGGGCACGGTTTTCAGCCAGCCACACGTCTTGCAGTGGCACCCCGAGGCCTGCGAGCAGAACCGTGGCCCCCGACGCGTTGATGGCGGCAATGGCGGCATCCTCGTCAGCGCTGCCGCGCTTGAAAAAGCCATGGTGCGTCCCTGCAATCGCGTCACCATAGCCGGCCGCCACGATGGTCTCAGCCGCAAGCTCCGCCACACGTGGCGCGCCACCGAGCAGGAAGATTTTCTGTCCGCGCTTGACGGCTTCGCGGCAGAGCAAGGGAAAAAAGTCCGTACCATTCGTGTTGGCGACGAACGGCACCTCCGCCCATTTGGCGGCGATGGCCATGCCGCTGCCATCCGACAGACGGTAGTCGGCGGTCGCGAGCACGTCGGCATAGGCTGGATCAGCTGCCGCTGTATTGATCACATGGGCATTGACGAACACGATCTGTCGCCGCGTGCCGGATGCGGCAGCTGCCAGTGTATCGGCGACAGCTGCGTCGAGCGTCGTGTTCTCGAACTCGAGACCGAACAAACTCAAGCGGGCAACACGAGCCGCGCGCGGCGCCCACAGCAATGTTGATGCCTCCGCTGCCTCAAACAGATTTGCAGACGCAGACACTTCAGACCGGGCCACAGACGCACGCATGACGCACACTCACCTGCCGCAGGACCACATATCCTCGCAGCGGTGAAACCTTACAGGCGACGCGTAAACACATTGCCGACGAAGCCCGGCCAACACGTCGCAAATTCTTTACCCTTCAGAAACGTGTGCCGCGTTTACCGGATCTTCGCTTCGTTGGCGGAAGGATGCAGCCGTGAGGTCGAGCGTCCGTGATGGCCAGTGAGAACAGTTCCGCGTTGCAGGGGGCGGCCGTCGTGCCGGCTCAACGTGCCGCGCGTGCTCAGTCGCGAGCCCTGTGCCGCGCGCCGCGACCGCACGTCCCTCGCCCCCTCCAAACGGTGTGATCATGACCCATACGCCCGCTGTCAGCGTCGTCATTCCGCTCTACAACACCCAGCGCTATATCGCCGACAGCATCGGCTCGGTCCTGGCGCAGTCCTTTGGCGACTTCGAGTTGATCGTCATAGACGACGGCTCAAGCGACCGGGGCCCCGAGATCGCGCGCAGCTTCAAGGACGCCCGCGTGCGCGTCGTCACCCAGGACAATCGCGGCCTTGCCGGCGCGCGCAACTCCGGCATCCGCGCCGCACGTGCCCCCCTGGTCGGCTTCCTTGATGCTGATGATATCTGGCATCCCGACAAGCTCGCGCGCCATGTTGCCCATCTCGCGGCCAACGCGGAATGTGGCGTCAGCTTCTCGCACTCGCGTCTCATCGATGAGGCCGGCGCCCCCATCGGTTTGCAGCAAAGCCCGTCCACCGACCACCAATGCGACATCGTCGATCTGTTTTGCCACAACCCCGTCGGCAACGGCTCGTCGCCCGTCATTCGCCGCGCCACGCTTGACGCGATCGCGTTCGCGGACGCCAAACTTGGCCGCATGTGCTGGTTCGACGAAAGCTTCCGCCAGAGTGAAGACATCGAGTGCTGGGTGCGGATCGCTGCGACGACGCTGTGGCGCTTTGGGTGCGTTGCATCCCCGCTCACGGACTATCGCGTGACCAGTGGCGGCCTGTCGGCCAACGTCGAGAAGCAACTCGCCACCTGGCGCCGCTTCCGCGACAAGGTGCGTGATTACGCGCCGGCGCTGGCGGCCGAACACGGCCGTCGCGCAGAGGGCTTTCAATTGCGCTATCTGGCGCGCCGCGCTGTGCTCTCGAGCGACGGCACGGTCGCTTATCGCTTGATCCGCGAGGGGCTGACATTGCATCCGCAGATGCTGCGTGAAGAGCCCGCGCGTACGATCATCACCCTGCTTGCCGCCGTCGGCGCGCGGCTGTTGCCGCGCGCCCTCTATACCCCCATTTCGCGCGGCGCCGTCGGGGTGCTCGGTCGCGTTCCGAAACTGCGCGTTTGAGAGATCTCATGGCCACCCGATCGACGCCCTTTTCGTCATTGCGCACGTGGATCCTGGCGCAGACCTCGGACCGCGTGGTTCGAAACCTCGGTTGGTATGGCCTTGCGGAGGTTGGCGTACGCTTGTCGCGCCTGGTCGCAACCATTGTGCTCGCGCGCATTCTGCTGCCCGAGGACTTCGGCGTCATCGCCATTGTCCTGACCACGTTCGAGTTGATCCGCGTGCTTGCCAACAACGGCATCGGACTGACGATCGTGCGCGCAACGGAGCGGGATCTTGCGGGCACGTGCGCCACAGCCTTTCGACTGTCCTTGTTCGTGGCCGCCGCCATGATCGCCATCCAGGTCGCAGCCGGCAGCATCATCGCCTGGTATCTGGGGCGACCCGAGCTGGCGGCGCTGCTGGCGCTGCTGGCGGCGAGCTATGTGGCCCTGCCCTTCACCGAGGTGAACTACTGCCGACTGTTGCGCGCGCAACAGCTAAAGACCATCGCCGCAATCACAGCCGCACAGGTGCTGTTCGACAATGTGCTGACAGTGGCCCTTGCGTTGGCCGGATGGGGCATCTGGGCTGTCATCGTACCAAAGCTTCTAACGGCACCGCTCTATGCGATGCTGCTGCGCCGTGCCGAGCCGTGGCGTCCCTCGTTCGCAACGCCGACCCTCCCGCTCCGGCCCGTGCTGACATTTGCCCTGCCGGTGCTCGGCTCAGAACTGCTGACGGCGTTGCGCTTCAACCTCGACAAGATCCTGGTTGGCGCCATTCTTGGCGTCTACGCGCTCGGCGTCTATGCGTTTGCCTTCAACGCCGGCCTCGGCCTTTCGCTCACCTTTACCGCCGCGCTGTCTGCGTCACTGTACCCGCACTTTTCAGAATTGGCGCACGACCGCACAGGCCTCATCGCGCGCTTCGAGCAGGCCTTGAAGTCGAGCGTGCTCGTCGTCGTGCTGTTGATCCTGGCGCAATCGTTCGCCGCGATCTTTTACGTTCCGATTGTGTTCGGCGAGAAGTGGGCGTTCGCCGCCCCGATCGTCGCCATGCTGTGTGCCTCAGGCCTAGCCCGGCCGCTGTTTGATGCTTCGGCGCAGATCCTGCGCGCCCGCGGTGAGACGCATATCGAGCTCGCAGCCTCCATGGCATTCACCACCACGTTGCTGGTTGCCTTCGCGTGCACACTGCCGCTCGGCATCGAGAGGGCCGTTGGCATGTTTGCCAGCGTGTCGATGGTGGGGCACGTCGCCATGCTGCTGTTTGTGCGCTGGTGGATCGCACGCGGTGACCGGCTGCCTGTTCAAGAGGCCACAGCATGATCCGCATCGCGCACATCCGGGACGAAGCCGAGATCGGCGGCGTTGGCCGCATGCTCGAGTATCAGGCCGCACACCTTGGCGCGGGCTTCACACAGCAAACCGTGATCGCATCGCCACAACGGCTGACACCGCTTGCGATCGATGCCGATGTTATCGTGGTGCACGTGACGTCGATCTGGTCGAAAGTGCCCTACTTGGCTGCGCTTCGCGCAATGCGTCCCGGCCGCCCTTTGATTCTGGTCGAGCACAGCTACACTGAGCAGTTCGTGCACAGCAACATCGAGGGCACAAGGCACTTCACCTTCATGCTGCGCCGCGCCTATAGCCTCGCAACCCACGTCGTCGCCGTCTCCCATGGGCAGGCCGCTTGGATGCGCGCGCAATGCCTTGTGCCTGAGACCAAACTGACCGTCATCCGCTCGGCAACGGACATGTCCAGCCTCATGCGCCTTGTCCCGCCAGCTGAACGCAAAAAGGACGGCCCGCTGCATCTTGGTGCCTATGGCCGTTATGCGGAGCAGAAGGGCTTCGACGTATTGGTAGAGGCGATGCATCACGTTCCGCACGAGGTGGCGCGTCTGTCACTGCGCGGTATTGGTCCCGACAAAGACAAGCTCACAACACTCGCCCTCGGCCTGCCGCATGTCATCGTCGGCGGCCTCGTGCATGATGTCGCCTCGTTCCTCGAAACGGTCGACGCCGTCGCGGTGCCGTCCCGTTGGGAGGCCTTCGGCCAAGTGGCCGCCGAGGCGCGCGCGGCAGCCCGGCCGTTGATCGCGACCGACGTCGATGGCTTGACCGAGCAAGTGGCGCCGGACTTCGGCCAACTCGTGCCGGCAGGTGATGCGAAAGCTCTCGCCCGAGCGATCTGCGACCTCGCGCGCTGCCACCTGCCTGACATGGGAGCAGCCGCGCGCCGCTCCGTTGTTAACCACGGCGCCGATCATCTCGCGGGTTGGCGCACATTGCATTTAACTGCCGTTCGAAAACCCGTCGCACTGGTGTCGCAATCATCCGCGACCTGAGCCATATCACGCCCGAGGACATTCCATTGACCACGTCACCGCACCGCATCCGCAAGGCCGTGTTCCCCGTTGCAGGCCTTGGCACACGCTTCCTGCCGGCCACCAAGGCCATGCCGAAGGAAATGCTGACCGTCGTCGACCGCCCCGTGATCCAGCACGTGGTCGATGAGGCGCGCGCCGCCGGCATCGAACATTTCATCTTTGTCACGGGCCGCAACAAGGGCGTCATCGAAGACCACTTCGACATCGCCTACGAACTTGAGAAGACGCTCGCCGATCGCAACAAAGCCAAGGAACTCGCCGAGCTGCGCGATCAGTTGCCGGCGGCAGGCCAAACCAGTTTTACCCGCCAGCAGGCCCCGCTAGGGCTCGGCCACGCAGTGTGGTGCGCGCGCGACATTGTCGGCAACGAGCCGTTTGCTTTGCTGCTGCCGGACATGCTGCATCACGCCAAGGCCCCGTGCCTGGCTGAGATGATGGACGCCTACAACAGCCATGGCGGCAACCACATCGCGGTGAAGCCCGTGCCCGATGATCAGACGCATCAGTACGGCATCGTCGGCGTGACAGACGCCAAGGCCAAAGTCAGCGCTATCACCGGTATGGTCGAGAAGCCGCCGCAAGGCACAGCGCCGTCGAACCTTCACATCACCGGCCGGTACATTCTGCAGCCGCAAATATTTGAGGAACTGGCGCGCCAGGAAAAAGGTGCCGGCGGCGAAATCCAGCTGACGGACGCCATGATCCGTCTCGCCTCTCGGCAAGCCTTCCACGCCGTGCGCTTCGATGGCGACATCTACGATTGCGGCTCCAAAGTCGGCTTCCTCGCAGCCAACCTCGCCTATGGCCTCGAGCGTGCCGAACTGAAAGCCGAGCTGACCGCCGAAATCCGCAAGCTGCTCGGCTGAGCCTACTGCTGCGACGTCGGCGGCAGCTGGAACGGTGATGGGGCGGAGAAACCACCGGGTTGGCCCGGCTGGTTGGCCTTGGCGCGTTGCTTGGCACGCAGCTGCTTGTTGGCGACCGCACGCTTCAAGATTCGTTGCTTCGCCTGCGCCGGCCCCAGCACAAGGGGGCTTGAGCCTGGCGCCGGGGCTGCCGCAACAAGGCGTGGCTCGCGCAAAACGGCAGCCAGCGCCGGCGTGCGACCAGCTTGATCCACGAGCCGGGAAAAGTGCTCGATGCGCCGGTCATCGAGCCGGTCGGGTTGAACCCGAACGAGAATGGCGCGGGCCTGTTCTAGACGGCCCGCCCGCAACTCGACGCCCGCGGCGAGCAGCGGATTGCCTGCGATCCTCTCCGGTCTGAGAAACGCTCGCACACGATCGAACGCAGGCCCGAACCCGCGGGCGATCAGCATTTCACCAAGACGATCCAATTCCAATTGACCGAATTTATCGAGGCCGAATTTTTCAGCGCCGCTCATCGCCAACGCGGGTTCGTCGCAATCGAGCCCTGCAGACACGAAACGAAGCGCGAGCTCCAAATCCATCGCCTTGTTGTCGCGCAGCCAACCCGTCAGGAACGCCCGCGCCGCCGTATATTCTTCTCGATCGACCATCACCTCGCCGACCGTCAGCGAAACCGAGTCGCCGGGCTTGCTGACCGCCGTGGCAAGTTGCAGTGCCAGATCAGTGCGATTGAACTCCACCAGTTTGTACGCAAACTCGATGGCGATTTCCTCATCGGGCGACGCCCTGAGCCAGCGAGAAGCCCGGCGCACCGCCTCCTCCGGTCGCCGTGTTTCGAGCAGCGACGAAAACAGCAGCAGACGTTCCCGGCCGGTCGCGAGCCTGCGCCGATCGTCGACCGACAGCATGATCTGGGCCACCTCACCCATGCGCTCGTCTGCCATTTCAAGAAACGCAAGCCGGACCAACTCCTCAGACCGGCGATAGCCATTGGCGCGACACATCTTCAATGCCGCGTGCTCGGCCTCGTAGTCGTTGCGGCGGCGATACAATCCGATCAGTTCGCGACAGGCCGGTTCGGAGTAGCGCAATGCGAGTTGGGCTTGCAGCGCCTTGATGTAGGCGGGTTCGTCCTGGGTCGCTTTATACAGCTGCGCCAGCTGCCGCTGAATAACGGGATCGCGCGGCCGTTGCGCTGCAAGCAGTTCGAGCGCGGTGCGGCCCTTCTCGGTGTCGCCGAAGAAGTCATAGAGCCGCTGGAGATTGAAAAGCGTGGTGCTGGACCGATCGCCTTTGGCGTAGCGGGCCTCTAGCATCATCAGCGCACGAGCCGGCTGGCCGTCGCGCTCAAGTGCTGCGATGCGCTCTTCGTCACCCGGTAGAATGGCAGCGCCAATCCCAACTGCTCCCGCGAACACGATGGGCATGACGATCAGATATGGCCGCTGCACAGAGCCAAGAACCGGGCGACTCGACGTGGTCCACGCCCAAATCGCTTCGATCCGATCGGCGCTGCGGCGATAGAAGGCCTTCAAGCGTTCCCATCGGCGCCTCAACGCACCTGTCTGTTGCGCATCATCAGTCATGGCACGACAGCACGAGATCGACGGGGGCGACGGCATTCACCTGCAGCGAAATCGCGAGCTGGCCGCGCTCATTGGCCCAGCGGATTTCCTCAGCCAGCACCGCTCCGTTTCGGCTGGCGCGCACCTTAAACCCGCGCCCCTTCTCTGTTTGCCACGTCATATCACCCGGACCAAAGCCTTGCGCCGTGAAGGTCTGCACGCACTCGCTCGACTTGCCATTGGCAAACGTCCAGCGGCTGTCGATCAAGGTCAGCAGCGGAACGCCCTGGCGGCCGGCGCCTGTGCGCAGCTCCGTCTCCGCTCGCGCCTTCAACGTCACAACGGCGCGCTGTACGGCCGGATCGAAGGTCACGTAGAGCGCGTTGGCATGGCGCGTCTCGCCGATCACGCCAACGCTGTTGACGAAGTCCACAGCCAGCTTCTGTGCCTCATCAAAACGCGCGGTTTCAACCGCGCCACGCCGCGTCACCGCCCATGAAAACAGGTCCACCTGCTCCATCTCGAGCGTGAAAAAATCATCTGCCATAGCCGTATAGCGGGAGGCGACGATTGGCACGACAGAGGTACTGCGCGCCATCTGCATGAAGTGCGTGATGGCCCGCAACGCCGCCGGCTTTTCACCCGAGTACATGTGATAATAGAGATTGAACCCTTTGAGACGCCGCGGCGTGTCAGTGTTTCGCAAGGTGTGCTCGAGCATCATCTGCCCGCCGTAGGGGCCGGTCCAATCGTTGGTGTAGGTGTTCTCGTTGGAGTTGACCGCATAGATCTGACGCTGCTTTCCGATCACGCGCGACAGCGGCGGCACGTACACAACCGACGGGTACTCGGCATCAAGCCGGCTATCGCCGCCATTCATGTTGCGCACACCCGCTTTCCGCGTCGCCTCGATGGCCGCTTCAAACGGCGTCGTGTTGCCGCTCCACAGATACAGCATCGCCTTCTTGCCCGTGGGCGCAAAGGTCTCGGACATTTTCAATGCACCGAGAAACTCGCGCTCGATCATGTAGGGCTCGCGCAGATACGTGCGCGGCAGATCATCCGTACCCGCGATATATGAATCATAGCGCGGGTTCTGATAGGCTTTGCCGGCCGAACGCATCAGCGCCGCCGTCAATCGCTCACGCAAGGGCATGGCCGGCGGTCGATAGCCCCGGATCAACGCGAGTTCCTTGTCGCGGTCGTAGTTCTCGAAGAACTGCCACGTATACGGGTGCGTGTGGGTGTGGCTTGCGACCTCGACATGCGGCAACGCGAACAGGCGTTTCGCCCACTTGATGCCCTCAAGCGTACCGCCAAGCAGCGGCTGCACGTCGCCCGCGATCAGGCCGACCGAAACAGGGAGGTCCGGATAAGCTTCGATGGCCTCCTTGGTCACCACCTCGACCGATAGCGATTGGCCATCGCGATATCCGTCAACTTCGGTGAGATTGTTCCAGCCATCGCCATCGATGTGGCTGAAATAGATGCGCCGACCGGACAGCGTGGTCACGTCGGGGATGGGAAACCGCTCGTCGCCCAAGGCGAGGCGGAAGAAGTTGAAGGGATTGACGATCCATCCGTCACGGTTGGTGTTGGGATCGTGATCGACGGTAAAGTTCAGCGCGGCAAAGCCGCCGTTTTCACCCGTCGTCACCACATCCGTGCGCAGGACGCCCATGGCCGACGGGATCTCGATCGTGAGGTGCGTGCGCGTGCCCGGCGCAATGCGCTCGATGATGGGAAAGCCCGGGATGGCTTTGTCGAGTTTGCGCTCAAAACCGATCATCTCGGGGTCGACATAGGTGGCGCGCGCCCTGAACGTCAGTTCCTGGAAGTTGTCGCCCGAGCGCAAACCAAGGCGCGCCAGCACCTTGTTCGCCAGCGGCAGCATCTCCATCGTCTCAGGCGGCGCCAACTCGCCGAGCAGCACCAGCTTGACGCCGCTCTCGGTGACCTTATCGAGCCAGCGCAAGTATCTGGCCGGGTCGGGGATGGCATCCGTGAACCAAGTGATGACCGCGCGGTGGCGCGTCATGGTTTCCGGCGACGGCAACTCTTTGCGTACATCGTGAAACTCTAGGACATACCCGAGATGATTGAGCGGCATCTCCGCGAGCTTGTGCAGGCGCGAGTTGCTGGCGGTTTCCTCAGACGCGCCATCGTAGATTGCAAGGATCGTGCGCTTGACACCGCGTCCTTGGAATTCAATCGAAAAGGCTCGCGCATCCGAGGTCGCCACGACAGACGCCAGGGCGACACACAGCACCGCAATCCAGTTTGTGACGGTCAGCCGCACTGAAGCTCCAAGGCGACCCGTGTTGGGCGAAGCAGGTTCGCACAGCTTTTGCCATGATTGGCCGGTCTTTTCCATGACCTGTTCGACACAGCATCACACACTCTCGTCCGGCAGCAGTGCGGCCCCGTCACTCTGCGCTAACCCTTCCTCACGACGATGGCGCACGGTCATCATGGCCCGGTTCAACTCAGCGCCCAGGATAATGACTATGGCCGTCACCTGGAAAAACACGAGCGCGCTCATGATCGAGGTCAGCCCCGCGTAAAACCTGGAATAGTCGTTGAATTGCAGCCAGTTGCCAAAGAGCTGCGCCGACAGGATCCAAAGCAGCATCGACAAGGCCACGCCCGGCCACACGTCCATCAGCCGCCGGTGGCCGGCCGCGAGCCACAAGTGATACGTGATCAGTTGCGCGGCTATGATCGTGATCACAATGACATATCGCATGAACAACGCCGTCCAGGTCCGGTCAGCGAGCCATAACAGCCACAGCGGCTTGATGTTGCTCATCAGCTTCGGCCCGACGACCACCCCCCAGGCAATTGCGAGCATCCCAAGCGCCGACAGCAGCACCAGCACCATGCTCTGCAGCAGACAGGCGGGATAACTCTTGGTCTCCTTCTCGCGATAGGCGACATTCAGCGCTGCCCGCAGGCTTTCGACCGCGCTCGTCGCGAAAAACAGGGCGATGAGCGCACCAACCGTCAGCAGGCCGAAGCGGCTGCGGCCCATGACCGCCATAACCTCCGGCTCCAGCACTTGCGCTACCGCCGGCGGCACGACGTTAAACAGCTGCTCGACAGCTGCCTTGGCGAGCTGTTCGCCGCCAAAGTACCCGGCGAATGCGCCGAGAAATATACAAAACGGAAACAAGGCTAGCACAAACGAGAATGCTACCGCTCCAGCCATGGAGAAGCCGCTGTCCGCGAACAGATCGTACAACGCATTCCACAGCGTGCGCATCTGCCCCAGCATCGTCCGCCTCCTCGTCACCCGAACGGGCTTCTAGCGAGAGGCCGTGGCAGCGTCGAGGCGGCAGATCGGATGTATGTTTATCAGCACAAGCGGAAGGGACAGAAGTTTACTTGCCCCGAGGTTCACTTGCCCTGTGTCGACTTCACGCCGGCCATGGGGACGGAGGGCATGGCCTCCTTGGGATCCAAGGACATCCACAATTTCGGATTGAGATACGACTGGCGCATGATGAAATGATAGGGCGTCTTGTGCCAGAGCTTCATCTCGTCGGTCTTGTTGTCGAGCACATAGTCGCCCGAAACGGTGCGCACCGTCAGCACGGCATGGCCTTCGTTCTTTTCATCCAGCACCACGGTCATCAGCATCGCGCTGGCGGGCCAGCCGACGCGCATCAACTGTTGGCGCTTGAGCAACGCGTAGTCCTCGCAGTCGCCGCGACCATTGCGCGGCAAGGCCCAGTGCTCCTGGACGCCGTAGTTGTCCATATCAGAGACCGGTTCTATCTCCTTGTTGATGCGCTTGTTGAGCTTTGAAAGCTCGGCGAGTTCGGCCGCATTGCCCGCGCGACGGCCATCCTCAAGTGCGCCTTCGCGGCACTCAGTCGGCTCGCGGTTACAGAAGTCGACGAAGCCGTAAGGCGGCTGGGTGACACCGAACACGCGCAGGTAAGGCGAGCCGCGCTCCTGCGAGGCGCTCGGATTTGACGGCTCGGCCACGGCGACAGAGCCACCGACGCCCAAAGCAAACAGCACTGACAACAAAACGACGCGCACGGGACCGCTTCCTTCTCGGAAAACTCGACAACGGTCAGGCCTGGACAGATACGCAACGCGTCACAGACACTGGGGGACACTCACACGGCATTGCGGCAAAGGTTTCGTGAAACCGTGGCGCGCTCAGCCGAAATACTTTCTCAAGGCGTTGGGCTGCTGGACGTCAATGAACTGCACCGCGATGCCTTCGGCCCGATGGCGGATGACTTTGCAGCGCACATTGCCGAGCTTGATTTCGGTGCCAAGTTCGGGGCGCGCCGGCGTTGCGATGAACGCGCCAGACAGCGAGAAATCGATGACCTGACACGAAATTGTCAGACCCTCGACAAGCGTCAGGCTCTGCGTCGCGTTCTTGGGCCGCATGCGCTCGTGACGGCGTTCAGCGAAGTCGCCGAGGTGGGGCCGATTGATGATAAAGGTCAGCTGTGCCGCGAGCTTTTCGCGTTTGTGCGGCGTCGCAATCAGCTTCAAACCGAAGCCGCCGTTAATCTGGCGCACGACTGTGCCTTCGAGGCCGCCGAGTTGGTCGAAATAGGCGACGATGCGCTCATCCATCGCCACATCGACCGGCGACATCATGGCGGCGCCACCGACGGAGATATCAATGAGCTTGCAGGGATACTCCTGCCGGTTCTCGCGCATGAACCGGCCAAGCAGCGTGACGGCCACGCGCTTATGACGCCGACGATCCGGCGCGATCTTTGACAGCAGCCCCGCCGCGCGCCGCGCGAACATGGGCTGAGCATTGGGCCGAGACGGCTGTACGAGCGACATGGAGGCACCTTGGCGATGTTCTTGGGGGCGCTGGCCCCTTTGTTTTTCGTGTCTCGGTCCTTTTCACCGCACACACGACAGCGTTTGAAAGATCATGCCGCCAAGGCATTGACAGAAGGTTTACCAGCGTCTGGAAATCGACACAGATTGATTCGGTTGACGGCGCTTTCTAGAAAAGCGGCGCCGCACGTTGGTCAAGTTGCCTCGACCACCCTCACATCTTCTCCAACTCGTCGATCATACCGGACAGCACCTTGAGGCCCTTGCCCCAGAAGGCGGGGTCCCGCGCGTCGAGGCCGAACGGGGCCAGCAGCTCGGAGTGGTGCTTCGAGCCGCCGGCCTTCAACAGGGCAAAGTACTTGTCGACGAAGCCCGGGTGCGCCTCTTGATAGAGGCCATAGAGCGAGTTCACGAGGCAATCACCAAAGGCATAGGCGTAGACGTAGAACGGCGAGTGAATAAAGTGCGGGATATAGGCCCAGAAATTCTCGTAGCCCGCGTGCAGCTCGACCGACGGCCCGAGGCTTTCGCGCTGCACCTCCAGCCAAAACTCGCCGAGTTGCTCGGACGTCAATTCACCCGCCTTGCGCGCCTCGTGCACTTTGCGCTCGAAGGAATAGAACGCGATCTGGCGCGCCACCGTGTTGATCATATCCTCGACCTTGCCGGCCATCAGCGCTTTGCGCTCGCGCGGATCGGTAGTCTCGGCGAGCAGCGCCTTGAACGTCAGCATTTCGCCGAACACAGAGGCTGTCTCAGCCAGCGTCAGCGGCGTCGGCGCCAGCAGCGGGCCTTGCGGCGCAGCCAGCACCTGATGGACGCCATGGCCGAGTTCGTGCGCGAGCGTCATGACATCGCGCGGCTTGCCCTGATAGTTCATGAGAATGAACGGATGCGCTGATGGCACGGTCGGATGCGAGAAGGCACCCGGCGATTTGCCCTCGCGCACGGGGGCATCGATCCAACTGCTGTCGAAGAACTTTTTCGCGATGCTGCTCATCTCTGGCGCGAAGCCGGCGTAGGCCGTCAGCACCGTGCGCTCGGCATCGGCCCAGGTCATGACGCGCTCGGGCTTTTCAGGCAGCGGCGCGTTGCGGTCCCAGTGCGCGAGCTTGGCTTTGCCGAGCCACTTGGCCTTCATGGCGTAATAGCGATGCGCCGTCTGCGGATAGGCCGCGCGCACGGCCGTCACCAGCGCATCCACGACCTCGCGTTCGACGCGATTGGCCAAGTGCCGGCTGTCGGCGACGTCCTTGAAGCCGCGCCAGCGATCGGAAATTTCCTTGTCCTTGGCGAGCGTGTTGGTCAGCAAGGTGAACAGGCGGATGTTGTCCTTGAACACCTTCGCCAAGGCTTCCGCCGCCGCCTGCCGCTTCTTGCCATCGGCGTTGGTCAGCATATTGAGCGTCGGCTCGAGCGCCGTCGGACCCGGCTCGCCTTCGACATCGAATCGCAACGCCGTCATCGTCTCGTTGAACAGCCGGTTCCACGATGCGCGCGACGTCGTCGACTTCTCATGGAACACCTGCTCGAGTTTTTCTTCAAGCTGGAACGGCTTTTCTTTGCGCAGGTCGTCAAACCATGGCTTGTAGCGGGCCAGTACCGGGTCCTTGAGCGCCGCGGCGAGGGTGGCGTCATCGATCTGATTGATCTCCAATTCAAAGAAAATCAGGTCCGTCGTCAGCGCCGTGATCTTCTCCTGGATGTCGCCGTAGAACTTGGCACGCCCGGGATCGGCTGTGTCGGCTGCATAGAGCAAGCCCGCGTAGGAGCCGAGCCGGCCGATCAGATCCGACAACTGCTCATAGGCCTGCACGGACGCCGCCAAGGCCACGCCGCCAGACTTGGCGAGATCGGCGAGCTTACCCTGATAGCTCGACTTGATGTGCGCCGCGTCGCGCGCCGCTTTCGCAAGATCGGCCGCGACTTCAGGCGCGTCGATGGCTGGATAGAGATCTGCCAGGTTCCATTCAGGCATGGCGCCGAGATCAACGCTGCGCCCGTCGGATTGAGCGGCGCTGGCGGCTTGGACGAGGTCGGTATTGGAGGCGATCATCTCAGTCCTCGATGTCTCGTTCAAGCCAGCACAACCACGTTTTGGCTGCGCTCGTCAAAGGCGCACTCACCCGATAAACCCGATGATCTCTTTCGTCTGCTTCAGAATCGGGGCTGCGATGGCACGTGCGCGCTTCGCGCCGTCGATCAGGATGCGGTCGATCTCCGCCGGATCGGACGAGAGGCGACGCATCTCATCGTTCACAGGCGACAACTTCGCGACCGCCAACTCGGTCAGCGCCTTCTTGAAGGCCGAGAACTGCGCGCCGCCGAACTCGCCGAGGATATCTGCCTTGGACTTGGTCGACAGCGCCGCGTAGATGCCGACGAGATTGTCGGCCTCGGGGCGGTTTTCGAGGCCGGCTTCTTCGCTCGGAATGCCCTCGGCATCGGTCTTCGCCTTGGCGAACTTCTTGGCGATCGTATCAGCGTCGTCGGTCATGTTGATGCGCGAGAGATCCGACGGGTCGGACTTCGACATTTTCTTGGTGCCATCGCGCAGACTCATAATGCGCGTCGCAGGCCCCATGATGACAGGCTCGGTCAGCGGGAACGCGCCGTCCTTGAGACCTGCCGCCGCGATCGCCGGGGCAAAGTCCTTGTTGAATTTCTGCGCGATGTTGCGGGTCAACTCCAGATGCTGGCGCTGGTCTTCGCCCACGGGCACGTGCGTCGCGCGATAGACCAGAATGTCGGCCGCCATCAGCACGGGATAGTCGAACAGCCCGATCGACACATTCTCGCGGTCCTTGCCGGCCTTCTCCTTGAACTGGGTCATCTTGTTTAACCAGCCGAGACGAGCCGTGCAGTTGAAGATCCAGGCGAGTTCGGCGTGCTCGGCCACTTGCGACTGGTTGAAGATGATCGCCTTCTTCGTGTCGAGACCGGCCGCGATATAGGCCGCCGTCACGTCACGGATGGCCTTTTTCAGCTCGGCCGGATCCTGCGGCACGGTGATCGCGTGCAAGTCGACGACGCAATAGATGCATTCGTGCGTGTCCTGCATCTCGACCCAGCGCGTGAGGGCGCCGAGGTAGTTGCCCAGATGCAGGTTGCCGGTCGGCTGCATGCCGGAGAAAACGCGGGGGGAAAAGGTCATGGGATGGTCCTTCAGGCCGGAGCCCCGGCCAAGTTGAGGCTTCAAACAGATGTCTGTGTCGCCATGATACGGCGCTTAACGCTTTGGCAAGGCGTCCTCGTCCATACTGGTCGCTCGCCTGGAAGAACTCGGCCTGAGTGGGCTGAACACCGGAGGATTGCCTATGCCGATTTCAACCGGATGGCTGGCGCAGATCAGCGCAAAAGTTCGCGCGCTGTTCACGTGGACTGCGCCCGCCGTCGTGATCATCGCTGAACCGCCATCGGTTGTCGTTGCGCCACAGATCGAGGTGCAACTGCATCAACCGCAATTGCCGCGCATGTTGGCCGCGCGCATTGCCTGTCAGGCCAAACTGAACGTGCCTGTCGGCAAGAAACCGCGCATTGCCAAGATCACGCCGGCCAAGAGCGCCACGCGTCGACCGAAAAAACCGACGGAGGTCAAATCGACGGTCAGCGCGCGCAGCGTTTATCTGCCAGCCAAGCATCTGGCTGCAAAGACGCGACCGAAGCCGCGCAACAACATCATCGCTTTGCCCGTGACCGCAAAAATCGCCAAGCCACATGCCAAGGCGCCGGCTGCCAAGCTGCTCCGCATCGCGGCCTGAGTGGGTGGCTTCAAGGCACGTCAGCCGCGCCCGGCTGTGCGATGTCGATTGGTGATTGAGCATTAAAATCGCCTTTGGACAGCGTTCGCGCCGTCGTCTCCTCGGTCATCTCGCCTTGGAACGCGAAAGACCACGGGCTGTCGGCAGCCGCTCAATGGCAGGCGTTCGCATGCGGGTCAACGTGCCGTCTGGGCAAGAAGGCTCCCGATTGAGACCGCAATTTCATCCGCGCGGCATGTCTGAATCGAGCCTGAACCCGCAGGGAACTGAGCGGTTACATCGAGGTTGAGGCGCCCATCGTCGCTTTCAGCAACGATCAAGACTGGCGGCGAAAATAGCGCCGCATCCGCATACGCCAAAAGCTGTTCAATAGGGTCCGCCAGAGACAGCAGATCGGCATTTTCCTCAGGCAGAACGAGCACATCCGCAAACGCGACGTTGAGCATCAGCCGCCGTCCCGTCGCGAACTCGTGTCGGTAGAAAACGTGCAACTCATAATTGGCACTCAAGCTTGCAGCGACGCGCATAAACCTGACCTGCAAAGGCCCCGGCAGATAAGGCAGCACAAGAGCGACCGCTTTGCGGTCGGCGGTGCTATCATTGATCGGCGCAAAATACACCGACTTCGACGAGCGCGATCGCTTGTGTCGCGTTGCGGCCGCGGTAGCTGACGGATCTCCCATCGGCAAACCGGTGACCGCCTCCATGCGGGCTGCCGACGCAAATAAGGTTGCTGGATCAAAGCGGTGCTGCTCGGTGGCAAGGTCTTGCGCTGAAGTCGCCTCCACATGCGCATGAAAGAAATACGGCCGCAGAACATTGCCGACGTAGATGCCGGATTTGGACAGCCGGATCGAAAATTCCGTATCCTCATAGCCGACCTTCATTGCCGGATCGAAACCACCGCGGGCATAGAAATCGGCCCCATTGTAAAGCGCCGCGCCGCCTGAAACGCGATTTGAAAAGAAGCCTGATGAGAGTCGCTCTGGAGCGGCCTGCAGGTTTAAATCGATGGCGTTGCCGTGCCGCAAATAGGTGCCGGCATCCGAGTTGACAACGAACCAGGCTTTGCCGACACCGTAGTTCGTCACATCATTCGGATTGAGAAATGGAAAATTGATGTATTTGGCGCCGAGCTTTTCAAAAACGCGCTGCGCATCCGCAAATGGATCTGCAAGGCACACCATGTCGTTGTCCAATGACAACACCCAAGGCTTCGTTACGGCTTGAAACGCCACGTTGCGTCCAGGTCCAACCCCAAGATTCACCGGCGACCGCACAATGCGGGTTTGCAGCTCCGACCGCTGCGCCTCGCGTTCGAGCCGTTCGACGACGCCGGGTTCTGATCCATTGTCGAAGATCAGAATCTCGCCGGGGAAGTTGGGCATGGCCGCCGAAATCGAGCGCAGCAATCGCAGCGTCAAGCGCACGCGGTTCTGCGATAAGATTACAATCGACACGTTCTCGCCACGCAGACCAGGCCCCTCATGTGGCTCGGGTAACAGGCTTTCGACACCGGCAGTGGCGACGCCGGGTCGGAACGTCGGGACATCCCCATTTCCCCCAATTCGCGTGATCTCTGTCGACCGATCGGGCCGGGCAAATCTCTGGTCGAAACGCACGGCGACGGACTGTAGTTTGTCAGACACCGCCGGCCAGGCCGACGTATCCAGCGCGTACGCAATTCCAAGCACGAGGTCGGTACGGCCAAGCTCTACCAACCGATCGATGGCCCGCACCGCGTTCGCTTCATGCGGGGCCGTCATGTCACCACACAGAATTGCACTAAAAAAATCGTAGGCGCGCAGGGCCGCGTCTCCGGGCGACGCCTCATCCTTGGCATCCTCTTCAAGAGCGACGCTGCCGCCGTTCGACGGTTGTTGCGAGGCAAGCGCTTCGCCCCATGAGGTGCCGATCGTGCGGCGCGCGGCAATAAACTTGGCTTGCCGTTCGCGAAATCTCAGATGCGACTCCAACGTCGCGGCGGCGCGTGCGTCCAGCACCATGAGATCGTCATAGAGAAGTTCCCACGAAGCCCTGCTCGATAACACTGGTCCAAGGACTGGATCAGCGAGCAACTCTCCCCCGCGCACGTCGCCGAGATGACGGCGGCTGGCTTGATGCTCGCGCAAGCGCTCCAAAAAGGCTAAAAAGCGGGGCTCGCTTCTCTGCGCTATGGCCCGCTCAAGATGAGGGACGGCCTCACCGAATGCGCGCATGGCATTGTAGCACTGCGCCGCGCGGTAGTTCGGCTCGAACGCGTCGTTGTTCGTTTTCAGCTCGTCGAGACAGGCGTTCAACGCTGGCACATGGAAGCCACCCTCCATCAGGGCACGAACACGTAACCACTTGTCCTGCGCCCGCGCGGCGTCAGCCAACTCGGCACGGTGTGCCTTGAGCCGCGAGGCGGCTTCGACCAGCTTGAGGCGCAGATCCACGACGGCCGGAAGATCCGCATATGATGCCGGCAACCGCTCGATGCATTGCAAGCCCGCGCCCGGCAGACCGACCGCGTGGCTGCACGCCGCGGCCAAGATTTGGTACGCGCCATTGTCTGAGAAGGTCTCGGACATCGGCGCCAGAGCCTGTTCCGCAAACCAGTAAAAGCGCCTCGAATATAAGGCCAGGGCTCGCACGTCCCAGCTCCGAGAGGTGTTGTAAATAAACTCCCCCCGCTATAGGACGCTGCCTATGTATTTGCAACGTCCGCACAGGCATACAGTTCAAGCAAGGTCGACCGAGCCCGTTTCGCATAAGACCATGTTGGCGCATTCGAAACGGACGCCGTATTGCCAAAGACGACGCGCTGACACGGCCGGGCAGCAAGCGCTGCACTCGAATTGCTGCGACAAGAGAAGCTGAATGAGGATGCGTGTTCGTGCCGCGCCCAGACATTTCACGACTTGCTGATGTCTTGCGCCAGCGGGACGTGTCCAGAGTTGTCTATTTTCATTGCGACCATTGGGAACCGTGGAAGACCGTGCCTGGACACACACGCGTCTCAAGCCTCCCCATCACGGCCGACCGCATTGGCCAGTTTGTCGACGACATGAACGCGCTGCCCTACGCGCGCCGCATGACGTTATTTTACCGGCCGGGCGTTTACACAACGCTCGACACCGGCAAGCAGCAGGGACTGAAGGCCGCCGCAGACGATGCAATCGTCTTTCTGTCGCGAGACGAAGCGACCATCACACATGCGCGCAATGCCATGCGCGATCTCTTGGATAGGTCGGAGCACGCGATCGAGGTGCACATCCATCACGAGGGATACACCTACAATACCGCGCCTGTGTACCCCGCAACCGGCGCTTATCTGGAATCCGCACGCGGTCGTGCCCATGAGGAACAACGCTTCGATCTCGGCGTCCGGCTCGTCCTCGATGCGATCCGAGACGAGACAGGACTTGCAAAACCGCACTGGTTTTTCGTGCACGGCCATTGGGCCTTACAGGCCTCCGATCCGACCGTCTGTCACATTGTGCGGGAACTTCAGATCCTTGCCGCTCACGGCTGCAAAGGTGATTTCACGTTTCCGGCGGGACGTGGAGCGGTCAATCCGCGCCTCAACGTCCCGTACTTCGTCACGCCCATCGCCGCCGCCAAGGGCTACGACCAACCGGAGGGAAATCCAGAACGCGCCTACGGCAACAGCGCCGCGGCC
This sequence comes from Hyphomicrobiaceae bacterium, assembly GCA_031374735.1. Taxonomy (GTDB): domain Bacteria; phylum Pseudomonadota; class Alphaproteobacteria; order Rhizobiales; family Hyphomicrobiaceae; genus JABFRJ01. Next base: position 69,833 of record JANMGQ010000129.1, on the reverse strand, counting down.
GCATCGAAGTTTTTCATCTGGTCGTCACTCATCAAACATCGCGGCAGTTCCCTCGACCACTATGCGCCGTGGGTGCAGGAACGCCTCGAGAAGCCGGCATCGGCCGTCGAGGAGATGTTGCGCGACAGCTATGCCATCGACGGCACGTTGTATCTAAAAACACATGCGCATTCGATGCATCCTGCATATTTCGAGCAAAGCGCGCCTGCTGTGTTTCCTCTGGCGCAACCGGCGGCACAGCGGCTGTTCGAAACCTTGATGGAAGCCGCCGCCATGGCCGATGTCGCGTTCGAGTTCTTAACCGCTGGCGAAGTCTACGACAGGTTCATTCACGCAAAGCCTCAACCAAAAGCAGGCTTCGCATTGCAAATTTCTGGGCCTGCTTCAGACCTGTCAGGCATTGTTCCGCCACCACCGAACTTGAAATGATGCCTGGCCCAATCACGACCCACGCGTCGTAGCGCTGGCAGAGCCCTGGAACGCCACGTAGCGCCCGTGCTTGCCAAGATCCAGCACCTCTCGCGGTTCCGAGAGGCCCGTGCTGCACAACTCCGTAATCAGCGCATCCTCGCCTTCACGCGTTGTCACGCGGCTCAAATAGCGCTGCACGTCGATGATGACGGTTTTGAACCGGGTGGTGTCATCGAGAAAACGGTCTCTGTTGTCGATGGTCGTGATGATGTTCGTGAACAGGCCCATCGACTGATCAAGATCGGTGTCGCCGGCGAAGCCTCGCAACGTGGTGTGTCGCCACTCGGGCTCGCGCCGTGCCAAATCAGTCCCTGACACATGGGTGTCCCAGATATCACGAGCGCCAGACAAGCGACGCGCGTTCGGCTCCACGCCAACGCTCGGCAGCCCGCACGCCGACAGCAGAATAGTCAACGCGCCGAAACCGCATCCGACTTCGACGTAAGACCCAAAATCTCCAAAGTGCGCGAGGATCTCACGGGCCAGATCGATTTCGTAGCCGGCGAGAACGCGGCCCTGCTTCAGCCGTGCGCCATAGTACGGCCCCGCACCAGCCTCATCCAACCCAAACGCCTCAACCCTGGCCGACACCGCGGCCACACACATTTGATCGATGCGAGCCGCAATGATGCTGACATCAGCAGCCGTCGTGCGCAGGCTCGCCGCCTCTTTCGCGGGCACAATCGGCGCGCGGGTCGCTTTGACCCGGACGGCTCTGCTGAGAGGCGCGCGCGACGAGGGAGGAGGCACGATGCCGTCGATCGTGTCGCACGTACCAGGGATGTGCAGATCGAAGCCATCAGGCGGCACATAGCTGGCAGCAGCGAACATGTCGAAGATCTCTGCCGCCGTTGCAAACTGAACCTCGATGCCCGCCGATGCCGCGGTATCGAAGATGCGCCGAAAAACAGAGATGATTTGCGGCTGAGCATGTGGGGCGATCGGCTCAATCCCGTCTTGATAATAGTTTGTGTGCAAGGAATGCGCATGCGTCTTGATGAACAGCGTCCCGTCGACACAAAAACTGTCTGCTACGATGTCGTGCGCAAAATCATCGGGACTCTCGAGGCGTTTCCTAAGCCAGGGTGCGTAGTAGTCGAGCGAGCAGCCGGAATGTTTGATCCGTGACGACCATATGAAGAATTTGTCTTTGGCCGCTTGAGCATTGCCGTAGGCAAACTCGGGCTCTGCGTGCGGAAGGTCGTAACCTTTTGGCGCATCATACGGGCGGACAAAGTAGGGCACCGCCAATCGCGGATTGACCGAGCCTCGACCGGCCGGCATCGTGAAATCGCCGCGGCAACCATTGGCGAGCAGGATTTCGATTTCGCGTGTGACGTGACACACTTTGGGGTCCGACGCGTTGAGCGCCCACTGTCCATGGACAAAAAACCAGCGTTTCAGATCAAGCCCGGTTTCCTCGCGAATCGCCGCCAACGAGAGTTGGATGAACATTTCGAGGCGCGCTTCTTCATGCACGCGGACGTCGTCACGCGCAAAAAACGCCGCCGCTTCCGGCTTGGCGTGATCGGTGTTGTGGACGATGTTTTCGTGGTGGATGTGGACCTCTATGGCATGCTCGGTGGGGCCGACGATTTGGCTCAGAGCGCTTGCATAGATTGCCTTGTGCACCGGCGAGCGTTCCATGAAGCGCACGCGGTCTTCGGCATGGCCGCGCAGACCAAGCTTAAGAGCCACAGGCTCATCATTCGTCCATCCGATTTGCGGCTTGTAGAACAGCGTCAACCGGCGCGCGAAATCTATGCGCTCGAGCTGGCGCACGAACGCCCCGACCTCGTCGACGGCGCGCTGGCTTACGGCCGCCTCACCTCGGATAGGGCGCCAAGGCTCCCAATGATCACAGTGAAAATAGGCAATCCGTCGTATGCCCCGGCGCAAAAATCGCTCGTGCAAGTTCAAAAGAAAAGCTCCCTAAATGTGAGTATGGCTGCAGCGTCGCGGGTGAGGCGGGGCGGGCGACCGGAGTTCAATGCCCTTCAATTCTAGGCCGGTCGCAGCGATATCCTCTCGCCTCCGATAAACGGGCTTGTACCGCAAGCCATGGTTTCGCAACACTCCTCTCCCTGACACGTCTCAGCCAACATGGTGACGTGGGGTGAACTTCATCGATGCATCGGAATCGGTTGCCGAACTCGCACTGCACGCCTTACGCCGCATCGAGTTCCCGCATGACCTTGGCATCGCGTGCTGACAACTCCGGATACTTCGGGTCGCTGCCGACGTCAGTCGTGTAGCGCCACGAGCGCGCGCACTTCGTGCCGGGAGCTTTGCCTGGCACCACCGCAACGGTTTTCAGGTCATCGAGCCGGAACGCGTCCGCAGGACCCGCGCCCTCCACAAGCGAGATGCCCGATGTGATGCACACGTCCGCAAACGCCACCGATGGCGCATTCAGCGCATCAACATCAGCCTTATCCATCTGCACATAAACCGTCGGCGCAGCCTCAAGCGAGGCGCCCATGCGCTTCGCCGCCCGCTCGATTTCGAGAGCACCGGTCACGGCACGGCGCACGTTGCGGATCATCTCCCACCGCTTCGCCAGCGCCTCATCGCGCCACGCGGCGGGCGCCTCAGCCAGCAACTCCGCATGCACGGAGCCCGTCTCGCTCGGGTAGCGCGCGAGCCACGCTTCCTCGCAGGTGAACACCAGGATCGGCGCGAGCCACGTCGTCACGCAGCGGAAGATGTGCTCGACACAGGTCAGCGCGGCGCGTCGTTTGAGGCTGCTCGGCGCCTCGCAGTAGAGCGCATCCTTGCGGATATCAAAGTAGAACGCCGACAAGTCCGTGTTCATAAAGTGCGCGAGCGTCGCCACGACCTTGGCATAGTCGTAGGTGTCGTAGGCCTTGCGGATGACCGGATACAGCTCCGCCATCTGGTGCAGCATATAGCGCTCCAGCTCCGGCATATCGTCCTTCGTTGTCGCATCGGACTCCCCTGCGGGGAGCCGGCCGGATGCGACGGGAAGATGCGACAGCGTGCCGAGCATCCAGCGCAGCGTGTTGCGCACTTTGCGATAGTTGTCCGAGGCAGCCGCGATGATCGCCGGCCCGTAACGCACATCCGATGTCGTATCGGACGACGCGACCCACAAGCGCAGAATGTCCGCGCCCGACGTCTTCATCACCTCCTGCGGCGTGACGACGTTGCCGACCGACTTCGACATCTTCTCGTGCTTCTCATCGAGAATGAAACCGTGCGTCAGCACGACGTCGAACGGCGCGTGTCCACGCGTACCGGAACTCTCGATCAGCGACGAGTGGAACCAGCCGCGGTGCTGATCCGATCCTTCAAGGTACATCACGCGATCGACGCCGCCGTCGATCTTGCGCTTGATGCCAGCCAGCGTTGGGAAGTGCTTGGGATCTTCGAGCACGTAGGTGTGGGTCGAGCCTGAATCGAACCAGACATCCAGCACGTCGTTGACCTTCTCAAACAGCGCGGGGTCGTAGCCTTGCGGCGCGAGTTTTGTTGGCGCTTTGAGGAAGCGTGCGCCATCAGCATCGACGAACCACGCGTCAGCGCCTTCGGCATACATAGCGTCATAGATGCGCTGGTTCACGTCAGGGTCGACGAGCACATCGTTGGTGCCTTTTCTGACAAACACAGCAATGGGAACGCCCCACGCGCGCTGGCGAGAGACGACCCAATCGGGTTTCGCCTCGATCATACCGCGGATGCGATTCTCCCCCGATGGCGGCACCCACTCTGTCTCGCGGATCGAGCGCAGCGAGGTTTCGCGTAAGGACTTGTCGAGCGGTTGATTGTGCCCTTCGCCGGTGCCTGTCGCGCTCTTCTTCTCGCGCTGCCGTTGCGACGCCGCTTCGAGATACGGGATCGCCTTATCCATATGGATGAACCACTGCGGCGTGTTGCGGAAGATGACCGGCTTCTTCGAGCGCCACGAATGCGGATACGAGTGCTTCAGCCGTCCGCGCGCGACCATCATGCCCGCGTCGCTGAGCGCCTTGATAACGACGTCGTTGGCTTTGCCTTTTTCGCCCTTGTCGGTGATCACGCGTTCGCCCGTGAAGCCGGGAGCTTCGTTGGTGAACGCGCCGTTCTCATCGACGGTATAGGGGATTGCCGGATCGATGCCGCACTGTTGCAGCAGCCGTGTCGAGGCCGTCCAGATATCGAAGTCCTCGCGGCCGTGACCCGGTGCCGTGTGCACAAAGCCCGTGCCCGCATCATCCGTGACGTGATCGCCGTCGAGCAGGGGGACGGCGAAACGATAGCCGCCGAGATTGGCACTCCGCAGCGGATGGGCACACTCCATTCCGCTTAGATCAAAGGCGCTGACGGTTGAGCGCTTCTCGTATGCCTCGACCTTGCCGGCTTTCATGACCGCTTCGGCGAGTTTATCGGCCAGGATGTAGCGCTCCCCGACCTTCGCCCAGTTATTCTCAGGCGCCTTCGTGACCTCATACAGTCCGTATTCGATCTTGTTGTTGAACGAGATCGCGCGGTTGCCGGGGAGCGTCCACGGCGTGGTGGTCCAGATGACTACGAAAGCGCCGACGAGTTCGTCCGCTTGCTCGGCAGCTTTGCCTACTTGACGCAGATAATCGGGAACGCCTGAAGCGACCCTAGTCGCTTCTATTTGGACTTTGTCTGTCTGGGGATCGACTACAACAGTTGGGGAAAAATTTTGAACTTTCGCTGGCCCACCGTGTCGCCCTTCAATCCGAAACTTCACCCAAACCATATCACTCTGATAATCGTGATACTCGACCTCCGCCTCAGCCAGCGCGGTCTTCTCGACCACGGACCACATGACCGGCTTCGAGCCGCGATACAGCTGGCCCGTCTCGGCGAACTTGTGCAGCTCGCGCGCGATCTGGGCTTCCGCCGGATACGACATGGTCGTGTACGGATTCTTGAAATCACCGACCACACCGAGGCGCTGGAACTCTTCGCTTTGCACCTTCATCCAGTGCTCAGCAAACGTGCGGCACTCCCTACGGAACTCGACGATCGGCACGAGGTCCTTGTTCTTGCCCTTGGCGCGATATTGCTCCTCGATCTTCCACTCGATCGGCAGGCCGTGGCAGTCCCAGCCGGGCACGTAGTTCGAGTCATTGCCGAGCATCTGCTGCGACTTGGTCACGAGATCCTTGAGGATCTTGTTCAGCGCGTGCCCGATGTGGATGTTGCCGTTCGCATACGGGGGCCCATCATGCAGGATGAACTTCGGGCGACCTTTGGCTTGTTTGCGGAGTTGCGCGTACAGGTCCGTTTTCTGCCACCGTTCGACGAGCTTCGGCTCCAGTTGCGGCAGGCCTGCGCGCATGGGAAAATCGGTCTGCGGCAGCGCGAGAGTCTTGCCCCAATCTCTTTCGCCGGTGGCTGGCTCATCCCCTGTGCGGAGCCGGCCGCCAGCAACGGGGGGCGCGGTTTTCTTATCGGTCATGGTGTGTCCGTCTGGGAGTGTCGGGCGTACTGGTTTGGTTCTGTTTCGCGCACACGCGCGAGGACCCCGGCGCTGTCAAGCGGCGGGGACGGTAATTCGCGCAATGGCGCGTATGGTCATCAGATCCGACATGTCCCAGCATTTACGCGAGTTGGCGACGGCCTGCAACGGGATCGCAGACGCAGCGGTAGCAATGGGTTTCGCGTACTCCCGTGTTCGCGTACACGGGGCTATGCGCAAACTGGCCGATGATTGCTTCGTTTCAGACCGTCCTCGGCTGCTCCACGCCGAAGCGATTGCGATCTTGCGGGCACGCGTCGCAACGGTCGCCGAGCGCGAAGAGGTTGCGCTGATCGACGCCGCCGGGCGCATCTTGGCTGACGACGTGTCGGCGCGGTTTCCCGTGCCCATGCACACCAACGCGGCCGTTGATGGCTATGCCTTCGCCGCCACCGATTATGATCGCGCGCACGGCAGCACATTTGCCGTCACAGCGCGTGTCGCCGCCGGGCACGCTGCGAGCGCGCCCGCCGCGCCCAAATCCGCCGCCCGCATCTTCACCGGCGCTGTCATGCCAGCTGGCACCGACACCTGCGTCATGCAGGAAGACTGCGTGGTTGCCGATAACATCGTCACCGTGCCGGCTGGGCTGAAGGCCGGGGCCAACGTACGCAAGGCCGGCGAAGACGTAGCCGCTGGCGCGCCACTGATGGCGCACGGCGATGTCATCCGCCCGCAGGATCTGGCGGCCCTCGCCTCGGTCGGCATGGCGCGCGTGCCCGTGTTTGCGCGGCTGCGCGTCGGCATCCTGTCCTCTGGCGACGAAGTCGTCCGCCCTGGCGCACCGCTCGCGCACGGACAAGTCTACGACGCGAATATGCCCATGCTGACAGCGCTGGTTGCATCAACAGGCGCGCTTCCCATCGACCTCGGCGTCGCCCCCGACAAACCCGAGACGTTGCACGCGACGCTGCGCGATGCCGCCCGCACCTGCGATGTCGTGATCACCTCGGGCGGCGCGAGCAAGGGCGAGGAAGACCACATGGTCACCGCGCTCGAGGTGCTTGGCAAACGCCATTTGTGGCAGCTCGCAATCAAGCCCGGCCGCCCCATGTCGTTCGGCCAGATCGGCGATTGTGTCGTGCTCGGATTACCCGGCAACCCAGTCGCGGTCTTCGTATGCTTTCTGCTCTACGCATTCCCGTTGCTGCGGCGCATGGGCGGCGCGCCCTGGTTCGAGCCTGTGCGATACACTCTGCCCGCCGCTTTCACGTTCGACGGTCGCAAGCCCGGCCGGCGCGAATACTGGCGCGGCATGTTGAGCCAGCACAACGGGCAACTCGCCGTCGACAAGTTCCGCCGTGACGGCTCCGGTCTGATCTCGGGCTTGCGCGCCGCTGACGGTCTGATCGAGATCCCCGAGGCGCACGGCGATGTGCACGCGGGCGAGCCGGTGGCGTTCATCCCGTTCAGTGCGTATGGGATTGTGCGCTGAAATGCGCTGACATCAGGACACATCCGCCATGTTCGACTTTGAAGCGCAGATCCCACGCGAGACTGATCCCGCAACGGGTTTGCACATCGGCCCCAAGATCACGACGTTCGTCCCCGCGAAACGCCCTGAGCGCGTTGTGCTCGAAGGCCGCTTTTGCCGCCTTGAGCCGATCAACGTTGCGCTCCATGCAGAGCAACTGTTTGCGGCGTCATCACCACCGGACGCAGCAGCACGGCACCAATACTTATTCGAAGATGCGCCGACGAACTTTGCCGACTTCAAAGCCTGGCTGACCGGTCGCGCCGCAAGCGAGGACCCACTATTTTTTGCCGTCATCGACAAGCGCACCGGCCGCTGCGAGGGCCGCCAAACTTTGATGCGCATCGATCCCGCGAACCAGTCGATTGAGATCGGCAGCATCTTCTGGGGGCCGGCGATCTCGCAAACACCCGTGACGACGGAAGCCAACTACCTGTTCGCCAAGTATTCCTTCGAGACGCTCGGCTATCAGCGCTACGAGTGGAAGTGCAACGCGCTCAACGCGCCGTCGCGTCGGGCAGCCCTTCGTTTTGGCTTCACCTACGAAGGCTTTTTCCGCCGCGCCGTGGTCATCAAGGGCCGTACACGCGACACGACCTGGTATTCCATGATCGGTGACGAATGGCCCGCCCGCCGCGCCGCTTACGAAGCCTGGCTCGCGCCGTCCAACTTCGATGCTGATGGCCGCCAAAAATCAACTCTGGCAGATCTGATCAAGCGCCATGTCTGAACATTGAGCCTGATCACGGTTCGTCCCGCCGCTTCACGCGCCACACGCGTACGGACGGCTCGTTGGTGGCGTTCTTCAGCTCTGCCAGGAATGGCACGGTTTCGCCGTGACTGAGGCGGCCAATGAGGCTGTCGCGTGTCACGCCATCTTCCAGGCGCACGGGCTCGCCCGGCTTCGATACTGGCACGCATTCGATGAGATAGTCAGCATCGAGCGCGCGCAGTTTCTGTTCGGCGACCTCGGGTGTGCCACGCAGGATCTTGTAGCTCTCGACGATGGCGCCATCGATGCGATGGTACGGCGCCGCAAGCACATCATGGCGCGTTTTCGCGACGATATACGGGCCGAAGTCGACGCTTGCGACCACGAATCCCTTGGGCAGCTTGGCAAGGGACTGCATGACCTGCGTGGTGCGACACTGATCGGTTTCCTTCAGCGCCGAGCCTTCGATCGCAGCCTTCGACACGCCGCCCGCTGTGAGAGCGAGCCCGATCACGACCGTCAGCGTGCTCTGATTCAAGGCGATCGCACCGAGCAGGCGGGCCGAGAGCGGCGATAGCTGTCCTCCGCCCGTCAACCCGGTGACGAACAATGCAATTGAAAACACGGCAAGGCCGCTGGCGTAGGAGATCAGCTTGATCGTCGTCAGTGACGCAAGTGACGCCAGCACCAGCAGAGCAAGCAAGGCGAGCGCATCGTCGGTGCGTGCATGGTGATAGCGCAGGGCCGCAACGACAAGCGCAACCGACACGAAAACAAGATACACAACCATCGGGGCAGGCTGAACCGCCAGCATCTCAAAGATGCTCTTGCCCTCCCAAACGCTCACAAGCCAGAGATCAATAGCCTCCTGACTCATCAGACCGAATGGGCCACGCAGGCACTGCGTGTTGGCGGCAAAGAACGCAGCCGTCCCGACTGCGCCATAGCCTGCCAGTGTGCCAAGCCGCAGTGCCAACGACCAACTCCGGCCGCGCGCCGCAACGAAGGCAAGGCCAATCGCCCCGACTGTCGCGAGCAAAAGCATGTTGGCGCCGAGCGAGTCGCACGGGGCCGCATGCCAGAGCCACGGCGGCATAGTCAGGAGCAAGCCGGCTGCGAGTGTTGTTGCAAGTCCGATGGCGATGTTGCGTGCCGCCTCGAGATGCTGAGTACGACAGGCGGCAAAGACAGAAAAACCTCCAACTGCAGGCACGATCAGCAAGACCGGCTCGTAGCCGATTACAAGGGCGAACCCTAGAAACACGCCCGCGCCGTAGCCGATCCGCGGCGTATCGAAGCTGCGCGCCAGCATGAGAAAACCGATGACCGTGCCGATGATCATCACGTTGTGATGGTCGATCCGCCCGACCCTGAACTGATAGAGCGCGGTGAACGTCGTGACGGCAACCGCGATCACGAGCACGCCGGCAGTTGTGCCGCCCCGCACCTCGGCCTCACGCACAAGTAGGCGCAAGAACACGAGAAGCAAGATCGTTGGCCACGCAACACGCGTGGCGAGTTCCGCAGCCTCAGGCGACAGGAACGCGCCGAAGAACACGAGCAGCATTCCAATCGGCAGATCGACGAGCCGTGACCAGTGCGACAACAGAGGTGTCGGTCCGCCAAACCGTGGCAACAGCATGTCGTACCAATTGCCGGTCGCCAGCCATTCCCGAACCTGCACCAGTCGCGCCGCATCGTCCGTGTCGCCAAGTGACGTCAGCAACTGCGCCTGCCCAAAATCGCGCAGCACAACAAACAGGGCGGCGCCAAGACACCACAACCAGCGCGACAACAGCAAAGGTCGCAGCGATGCAAATGGCTCGGCGGGCCGGCCGACGGCAAGGGTGGTCATGATGCTGCAACTCGGGCTGAATGTGCCTGCACCATACCGTTGCCGGTTTGAAACACCCTTAACGCCCCACTCACCACACGTGCCGGAACGGCGCCGTAGCAAGGGTTTGTTTAACGTTTCTGCTTAATGCTGGCAGTCGAATCAGATTTGCACGCATGCGTCGGCGGATGCGCATGGTGTTACAGATGAGGCAATCCATGTCGCATTCGGAAGTCTTTGTGATCGGTGCTGGCCCAGCCGGCCTGACGTCGAGCTACCTCCTGACCAAGGAGGGCGTATCGACGACGGTGATAGAAGCCGATCCGGTTTATGTCGGCGGCATCTCGCGCACGGCGAACTACAAGGGCTTTCTCTTTGATATCGGCGGCCATCGCTTCTTCTCGAAGTCGAAGGAAGTTGTCGACCTCTGGAAGGAAATCCTGCCGCAGGATTTCATCGAACGTCCGCGTCTGAGCCGCATCTACTACGACGGCAAATACTACTCATATCCGCTCAAGGCTTTTGAGGCGCTGACCAACCTCGGCGTGATCGAATCCAGCATGTGCGTCTTGTCTTTCATGTACAAGCAGGCGTTTCCGAACGAGAAGCCGGAAACCTTCCATGAGTGGGTCGCGAATCAATTCGGCGAGCGCCTGTTCTCGATCTTCTTCAAGACCTACACGGAAAAAGTGTGGGGCATGAGCTGCGACGACATCAGTGCCGATTGGGCCGCACAGCGCATCAAGGGCCTCGATCTGTGGACGGCCATGGCGCAGGCGCTGCGCAAATCGATGAAACCTGCCGGTTTCAAGGACGGCACCAAGGCGCATGATGGCGAGGTCATCAAGACGCTGATCGAGAGCTTCCAGTATCCGCGCAAAGGTCCTGGCATGATGTGGGACGCCGCCGCGGCCAAGACGCGCGCACAAGGCGGCACCATTCACATGGGCACCTCGCTTGAGACACTCGACTACGACGCCGCGAAGAAACTCTGGACTATCACCGCGCGCACGACCAACGGCGAGACAAAGAAGTTCACCGCCAACAACGTGATCTCGTCTGCGCCGATCACAGAACTCGTGCGCTCGTTCGTGGAGAGACCCGCCTGCGTGACGTCAGCTGATAAGCTGAGCTACCGCGACTTCATCACCGTCGCGCTCGTGGTCGAGAAGCCCGATCTTTTTCCGGACAACTGGATCTACATCCACGACCCGAGCGTGAAGGTCGGCCGCATCCAGAACTTCCGTTCGTGGTCGCCGGAAATGATCCCGAACACGACGCAGTCGACGCTCGGTCTTGAGTACTTCTGCTTCGAAAACGACGGCCTTTGGAATTCAAGCGATGCCGATCTGATCGCGCTCGCCACCAAGGAACTGTGCAAGATCGGCCTGGTCACCAAAGACGACATTCGTGACGGTTGCGTCGTGCGCCAGAAGAAGGCCTATCCGGTCTATGACGCGACCTACAAACAGAACGTCGAAGCCATCCGTTCGGAACTCGCTGAAAAATATCCGTCGCTACATCTCGTCGGCCGCAACGGCATGCACAAGTACAACAACCAGGATCACGCCATGATGACGGCGATGCTGACGGTGCAGAACATCATCGCCGGTGAGCAGCTGTTCGACATCTGGAACGTGAACGAAGACGCCGAATATCACGAAGCGGGCGGCTCAGGCGCAAGCCAAGCTCTCAAGAGCGTCCGCATGGTGCCGCGCAAGGTCGGAGAAGCTGCGTGATCGAGCGTCTGTCATCGACGCTGATTGCACAGCTTGGCCCGGAACGCGGTTACGCCGCGTTCCGCATGGGCTGCTATTTGGCGGTAAGCGCTGCCGCTCTCGTCGCTGACGTGACGATCTATCGGTTCGCTCTGATGGTACTGCCGGTGGCCGCGGCCGCCGCCGCCGTCGGCTTCGTCTTCGGCGTCGTGGCGCACTATGCGGTGTCGTCTCGTGTGCTGTTTACGGACATTCTGAAAGCGCGTGGGGGCGCAGCTGAGGCCCCTGTGCTAGGGCAGTTCTTCCTCGCAGGGTTCACAGGGCTGATCGTGACGACAAGTGTTGTCTGGGTGGTCGCTGACCTCGGCGGCTATCATCCTATGGTCGCGAAAGCCTGTGCTGTCGCTGTCTCGTTTGCCTCGGTCTTCGCCGTGCTGCGCGCTCTTGTGCTCGGCAACTTCCTTCAACGCCAACCGTCCGCCTGATCGCAGGAAATCGCCATGTTCATTGCCAACTATCCGCTGAAAAGCTTCGTGCAGAAGGCGATCATGTTTCTGCAGTTGCCGATGACGTACGGCACGCTGCATCCCTATCGCGCGTTGCAGAAGCGTGCGCTCAGTGAGACAATGGACTTCATCGTCAAGGAAATGCCGGAAGCCGTATCCTTCGACACGCCGCGCGAGTTGATGGATTTTGCGATCAAGTCTGCCAAGATTCCGGGCATCGTCGCAGAGTTCGGCGTCAACCAGGGCGGCACGATCAACTTCATCGGCAAGAAACTGCCGAAGCACGAGATCCACGGCTTCGACAGCTTTGAAGGCCTGCCTGAGAGCTGGTCGGGCAACCAGATGGAAGCCGGCTCGTTCAACAATGGCGGCAAGATGCCGAAAGTGCCAGCCAACGTGCGGCTCCACAAGGGTTGGTTCTCTGACAGCCTGCCGAAATGGTTGCCGGCACATGGCGAGAAAAAAATCGCGCTCCTTCACGTCGATTGCGACTTGTACTCTTCGACTGTGACGATCTTCGATCACTTGGAAAAGCAGATCGTGCCAGGCACGGTGATCGTGTTCGATGAGTACTTCAACTATCCGGCCTGGCAGGTGCACGAGCACAAGGCGTTCCGCGAGTTCCTCGCGCGCACAGGTCGCACGTGCCGCTATACGGCGTATTCGTTCCAGCAGGTCGTCGCGGTTATGGAATAACCGCCGTCGCCTCGATCTCGACCTTCGCCCGGTCCTCGATCAGCGCAACAACCTGCACCGCTGTCATGGCCGGAAAATGCTTGCCGAACACGCGTCGGTAGGCCGCGCCAAGATCGCGGCCGGCTGCGAGATATTCGCGCTTGTTGGTCACGTACCAGGTCATGCGTGTCACGTGATGCGGGGCAGCGCCGGCCTCCGCGAGCACCGCGACGATGTTCCTTAGCGCCAGCTCCGCTTGCGCAACGAAGTCGTCGCTTTCGAAAAGCTGCTGCTCATTCCACCCGATCTGACCGGCGACGAAGATGTGCCGCCCCGTCGCTGCGACGCCGTTCGAATAGCCTTTCGCCGGCGCCCAACCTTTCGGCTGCAAAAACTGCATGGTCATGTCGCGGCTCCGCTGCTGGCATCCGCACGCAGACGGAAGCGCTGGATCTTGCCCGTCTGCGTCTTCGGCAGCGCATCGATGAACACGATGCGGCGCGGATACTTATACGGCGCGATGGTCGCCTTCACGTGATCCTGCAGTCGCTGCACAGTCGCGGCATCACCCGCGATGTAGGGCTTCAGCACCACATGCGCCTCGACGATCATGCCGCGCTCGGCATCAGGTGCGCCGACCACCGCACACTCGGCGACATCAGGATGCGTCATCAGCGCGGCTTCGACTTCGGGGCCCGCGATGTTGTAGCCGGACGAGATGATCATATCATCGGCACGCGCGACGAAACGGAATGATCCGTCTGCGTCCTTGATGTACGTGTCGCCCGTAATGTTCCAGCCGTTACGCACATACTTCGCCTGCCTCGCATCCGCGAGATAGCGGCAGCCCGTGGGTCCGCGCACGGCGAGATGGCCGGGCGTGCCGAAAGGCTTGTCGCGCATGTCGTCATCAACCACGCGCGCCTCGTAGCCGGTCACAACTTTGCCCGTGACGCCCGCTTTCTGCTCGCCGATGCGACCGCAGATGAACACGTGCAACATCTCTGTTGAGCCGAGACAGTCGAGCATGGGCTTGCCTGTCTTCGCCATCCAATCCGCGTAAACCGGCGCCGGCAGTGTTTCGCCAGCCGACACCGCGATGCGCAACGTCGATAGGTCCGCGCCCTGGTCGATCGCCCCCATCATCGCGCGATAAGCCGTCGGCGACGTAAAGCAGATCGTCGCCTTATACTGCTCGATGATCTTGACGAGATTTGGCGGCGTGGCGTTTTCGAGCAGCGCGGCCGCCGCGCCGAAGCGGAGCGGGAATACGGCCAATCCGCCGAGCCCAAACGTAAAGGCGAGCGGCGGCGAGCCACAGAATACGTCGGTCGGCTTCACGCCCAGCACTTCACGCCCGTAGCCGTCCGCAATGATCAAGATGTCGCGATGGAAATGCATCGTTGCCTTTGGCTCGCCCGTCGTGCCCGACGTGAAGCCGAGCAGCGCGACGTCGTCTCGACCCGTTTGCACCGCGTCGAACCTCACCGGCCTGTCGAGCGCGATGCGGTCGAGTTCCGCATCGAAGTTCGCTGTGCCGTCGAACGTGACAACACGCTTCAGGAACCGACTGTCCTTGGCGCACGCGACGATCTCGTCGGTCAGGCGGCTGTCGGTAAGGGCGAGAGAAATCTCAGCCTTGTCGACGATCTTGGCAAGTTCGCCCGCGCGCAGCATCGGCATCGTGTTGACGGCGACGCCGCCGGCTTTGGTCACCGCGAGCCAGGCTGCAACCATTGCTGGATTGTTGCCGGAGCGGATCAACACTCGGTTTCCCGGCTTCATGCCGTAGTCGTCGACGAGCGCGTGCGCGACGCGGTTGCTCCAGTCGGTCAACTCCTTGTAGGTGCGCCGCCGGCCGTTGCCGATTAGCGCGACGTTGTCGCCGAAACCCCTCTCGACCATGCGGTCGGTGAGTTCCACGGCTGCGTTGATGCGCTCGGCATATTGAAATGGACCGAGCTGTATGTCCGGCCACTGCTCGGGTGGCGGCAAGCGATCACGCGTGAACGTATCGACGTGTGCCGAGGGTCCAAGCATGGTGGCCTCCTTGCGCTCAGCGTGCGGCGCGGCTGCCAGCGAGGGCTGCGCGCGCGATAACCACTTTTTGAACATCGGTTGCTCCCTCGTAGATCCTCAGCGCGCGGACTTCCCGGTACAGATCCTCCACGGGATTGCCGACGCGCACACCGTCTCCGCCATGCAATTGTACCGCGCGATCGACCACGTCCTGCGCCATTTCCGTCGCATACATCTTGGCCATGGCGGCCTCGCGCGTGATACGTTCCGCGCCCTGATCCTTGGCCCATGCCGCGCGATAGACGAGCAAGGCTGCTGCATCGATTTGCAACGCCATATCGGCGACATGTCCCTGCACCATCTGCAGGTCCGTCATGGAAGCGCCGAACAGTTGCCGCGACTGCACACGACGCAACGTAAGGCCAAGTGCCTTGCGCGCAAAACCTAGTGCAGCCGCGCCGACCGTCGGGCGAAACACATCCAGCGTCGCCATGGCCATGCGGAAGCCATCACCTTCGCCGCCGATGCGTGCGGCCATCGGGATGCGGCACGACTTGAATGCGATGCGTGCAAGCGGGTGTGGCGCCGTCACGTCGATACGCTCGACGATCGAGAAACCTGGCGTCGCCGCGGGCACGAGAAACGCTGAAATGCCCTTCGAACCTGGAACACCTGCCGTGCGCGCGAACACAACGTAGATGTCGGCGATGCCGCCGTTGGAGATCCATGTCTTCTCGCCGTCGACAACATAACTGCCGCCGTCGCTCGTGGCCGACGTCGTCATGTTGGCGACGTCGGACCCGGATGCGGGCTCAGACAGTGCGAACGCGGAAATCGCTTGGCCTGAACGCGTTTTTGACAGCCACATCTGCCGCTGCTCGTGCGTGCCGAACAGCGTCACCGGCCCCATTCCGAGCCCCTGCATGGCGAACGCGAAGTCCGCGAGGGCGTGGTGGCGCGCGAGTGTTTCGCGAATGATCGCAAGCGAGCGCACGTCGATGCGCGCGCTCAAATCTGCCGGATCGGGTGCCGAATGCCGCAGCCATCCATCGGCTCCGAGGCGCGCCACGATCGTTTTACAGATGCCGTCTGTGTCGCCATGCCCGAGATCGGCCAGATGTGTCGCGCACCACGCGTCGAGATCGCGCGCAAGCTTGCGGTGGCGGTCCTCGAAGAACGGCCAGTCGAGAAAGCTGGTGTCGTGCAGGGGAACGTGCGCGGCGCTCATGCTCAATCCCCTTTGAACTGCGGTTTTTGCTTGGCGACGAACGCGTCGTAGGCGCGCCTGAAATCGCGTGTCTGCATGCAGATCGCCTGCGCTTGCGCTTCGGCTTCTATCGCTTGGTCGACCGTCATGGACCATTCTTGGTCGAGCATGGTCTTGGTCATCATGTGCGCGAATGTGGGACCACTCGCGAGATCCGTGGCCATCTTGATGGCGTCGCCCTCGAGGGCTTCCGGCGCGACAAGACGATTGTAAAAGCCCCAACGATCGCCTTCATCCGCACTCATCGTGCGGCCGGAAAACAACAACTCAGCTGCGCGCCCCTGCCCGATGACGCGTGGCAGCATCGCACACGCGCCCATGTCGCAACCGGCGAGGCCGACGCGTGTGAACAGAAACGCCGTCTTCGCCTGCGCCGTACCGAGCCGCATGTCGGCGGCGAGCGCGATCATGGCGCCCGCACCAACGCAGATGCCGTCAATGGCTGCGATAACGGGTTGCGGGCATTTGCGGATGGCTTTGACGAGATCTCCAGTCATGCGCGTGAACTGCATAAGGCCGGCCATATCCTTGTCGAGCAACGGGCCGATGATGTCGTGCACATCGCCGCCTGAGCAGAAGTTGCCGCCATTCGATGCGAACACAATGGCTTTCACGCTGCGCCCAAGATCGCCGTGTCGGCCAAGTTCCAGGAACGTGTCACGCAACTCGGCGTAACTCTCGAAGGTGAGCGGGTTCTTGCGGTCGGGACGCGATAGCCGGATGACGGCCACGTTGCCGTCCATGCGCCAATCGAAGTGTTTCGGCCGAAACGCGCTCATGCCTGGTCTCCAGGTTTCGATACCAGCCGATCAAGATGGCTGGAGATGTCCGTCATCGTCCGTGAGTCGAGCGGCGTCAGCAGATCGCGCACCCACCCCTCGTGGACTCTTGCCATACCGGCGAACTTTCGTTCGCCTTCGCGTGTGAGACGCACGAGCGTCGCGCGCTTATCTTTCACATGCTCCATGCGCATCACGAGACCGTCCGCTACCAGACGATCGACAATGCCGGTCGTATTGCCGTTTGAAACGATCAGCGTACGCGACAGCCCAGTCATCGATAGCCCATCGGGTTTGCGCGCCAGCGCCGCCATCACGTCGAAGCGCGGCATGGTGGTGTCGAACTCGACACGGAGGCGTTCGCGCAATTCCACCTCGATGGCACGCGTCGTGCGCAGCAGGCGCAACCAGAACCGCAGCCGATCCTTGTCGCTGCTCGTAGCGGGCGCCAACGCAACCGTGCGCGCGGTCCTTGCTCGCGCCTTCATGTTTCGCCTCCGGACATGGCGACGGCCTGCCCTGTCACGGACTGCGCGGCGTGACTGCACAACCACAGCACTGTTTCAGCCACCTCTTCTGGCTTGATGGCGCGACCCTGCGGATTGGCTTTCAGCAGATCGGCTTTCGACTGCTCTGCCGTTCGGCTCGTCGCCTTCATGATGTTGGCAATAGTGGCGTCGAACAGCGGCGTCTCGACGTAACCGGGGCACACGGCATTCACGGTGACAAGCGACTTCGCCAGTTCGACAGCGAGCGCGCGCGTCATCCCAACGACGCCGTGCTTTGCCGCGACGTACGGGACGACATAGGGATATCCCTTCAGGCCTGCGGTTGACGCGATGAAGATCACACGGCGCGGGCGCTTTGCAGCATCCTTGCGCAGGAGATCGCTGAGAGCGGACTTCACCGTCAGAAACGCGCCGGTCAGATTGACATCAATTATGTCTTGCCATTTCGCAAGATCGGTCTTCGCGAAGGGCGCACTCATCGCACCTCCGGCGTTGGCGACGACAATGTCGATTGGACCGAACGCCTTTTGCGCGTGGGCAACAAGGGCAGCGCATGACGCTTCGTCGGTGACATCGGCCGTGCACACCGTTGCGCGCGGTAAGCTCGACGCGACTTCATCGAGCGGTTCGCGGCGGCGGCCAGCAAGCGTGACGGAAGCACCAGCATTCGAAAGCACGCGCGCGACAGCGGCGCCGATGCCGGTACCGCCTCCAGTGATCAATGCATGCGCGCCGGTGAGATCGGTCATCACACTTTTCCTGTCATGACATCGGGGCGGCTCGCCAACCTTTGCAGCTGATCGCGGCCGGCATCGTAGGGCTTCGGCCAGACGGCACCGGCGTAGCCGAGTTTCGCAGCTGCGCGCAGCGTCCAGTAGGGATCGGCGAGATGCGGGCGGGCGAGGCAGACAAGATCGGCGCGGCCGGCCATCAGGATCGAATTGACGTGATCAGGCTCGGTGATGTTGCCGACGGCCATGGTGGCGATGCGCGCCTCGTTGCGCACACGATCCGAGAAGGGCGTCTGGAACATGCGACCGTAGACGGGCTTGGCGCGGATCGATGTTTGCCCCGCGGACACGTCGACGATGTCGACGCCGACGTCGCGCAACATCTCGGCGACGTGAACGGCGTCGGCCGGTGTGATGCCGTCAGCGCCGACCCAGTCGTTTGCAGAAATCCTCACGGATATGGGCTTCTCGCGCGGCCACGCTTCCCGGACGGCGTGGAATACATCGAGCGGAAAACGCATGCGGTTTTTGAGCGAACCGCCGTAGTCATCGGGGCGCGTGTTGGTCAGTGGCGTGATGAACGAGGACAGCAGATAGCCATGCGCCATGTGCAATTCGAGCATGTCGAAGCCGGCGCGGTTGGCACGTTGGGCCGCCTGCACGAAGTTGTCGCGGACGGCGTCCATGTCTTCGCGCGTCATCGCGCGCGGCGTCGCATTGTTCGACGACCATGGCACGCTTGAAGCTGACACTAGCGGCCAGTTGCCGGTCTTAAGCGGCGCATCCATGTCGTCCCAGCCCACCTGCGTCGAGCCTTTGGCACCAGCGTGGCCGAGTTGCAGACAGATTTTTGCCGACGTTTCGGTGTGCACAAAGTCGGCGATGCGCTTCCAGGCGGCTTCGTGACTGTCCGTGTAGAGGCCCGTGCAGCCCGGCGTGATGCGCGCGTCCGGCGATACGCAGGTCATCTCGGTGATGACGAGACCTGCGCCACCTTTGGCGCGCTCGCCGTAGTGCACGAGGTGCCAGTCGCCCGGCACACCGTCGACGGATTTATACTGCGCCATCGGCGAGACAACGACGCGGTTGAGGAGTTCCATGTCGCGCAGGCGAAACGGCACGAACATGGGCGCGCGCGCCTGCTTCGGCACTTTACCTGTTGCGGCCTCGTCAAACCACGCTTCTGCCGCCGCTAGCCACTTCGCATCGCGTTGACGCAGGTTTTCATGGCTGATGCGCTGCGAGCGCGTCAGCAGTGAATATGTGAACTGCTCGGGCTCGAGATGCAGATAGCGCTCGACGTCTTCGAACCACTCGGTCGAATTGCGCGCGGCGTTCTGCAGCTTCAGCACCTCCAGACGGCGCGCACTCTCGTAGTGCTCGAACGCTTTCGCCAGCGTCGGTTCGCGTGTGACGTCGTCGGCGAGAGCGATCGCGCTTTCGAGCGCCAGCTTGGTGCCGGAGCCAACGGAGAAGTGTGCCGTCGCCGCGCTGTCACCCATCAACACGACGTTCTTGTGGCTCCAGCGCTCACACAGCACGCGATTGAAGTTCAGCCAGGCAGAGCCGCGCAGATGCCGCGCGTTGGTCATCAGTTCGTTGCCGCCGAGATACTTGGCGAACACGCGCTCCAACGTACGGCACGTCTGGTCCTGGCTCATGGCGTCGAAGCCGAAGCGGCGGTGCGTCTCCTCCGAGCACTCGACGATGAAGGTCGCGGTTTCAGGATCGAATTGATACGCGTGGATCCAGATCCAACCGTGCTCGGTTTGCTCGAAGGCGAATGTGAAGGCGTCTGCGAACGTCTGCTTGGTGCCGAGCCAGATGTATTTGCAGGCGCGCTTGTCGATGTCGGGTTTGAAGTGTTCGGCGAACGCCGTGCGCACGCGTGAATTGCCACCGTCACAGGCGACAACAAGATCGTACTTCAGATACGCATCAATCGTCTCGATCTCCTGTTCGAACACGAGTTCGACACCGAGCTGCTTGCAGCGATCCTGCAGGATGTTGAGCAGGCGCTTGCGCCCGATGCCGCAGAAACCGTGTCCGCCCGAGCGCGACGCGACGCCTTTGTGATGCACGACGATGTCGTCCCAGTACGCAAAGTGTTTGCGGATTTCGGCGGCACTGACGGGATCGTTCTTGGCGAGATGACCAAGCGTTTCGTCGGACAACACCACGCCCCAACCGAACGTATCGTAGGGGCGGTTACGCTCGACAACGACGACCTCGTGCGCGGGATCACGCAGCTTCATCAGTATCGCGAAGTAGAGGCCGGCGGGGCCGCCACCGAGGCAGGCGATGCGCATGACGTCGTCTCCGCACGTGCGATGCCGAAGGATCGAAAACTATTTGATATACGAAATTTCGGATGTCAAGGATCATGGCCGAAGGATCGCGAAGGATCACGGTCGGCGCTCTCAGCTTCCACCAAGTCCCAATCCGGCCTAGAAGCGGGCCATGACACACGTATCGCTTTTGGCACCCATTCACATCATCGGCGGCGGGCTCGCGGGCTCGGAGGCCGCATGGCAGATCGCATCGCGCGGCGTACCCGTCGTGCTGCACGAGATGCGCCCCGTGCGCGGCACGGACGCCCACAAGACCGATGGTCTCGCAGAACTCGTGTGCTCGAACTCGTTTCGTTCTGACGATGTCGAGACCAATGCCGTCGGGCTGCTGCACGAAGAGATGCGGCGTGCGGGCTCGTTGATCATGCGCTGCGGCGACCAGCACAAACTGCCCGCGGGCGGCGCACTTGCTGTTGATCGCGATGGCTTCTCGGCCGCCGTCACGCACGCGCTCGAAACACACCCTTTGGTCACGATTGCGCGCGAGGAAGTCGCGGGCATGCCGCCTGAAGATTGGGACAGCGTGATCGTCGCGACTGGGCCGCTGACGTCTCCGGCACTGTCGGCCGCAATCCAAACTCTCACAGGCGAGGGCGAACTCGCGTTCTTCGACGCCATCGCGCCGATCGTGCATCATCATTCGATCGACGAAACGATTGCCTGGCGCCAATCGCGCTACGACAAGGCGGGGCCAGGCGGTACAGGGGCTGACTATCTCAACTGCCCTATGGACGAGGCCGAATACAACGCGTTTCTCGATGCCTTAATCGCGGCCGACAAGACCGAGTTCAAGGAATGGGAGGCCGACACACCCTATTTCCAGGGCTGCCTGCCGATCGAGGTCATGGCGGCGAGCGGTCGCGAGACGTTGCGGTTCGGGCCGATGAAACCGGTCGGATTGAGCGATCCGCGCACGGGCCGTAGGCCGCACGCGGTGGTGCAGTTGCGCCAGGACAATGCACTTGGCACGCTCTGGAACATGGTCGGCTTTCAAACCAAGCTGAAATACGGCGAGCAGGCGCGCGTGCTTAAAATGATCCCGGGTCTCGCCAATGCCGAGTTTGCGCGGCTCGGCGGATTGCATCGCAACACGTTTCTCAATTCGCCGAAGCTGCTGGACGCAACGCTCCGCCTCAAAGCGCAGCCGCGCCTGCGGTTCGCGGGACAGATTACGGGCTGCGAAGGATATGTAGAGAGCGCGTCGATCGGGCTGCTGACCGGTATGTTTGCCGCGTCGGAACGGCTGGGACATGCGATGACACCGCCGCCGGCGACGACCGCGTTCGGCGCCCTGCTCGGGCACATCACGGGCGGGCATCTGAGCGAGGAAACAGTCACCAAAGGCCCGCGCTCGTTCCAACCCATGAACGTCAATTTCGGCCTGTTTCCGCCGATGGATCCGCCGTCGCACGATGACGACGGCAAGAAAATCAAAGGTAAGGATAAGACCTTCTGGCGCAAGCGCGCGATGTCGCGGCGCGCACTCGTCGATCTTGGGGCGTGGCAAGCTCAACATGGCATGGCATCGGCTATGCGCAACGAAGCGGCGGAATAACAGAAGCGCGTCGTCAAGGCTGGCTTTCTGCGCGCCCCGCATGCCAATAGACATTACATCTGAACACACGGTGCCCGAGCATGTCCGCCCAAGCGATCTTCGATGGCCACAATGATGTCCTGCTGCGTCTGTGGCGGCGTGAGCGCCCCGCAGGCGGGCCGTCGGCGTCGCAAGCGTTTTTGCAGGGAGAGCAACACGGCCATCTGGATCTGCCGAAATGCATGAAGGGTGGGTTTGCGGGCGGCTTTTTTGCGATCTTTGTGCCCTCGAAGGAACCGTCGTCGACCAACGACAAGGTCGATGCCGCGATGGCAACGGGGCAGTATCAAGTACCGATTTCAGCCGGCGTCGGGCTGGCTGACGCGGCCGAAGCAACGCTCGCCATGGCCGGCCTGTTGTTCCGCATCGAAAAGGAATCCGCCGGACGCGTCCGCATCTGCCGAACGGTGGCCGATATCCGCGCAGCCAAGGCCGCGGGCGCGCTCGCACCTGTGCTGCACATTGAGGGCTGCGAAGCGATCGATGCAGACATGCGCGCGCTCGAGGCCTTCTATGCCGCCGGCCTGCGTTCGCTGGGCCCTGTGTGGAGCCGGTCGAACATCTTCGGCCACGGCGTGCCGTTCCGCTTTCCCTCCTCGCCCGACATCGGCGATGGCCTGACAGATGCGGGCAAGGCGCTGATCAAAGCCTGCAATGACATGCGCATCCTGATCGACCTCTCGCACCTCAACGACAAAGGCTTCTGGGACGTCGCGAAGTTATCCAACGCGCCGTTGGTTGCAACGCATTCGAACGTGCACACCATTTGTGCCTCATCGCGCAACTTGAGCGCCAAGCAACTCGCCGCGGTGCGCGCATCGGGTGGCATGGTTGGCGTCAATTTCGCCACCAGCTTTCTGCGGCCCGATGGCAAGCGCGACGCCAACACCAGTCTTGATATCGTCGTCGATCATCTCGCAGCCTTGGTCGATCAGCTCGGCGAAGACAGTGTCGGCCTTGGCTCCGACTTCGACGGTGCGCAAGTGCCACAGGACATCGGGGACGCCTCCGGTTTACCGAATCTCGTTGCGGCCATGGTCAAGCGCGGCTTTGGCGCAGCCCTGATCGATAAGATCTGCTTTGAAAACTGGATGCGTGTGCTCGAGCGCACCTGGGGGAAGTAACGCCCGTTTGGCTACGTCCGCTTGCCGGCGCCTCGGCTTTTGCCAGCGGCGTGGGCGACTTTTTGCGTCGCCTTCGCCCAGTTCTCCGACCAGCCGACGATCGGCAAGATCAGCGCGACGAAACTCGCGCCGTGCTCGCTCAGTCGATAACCGTCGCCGCCGTGAACCACCAACAGCGCTGCGCGCAATTCTCTCAGTCGCGTGTTGAGCAGCGACGGGTTCGTCTCGGCCGCGTCCTGCAGGGCGCGAAACGTCATCGGCCCAACCGCGCGCGAGAGTTCCCACAGGATGCGCAGTGTCATGCGGCGGCCGACAAGATCGAGCAGCACCATCACGGGGCGGCCCGTCTTCGTGCCGCGTGCAGGCATGCTTGGTTGTACGATTTTCATGCTTTACTTTTTATAGCATATCGTGGTCTTTTGCTATGCAATTGGTAGCATGGAGTATGTATCGTGACCATACGCGTCGCCCCACTCGCGCCTCCTTACAGCCCGCAGATGCAGGCGATCTTCGAGCGCATCATGCCGCCTGGCGTGCCGCCGCTGGTCCTGTTCACCACGCTCGCCCGGGATGAGCGGTTGTATGAGCGGTTTCGCGGCGGTGCGCTGCTAGACAAGGGGCACCTGTCTTTGCGTCAGCGGGAGATCGTCATCCACCGGGTGACGGCACGCTGTGGCTCCGAGTATGAGTGGGGCGTTCACGCGGCATTTTTTGCCCGGCAAGCGGAATTGGATGACGCTCAACTCACAGCGACGGTCCACGGCGAGCACAGTGCTCCATCCTGGACGGCTGACGAACAGTTGCTCGTCGAAACCAGTGATGCGGTGCTGGCGGACTGCGATGTATCGGACGACCTCTGGCTCAGACTGCGCGCAGTCCACACTGAGATGGCCATCGTCGAGTTGGTCATGCTGATCGGCTTTTACCGAACGGTCAGCTCCCTGACCAAGATGCTGCGTCTGCCGTTCGAGACGTTTGCCAAGCGCTTTCCACAAGTGCCAGACGCTTAACGGCTCACGCCTTCATCTGCGCCAGCGCACGCGCCTGCGCGCTCGTGCGGTGGTTGGCGTGGCAGATGGCGATGGCGAGCGCGTCGGCCTCGTCGGCGCTCTCGAACTTGGCTTTCGGTAGCAGCATGCCGACCATCATCTGGATCTGGCGCTTGTCCGCATGACCGGCGCCGACCACGGTCTTTTTGATCAGGTTTGGCGTGTATTCTGCAACGCGCAAACCCTTCATGGCCGGCGCGAGCATAGCGATGCCGCGGGCCTGACCGAGCTTCAGCGTCGCCTTCGCGTTCTCGTTGACGAAAGTCTCTTCGACAGCGGCTTCGAGAGGGGCGTGCGTCGCAAGCACCTCGTTCAGGCCCTGGAAGATGGCCGCCAAGCGTTGCGCAAGCTGGGCGTCCGTGTCCGGTTCGATCATGCCGCTCGCCACGTAGACGAGCCGCACGCCATCACTCTCGATAATGCCCCAGCCGGTGCGGCGCAGGCCTGGATCGATGCCGACGATGCGAATCATTTCTCTCTGCATGCATCAGCTTATCACATCGCGCCTATTGCGCCGCCTGGCTGCCCTGAGTGCCCGGCACATACGAGATGCAGCAGGGGCTGACTCTGGCGCGGCGCTGGCACGTGCGTCATGATATCGGTTGGCACCGACACGATTCGGGAGGACCCCATGGCCAAGTATGACTGTGCGAAGTGCCCGGGCTTTTGCTGCTCCTACCCTGTCATTGCCGTCTTGAAGTCAGATGTGGAGCGACTGGCAAAGCATCACAACGTCAGCTTTGAAACGGCCCGCCAGCGCTTCACCAAGGAGGCGTTCGGCAAGAAGTATGTGCTGCGACGCAAGGAACACGAGCACTTCGGCCGCATCTGCCGTTTCTTTGACAGCGAGAAGCGCCGCTGCAGCATCTATGAAGCGCGCCCGAGCGTCTGCCGCGATTATCCGGCAAAAGATCGTTGCGGGTACTATGACTTTCTCAGTTTTGAACGTGAGCAGCAGAAGGATCCGAACTGGATCGCGCGGACAGACAGTGGCGAGTGGAAGTGATGCGACCGTTGCCTGTCGTGGCCGTGACAGCCCTCGTCGCGTTCCTCGCCTTTGCGCTTTGGTACAGCCGCGAGCATCCGCGCGTGATCGTTGGCAGTGGCTCGGTGACGGTGACCAGTGAGCGGCCACCGTTCAAATCACTGACCCTCAATACCCGCGATGTCGAAATCAACCGCGTACGGTTCCGCGAGGTGGAACTACCGGGTGGAACCTGGATCGATTGTGCTGGCGATTGTCCGGCCGCGACACGCCGGGCGCGCGAGGAGTTCTGGGAAACTCAGGAGCGCGGCCGAAAATGACTGCGTGCAAACTGAATACGGCCCGCTAAAGCGCGAGCCGTATTCAATCAAGTCCGTTGATCGTGTCACGCGTCGTTGAAGATCACTCTTCGCCGGTGCCACGCTTGTTTGCGTCGATCCATTCCTGGGCAGCCGGGAAGCGGTTCCAGCCCGGAAGTGGACTTGCGAAGTTCACTTCTTTCCACTTCGGATGGCGCGGCGCTTTTTGGAAGTTGGCGAGGTTGGCGAACAGGGCTTCGGTGAAGGCCGCCGTCTTGCGATAGCGCTCGTTGGCGCGATCCCAGTTGTAAGAGGCGAGCACGGCGCCGACGGCGATGGTCTCGATTTTCTGGCCGGCATCAACCAAGTTTGGATAGTCGGCACTGTTGAACTGGGCCGGCAGATAGTCATTTTCAAGTTCGCGCGTGTAGGGCACGGCGAGCAGCTTGTAGCCGCCGTCCTTGGCGAGGCGAGCGACGGCCGTTGCAGGCCGGCCAGCAACGAACAGGGTGGCTGCGATCTGGCCGGACTTGACTTGCTCTAGTCCGTCGTTCTGCGGCATATTCACTTCTTCGACCTTGATGTTCAACAAGCCAAAGATGATACGCGCCGAGAATTGCGTACCTGAACCGGCTGTATCAAAATTGACCTTCTTGCCCGCCAAGTCCTTGTAATCCTTGATGTCCTTGTTTGCGACGATGTGGAACTCTTCGTTGTACAGCTTGGTGATGTAGACGAGGCGTCGATTGATATCGCGGCCCAGTTCGCCGCTATCGCGGAAGAAGCGCATGACGTCGGACTGCACGATGCCCATGTCGACGCCGCGCAAATGCAGAATGTCGCGCACGTTCTGCACGCTGCCTTTGCCGAGCATTGGCAGAACGCGCAGTCCACCCGTCGGCTTATCCAGCACTGTCGACATATCATGGGCGAACAGGATGTAGGTGCCTGACGGTGAGCCAGTGACCACGGACACCAGATTTGCGTTCATCTGTTGGCGGAGCACCTCCTGGCCAACGGGCGCCTGCGCCGTTGCGGCGCCGCTCCAAAGTGTTGCAGCAGCAGCGATGCCGAACGCCATGGCGTTGCGGATGCGTGAGAGTGTCATTGTCCAAGTCCTATCTTGAGTTTGCGTCCGCTAAATCGTTGATCTCATTGTCCCGCGAGCGCCTGCAGGCGCGGTGCGAGGCCTGTCACGCCAAGTGCCGATGCGCGCTCGTACCAGACCTTCGCTTGCGCCCTGTCTGCACTGGCCCGCGCTGTATTGTATCCCCCATCGCGCAAGACGTCAGGGTCGTAGGTCATGGCGAGTTCGATCGCTGCCGCAGCACTCTTGGCGTCCGCAGCGCGCTCGAAGAGCAGTCTTGCTGCGCTGAAATCACCATCCGCGCGCAGTTGGCGACCACGAGCGAGATAGCGGCTCGCATCGGAATCGGCTGTCGGGGGAACCGTAAGACTCCCGACGACGCTCGGCCAGTTGGTATCCGGTCGGGGCGACACGGGCGGCGGCGCCTGAACCTGTGCCGGTGCGGGTTGTGGCGCAACGGCAACGACTTGCGGAGCCGTCGGTTGAGCCGGCACTGCCGGCTGAGGCGGCGCTGCCGGGCGCAAGCCCGATGTCGCCTGAGCCGCTGCAACCGCACGCGCGCGCTCTTCGTCTGCCCGGCGACGGGCTTCGATCGCATCGGCAATGCGTTGTGTGTCTGAACCGGCGCGTTGGGCGTTGGCACGATCAAGTATCGCCTGCAACTCGGCGGCTTTTCGCGTCCAAGTGTCCTTTAGCGCATCGTTTGCTTCGCCAGACGGCAGACCACGTCGGGTAAGTTGCGTCGCATCGAAGGTGGCCGCAAGATCACGTGCTGCTTCGGCACTTCCAGCTTCTGCTGCGCGTTCGAAAAGCAGGCGCGCAGACGCAACATCGCCACCGGTCATGAACTGCCGGCCACGGACCAGAAGACGCTGAGCGTCGGCGGCTCGAGAGGCGACTTGGGCCGCATCCGCGTCAGCCTTACGTTGCGCCTCGGCTTCAGCCGTCCGCCGGGCGTCCTCGTCGGCTTTGCGCTTGGCCTCGGCTTCAGCCGTGCGGCGAGCATCCTCGTCGGCCTTGCGCTTCGCCTCGGCTTCAGCCGTGCGGCGGGCGTCCTCGTCAGCTTTGCGCTTGGCCTCGGCCTCAGCCGTGCGGCGAGCATCTTCGTCGGCCTTGCGCTTCGCTTCGGCTTCAGCCGTGCGGCGGGCGTCCTCGTCAGCTTTGCGCTTGGCTTCCGTCTCGGCCGCGACGCGAGCCTCATCATCGGCCTTGCGCTTGGCTTCCGCCGCGGCGTCGAAAGCACTCGATTGCCCTGGCTGGGGTAAGCGTCTGTCGTCCTTGAAGTTTGGGAGTTGCTGAGCGACTGCAGGCGTCATCAGGGCGGACGCCGAAACAAGCGCGACAGCCGCGACAGCCGCGCGCACGCGAAACACTATCATAAGGCACCCCACCAACTCACGGCCCGCCCGTGCGAAACTCTATCGAACTTTCACCCGCGGCCCGATGCCCCCGCATCCAAGTCCGCGGCCCTCATTCATGTGCGGGGACGACAATCATCCCGCGCCGGTATGATGATGCATAGGCCCGCAACGGCTGCGTGGTTTATTTACTCTGCAAACACCTGACGCAAGCTCGCACCAACCTGTCGTTATCACCTGATACAAAGTGTGTCACGATCACCCAAAACTATTGCTCGGATACGTGGTGCACCAGCAACAGTGTGTCATTCAGCATGCATTTGCAGGCTTGACGTCTTGACCCACGTCTCTGTCTACAAAGACCAGCCTACAAAGACCAACGATATATTGCAATGTCCGGAGCTACGTTGCAATTCGCGAGACAGTTTCGGCGAGACTGCGGGAAGACCGTTCAAGTGTGCCTGCGCCATAGGGGCTGGGTGTCCGCGGGTGCCGTTTCAGGACCGGTGCTTAAGATTACCGAAGGCCGGCGTGGCCGATGTGAGCAGGAATTGATATGCGACGCTGAGACAGATGACGGTGACGTCAGAGAATGGTGTGCTGCAGGGTGGGGCCTGTGCGAGGGCAAGCGGCTCGTAAGTTGCAGGTTTCGTGAGCTGCAATGACACGACCGCACTGCCGTGACCGAGATGGACCGACATGTTCGGGTATCGGTCGCTGGTGGCAATGAGCGATGCGATGTGGGGAAATGCTTAATCCGGCCGAAATGTCAAAGTCGAGCCAAGCGGCGTCGAACGACCACGACGACCTGTTTCGGTCGATTACGCGGCTTGCGCCGAATGCAGGCGTGCAATTTATCGATATTGAATTGCCCGCGGCTGCCATCGACGGCATTGCCCGCGTATTCAGTGTGGAGCGCGTCTCGCTGGAAGATGGCGGTGTCTGGGCCCTAGGCCCTTCCAAGCCGGTGTCAGGCAATTCAGACATCGACGCTGCACGGCTGCGGGCTGATGGGCGCACGGCAGTCAGGTCGGCGATGGATCGCTGGGTACCGCTGCCCCTGTTGCGCTTCATTTCGCGGGATGGCAACGGACTGCCGCGCTTTGACGAGGGACCGGGCAATTGGGCTCGCCTGTTCCTCTCGGGAATGTCGGACCACGGCAGCGTCCGTGGCGTTATCGCCATCGACACGTCGATCGAGCGGCGCTCGCGTCTCGATCTCCAGACATATCTTGCGCCAACGTCGGATGATGTTCGCTTCCTGAGCACGTTTGCGCTGACCGACGAGGCCGAACCGCTGGCCGCCTTCCTGTCTGAGGACTGGGTGCAGGACTGGATCGAGCAGGTGTTTCCGGCCGCAGAAATGCGCCGAACGGGACAGGTGACAAGCGCGCACAATCTGCATCAATTGGCGTCTTACCTCGCGCTGCTGACGGTCATCCGGCGCGCAGGGGTGTTGCCGAGTTTTCAGTTCTTCGAGGCCCGCAGCGACATTGTTCCGCCTGTGCCTGTCGATCTTGTGCTCGATATCGGCCATAGCCGCAGCTGCTGCATGCTTGTCGAGAGCGCTGTCTCAAATGGCCGGCCGATCGTTGACCGCGCCGCCCTGCTCGCGATGCGGGATCTATCAAACCCGGTTGCACTGCATCCGGGCACGTTCGACAGCCGTGTCGAGTTTTCGCGCGCGTCATTGGGATTGGAGGCATTGTCGCGCCGCAGCGGGCGCGCCGATGCATTTCACTGGCCGAGCCTGGTGCGCACCGGCCAGGAGGCCGAGCGCCTGTCGCGGTCGACCAGACCTGGCGACGGGGCGACGGGACTTGCGTCACCAAAGCGCCACCTCACCGACCAAACGCTCCGCAACGACACCTGGCGTTTCACCCTCGACCGGCGGACAAGCTTGCAAAAGAGCCCAATGGTAACGGGGCGCATGCTCGCGCTTGCCAACGAAACCACGGGGCGCCTGCTGACGGGCCCCGAAGGCTCCGTTCGTCCTCTGACTTTGCGCCCACGTTTCGCACTGTCATCAATGATGAGCTTCTTGGTGGCAGAGCTGGTGCTGCAGGCGCTTGCGGCCATCAACGCACCCGTCGTCGAACCGGGTTCGGAGGCACGTCGGCGGCAAGGCGAAGCGACCGGATCGGCCGCGGCTGCTGCCCGCCGCGCTGAGGGCATACGTCGTCTGCGCCACATCATCGTATGTGTGCCGCTGACGCTGCCACTCGAAGAGCGACAGCTGACGCGCGAACGAGCTGAGGCCGCGGTCGATATGCTCTGGCGCGCGCTCGATTGGGACGAGGAGACGGATGGCACAATGCCGCCTCGCCCCACCATCCGCCTTGGCCTTGACGAGACGCTTGCAGCTCAACTCGTTTATCTCTTCGACGAAGTCGGTCACCGGTTCGGTGGCGACGTCCGCAACGTCATGTCCACGATCGGCAAGAACCGGCCCGATTTCGGCGTTGAGCCCTGTCTGCGACTGGGTGCGCTCGACGTTGGCGGCGGGCACACCACCATGACGATCGTTACGTATGCGCAATCAGCTGAGCAGCCGGTCGCTCCGACCTTGCTTGGTGCCCAGCGCTCGGAGATTGGCGGCGAAACGCTGATTGACCGGATCATCGACACGATCGTGAAACCAGCCATTGTCGGAACTCTCGTGGCACAGGGCCTGTCGGGTCCTGACGCCTTTCTTGCACGCCATGCGGCGCCCCCTGGCCATGGCGCGGCATACGACATCAACGCATCCTCGACGCGGCTCTATGAGCAGTGGTTGCGGCCGGCGGCACTGGGTCTCCTGACTTTGGCCAATGAAGCGCCGATAGGCGACTGCCGCTTCACGATGCGGCTTGACGCTTTGGTGCTGCGCGCAAGCCCCGATATCAACCGCCACGCGGCCGATGAATTTGCAGCCGCGGCAAAAGCGGCTGGTGCGACCGACTTCGACCTGGCGACGGTTGAGATCCGAACGCGCCTCGGGGATGTGCTCGTTGAAGCAAAAGCAGCGCTTGCTCCCATGGTGGGGCGCCTTTCGAAGGCTTTGGTCGCATCCGATTGCGACATGGTGCTGTTGACGGGGTGGGCTGCGCGCCTGGCGCCGTTGCGCGAACTCCTGCTCGAGGCCATGCCCTGGCGGCCTGATCGGATCATCGATCTCAATCAGCGCAGCTGGCAGGACTGGTATCCGATGCCCGCAGACGCCCGGCAGGCCGCTGATGGCAAGGACATCGGTCTCATTGGAGCGCTCCTGGCGTTGTCGGGCGGTGGAATGGGCTTTGGCTCTGGCGACGATGGAGCGCCGTTCGCAAGCGGCTTTGAAGCGCCCACGATGGGAGGCCTGTGATGGGAACCCCGGTGGGAACTTTGCCATGAGCACATCCCTCGACCTTGAGTGCCGGCAGTTGCGGAACGCGGTGACACGGCTTGCGGACTGGCTGGATGACAGGCGGGCCATAGATCCCGCTCTGCAAACCATCTTGCGCGACGACCTCGATAAGGCTCTCGGCGAAGTCGCCATGCTGTCCCGTGCCGTCGAACGCCCACCGGCAATCGGTTTGTTGATGCCGCCGACGGGCCAGGCCGATCGCCTGATTCACGCCCTGGCGAAGCCTCGAGATGGACGCTTGTCCGGCCAGTTCGAAGCCAGTCACGTTCGCCTCTCTCTGCTGGCTGGCCTGCTGCCAAAGGCCGATACTTTAGGCCCCAGCAGCATTATTCGCCTTGCGCACGCAGACCCCACCCAGGCCGCCGCCAAGGCGACGGAGACCGTCGGGCGTCTGATGCAGCCAGCCGATGAAGCAGCCCGCCGCGGGCCGGACGGATCGGTGCGCTTGTCGCTTCTGTCGCTCGCCGATGTGATCAAGATTCTCGGCCGCTGCTACTTCGCCAACGTGGCACCGCCAATGGCCATATCGGTGACGGCCGAAATCGTCTCCGGCCTTGAGCGCGCGCTCTCGGAAAATGTTTCAGCGGGGGCCCAGGCGGGTTTGCCCGCGCATGCGGTGCGCGACATTCGCATTTATCTGGAGGAGCAGTTCAGCCGCCACCCCATGATGCAAGCGCTTGATTCGGCTGGATACTGGGAGGCGTTCGCCAATCTTGCGCCACGGGCGACCGCCGATGGTCGGCGGCGACTGGCGTCCATGCTGTGGGGCGGTCTCGCCGACTTTGACGCAGCCTTTGCGGTCCTAGCGCAAGCGCTGGAGGCGCTCAATTTCTCCGTGGATGTCCTGACGTCGCCGGATGCCGTTCGGGTCGGTGCGACGGCATCCGCCCATCCGCGCTCGGTGCTCGCCGCCGCCACCATCCTCGAATTGCATGGATCGGACCGCGATCTCGTCCAGGTGCGATCGCGCTATGGTCAACCCTTGTCGTTGCCACGCGCTGTGCTCGCCACACTCACCAAAGAGGCACGCCTGCTGGTTGAAGGAGATGCGCACGCCCTCCTTGCCGATACAGACATGCTGATCCTGCCGACAGCATGCCCGAACGTGATGCCGCGTCGGCACCAGCGCGACCGTCACATTGCCGACGGGGCCGGCGATCCGCCGTGGCTGACCCTTGCGCTTGTCCAGGCCAAGACCCTGTTTCTGACCGAGGACGCCATCGCACAATTCGACCTCGCGGGTCTGGTTCTGCTCACCGAAACAGCCTCGCCCTTGTCCGACGCGTTCGCACCCATTGTGTCTCACTGGGTCAGTCGTGCCCAAGGCACGACTCCAACAGAGCGGGAGGCCGTCGACACCGGGCTGTTTATTGCGGTCGCGGGTGATGTCGCCCCTGGCAGCCAAGCCGCGGTCGATCTCGCCTGGCCCGCCCTCGGCGCCTTCATGCGCGATTTCGTGGCAGGCGAAGACTGGCTGCAGCGTTGGAGTTCGGACCTTCCCTTCGACAACGTGTTTATTCTCGGCCAGGGCCGTCAGGCGCCGAGCTATGGCGGTGCGACGCAGATCGGCACGCCAGCAAATTCCGGTCGGGCGTTGGCGACGCTGGACACCACGAACGCTTTTGACAGTGGTCTGTGGCTGCGGCATGTGCGCAATACGGCGGTCGCACTCGACGAAGCCTTGAACGCGGCGGATGGCGGGACAGGATACCTCGTCCAATCCATGGCAACCGTACCGTACGCACGCGCCAAGCGTCGGCAGATTGCGGCGCGGCTCGCAGCTATCAGGCGCAGACTTGCAGCCGATGTGCGCCGGTTTCTGTACGCCTCGAATACGTCTGAGGACGGCGAATGGCGGCGGCGGGCGGCTCTGTCGACCCAAGCCAAGCTGCGGCTTGTGGCCTCTGGCCAGCGTCTTGGACAGCTGATTGATGCGCTCGCTATCGACGAGCGCCCGCTGCGTTGGACATTTGAGCGCGTGCTGGCCGACTGGGCGCGCAGCGGCGCTGAGGATGGTCGCCCCATGTCGCTGACCGACCGCCTCGCGAAAATCGAACCGCCGGGTGAGGATCAGTCCTCGACGCTCGCTCTTCGATACACGCGCCTGGTGATGATCCGGTGGGTGCAGGGCATGCGGTTGATCGGGGTTGCGCCAGGCGCTGCGGGTCGCCTTGGTGTGTCGGAGACGACGGTCGCACATCTGGTCGATGAAATTGCCGTGGCGGCCGTGCGCGCGGAACTGACGGACCGTATTTCAGGAGCTGTCATGCGTGTTCTGGCTGACGCACCGGGATCGCCGACGTTGCAAGCGTCTCGGGCTGCGTTCGCAGCAAGTGAAATCCTACGCAGCCACCTGTCCGTGCTCGGCTTTGACAGCCCATGGTCACCGTTGCATCCCAAGCGGCGCGGCACGCTGGGGGCACCATTGTTCGAACGCGCAGCCGTGTCAGCAGCGGCGGCCATCGCCGAGGCACCCGCATCGCGCTTAACGCTGCAATTCTGTTCAGACTGGTGCGAAGCGTACACAATGATGATAGATGCCAATATTGCATCTGCACGTGGCATGCGCTTTGAAGAAGGTGAATTTCGCGAGCTCGAGCATCTGCTCGGATTGCTCGGTCATGCCGTGACGAAAGAGAGCGCACCATGAGCACGATCTATGTCGACATCGTGGAGACCGGGGCCGCGGACAACGACCACACCGCCATTCGGATTTCCGGCCTATCGTCGTTGCCGGCAGACCCGACGTTCCGAATCGACCCAATCGATGAATCCCTAATGGAAAGCGGCGATGTTGATTGGCCAGCCGGCCCACGCCGTCCGCAGACGGTCCTGTTGCGCGACGGGGTCTACGATCTCGTGCTTGGGCCTGACGTGCTCGAGAGCCCACTGCTGCTCGCGGGGACGCCGGTCATCATCAGCGTGACGGATACGACAATCGTCAAAGAACTGATGTGGCCGTCGATCCCGACGCGCAAGCGCCGCAAGCGCCGACCGGTGATTGTGACCGAAGAATTGCGCGAAGCCGAGCGCAGTGCGCACGATGCCAAGCGCCGCGAGGCTGTCGCCGTGCTCGAAGCGGCAACCATGCGGGCGCAGGCCGAGGCGAGCGCCGCGGCCGGCGCGGCCGCGGCTGCCTTCGGTGCCTCGGGCGCCTACCGCGCGAACGGTAGCAAGGCTGGAGGCGAAGCTACCCTCACATTGGCACCTGCCTCGACACTCAACCACGGGGACATTGCTGGGCTCAGTGGACTTAACCTGCCAAAGGCCAAGCCTGCTGGCGAAACGGCCAAGCTGGTGCCGAAAGACGACAACGTGGTCGTTGGCGCGGCCTTGCCTGCCAGAGCCGGCAGTACGGCACTGGCGCCGTTTAGCGCGCCTGCGCCGCAGCCAGCCGGCGTCACACGGCAGGTGGGAGCATTCTTCGGCGGTATGGCGGCTGCGGCCATGCTGGTGCTGGGCCTGGTGCAAATGAAAGTCCTGCAGTGGCAACCGGCCACTGCGGCGACTGTGTCAACACAGGACGCAGCCTTGTCCGCCGCGCGCAACGCCAGCACCTTGCGCGCCATCCTCGCCACCAGCGGTATTTCTCCGCGTGGCAAGCCGGCTGTCGGCGTCAACGGCCAACAAGCGCTGGCGCTCGCCGACACGTACCTGCATGGATCCACGACTGCGCCGCGCGACCAGGGTGAAGCGTCGTTCTGGCTCCGCCATGCCCTGACGCAAGCCGTCGACCAGGACGGCATGCGCTGGGCGCTGACGCAGCTTGGCTCCATCTATGCGTCGCCGGAGGGCTTTGAGCCGGATTTCGTCAAGGCGCGCATGCTGTGGGAAGTGGCCGGTGGGCTGGGTGACCCCGTGGCCTTGTGTTTCAATGCCTCACTGTACGAGCACGGGCTTGGCGTGCCCAAGCACAAAGCGCTTGCCCGCGCCCTCTACGAGCGCGCGCGTGCGGCCGGAAGCTGCAGTGGCAACGACGAGGCGATCGCGCGGACGAGGTAATCGCGGGCCGCGCTGCCCATGAAAGAAGCCCCGATCCCGGCAACAGGATCGAGGCTTCTCATAAACCAGCGTTCAGCGTTAACGCCTCAAATCATCTTCGCCAGCGCCACAGCCGTGTCGCTCATGCGGTTCGAGAAGCCCCACTCGTTGTCATACCAGGACAGCACGCGCACCAGGGTGCCGTCCATGACCTTGGTCTGGTCGAGGTGGAAGATCGACGAATGCGGATCGTGGTTAAAGTCCATCGACACGTTCGGCTGATCGGTGGTGCCGAGGATGCCCTTCAGGGCGCCTTTCGACGCAGCCAGGATCGCCTCGTTGATCTCGGCGACCGACGTCTTCTTCTTGGCGATGAACTTGAAGTCGACCACCGAGACGTTCGGGACAGGCACGCGGATCGAGGTGCCGTCGAGTTTGCCGTTGAGTTCCGGCAGGACAAGGCCAACGGCCTTGGCGGCGCCTGTGGTGGTCGGGATCATCGACAGGGCGGCCGCGCGGCCGCGATAGTGATCCTTGTGCATCGTGTCGAGCGTCGGCTGGTCGCCCGTGTAGGCGTGGATTGTGGTCATGAAGCCCTTGTCGATGCCGACGGCGTCATTGAGCACCTTGGCGACGGGGGCGAGGCAGTTGGTCGTGCACGAGGCGTTCGAGAGCACCAGGTGTTGCTTGGTGATCTTGTCGTGGTTGACGCCGAACACGACCGTCAAGTCTGCGCCATCGCAGGGAGCCGAGACCAGCACGCGCTTGGCGCCGGCGGTCAGGTGCGCCGCGGCCTTTTCCTTGCTCGTGAAGATGCCGGTGCATTCCAAGGCGACGTCGACCTTCATGGCGGCGTGCGGCAGCTTGGCCGGGTCGCGCTCTGCCGTCACCTTGATGGGACCGCGGCCGACATCGATGGTGTCGCCCTTAACCACGACGGTATGCGGGAAGCGACCGTGCACACTGTCAAAGCGCAGCAAGTGCGCGTTGGTCTCGACCGGGCCGAGATCGTTGATCGCCACGACTTCGATGTCGGTACGGCCGCTCTCCAGGATGGCGCGCAGCACATTGCGGCCGATGCGGCCAAAGCCGTTGATGGCGACGCGGACAGTCATGGGGATCTCCTAGGGATGGTTGACGGCCGGCGGACACCGTCGGCGGTCAGAATGGCGACCGGACTAGCAAAAGGCGCGCCGCACCGGTTTGCGCGCTCTATGCCGTGATGCGGCAAACAAGACAACAGGGTGCGCGGGACGTGCAGGGATCATGCACATTTCAAGCGACGCCCGCGCGCAGCAGATCGTGCACATGCAGCACGCCGAGCGGCGTGCCATTTTCGACGATAAACATCTGCGTGCGCTTTTTGGCATTGAACTGCTCGAGCGCCTTGGACGCCAGCACATCACGCGTCAGCGTGTTCGGGTTGCGGGTCATGATCTGCCCTGCCGACAGGGCCATCAGATCGCGGCTCATATGGCGCCGCAAGTCGCCATCCGTGATCATGCCGGCAAGTCGTCCCGCAGGATCCAACACGCCAACGCACCCGAGACTCTTGGTCGAGATCGCCAGGATCACGTCGCTCATGGGCGCCGCTTCCGGCACGAGCGGCATCGCCTCACCGGTATGCATGAGATCCGACACATATTTCAGCGACGCACCCAACTTGCCGCCAGGGTGAAACACCTTGAAATCGTGTGCAGAAAAGCCTTTGGCTTCCAGCAAGGCGACCGCCAGCGCGTCTCCTATGACGAGTTGCATGGTCGTCGACGTGGTCGGCGCGAGGCCGTGCGGGCAGGCCTCTTTCACCTTTGGCAGCTGTAGCACCACGTCAGCCTGTTTGCCGAGCGCACTGGTGCTGCTTGACGTGATCGCGATCAGCGGCACGTCAAAGCGACGGGAATACGCGATGATGTTGCCGAGTTCCACCGTCTCGCCGGACCACGACAGCGCCAGGATGGCGTCGTCGCGGGTCACCATACCAAGGTCGCCGTGGCTCGCCTCGGAGGGGTGAACGAAGAACGCGGGCGTGCCCGTGGAGGCAAATGTGGCCGCGATCTTCTGGCCGACATGCCCGCTCTTGCCGATGCCGGAGACGATCACGCGACCCTTTGCGGCAGCAATGGCTGCAACGGCCTTGGCAAAGGCCGCCCCGAGGTCATCAGCAAAGGCTGCCCGCAAAGCGTCGAGCCCCTCGCGTTCGACATCGAGGGTGCGAAGTGCTGATTCGATCGGCGTGGTCATGACGCAGCGATACAATCTTGCAACGTCGGAGGCCAGTGTGGCGAATCCAGTCAGGTGCGCCGCGACCATCGCGTCGATGCATGAGGGGCATGAGGGGCGGGCTGCCCTTGGCAAGCTATGGTCAATGAACTAACCAGTACATCGGCACGCTACGTGTGCCTGAGGTGCTGATGTCCGCCGCCCGCCCCGCCGATCGCAGTGCCGTGGACGACAAACCGGTCCGCGCGGCGCGCGTTCAAGACCCCGAAGGTGTCAAACGCGACATCCTTGCGGTTGCGCGAAAAGAGTTCTCGCGCAAAGGCTTCTCAGGCGCCCGCGTCGACCAGATTGCGGCAGCGACGCGCACCTCAAAGCGCATGATCTACTATTACTTTGGCGACAAAGAGCGCCTCTATATCGCTGTACTTGAAGACGTGTACGGCGGCATCCGTGAGCTTGAGAAGACGCTAGAGCTTGATGGTCTCGATCCCATCCAGGCCTTGACCACACTCGTCGCTTTCACCTTCGACTACCAGAACGCGAACGTGGATTTCGTGCGCCTGATCATGAACGAAAACATTCATGATGCCGCGCATCTGAAGCGCTCGCGCGTGATACAGAAGATGAACGCCGGGGCGATCGACGGTCTGGCACGCATCATCACGCGCGGCCAGAAGGCGGGAGTGTTTCGCAAACCACTCGACCCGATCGGCCTGCATATGACGATCAGCGCTTTGTCTTTCTTCAATGTGTCGAACCGGGCTACGTTTTCCGCCATCTTCAAGACGGATATGGAGACGCCAGCAGCGCTGGCCGTGCGTCGTGCGCAGGTCATCGATACGGTGCTGCGATATGCCCGCCCCTAACGTACGACTTGACGCAATTAACCGGTTCGTACAACGTGCAGGAAAAATCTGGCCAAGAAATCTAGCCCGATGAGTATGGCCGGCAAAATCTGGGAGGATACCTCTATGACACTTTCGTTCACCCGCCGCGCTGTCGCGGGCGGCCTCGCTCTCACCGCGCTTACAGCCACTTCGGCCGTCGCCCAAAAAGTCGAGCTACGTTTGTCTGCGCCGATGACCCAGACCGATCAGCGCGCTGTCGGCATGGACTCGATCTTTGGCCCAGCTGTGAAGGATTTCGCTGATTTCAAAGGGCATTACAACGCCACGCTGTTCAAGCAGGGAACAGAGCTCGAGGCGATCGCACGCGGCAACCTCGAAATGTCCATCACCTCGCCACAGGAATTGGCACAGCTCATTCCGGGCTGGTCGATTTTCACCGCCGGCTATCTGCTGCGCGACGCCGATCACCAGAAGAAGGTGTTCTCCAACGCCCTCATGGACGACCTGAAGAAGCAGACTGAAGATAAGCTCAGTGTGAAGCTGCTGTCGGTCATGTATCTTGGCCGCCGCCAGGTGAACCTGCGCACCGAGAAGGAAATCAAGACACCAGCTGATCTTGCCGGTATCCGCCTGCGCATGCCGGGCACCGAGGCCTGGTTGTTCCTTGGCACCGCCTTGGGCGCGAGCCCGGTGCCAATGGCCTTTGGCGAGGTTTACACCGCCCTGCAAACCGGCGCTGTCGATGGCCAGGACAACCCCCTGCCGACCGTGCGTGACAGCAAGTTCTTCGAGGTGACCAAGCAGATCGTGCTGACCTCGCACCTCGTCGACCAGAACTACGTCGCCTTTTCCAAGAAGGTCTGGGACAAGTTCACGCCAGCACAGCAGGCCACGCTGCAGAAGGCCTCGGACGACGCGGCCGAATCAGCCCGTCAGGCCCAGCTGAAGCTTGAGGGCGAACTCGAAGCGTTCATGAAGGAAAAGGGCTTGAAAGTTTATGTCCCTGACCTCGAAGCGTTCCGCACCAAGGTGCAGAAGGATTACCTCGCCTCCAAGTTCGCCAAGGACTGGCCGGCAGGTCTGATCGACAAGATCAACGCGGTGAAGTGAACGACGGAACCGTGTTGCCCGATGCCGTGCTCCGGGGGGAAGCGGCATCGGGTTTTGTTTTTTTTCATGTCCGGTGGGGCTGACATGCGCTTTTTTCAACGGCGTGCGGACGACTTTATCGCTCTCTTGATGGCGGTGATGTTCGTCACTTTTATTGTCCAGATCGCCATGCGGTACATGGCGAAATTTAAGCTTGTCACTCCCTACATCTGGACGCAGGATCTCACATCCAGCGTTTTCGTTTGGGTCGTCTTGTTCGGCGGCGGCGTGGCACTCATTGAAAGCGACCACGTCAAATTCGATACCGTTTACAATCTGTTCGGCGTGGGTCCGCGCCGCATCATGTCGATCATCACATCGCTGGCGATCGTCGGGTTCTTTCTCTATTCGCTGCCGGCTGTGTGGGAGTACCTGTCGGTCCTCCATCGCTTTGGAAAACCAAATGCGACGCTCAAATGGCCGTTCTCAAACGATAAGCCCATCCTGATCGCGCATATCTACGCCATTTATCTGCTGTTCGCTGGCGCTGTCATGTTGCGCTACGGCATCCGCGCGGTGCGACTGATGATGGGCGCGACACCTGAAGATCTCGATCCGCCTGCGATTGTGCACGAGGGTGGCCACTCATGATCGGCCCCTTCGGCGCCTGCCTCATTGCTCTTGTTTTCTTGTGCCTGCTTGGTGCGCCGATCTCGCTCGCCATGATCTGCGCAGCGGTCGTCTATCTGCTGCTCAAGGGCCAGGATCTCGGTCTTGCCGCCGAGCAGATGATCCAGAACCTCTACGATAGCCCGCTGCTGCTCGCGATCCCGCTGTTTATTCTGGCCGCCAACATCATGAACGCCGGCTCGCTGAGCGACCGTCTATTGAAATTCTGCATCGCGCTCGTCGGCCGGTTTCGGGGCGGCCTCGGCCATGTCAACGTCGTCTCGAACATGATTTTCGCGGGTATGTCGGGCTCGGCCGTGGCCGATGCCGTCGGTCTCGGCAAGATCATCATCCCCATGATGACCAAGACCGGCGCCTATTCGCGTGGTTATGCGGCGGCCATCACGGGCGCCGCCGCCACCATCGGCCCGATTATTCCGCCGTCGATCCCCATGGTGATGTACGCGCTCGTCTCGAATGCCTCCATCGGCTACCTGTTCATCGGCGGCCTGGTGCCCGGCGTGATCATGGGCATCGTGCTCATGTTTTATAACTGGCGCGTGGCCGTTAAGCGCAATTTCCCAGTCGAGAAATCGGTACCGTTGCGCGAACTTCCGCGGCTCACGCTGCAGGCGTTGCCGGCCCTGTTCATGCCGCTGTTCCTGCTGTTCTGCATCTATGCGGAATACATCATTCCCGCACTCGGCGGCTTCGTCACACCAACCGAGGCAGCGGCGCTGGCGGCACTTTACGCCTT
Source organism: Hyphomicrobiaceae bacterium (assembly GCA_031374735.1). Lineage (GTDB taxonomy): Bacteria > Pseudomonadota > Alphaproteobacteria > Rhizobiales > Hyphomicrobiaceae > JABFRJ01. The sequence goes on along the minus strand of JANMGQ010000129.1, from coordinate 28,848 downwards.
GCTGGTGTCGACATTGCTGTATCGCGCGCTCGGCTGGAAGTCGCTGCGCGATGTGTTCGCTGAAAGCGGCAAGTCAACAGCTGCCGTCGGCCTCGTCATCGGCGCGTCGATGATCTTCAACTACATCATTGCCTCGGAAAACATCCCGAGCAAAGTCACTGTGTTGATGGAGAGCCTGAATGTCACCCCGCTGGTGTTCCTGCTGCTCGTCAACGTGCTGTTCCTGATCCTCGGCTGTCTGTTAGATGCGTCGACGATCATTCTGGTCATCATTCCGCTGTTCATTCCGACCTGCAAAAAGCTCGGCATCGACCTCGTACATTTCGGCGTGGTCGCCGTGGTCAACTGCATGATCGGGCTGATTACGCCGCCCTATGGCGTGCTGCTGTTCGTCGTGAATGCCATCACCGGCATTCCCTTGAAGGAGATGATCAGCGAAATCTGGGGCTTCATCCTGGTGCTCGTCATCGCGCTGTTCGCGATGATCCTCTTTCCCGAGATCGTTCTGTATGTGCCGAAGCTGTTTGGGTACAAGACGGGCACGATCTAGCCGCAGCAGGGCGACACATGATCCTCGACGCGCACGCCGACGTCACCCGTGACGCGCTGGCGGTCATGGCGCGCACCGGCGACCCTCGGCTGCGCGAGATCATGGTGGCGCTGGTCGCTCACCTGCACGCCTTCGTGCGCGAGGTCCGACTGACGGAGGAGGAATTCCGCACGGCGACCGCGCTCTTGAACGAGATCGGAGCGCTGAAATCGGACATCCACAACGAGATGGTGCTGATGGCTGGCTCGCTCGGTGTTGCCTCGCTGGTCTGCCTGCTCAACAACGGTGACAACGGCGCCACCGAGACGTCGCAGAACCTGCTCGGCCCCTTCTGGCGCATGAACTCTCCGCGGGTCGAACACGGCGGCAGTATCGTACGCTCCGACACGCCGGGCCCTCAGATGTTCGTCACGCTACGCGTCATGGATCAGGAGTGCCGCGCGGTCGCGGGTGCCGAGGTCGACATCTGGCATTCCTCGCCTGTCGGCCTCTACGAGCACCAGGACGAGGCGCAAGCCGACATGAACCTGCGCGGCAAATTCGAGACTGACGCCTCGGGCTGCGTCGCCTTTCGAACCGTCAAGCCTGCCGGTTATCCGATCCCGACCCACGGCGTGGTTGGCCGGCTGCTCGAAGCCCAGGGGCGTCATCCTTACCGCCCGGCCCATATCCATGCGCTGGTGGTCCAGGCCGGCTTCAAGGTGCTGACATCGCAGATCTACGCCGACGATGATCCGCGCCTGCACACGGATGTGCAGTTCGGCGTGACGCGGGCACTGTTGGGGCAGTTCACACGCCACGACGAGCCGCATCCAAGTGAGCCCGACGTTGGGGCTCCGTGGTACACGCTTGAGCATACGCTGAAGCTCGAGGCCGGCCCGACGCGCCTGCCAATGGCGCCGATCACGTAGGATCACATGCACATTCGCAAGCAGGATCCGCCCTTCGGGCTTGCACACTTCACCGTGCTCGATGTGCATCCCCATTATCTCATTATGCTGGCCGCGCGACACGGCTTTGCGACCGTTGGGCTGCGTCTGCACCCGGCATTTCCCGGATCGCCCTATTATGAATTGCCGATCGGCAGCAGCGCCCACAGCGACATGCGGCGACGCCTCGAGGGCGAAGGCATCGGCGTGCACGACATCGAGTTCGTCGTCATCGACGAGACTCTGGACGTTGCGGCCCTCGCGCCAATGTTTGAGGCCGCGCATGCGCTCGGCGCCAAGCGTGTCAGCGCCTGTGGCGAGATCTCCGATATGGGGCGCATGGCGGACGCGTTCGGCGCGCTGTGCGACTTGGCCGGCACGTTCGGACTCGGGGTCGATCTGGAAGCGATGGGCTGGCGCACCATTGGCACGGTCCCGCTCGCAGCCGAGGTCGTGCGCCGGGCCGCGCGCTCGAACGGCGGCGTCTTGATCGACGCGCTGCATCTGGACCGCACGGGCGGTTCGCCGTCGACGCTGGCGGCCATTCCCGGCTCGCAGATCGTGAGCGCGCAACTTTGCGATGCCGGTGCTATCCGCCCGACAACACGGGAAGCGCTCATTACCGAGGCGCGCGGTGGGCGTGCGTTGCCGTGTGAGGGCACGTTACCACTCGTCGCGCTCATGGCGGCCCTGCCGTCTGATGTGGTGCTGTCCGTCGAGGTGCCATTGCCGCTGACCATGGCAGCCGACGAGCGCGCGCGCATTTCCGCCGCCGCGATGCGCAATCTGCTCGCGCGCTGCCGGGAGGCGCAGTCTTGATGTCCTGGCTGTCCAAGGAGCGGCGGCGTCATGGTGGCGTGTGACATGGAACGTATTGACCAATCCCCGTTCCATGCTGATCCGGAGCGCGCACGGGCCAAAGGCGAGACGTTAGAGATCGTTGCCGACGGCAAAACGATCGCATGGCTGGTACCGGAGCCGGACGGGCCGAAGGCGATGCCTTGGCAGCCCGGAGGCAGCTAGGGGAAGATGTGGTTCGTAGATCCCAACGATTCGTTGGATGACCTTTGGTCGCCGGAGGACATCGTAGAATGGGGAAACTCCGATGCGATGGGCAATTGATGGGCCAACCCCCGATAGCAATCGCTGACGGCCTGCGCTGCGAAACGCAGCGGAAACCCATACGCTATGCTACGGTGCGTCCATGCACCGTTTCGAAGATTGGCTGACGCCCACACCGCGGGGGCTCTACTGTGTGCCGGGCGATTTCTACATCGACCCGCATCAGGCCGTGGATCGTGCCGTGATCACGCACGGCCACTCCGATCATGCGCGCGCCGGTCACGGTGCGGTGCTGGCAACGGCCGAGACCACAGCTGTCATGAAGGTGCGGCTTGGCGAACAGTGTGCCGGTGCGCTGCAAGCGTTGGCATTCGGCGACTCGTTGCGGCTTGGCGACGTAACAGTCGAGTTGAAGCCCGCGGGGCATATCCTTGGCTCAGCCCAAGTGGTGATGACCTATGGCGCCCAGCGCGCGGTCGTCTCGGGCGACTACAAGCGACGGGCGGATCCGACATGTCTGGCGTTCGAACCCGTCACATGTGACCTGTTCGTCACCGAGGCCACGTTCGGCTTGCCCGTGTTTCGACATCCACCCGATACACAGGAAATTGCCAAGCTGATCGCCTCGCACGCCCGTTTCCCCGAGCGCACGCATATGGTCGGCGTCTATGGGCTCGGCAAATGCCAGCGCTTGATCGCGCTGCTCAGGGCCGCGGGCTATGACCGGACCATATGGTTGCATGGGGCGCTGGAAAAACTGTGCGCCTTGTATGTCTCGCTCGGGCAGGACCTTGGCGCGCTGTCCCCGGTCTCGGCTGCGACAGCGAGCCTTGCCGGTGAGATCGTACTCTGCCCGCCCTCCGCGCTGGCCGACCGCTGGTCGCGCCGCATGACCGACCCCGTGACCTGTGTCGCCTCGGGCTGGATGCGCGTGCGGGGGCGTGCCCGCCAGCGCGGCGTGGAACTACCATTGATCATCTCGGACCACTGTGACTGGCCGGAACTGCTGGCGACCATCGAGGAGACGGGTGCGGGCGAGATCTGGGTGACACACGGGCGGGAGGACGCGCTGGTGCATCAGATCGGCAAAAGCGGGCGACGTGGCCGGGCGCTGGCACTGGTCGGGCGCGAAGATGATGCCGACTGAGGCGATCGCCGCCCTCGCGGACGCCCAACTGCCCCTGGAACAGAACGAAACCGGCGCAGTCTTGTGCAAGTGCACACGACCTATGCGATAAGGGCCACGAAAAAGCCCAGCGCCATTGCGACATCTCCATGACTTACATAGCAAATATGCGTTATTCAGCTGATTTGCTGCAATGCAAAAAATGCAGTGGTGCGAACCACGAAGCAGGTGCATATTGCATTGCAACACGATGCTGGAAAAAACCGGCGCAGATGACTGAGCACAGGAAACGCTGAGGAAGGCTCCAACGAGAAGAAACGTGGAGACCTACCATGCGCAGCACCACATTTGATCCCGCCTTTGCAGCCCCATCCGTGGCCGTCGAAGCACGCGCCGCCGCACCGACCGACCGGGCAGCACCCGCCAAAAGCGCGCTCTGGACCAAGTTGTACACCAATCTCATAGAAGCCCGCCAAGCCCAGGCGAACGCCATCGTCGCGCGCCATATGGCCTTCCAAGACGACACGACCCTGAAGGCGATCGGCTGGACCGAAGCCGGGATCGCCGATCTGCGCCAACGCACCCGCGCCGGTCGTTGACGGTCAGATCCGCCTCACATTCGAACACGAAAACACGACAAGGAACACTGCCATGCTCAAGACCTTCACATCAGGCGTTGCCGACCACGACTGGACGTCAACGCCAGCACGGGTCCCACTGATCGAGCGGCTGAAGGCCGTTCTGCCGACGTGGAACACCCACAAGAAAAATGCCGTCGAGGATTTCATCAACAACAACGGCGGCGTGCTCACCGATTCGCTTGAGCGCGAAATCAGCCGCCGTTTCGGCAGCCAAGCCGGCAACTAACGGTCGCTGCACCCGCCTGAGCTTCCCCCCCAGCACCCGGTTCGCCTTGGCGATCCGGGTGTTTTGCTGTGGTGCGTCAAGGAAGGCTCAGCGCGGAAACGGCACGGTCACGCCAATCTGCGCCGGACGCGGGAAATTGCGCTCCCACGAGACACGCGGATCGCTGTAGCGGTACATGAGGCCGAGCCGGTCGACCGCCGCCACATACTGCGCGCGCGACATATGTCCTGTGCTCGTGCGCATGCCAGCGCCGAAGTTGTCGTACACGAATGGCGCACCGGCTCGAAAGCAGATCGACATGACATAGCAGCCAACGGGCTGTGGCCCAGCCCGCACGGCTGCGACCTCGCGGTCGAACTCTGCAACGCGCGCCGCGACATCTGCGCGAAACGCGGGCGAGGCAAGCCGGTAGGGATCAAGATTTGGATCCGCGAGCAGCCGCACGAAGACAAACGCCACAATAACGCCGCGCACGACGCCGGCGCCGTGTCGTGCCGCCATCGGCCAAGACGACAGGTGCGCCATCGCAAGACCAAACCCCACCGCGACGCCAACCCACATCTCGAACGAGGCGTTATTGGCCACGCCCGGCGAGAGCTTCTGCAGCAGGAAGCTGACGAAGCCCAAGCCGATCCAAAGTGACGTGAACCGGGCAGCAGGGCTGCGCCGATCGCTGGCGATCCAGATCCCCCACACGACCAAGCCTATGATCATGTACTGTAGCCGATTCAAATGCTGCAGCGGCCGCAAGAGGCGAATCTCGCGCGGCAACGTCAGTTGTGTGAAGACGTCCGGTCCGTAGGCGAAATAGCAGCACGCAAGACCCACGGCCGAGAGCGCGGCTCCAAAGAGGCCGGCACGAACGGCACCGGTGACGTCCTTGAACGCGAGCCACACCAGCGCCACGACGGGCAACACGACAAGATTGTGCTTGAAGAAGCCCGCCAGCACCAAAACCGCGACGGCCGGCAGCACGCTACGTCCCGCATCCATGCGCGCAAGGAACCAGGTGAGCCCGGCGAGCATGACGGCCAGCGCTGGCACCGTCGGATCATTGGCTCCGACATAGTCAGCCCCGGACCGGAAAATCGACGCGAACCACCACAGCGCGCCGATCACGGCGGCGCCACGACCGCCGCCAAAGCGCCGGACGATCAGGTAGACCATGGCCGCAATCGAGACGGCGGAAACGAGCGAGACGATCCGCCCGGCCAGCATGACATCGCCGAGCAGCTTGCCGACGTAGCCGACGAGATAAAACGACAGCGGCGTGTAGTTGTTGATGATCAGCTCGTCGCGGCCAGGGTACAGCGTCCGCGCGCCCGTCGCCGCAACGGCATGCCAAGCATTCCAGGCCTCGTTGGTGAAGATCTCAAGCGGGATCGGCAGCCGATACACCAACCACGCAAGATGAACCGTGACGAAGACAGCAAGGGCGACGATGAACGGCCTTTCGCTGCCCCCGAGCCGATGGGCAACGGCCGCGAGCCGGGTGCGTGGTGTGGTTTCGGTCGACAACGATATTCTCCCCCGCCCCCCCACATTCGCCCCTTGGCGGGCTGTGTTTTGGTGTCTGACCGAGGTCAGACACCCTGGCAAGCGTCAGCTGGCGTTTCGCTGGTTCGCAACGGCGACTGAGCGGTGCTATAGGCGGCCGAAATCGCCCGTCACCAAGAAACATCCATGTCCGACCTTGTCAGCCTTGAAGCCGCGCTCCTCGGCGATATCGCCAAAGCAAGCGACCTCGCAGCCCTCGAAACCGTGCGCGTCGCGGCCTTGTCCAAGAAGGGCAGCGTTTCGGAACTGATGGGCCGACTCGGCAAGCTCCCGCCCGAGGAGCGCAAGGCTTTCGGCGCAGGCGTTAACGCCCTGAAAGGCAAAGTCGAAACCGCACTTTCCGAGCGCAAAGCCTCCCTTGAGGGTGCGGCCGTTTCAGCACGGCTTGCCACCGAGCGCGCGGATGTTACGCTGCCGGTCCGCCTCGGGCCCCAGGCCGAAGGCCGCATCCACCCGGTCTCTCAGGTGTTCGATGAGATTGCCGAGATCTTCGCCGACATGGGTTTCTCCATCGCCGAAGGCCCGGATATCGAGAGCGACGACCTGAACTTCACCAAGCTCAACATTCCGCCGGAACACCCCGCCCGGCAGATGCACGACACGTTCTACCTGAAGACGCCGAACACGACCGTCGGCGGCATGGGTGCGGCCGCGCCGTTCGTCTTGCGCACGCACACGAGCCCAGTGCAAATCCGAACGATGATGACGCAAAAGCCGCCAATCCGCATCATCGCGCCCGGCCGCGTCTATCGCATGGACAGCGATGCGACGCACACGCCCATGTTCCACCAGATCGAGGGCCTCGTCATCGACGAGAGCACCCATTTCGGCCACATGAAGTGGTGCCTGGAAGAGTTCTGCAAAGCCTTCTTCGAGGTCGAGCAGGTCAAGATGCGCTTCCGCGCGTCGCACTTCCCCTTCACCGAACCCTCGGCCGAAGTCGACGTCGGCGCCGAGGCCATCGGCAAGCCAGGCCAATGGCTTGAGATCCTCGGCTGCGGTATGGTGCACCCGAAGGTGATCGCCAACTGCGGCCTCGACCCGGACAAGTATCAGGGCTGGGCCTTCGGCATGGGGTTGGACCGCATCACCATGCTGAAATACGGCATCCCCGACCTGCGCGACATGTTCAACGCCGACCTGCGCTGGCTCAGGCACTACGGGTTCAGCGCGTTCGACGTGCCGACGCTGGCGGGGGGATTGGGGGGGTGAGAGGCTAGACGGGCAAGAACGTAAATGCAACATTCCCGTCATTCCCGTCATTCGCGATGAAATGAGACCGCGCCATGCAATACCGGGCTACACATTCCTCGACAGCCAATCATGTCTTGAGACGACTTGATCAGATCAAGTTCGCGGCCTGCGTCCTCGCGATCATCGTAGCGACTGAAAAGATTCTCCCAGCGGCAGCACGGACCGCTATCGCTGAAGTCTTGCAACGGATTTGGCCGGACTGACACCGTGCCGAGTGTTCGGGGGATTTGCGGTGTTTCAGCGGGTTGCGGATGCGCTGACATTCGGCGGAAGCGCGTGGTACGAAACGGTCCCGTGGATCGTCGCCGGTGTTTTCTTCGTCATCGAGGTCGTCGTCAGCATCTGGCGCAAACGCCGGCCAGTCCTCGATGCCATGGCCCTGACCTATGCCTTCGGCGAAGACATGTCGCTGGCGACGATCGGCACCTGCGTCCCAGCATTCGCGTTCTAGCGGGCTGAGTAGGAGAGTGATGTCTCCGCGATCACATCATAACATTGGAGCCGCATGCCGCTGTGCGTCCCGCCCGTCACCCGGACCGGCCCCGCATCAAGCGCTCAAGGACGGCCGGCAGGTCGGAAAGATGTGAGATCACGGCATCGGGTCCCATCGCGGCGACGGGACTTTTGGAGTAGCCAAAATCGGCCAGTACGATCTTGCACCCCGCCGCCCGCGCCGCGCCGTTGTCAGCGCCGCTGTCGCCGATCATGACGGCGTCGCGCGGAGACACGTCGAGCGCGCGGCAGCAGTCATGCAGCATCGCCGCGTCGGGCTTTTTGGCGATCCGGTCGCTGGCGCCCAGCACATAGTCGAGATGCGGCAGGAGGCCGAGGGCTTTGACGGCGACATCGGTGACGGGCGCGGGCTTGTTGGTGCACAGCGCCGTCTTCAGGCCGCGCGCCTTGAGGCCGGCGAGCAGCTCGATGGCGCCCGGATAGAGCCCGCGGCCGCGTGCGGAGACATCTTTGTAAACGCCCATGAAGCGTTCGAGGATCTCGGCGTGGCTTTCGGGCGTATAGGGCATGCCCGCCGCCTTTACGGCGCGCTCAATGAGCACGGCTGATCCGCCGCCGATCATCGCCTTGACGTCGTCGGTCGGGAACGGCGGCACGCCGAGTGGCGCAAAAGCTGCGTTCATGGCGTCAGCAATGTCGGGTGCGCTGTCAACAAGCGTGCCGTCGAGATCGAAGATGACGGCTTTGGGCCATTGGGTCATGTCGGCTCACGTCCTGTTCGGAAATCTCGCTGGTCATGATCTAAAGGCACGGCACCAAAGCGCAAAGGGCCTACTTTCGATCCCGCCGCAAGATCCACAACGGGCCGAGCAGCTGATCGTGGATCACCGCCTGCCATGCAAAGCCGGCGCGCTCGATCCGACGCACCGCAGCTTCATTACGCAGCGGCACCGTGATGGCGACCGATACCGCCAGGGTCGTCGCAAACACTTCATCAGCCAGCATGCGCAGTGCCAGCGCGCCATGACCAAGTCCGCGATGCGGCGTGCTGCCAATGAACACGTCGGCGTCATAGCTGCCTGACGGGATCGCTGGATGCTCCATGCCGGACAAGCCAATGTCAAAGGCCTGGGCATAGCCGATCGGCGCGCCTGAAAAGAGGATGACACGAATGAACGACGACGGGCTCGATTGGGCGAGCGCGATCTCGGCTTCAGCTGCACCCCGCGAGCCGAACCATGCAACCACATCCGGCTCGCCCAGCCAGCGGTTGAGGATGAACCGATCCGCTTGCTTGAACGGGCGGAGCGAGATGGTCATGCGCGCCTCCCTCTCCGCTGCGGCCGTCAACCCTGGGCGGGGTGGTGTAAGCCCCCCCGCTCGGCTACATCGCACAGCTGATCTTTCGCCCCAAGGGCTAGCTCGCATGATACCTCCATCGCCGGGATGGCCGCCGTCCCATTGGGCGGCCGTAACCCCACCAGGGCCGGAGCTGACGTCTCTGGAAGGCACCCACACGGTCGACGCGGTCGTGATCGGCGCGGGTTTCACGGGGTTGTCGGCAGCGCTGCACCTGCGCGAGGCTGGCGTGTCGACGATGGTGGTCGATGCAGCGGAGCCGGGCTGGGGCGCATCAGGCCGCAACAACGGGCAAGTCATCCCCACGTTGTCGCGCAACGACCCCGACGACATCATCGCGCGCCACGGCGATGCGGGCGAGCGGTTCGTCGCGATGTTGCGGGATAGTGCAGATCTCGTGTTCGATCTGGTGCGGCGCGAGGGCTTGCAAGCCGAAGCCGAACAAGCGGGCTGGGTGCAGCCTGTCCACTCGCCGGGACGCATGAAGATCGCCGAGCGGCGCGTGGCGCAGTGGATGAAACACGGCGCGCCGGTCGAGGTGTTGAGCCGCGCGCAAATGGCGACCAAGCTCGGATCAAAAGTCTGGCATGGCGGCTGGTGGAACCGCTCGGGCGGCCATATCAATCCTCTGGCTCTGACACGCGAACTCGCCCGCCTCGTGATCACGCGCGGGGGGCAGATTTACAAGCATACGCCAGTCCAGGGCATCAGCAGGATACGCGGGTTGTGGGTTGTCACCATGCCGCGCGCCCGCATCGCAGCGCGGTCACTGGTGTTGGCGACCAACGCCTACACGGCAGAGTTCGAGCCGCGCCTTGCCCCCGATGTCGCCCGTGAGGTGATCCCGGTTCACTCCTGGCAGATGGCGACAAAGCCTCTGGCGCCGGCCATGCTGGCCGGTATGCTGCCCGAGCGCAGTGCCGTATCCGATACTCATGGCGAGTTGTATTTCTTTCGTCTTGATGCCCGCAATCGACTGATCACAGGCGGCGCGCTGGTGAACCGCATGAACGGCGCCGAACGCCTGAAGCCCTATATCGGCGCGCGCTTGGCACGGATATTTCCCGGTATCGCGCCTGTTTCGTTTGACCACGTTTGGAACGGCTATGTCGGCATCTCCAGGGATTTCATGCCCCGCTTTCACCAGATTGGCCCTGATGGCTACGCCTGGGCTGGATGCAACGGCCGCGCGGTCGGCCTGTCCATCGCCATCGGCCGGGAGTTCGCCCGTGCGATCACCGGCACGCAGCGCCGCGAGCTCGCTCTGCCGTTTACCGAACCGGAGCCCATACGGATGCAAGCAGTGGCGCGGCGGCTCGCCCCCCTAGCCCTTTTGCGCTATCGGTGGCGTGACGCACGCGATGTTTGATTGATCAACTCATTGGTCGGATTGATCGCAACGCCACTTCGTCTAAGGTCGTTGCGACGGCACGGCTCTTGCTCTCGATTTCGCCAAGGTCGTGCAGCAAGGACTCGTTAAGCTTCCTCTGACGGTACGGCCGCAAGGGGCGCAAAGGACATGGCACTGAATGTAACGCGGGCGTTTTCCGACGATATCGCGATCGATCTTGGGACTGCAAACACCCTTGTTCACGTTGTGGACCGGGGCATCATCATTGATGAGCCGTCGGTCGTGGCTGTGCGCAACCGCGGTGGCGCGCGCGAGGTCCTGGCGGTCGGCCAGAAGGCCAAGATGATGGTCGGGCGGACGCCCGAAAGTATCGAAACGATACGACCGCTGAGAGACGGCGTGATCGCCGACTTCATCGCAACCGAAGAGATGCTGCGCCAGTTCATCCGGCGCGCCAAGACAACCATGCGCTTCCGAAGGCCGCGCATTCTCATTTGCGTGCCGGCGGGCGCAACACCTGTGGAACGCCGGGCGGTGTATGAAACGGCCATGTCGGCTGGTGCCAGCAAGGTGTATCTGGTCGAAGAACCTGTGGCAGCAGCCATCGGCGCCAAGCTGCCCGTCGATGAGCCGGCGGGTTCGATGGTGGTCGACATCGGCGGCGGCACGACCGATGTTGCGGTGTTGTCGCTCGGCGGTGTTGTGCAGGCGCGCTCGCTGCGCATCGCTGGCAACGCGTTCGACGAGGCGATCATCCGCTATGTCAGGCGCAAACACCAGCTGTTGATCGGCGAGAGCAACGCCGAGCGCATCAAGATCGAAGCTGGTTCGGCCAGCATGGAGCACGAGGACAAGCTGACTGAGGTACATATCCGTGGTCGTGACTTGCGCCAGGGCAAGCCAAAGAGCGCGGTGCTTGGGCCCCATGATATCGCCGAGGCCCTGAACGATGCCGTTGACGATCTCGCGGATTTCATCCAGCGCTGCATCGAGGAGCTGCCGCCTGAAGTGACCGCTGATATCTTCGAGCGTGGCATTCACCTGACCGGTGGCGGCGCGTTGCTCGACCGCCTCGATCATGAGTTGTCGCGCCGCGTCGGCGCCAAGTTCGTCGTGCCGGACAATCCGATGCACTGCGTCATCCTCGGCACAGCCTCGATTCTGGCAAATCTAAATCAACGTGAACACCTGCTCATAAAGCCTTGACGCGCCTATCGCCTAGGTCGTTAAGGGTTGCGGGCGTCCGGCGCTTTCCTTGCGCCCGCCGTCCTCCGTAGCATCGAGTTGCGTACACAGAATGGTCCGACGATTGCGAGACGACGCGTTTGCGCGTCCGACCTTCAACGGGTCAACCGGCACCGGCACTCCCGGGGCAGGCCAGAGCCATAGCGGAGCGGCCATCGTCGCATTCTCATTGGCGGCCATCGCGTTGCTGGCGCTCAGTCGCCTCGACCACAGCCTGGTCCGTGGAGTCCGCATTTCTCTCGCCGATGCAGCGACGCCGGCGTTGGCCGCAGCACTCGTGCCGGTGCGACCGCTCCAGAATGCCGTGCGCACGCTCGGCAATCTGATGGATGCCCGCGAAGAGGCAGATCGGCTGCGTGACGAGAACCAACGTCTTAAGGGGTGGGAATCGCGTGCCCGCGAGATGGAGCGCCGGCTTGCGAGTGTCGAAACACTCGTGAAAGTCGTGCCCGAGCAGCCGTTCGCGTTCCGTACGGCGCGTGTCGTTGCCGACACCGGTGGCCCGTTCGTCAAGATGGCGCTCATCGACGCTGGCAGCGAGGCGGGCTTTCGGAGCGGCTATCCCGTCGTCAACGCCGACGGCATGGTTGGGCGCTTGATCTCGGCTGCCCCACGATCTTCCCGTCTCTTGCTCTTGAACGATCTCAATAGCCGCGTACCGGTCTATATCGGCATGAAGAGCATTCGTGCCGTGATGATCGGCGACCAGGGCCACTATCCACGTCTGGCTCACATTCCGCAGGATGCAAACGTCATCGTCGGTGATGAAGTTGTCACGTCGGGCGTTGGCGGCGTTTTCCCGCGCGGCTTGCGCATCGGCACCGTGGTCGACACGGGTGAGCAGCTGCGCGTCGAGCTGCATGCCCGCCTCGACCGACTTGAATATGTCAGCGTGCTGCTGTTCGACGCGACCAACAGCCCTTCTCTGGACGATGAGCCCCTGTCCGAGAGGCGATCGGGTCGACGGCGTGGCAGCCCGGCTCAGGCGCCAGCACCATCACTGGCGGGAGGTCCGTGATGCTGCGTCTCCTACCAGCGGCAACACTTGTGTTCGCGGCCTTACTTGCGGTCTTGCCGTTCGGCGTCGATGAAGTTGTGCGCTATGTCATCCGATTTCTGCCGCTGATGGTCGTGCACTATTGGAGCGCCCGTCGACCGTCGCTGGTCCCGGTGCCGCTCATCTTCGCCGTCGGGCTCGCAATCGACGTGCTGACACATGAACCGCTTGGCTACACCGCCGTGCTCGCCCTCGCGGTTGCCGGGCTAGCGCCGCTTGAATACTGGCTGAGCGGGCGCTCGACCGCCGCCGGACGTGCTGGCGTATTTGCCATCGCCATGCTGGCTGCCGCCGCTCTCGCCTGGGGCATTGCCGCAATCTACACTGGGGTAAAGCCCGACGCCCGCCCGTTCCTGCTCGCAGCTCTCACGACGCTCGCGCTCTACCCCATCATGGCACTGATGCTGCTTGGCATCGATCGGCTGTGGGAAGCGCCTCGTGCCCAACTCTTCGTCAGGGGCGGATGATGTTCCAGAGCGACCCCGATGACGCCGCCCAACGCCGCCAGTTTACGCGCCGCGCGTTTCTGCTCGGTGGCGTACAGGCCGCTGTGGGCACAGCGATCGCCGCCCGCTTATGGCACCTGCAGGTCGAAGAGCACGGGCGCTATGGCCTGCTTGCCGACGAGAACCGCATCAACGTGCAGTTCGTCGCGCCGGAGCGCGGTCGTGTGCTCGATCGTTTCGGCATCGTGCTCGCGGCCAATCGTGAGGGGTATCGCGCGGTCCTGGTGCCGTCGCTCGCGCGCGACGTGAAGGGCGTGTTGTCGCGCTTTGCCAAGGTGGTTCCGTTGAGCGCCGATGAGCAGGAGCGGCTCGTGCAACGGGCGGCCCGCCAGTCGCCCAACGTCCCACTCATTATTGTGCAGGATCTCACCTTCGAGCAGATCTCAGCTGTTGGCGTTCACGCGCCGCATCTGCCCGGCGTCGCAACAGAAGCGGCACCGACCCGCGTCTACTTTCACGGCAAAACTGTCGGCCATATTGTCGGCTACACCGGCGCTATCGAACGCATTGCCATGGACGACGATCCGATCCTGCGCTTGCCCGGCATGAAAACGGGCCGCAGCGGCATCGAGCGAGGACGTGAGGCGGCGCTACGCGGAACGGCGGGCGTTGTGCAGTCGGAAGTCGACAGCCGCGGGCGCATCGTCCGCCATTTGGATCGCGTCGAGCCGGCGAGCGGACACGACGTGGTCTCAACCATCGATACTGAACTTCAACGCACAGTGCTCACGACCCTGTCGTCGTTCCGTCGCGCCGCGGCCGTTGTTTTGGATATCGAGACTGGCGAAGTGCTCGTCTCCGCATCGATACCGACATTCGATCCCAATGATCTGATCAACGGCAGGGCCAATCCACGCGGCTGGCAACGCCTCAAGACTGGCCTCGACGATCCCATGACCAACCGTGCGACGCGCGGCGTGTATCCTCCAGGCTCGACGTTCAAGATGGTCACGGCCTTGGCCGCAGCCGAGGCCGGTGTCATCGATCTCAAAGAAAAGATCACGTGCGACGGCACTTTCGAATACTTCGACAAGACGTTCCGCTGCTGGAAGCGCTCGGGCCATGGGGCGTGCGACTTCCACAGCGCGATGAAGCAGTCCTGTGACTGCTATTTCTATGAGATCGTGCGCCGCACGGGCATCGACGCGTTCGCCGCCATGGCACGCAAACTTGGCTTCGGCCAAACCTATGACTGCGGCTTGGCCGGCCTCAAGGGCGGGCTGGTTCCTGATCCCGACTGGAAGCGCGGACGCTTTGGCAAAGGCTGGCTTGGCGGTGAAACCATTTTGGCCGGCATCGGTCAGGGATACGTGCTGGCAACGCCGCTCCAGCTTGCAATCATGACCGCGCGGCTCGCCTCGGGCAAATCCGTGACGCCGACATTCGTACGCCGCTCCACGCAGGAGGTGGCGCCCGCATTCGCACCAATCCCCGGCAAGCCCGAGTGGATCACCGCGATCCGGCGCGCACTTGCAGCCGTCGTCAATGAATCGGGCGGCACGGGCGCGAAGGCCAAGCCCGAGGACGGAAGCTTCACGGTCGCTGGCAAGACGGGCACGTCGCAAGTTGGCCGGGCCTCGAGCGAAACGGCGCAGCTCGATCTGCCCTGGGAGTTGCGCGATCACGCGCTGTTCGTCTGTTATGCGCCGATCGACAAACCGCGTTACGCCGTCTCCGTCATCATCGAACATGGCGGAGGCGGAGGCGCAACGGCCGCCCCCCTTGCACGCGATATCCTTGAGAAAGTCATCGCCCGCGACCCACTCGGGAAATCCGCGTGGCCGGGTGTGTCGCCGGCGTCGCCCGTTCGCCGCGCTGCCGCCACCGATGTGAAGCGCGAGAGTTGACCCGCATGGCGTTCGTCCCCGCACATAGGTTTGGCATCACGAGTGGCCCGGAAACGCTGACAGAGAAGCTGTGGCGCGTGCAATGGCTTGTGCTGGCACTCATCGTCTTGATCGGCTCAGTCGGCGTATCAGCTCTGTATTCGGTTGCCGGCGGATCATTCGAGCCGTGGGCCGAGCAGCATGCCCTGCGCATCGCCGTCGGACTTGCTGCCGTGATTGCGCTCTCGCTCGTTCCGGTCCGTTTTGTGCTCGGCATGGCGTACCCGGTGTATTTTCTGGCGTTGGCCTTGCTCGCGGCCGTGCCAGTGATCGGCATTGTGCAAATGGGCGCGCGGCGATGGATTGGCGCCGGTGGCCTTCAACTTCAGCCAGCCGAGATCATGAAGATCGCCGTGGTCCTCGCGCTCGCGCGTTATTACCAGTGGCTTGCGCCCGAGCGCGTATCGCGACCGATGTGGGTCGCCATACCTCTGGTGCTGATCGCTATGCCAGTTGCATTCGTTCTCAAGCAACCGGATCTTGGAACCGCCATCCTGATTGCGCTGCTGGGTCTCGGGCTGATGTTTCTCGCGGGCGTGCACTGGGCCTATTTTGCTGGCGGCGTTGCGAGTGTCGCCGCTCTCGCACCGATCTTGTGGTCCTACTTGCATGACTACCAGAAGAAGCGTGTTCAAACCTTTCTCGACCCTGACCGCGATCCACTCGGTGCCGGGTATCACATCCTGCAGTCCAAGATCGCCCTTGGTTCCGGCGGCTTGAACGGCAAGGGTTTCATGTCCGGGACCCAGAGTCAGCTGAACTTCCTGCCCGAGAAGCACACCGACTTCATCTTCACGATGTTTGCTGAGGAAATGGGCTTTACCGGCTCGTTGACGTTGCTGGTGCTCTACGGCGTGCTCATCGCCTTGTTGTTTGCAATGGCGCTCGGGGCGCGCAACCAGTTCTCGCGACTGGTGATCGCAGGCTCCAGTGTCACGCTGGCCATCTACGTTGCCATCAACATCGCTATGGTCACGGGCCTAGCGCCAGTTGTTGGCGTGCCCCTGCCGCTCGTCTCATACGGCGGCACGGCCATGACCACGCTGATGATCGCTATCGGCATCGCCATGAGTGCGCACGTGCATCGGTCAGAGGCGCTGCGGCGCGGCGACCTGAGCCTCTGAACAGCGTCGCTCAGCAGCTTTGCTCGCCGGCCTCGCAATGGGAGGCGGCTGCCATTTTCAACGGTACGGGTTGTTCGCTCCGCAACGCGCCCCATAGGCTGAGCGCCGCCAACGGCATGCAGCCTTGCTGTCTCGCATCAGCCAAGCCGATGCGGCGGCATGGGGGCGCAACGTCCTTGCGGCGCTAGCTCAGGTGCCCACGGCCCATGACCGGTTGAAGGCTCAGACCGAATGCGAGGTTGAGAAAACCGCCATATAATCCACCCTAATTCTCGAACCGCGTTTTAATATAAATCTATTTCATAAAAATACATTATAATACATGTTATTTACCTAACCTGGATATTTTGATGCTTTACACCGCGACAGGCGTGGATCATGATCGCACGCAAGCGAGCCTTATGCGGCAGGTGGATGAATCGATCCCGAGCGCAATGCCCAGAATGACCGGGGTGAGTGCCGCGAGGCTGAGCGACAAAGCCGTGGGAAGCGGAGCGACACATGCCACAAGCGTCGACATGCAAACTCCCAGCCGCGAGCCGTCTGCGCGAAAGCCTTCCGCGCATAGACTACCTCGATGCCTACGACGTGCCCGCGACACGCCCAGAGCAAAGCATGGTCAGCATTTACGCAGCTGCACTCGATCACTTGCCCGGCGTTTTCAAGCAGCTGCTCGTGTTACGCTCGGCCATCGTCAAGCCATTCGGGATCGCCGGCGTGTCGTACGCGGATCTGACCAAACCCATCGACACGGAAAGGACCTACGTCGTCGGTGACAAGCTCGGCCGATGGACTATCTTCGCCCAGCACCCGGACGAACTCATCACCGGCACCAACGACAAGCATCTAGACTTTCGCGTCTCTGTCCTGCGCGACGATCGCAAATACGTCGCCCTCTCGACGGCCGTCATGACCCACAACACCTTCGGTCGCGCCTATCTCTCGACAATCCTGCCTTTCCACAAATTCGGCGTCGCACGCATTCTGACCAGCGCATCGACGGCTGGTCGGCTTTGAAGATCGTAGACATGAAACAAAAAGGAGCCGCTCACTCGGCGCTCGACCATGCGACCAAGATCCCAAAACGCCTACTGGATCGCAACTCCCAAGATCGCCATCGACAATAAGGGCGGCGACTTCGTATACGTGTAAATCCACAACGACTGATTCAGTCTTTCGGTCTGCGAACGGTTCGCCTCTGCGGGCTGTATCGTTGCGCTTCGTTGCGCTGTTCTGGCTTGCGCGACGCGCCAAGCCTCTCTAGCCTTACATCCGTTGGGGATGACGCTATGCACCGCACTCTTACGCTGCTCGCGCTGGTCGCAGCCACGCCTGCAATGGCACAAGCACCAAAGGCCGTTGCGTTGGCACCAGATGCCTGCGCTCCGCTTGCAAACTTGAAAATTCCGCCCACCGCCTTTGGCATCGCCAGCGGGGCCGGCAGCATCGACAGCGCCGTGATCGTTGAGGAGAGCAAACGAACGATCGCGGACCGCGCGCCGACACCGGCGGCGCGGATCTCGCCGGCGACACCGAGACATTGCAAACTGCTTGGCCGTATTGCCCCCATTGATCCGGCCGCGCCACCGATCCGCTTTCAGATCAATCTGCCACTCGCCTGGAACGGCAGCTCGTTGCAATACGGCGGCGGGGGGTTCAACGGCGTGCTGATTACCGGTCTCGCCAACCCGCCAGCGCATCCGTTTGATCGCCGATCACCGTTGGCGCAGGGATACGTCACGTACGGAACGGACTCCGGCCATGAAACCAAGCAAGGCGAGCCCGTGCAGGCGTTCGCAGCGAACGATGAAGCGTTCGTCAACTTTGCTCACGCCGCTTACAAGAAGGTAAAGGATGCCGCCGTCGCCGTCATGACGGCCGCCTACAAGCGCCCGCCGCGCAACACTTTCTTTATGGGCTCAAGCGAAGGCGGTCGCGAGGGGCTGACCATGGCGCAGCGCTACCCGGACGACTTCGATGGCATCCTGTCGCGCGTGCCTGTCATCAACTGGACCGGCCTCATGCACGCCAGCATGCGTGGCGGCCTCGTCACCATGGGAGACGCGTACCTGAAAACCGAGCACGTCAAGCTCGTCCAGGATGCGGTGTTGGGGGCGTGCGATGGCGGAGACGGCAGCAAGGACGGCTTGGTTGCGAACCCGTCGGCATGCTTGAAGACGTTCGACGTTGCAAAGCTCAAATGCGCAGTCGGTGCAAATCCCGCGACGTGCCTCAACGACGGCCAGATCAAGGCCGTGCAGACGCTGCGGTCGCCAGTGACCTTCTCGTTTCCACTTGCCAACGGTGTTCGCAGCTATCCTGGCTGGGGCATTTCGGGTGAAGCCGCAACGCCGAATGGTCCAACAGGCGGGTGGAATGCCTGGTGGGTTGGCATGGCGCCACCTGCACAACCGGCCCTGCCGAACAACGGCATTTCCTGGGTCTATGGCAGCGGTGCGATTCGCCATATTTATGCGCGCGATCTCACTCAGGACGTCACCACATACAAGCCAGAGGACCATAAGAAGCGCATCCTGGAAGTCTCGGCGCTGATGGATTCGACAAACCCAAATCTGTCGCGGTTCCGGGCTCGCGGCGGCAAACTGATCGTACTTGAGTACATGGCCGATTACGCACAAAGCCCTTACGCCGGCATCCGCTATTTTGAGAGCGTCGAAAGCCGCATGGGCAAAGCAACCGTCGCCTCGTTCGCGCGCCTCTATACGGCACCGGGCGTTGATCACGTCGGCAATGGTGCGCCGGGCAATGTCGACATGCTCGCCGTACTGAACGACTGGGTCGAGAACGGCAAGGCGCCCGGCACGCTGGAAGTCGTCGAGCAGACAGTCGAGCCAGAGCCAAAGACCGTGCGCGCGCTGCCGCTGTGCCAATGGCCACTGTGGCCACGTTACATTGCGGGCGACGTGAAGGCGGCGGCGAGCTACGCATGTGTAAAGTCGGGCACATGACCGATGATTGGGGCCGCCATGTCGCTCTGCCGTCAGTCGAACGCGATTACGGCCCTTTTCCCTCGCCGTAAACCTTCAGCGTTGGTCGTTGCCAGCTTCCAGGGCGCGCGCGATACGTCATCTCAATTTGGCGTAGATAACTACGCTCGCCGGGCAGATCGACTGTGAGATCTGAGCCCCGCCGCAGGTTGCGGGCCACTCGGATCGTTTCCGTGTAACCGTTGAAGTAGTCGATGCGGATCTCACGCATATCGACGTCGCCGTCCGAGACCCGGAAGTGCAACTTTTCGAAACGCCGGGTGCGATACCATTGCTCGTCGTTGCTAAGCCGGAGAACCTCGCGCTGGCCACGGAAGCGGACGGTATTCTCGCCGAGCAGCATCCAGTTCGGGCCTGTCACGGGCGGCGGAACCGGCAAGCCGGCGCGCGTGTTGAAGCCGAACACCTTCATGCGTGGTCTTTGCCAGCCGCTGATCAACCCGCCGGTGCCGGCCTCGGCACGCCCCGAATAGATGAGTTCGATCTGCGACAGGAAGCTGCGCCTCTCGGGCAATGGCAGAACAATACTCTGTCCCGAGCGCACCAGTTGCGTGAACGGAATGTCTTCCTGGTAGCCGTTGATGTAGCGCACCCGCACGATGCTCATTTGCACGTCGCCGCGCTCTGCGGATAGGCGCAACTGGTCGTAGCTCCGGTTGCGAAAGTGGTCATCGGCGTGGCCGATGGTAACAACGTCCCGTGCGACGCCGAAGCCGACCAGCGTTTCGCCGAGAAGTTCCCACGTGCCCGAACTGGCAGGCCGGGTCGAGCGCTGCGCCGCCACCGGCAGCGCAGCCATCTGAGC
The DNA here is from genome assembly GCA_031374735.1 of Hyphomicrobiaceae bacterium. Classification (GTDB taxonomy): domain Bacteria; phylum Pseudomonadota; class Alphaproteobacteria; order Rhizobiales; family Hyphomicrobiaceae; genus JABFRJ01. Next base: position 8,709 of record JANMGQ010000129.1, on the reverse strand, counting down.
GGCCATTGCAATTGTCAGCATCACGATGATGTATCGCAGCATCTTCTCAACCCCGAAGGCTCCATTGCTTTGCCGGTCAATGGCAACAGACCACTGATCTTAAATGCAAACGCGACAACCGCATGCAGCGGAAACACAACGAAGTCCAGTGTGTGCGGCAGGCGTGTGCGGCAGGCGTTTCTTGCGAGCAAGGTTGCGTCGAACCTGCTGTTGTTTCGATCCCGCTTGCTGAGGGAGGCGCGATCGCGTCGCGCGCGTTTCTGGCGAGGTTGAGGATCGCGATCTCAATTTCGCATGGGTTGGCGAGAATGGGGTCCGGGGTGCACGTTCCAGGCTCGTGGTCAGCGTGATCTGCTCATCAAGCGTGCGTTCGAGCATTCGGCCATGCCGATGACGAGATCGTTGGGACTGTGCGCCGTGGCACCAAGCCTCGCAAGACCTCAATTCGAGACACGGGCGAGACACGAACCATGAGGCCAAACGCTCTGCAGCGAAAATGCATCGCTACTCAATGTGCTGATTATAGTTGGTTTTTAGATTGGTGGAGCCGAGGGGGATCGAACCCCTGACCTCTTGCATGCCATGCAAGCGCTCTCCCAGCTGAGCTACGGCCCCATTCCGGGCTATGCCCGGCTGCGTGAGCGGTCTTTAGGGGGGAACGTTCGCGCACGCAAGCGGCATTTTGGCTGTTATCCGAGCCGGTCTATGGCCCGAGAGAGGTCGCTTGAAAGCCGGGTCGATCCGGTCTCGGTGCCGACCCAATTTTTGGTCGTGCCCAGAGCACCGAACGCGCCACTGGCTGGGTAGTAGTGCTGAATCAGGCCCGCGACGACGGCCTCGGCGCCGCGCTTGTTGCCGTCGTCGATTTTCACGGCAAAGCCGAGGCCATGCTCGGGAAAGGCGCCGCAATAGACACCCTCAGCGCCGGTTTTCATGAACACTTTGCCCGGTAGCGCCGACATGGCGAGCGTGTCCATGCGCTCGGGGCCCGCGACCATGTCCGGGCGCGCCATGCAGGCTTTTGCGATCCGCGTCGTGGCGGCGCGGCGTGCCGGGGACAAGCCGTCGCCGGCGATGAAGATGGCAAAGGCTTGGGCGAGGTGTGCCACGGGGATCGCCCAGTTCGGCGCCGAACAGCCGTCGATGCCGTAGCGGTTGGCGGCGAAGCCATCGCCGCAGAAATCTGCGAGCACACGGGCAATGCGCTGCTGGTGGGGATGGCGCACATCAAGGTAGCCGGCGACGGTGTCGCCGGCATGCGCGCACGTGCACACCATGCCGGAATGTTTGCCCGAGCAGTTGTTGTGAAGCGCTGAAAAGGACGTGCCGAGAGCTGCCAGCGCGCGCGCCGAGGCCTCGTGCATTGGCGCGTGCGCACCGCAGGCAAGAGCGCCGGTCTCGAGATCGGCGGACTTGAGCATGGCTGCAGCCAAGTCTGCATGCGCGGCCGTGCCTGAATGCGAAGCGCAGGCGATGGCGATTTCAGCGTCGCCAAAACCGTAGCGGTCGGCAGCGCCGGTCTCGATCAGCGGCAGGGCCTGCAGCGCCTTGATAGCGGAGCGCGGGAAGATCGGTCGGCGCGTGTCGCCCAAGGCAATCACCGCCTCGCCGTTTGCCTTGGCGAGCACCACGCTGCCGGTGTGGACGCTTTCGACGAGGCCGCCGCGCGTGAGTTCAACAAGGATGGGGTTGGTCATAGGGGCTCGATGGATGGCTTTGCTGTGTCTCTTGCCCGATCCTCAGGTGCTGGTCGAGGCTGTCTTGCGGCGGTCCCCGCAGACCTGGAAAGCCTCAACCCAACGCCTTCACAATCCGCCCGAGTGCTGTGTTGAGCTGCTTGGGGTCACGGCAGATGCACAGGCGCAGGAACGCGTTCGACGCTTTGCCGAACAGGAAGCCGGGCGCCAAGCCGACGCGCGCTGTTTCAAGCACGTGCTGGCACGCTTCCCGCGAAGAGCTGTGGCCGGGGATCGAGAAGAACACATACATGCCGCCGCGCGGCGCATTCGGCAGCACGATGCCCGGCACCTTGGAGAGCGACGCCATGGCGAGATCGATGCCAGTCTTGCACCGGTCGCGCATCTCACCGGCCAACGTCTCGCCCTGTGTGAGTGCTGCGTGGGCGCCGGCCTGCAACGGACCCGCCGTGCCGGAATTGATGTACTGCGTCATGGCTGCCACTTGTGCCGCGACCGATGATGGATGCGTCAGCCAGCCGACGCGCCAGCCGGTCATGGCCCACGCCTTCGAGAAGCTGTTGATGGTCATCACCAGATCCTCGGGTTCGGCGAACTGCAGGATCGACGGCGCCACAGGGCCATCGAAGTACAGTCGTGCATAGACCTCGTCAGAGATGATCCAGATGCCGCGCTCGCGGCTGAAGGCGAGCAGCGCTTGCAATTCCTCAGCTGAAGCCACCCAGCCAGTCGGGTTCGCGGGCGTCGAGAACACGATGGCGCGCGTGCGCGCATCGCAGGCCTTGAAGAGCTTTTCGAGATCGAGCTTCCAGTCGTTGTCGACGAAGTCGAGCGAGACGGGGCGCGGCTCGGCGCCGACGAGGTGGATCATGCTGCGGATGTTGGGCCACTGGGGCTCGATGTAGACGGCGTTCTGGCCGAGATCGAGGATCAGCTCCATGGCGAGCGCCAGCGATTGCATGCCGCCGGGCGTCACCGTCGTGCGCTCGACGCCGATCTCGCGGCCGTGCAATTTTGATTGATAAGCGGCAAGCCCCTCCGTTAGCGGACCATAGCCGCGCATGTTGGGGATGTAGAAGGTCATGCCGGCGTCGAACGCGGCCTTGGCGGCGTCGCGGATGAACGCCGGCGTGACGATGTCACCCTCGCCATACCAGAGTGGGATGACGTCGCCCAATTGCTGCGCGCGCACCGCCAACTCGGCGATGTTCTCCATGGGCAGATCGGTGATCTGCGGACGCACGGCGTCCCGCGCCAACTGCGGGGGGCGATTTGAGAGCAGCGGCGAAGAGGTGGGTTTGGCGGCAGAGGCTTTCGAAGGCATCTTTGCAGGCATGGCGCGCTTCTTTGTGTCATCGAACCTGCGCCCATGGTGCGCGGTCAGAGCTGCGAGCGCAACCCGGCCACGGCCTTTGAAAGCGACAGGGATAGACAGCGACAGGGCCAGACAGCGACAGGGCCCGGCAAGGGCATTCGTGGAGCGCACACGACGATAGGGTGTCTGACCTGAGGTCAGTCACCCTATTCAGATCAGAGGCGATTCAGAGGCGATAGCGGATCTGGTCGGTCCAGAAGCGCTCGAGACGGACGAGAGCTTTATTGAGCCCCTTGAAGTCGTCGTTGTTCACTTGTCCGACCTGCTCCACAGAGCCGAGTTGGCGGTGGTACAATTTCTCGACCACGCGGCTGGCTGTGATGCCTTTGTCGGTCAAGCTGACGCGGACGGAACGACGATCCGTTTCCGAACGCTTGTAGTGGATGTAGCCCATATCCACGAGTTTCTTCAGGTTGTAGGAGACGTTCGAGCCGAGATAATAGCCGCGCGTCTTGAGTTCACCGGCCGTCAACTCGCTTTCGCCAATGTTGTACAGTAGCAGCGCCTGCACGCTGTTGAGCTCGGAACCGCCCAGGCGGTCGAATTCGTCTTTGATGACGTCGAGCAGGAGACGGTGAAGGCGCTCGATCAGGCGCAAGGCCTGGAGATACTCGCCTTCGAAAGTCGGTTCAGTTTCGGGCGCGTTTTTCCGCGCGATGTCCAATGCGACACGCATACTAGCCTCTTTGACGCTTACACGGTTCTCAGCTCCCGGACGTTTTCTCCGGGTTCGAAATGAAAATAGCGCAAACCCGTTAAGTGCCGCCTAAGCGCTTTGGTTAACAAGTAATGATCTGAAAACCGAAGCGCAGCGGGGTGCTGATATCACGACACAGGGGTCGCGCCCATGCGCGCCAACATAACAAATTTGCCGCGTCATTCCGGATCTGTCCGCGAAGCGGTCGATATATCGCGTGCTTCGCACACGCCCTGCGCTGGATCCCGGCTCGGCGGTCGGCCTGAAGGGGCCTCCCTTGGCCGGGATGACGAAAAATTGGGGTATGTTAGCGCCAATGGGGGTCGCGCCGGCAGGCTGTGCCACGGTAACACGAGCAGAGAAAAATAGTCGTCGTCTGATGGTCCGTCTTGTCGATGGGCGCGCGGCCCATCGACAAACCGGGTTCGTCAGGCTGCGATCAAGCAGCCTTCTTGGCGGCCTCGGCGCGTTCCTGCGCTTTCTTCTTCGGCTTGGCCTTCTCGGGGTTCTTCTTGGGCACGCGCTTCATGAGGCCGACGGCATCGAGGAAACGCTCGACGCGGTCGGTCGGTTGCGCGCCAACGAGCAGCCAGTGCTTCACGCGCTCTTCGTTGAGCTTCACGCGCTCGGGGTTATCTTTCTTGAGCAGCGGATTGTAGATACCGACCTGCTCGATGTAACGGCCATCGCGTGGCGACGTCGCATTGGCTGCAACGATGTAATAATACGGGCGCTTCTTGGTGCCACCGCGCGAAAGACGAAGTTTGACGGCCATTTTGGAGTCTCCAGGTGTTTAGATGAAGTTTGGTTTCAGGGTGGTGTCTGACCTCGGTCAGACACCGTGTGTTCCGGCGTCTGATGAGAGACGCGTAGGATGGTGTGGCGACTGGGTGTCTGACCGAGGTCAGAGACCAACAGCAGTGCGTCAGGTCATGCGCGGCTCCCTGTGAGAGGAGTCGGGGGCCACATGGCGCCAGATACCCATGGCGCGGCCCTTATAAGTACCGCCGCCGTCTAGCCGGGCGCCGAGGCGCTTGGCGACGGCGATGGACGGCGCATTTTCGTGATCGATGAAACTCATGATCGTCGAAAAACTTAAGTTTTCGTAGGCAAACGTCCGGGCGGCGATGGCGGCTTCGGCAGCGTAACCCTGCCCGATGAACGCGCGATGCAGGCCCCAGTTGATCTCCGGCTCCGGGAATCCGTGCGGCCAAGTCACACCGGAGTAGCCGACGAACGCGCCCGTCGTTTTGTGCTGCAGCGCCCACGGACCATAGCCGCGCAAGACCCACATGCCCGTGTAGGCGGCCATGCGTCGCCACGCGTCGGGGGCGTCCATCTGCCCGCCAACGTAGCGCATCAGGTCGGCATCGGCCGACATCTCTGCAAACGGTGTGTGATCGGTGACGGCGAACGGGCGCAGGATCAGCCGCGCTGTTTCGAGCGTTGGGATTGTAAAAGTCATGACACGCTCTCCGGCTTGGGGTGGCGCCACACATCCGCAGTCACGCCGCGGATCACGGCCGTTCCGTCGCGCTTGGCGCCGAGACGTTCCGCGACGCGTTGCGAGGGCGCGTTGGCCGGGTTGATGTAGCTGACCAGCGTCGGCAACTTCACGGTCTCGAAGGCGTAGGCGCGCACGCGGACGGCCGCTTCGCCAACGTAGCCTCTGCCGCGATAGGCGGCTGCCAGCGAATAGCCCATTTCGATTTCTGGAAACTCCGGCGGGTTCCATAGGCCGCACCAGCCGATCCAAGAGCCGCTCGATTTTTCTTGGAGTGCGAACAGGCCGAAGCCCTTCAGTTGCCAATGCCCGACGATGCCCGCAAAGCGCCGCCACGTGTCGATCGGCGCCTGCGGTCCGCCGACAAAGGCAGCGTTCGGATCGTTGGCGTAGAAGTCAGCGATCGGCGCGTAGTCGTCCGGCCGCCAAGAGCGCAGTATGAGGCGTTCGGTTTCGAGGGTGGGAACTATGACGGTCATGACATGGCCCCCACTCGCCCAAACCGCCACACGTCGCAAACCTCGCCATCATCCACGACTTGCTTGCCTGTCGGCGTGCCGTTGAGGCGGCGGGCGGTGGCTTGCGAGGTCGGGTTCTTCGGGTGGATCGTCGTGCGCAGACTCTCGCAGCCGCTCGCCTGGAAGACGAAGTCGAGCGCGGGGCGGCCGGCTTCGGTGAGGTAGCCCTGGCCGCGATAGGGGGCGAGGAGCGCCCACTGGACGGTCGGCTCGTCGGCATCGACGTAGTGATTGACGCCGCACCAGCCGACGAAGTTGGCACCAGTCCGCTGGGCAATCACAAACGAGCCATAGCCGCGCATGGCCCATTGGCCGAAGCGGGCCATGAACCACATGACCACGTCGCTCCCGCGCCGTGGCCCGCCTACGAACACCGACGCCGGATCATCCGCATAGAAGGCCGAGAGCGGCGCGAAGTCGCTCTCGGCCCATCCGCGCAGGACAAGACGTTCGGTTTCAAAGGTGGGCACGACGAAGGTCATCAGGCGGCTGGCATCCGGTACATGGCGCAGACTTTGTTGCCCGAGGGATCGCGCAAGTAGGCGATGTAGAGGTTCATGGCGCCGTTGGTGCGGATGCCCGGCGGATCTTCGATCGCCTTGCCGCCAGCGGCCAGGCCGGCCTTGTGCCAGGCGTCGACCGCGGCTTGGTCAGCAGCGGCGAAGCCGAACGTGCTGCCGTTACCGGCGGTCGCCGGCGTTCCGTCGATCGGCGCAGTGATGGCGAACACGCCGGTCTTGGTGCGCCAGAACGTGCGGCCTTTGGGGTCGGTGAAACCAGCGGGCACGCCAAGCGTTGCGAGGGTTGCGTCGTAGAAGGCTTTCGAAGCGGCGAGGTCTTTCGCGCCGAGCATGATGTGGCTGAACATGGAGTGGGTTCCTTGGTTGTTGGTGTCTGACCTCGGTCAGACACCTGGTGCGCAGGCATTCGGGTTTTGTTTCTGGGCAGGCTCTTTCGTTACGCTGAGCCCATGGTGTCTGACCGTGGTCAGACACCAACGTCACTTCTTCTTCCCCCCAAACGGGAAGCCACCGCCGAACGGGCCTTTCGGCCCGCCGGGGAGACCAGGAAGCGTTTTGCCGCCGGGCAAGCCGGGGAGACCTGCGCCGCCGAGACCCGGTAAGCCTGGAGGCGGACCTTTCGGCGCCTTCGGTTCTTCGCCGGCTTTGGGCAGGTTCTTGATCAGCTCGCGGGTTTCGGGCGGCAGCTGCGCAATGGCCTCGGGGCTCATCTTGGCGACTTCGTCCTGCATGGCTTTCAGCTCGGCCGCACTCGGGCCGGCCCCGCCCATACCGCCCATGCCCGGAATTTTCATGCCCATGGCGCCGGCCATCTTGGCCATCATGCCCGGGTTCTTCGACATCATCTTCATCATGTCGGCCATGTCGCGGTGCTGCTTGAGCACCTTGTTCACGTCCTCGGGCTTGGTGCCGGAGCCGGCCGCGATACGGCGCTTGCGCTTGCCATCGAGGATCTTCGGATTGCGCCGCTCTTTGGGCGTCATAGACGAGATGATCGCGCGCTGGCGCTTGAGCATCTTGTCATCGACGCCGCCCATGGCATCGATCTGCTTCTTGGCCTGCCGCATGCCGGGCATCATCGACATCATGCCGCCCATGCCGCCCATTTTCTCAACCTGGGCCAGCTGTTCGCTCATGTCGTCGAGATCAAAGGCACCCTTGCGCATCTTGGCCGCGATGGCCTGCGCCTTCTCCATGTCGATCGACTGGCCGGCCTTCTCGACCAGCGACACGATATCGCCCATGCCGAGGATGCGGCCGGCGATGCGCTCGGGGTGGAAGTCTTCGAGCGCATCCCACTTTTCACCGACGCCGATCAGCTTGATCGGCTTGCCTGTCACGGCGCGCATGGACAGTGCGGCGCCGCCACGGCCATCGCCGTCGACGCGGGTCAGCACGATGCCCGTAATGCCGATGGCACTGTTGAAGGCGGTCGCTGTCTTGACTGCGTCCTGGCCGGTGAGGGCGTCGGCGACCAGCAGCACTTCATGCGGGTTGGTGGCGAGGCGCACGGCGGCGGCTTCGGCCATCAGGTCGTCGTCGACAGTCGTGCGGCCGGCCGTGTCGAGCAGCACGACATCGTAGCCACCGAGCCGGCCCGCATCCATGGCGCGGCGCGCGATATCTACGGCACCTTGGCCAGCCAAGATCGGCAGCACGGGCACGCCCGTCTGCTCGCCGAGAATGCGCAACTGTTCCATCGCCGCCGGCCGCCGCGTATCGAGCGAGGCCATCAGCACTTTTTTCTTGTCGCGGGTGACAAGGCGGTAGGCGATCTTCGCTGTTGTCGTGGTCTTGCCCGAGCCCTGCAGGCCGACCATCAGGATCGGCACGGGCGGCATGGCGGCGAGGCTGATCGGGTCAGCGGCTTCGCCAAGCATCGCAACCAGTTCGTCGTGGACGATCTTGACCACCATCTGGCCGGGCTTGACCGACTTGATGATCTCGACGCCGACGGCTTTCGCCTTCACGCGCGCGATAAACTCGCTGATGACGGGTAACGCGACGTCAGCTTCGAGCAGCGCGCGGCGCACCTCGCGCATGGCGTCGTTGACGTCGCTCTCGGAGAGCGCACCGCGGCCGGTCAGCTTGTCGAACACGCCGGACAGGCGCTCGGAAAGGTTCTGGAACAGTTCAGCCATGCGACAATTCCTGTGCAGATTGGCGTCTGGATCGATCCCGACACCGTCGTTCCTCCCCCTCGCCCCATGTACGAGCCGCGCAGGGAGAGAAGGGATGCGTCAAGCGCCTGGCACCTTCATCGAGTTGAACTCGATCATGACGTGAGCCTGGTAGGCCGGTCGCTTGGTCAGGCGCCCGTACCAGGCCTCGACGTTCGGCAGGCTCGGGCGCGGGATCGGCAGATTGAAGTAGCGGTACATCAGGGTTCCATTGGCG
>JANMGQ010000082.1:0-12330 GCA_031374735.1 Hyphomicrobiaceae bacterium | reverse complement strand
TAGGAGTGAGGCGAGAAGCCTGGATCGAAGAGTGGCATCAGCACTTGATGCAGTGCCTGCTGAACAAGCCGATCCACCGCCGTCGGAATGCCCAATTGGCGCATCCCGCCGTCATGCCGGAGGCATGCGTCCCGCATGACGTTTGGGGATGCTCACCCCACGCACGGCTTGCGGCTGATATCGATCTGCCAGCAGATCTTCTCTGATGCGCGACCAATGTTCGTCGTGCCCCGCACGCCTTCGGCATGACGAGGAAGGGCTTCAGGTCCGTGACCGACATCTTGTCGATGCCGGCCGCGCCCTTGTTCCCAACCACGCGGGCATAGGCTCGCATCATATTCTCGCGACTGACGACAAGCTCCATCAGGAGTGCGTTCGCCTCTGGTGTGGAGTGATCCGTTCCCGCCTCTCTCGGACTGACGCCGAAGATCAGCGGCACCGGTGGCGAAGTGACGCTCGGCTGCATGTCGAAACGCGGCAACGCGTATTTGAGACGTATGCTGTATCTCGGCTCGGCCGCGCGGCTCGCACAGGCGGTTCGCTTTCCCGAACGCGCAGATCCAAAATTGACGGCGCTGCTTGCACGCATGCCGTTCAAGAAGGCGGCGAAACGCGCTGGCCAACAAGACCGCACACATCATCTGGGTGCTGTTGGTCCGTGGCGGGATTTACAACGACAGTCATCGGCCGACCTTGAGCGTGCGACACGTGCAGAGCCACGCTTGCGCCACCTGAGGGTGGGCCAAGACAGAGGTCTGCCGATGACAGAATGCGCTGGACCAGCGGCGTTCAAGCCGGACCAGCCGAACGAGCGGTGAGGGTGCAACGACAGACAGATGCGCGCGAGACGAGACGGGAACGAGATGCAGGACAACCCTTTAACGTCATCGGCCTTCGAGGCCTCAGGTTCATTGGCGGGATGATTGGGACCTGTGTCGCGAACGGCATCTTGGCCAGCAGGTGCAAGCCTGCACAAACAGGCCCTACACATGACTGGCGCCCCCGACCAAAAACACGCGTGTTGCTACGTCGAAACCACCTTGACCAACGGGTGCCGTCCACACATGACGCCGTTGGACATGATAGGTCAGAAACTTCGCCCGCCGGTATGATGCTCGCGCGGCTCGACGGTTTGAATGCCGGAGGTAAGAACGAATTCGCCGGGCCAATTGCCCGGCGGATGTTTGTCAGGCTGAATCAATAACCGCCGCGATCACGTGCCGTCCCAGGGCGGTGTGTCGTCGGCAGGAGCCTTTGCCGCCTTCTTGCCAGCGGCGGCCTTCTTCGCCGGAGCTTTCTTTTTCGCGGCGGGCTTTGCTTCTGCGACCGCACCGTCGGCATCCGCCTTCTTCTTCTTGGCGCCGAAGCCGCCGCCCTTCTTGGCCGGTTTGCCGCCGCCTTTGGCGATGCGCTCCTGCAGCAGGATGATGGCGTTGCCGACCGTCAACTCCTTCGGGTCCGTTGTCTTCGGCACGGTGGCATTGACCCCGCCATGCGAGACATAGGGGCCATATTTGCCTTCCAGCACTTCGATCTTGCCGCCGAGGTCCGGGTGCTCGCCGAGGTCGACGATGATCTTCTTGGCGGCTGCCCCGCGTTTAAAGCTGCCACCGCCCGCGCGCTTTTCAGCGAGCAGAGTCACAGCGCGGTTGAGGCCGATCTCGAACACCTCTTCGGCGTTGGCGACGTTCACGTAGGTCTTGTCGTGCAGGATGTAGGGGCCGAAGCGACCGAAGTTGGCGACGATCGGCGTCTTGGTTTCAGGATGCAGGCCGATCTCGCGCGGGAGCCGCAGCAGCAACAGCGCTTTTTCGAGATCTAGTGTCGCGACCTCCCAACCCTTCGGAATGGACGCGCGTTTCGGCTTGTCATCCTTGGAGGCGGCTTCGCCAAGTTGAACGTATGCCCCGAAGCGGCCGTTCTTCAGCGTCACGTCGAAACCCGTTTCGGGGTCAACGCCCAGCACCTTGCCATCGAGCGCTGCGGCTTCGCCGGCTCCACCGGTGGCTGAGATCGGACGTGAATAGCTGCACTCCGGATAGCCCGTGCAGCCGATGAAGGCGCCCGAGCGGGGCGACGGTTTCAGCGACAGCTGGTTCTTGCCGCACTTGGGACACAGGCGCGGATCGGTGCCATCGCCCTTGTCAGGGAACAGGTGCGGCCCAAGCGACTCGTTCAGCGCATTGAGCACATCCGTGATGCGCAGTTCCTTGGTCTCGTCGACGGAGACGCGGAATTCCTTCCAGAAGCGGCGCAGCATCTCGCGCCAATCAAGCTTGGCGTCCGAGATGAGGTCGAGTTGTTCTTCGAGGTCTGCCGTGTAGTCGTATTCGACGTAGCGCTTGAAGAACGCGACCAGGAACGCCGTCACCATGCGCCCCTTGTCTTCGGGGATGAGACGCTTCTTCTCAGTGCGGACGTATTCGCGGTCCTGCAACGTCGCCATGGTCGAGGCGAACGTCGAGGGACGACCGATGCCGAGTTCTTCCAGACGCTTGACGAGCGACGCTTCCGAATAACGCGGCGGCGGTTGCGTGAAGTGCTGTTCGGCGTCGATCTGTTTGTCTTTGACATGGTCTCCGGCGGCGAGCGCCGGCAGGCGGCTGTCGTCATCCTCTTCTGTTGCGTCAGCGAGCTTGTCTTCTTTGCCCTTTTCGATGGTCTGCACGCGGGCGTCGCGGCCCTCGTTGTAGACCTTGAGAAAACCTTCGAAGTTCACCACGGTACCTGTCGTGCGCAGGCCATAAGCCTTGCCATCTCGGCCCTTCGTGTCGATCTCGACCGTCGTCTGCTCCATCTCGGCTGACGCCATCTGGCTCGCGATCGTGCGCTCCCAGATGAGGGAGTAGAGTGCGAACTGGTCCTTTTCCAGATAGCGCTTGACGTCTTTTGGGCGCCGCTCGGGATCGGTCGGGCGGATCGCCTCGTGCGCTTCCTGGGCGTTCTTGGCTTTGGATTTATACTCGCGGACGAACGGCGGCAAATAGCGGTTCGAATAGTCTGTTTGCACCACTTTGCGGATGGCGGCGATCCCTTCGGGCGTGATGTCGACGCCGTCGGTGCGCATATAGGTGATCAGGCCGGTCGTCTCGCCGCCGATATCGATGCCTTCATACAGGCGCTGGGCGACTCCCATGGTCTGCTTGGCCGAGAAGCCCAGTTTGCGGCTTGCATCCATCTGCAACGACGACGTCATGAAGGGCGGATACGGATTGCGCTTGGTCGGCTTCTTGTCGACCGAGACGATGCGGAAATCGCCCTTTTCGATGGCCGCCTTGATGGCGTTGGCACTGCCGCCTTCCTTAAGCGACAGCTTTTCCAGCTTCTGGCCGCCGATGGTGGTCAGGCGGGCGTTGAATTCTTCCTTTTTCGCCGTCTCCAGCAGCGCATCGATGGTCCAGTATTCGTCCGTTTTGAAGGTCTCGATTTCAAGCTCGCGTTCACACAGGATGCGCAGCGCGACCGACTGCACGCGACCAGCTGAGCGCGCGCCCGGCAGTTTGCGCCACAGCACCGGCGACAACGTAAAGCCGACGAGATAATCCAGCGCGCGCCGCGCCAGATAAGCCGACACCAGCGGGTCATCGATCTGGCGCGGGTTCTTGAGCGCATCCTGCACGGACTGTTTGGTGATCGAGTTGAACGTCACGCGCTCAACCGTCATGCCCTTGGTGATGGCCTTCTTCTGCTTCAGCATTTCCAGCAGGTGCCAGGAAATAGCCTCACCCTCGCGATCAGGGTCGGTGGCAAGAATGATCTTGTCGCAACCCTTGGCGGCATCGATGATCTCGCGCATCACCTTCTTGGAGCGGTCGTCGTCCTGCACCCAGTGCATGGCAAAATCATTGTCAGGCTCCACCGAGCCGTCCTTCGACGGCAGGTCGCGCACGTGGCCCATGGAAGCCAGGACCTTGTAGGACGAGCCGAGATACTTATTGATGGTCTTGGCCTTAGCCGGAGACTCGACAATCAGCAGATGCATAAGGGTCGTTTCGCAGCAACACGCCGATGTCCGGGCGCAGATGCTCCCAGAGGCTCGACGTGTCCGTACGCCTTCACGTTGACGACCGCGTCGCCGCAGCCGTGGGTCGTTGATTTATCAGCCTATGTTCCCGCCATGTTCGGCTGGCGGGCGCCTGTTAACCGTGGCGATACATGGTGGAACGGAGCCTGAGTGTCAAATGGGGGCCATCCTGTGCCGCCATTCTCTCTGTGACGGCATGCGGCCCCCGTTGGTGTCTGACCTCCGCTCAGACACCCGATACACCAGCCCGAGTTTTTTCGATTTTGAGCTGTGTGGGACAACCTTTTGAGATCGTCGAACGGGTGTCTGACCGAGGTCAGACAGGGGTCAGACACCATTGCATCCATGTGCGTGTGTCGCGCGGCGATCGACGCACTGGAGCCAGTGTGCTGCCTCACCTATAGACGATGCAACAGGCAGGATAGACCCCATGTCGCAACCCGGACGGATCGGTGCCTTCAAGCCAGCAAAGACAGCCGGCATGACGGCTGACAATGCTGAAGCACTGGCCGCGACCGCGCTGGGTGCCATCGCGGAAGACCCATCGCGGCTGGTCCGCTTCATGACCGACACTGGCCTTTCGCCGCAGGACTTGCAGGCGCGCGCCGGCGAGCGGGATGTGCTGGCCGCCGTGCTGGAGCATGTGGCGGGGGATGAGTCCCTGCTGCTGGTCGTGACCGCCAACGCCAATGTGAAGCCCGAAACGCTGATGCAGGCCTTGCACGTGCTGCAGGCGCCAGGGCATTGGAGCGCATGAACAGCTCTGGTCAGGCAGGCACGATGAAGCTGACGGTCGTCGGCAGCGGTGACGCTTTCGGCTCCGGTGGCCGCTTCATGAGCGCCTATCTGATCGATACGGACGAGGGGTCCGTCCTGCTCGACTGCGGTGCCACGGCAACGGTGGCGCTGGCCCGCGCCGGGCGCGATCCCAATACGATTGCGACCATCGTCATTTCGCATCTGCATGGCGATCACTACGCCGGCTTGATCTGGATTTACGTGCAGGCGCTCTATGCCGTGAAGCGCACAGTGCCACTGGATGTCTATGGCCCGCCCGGTATCGAGCAGCGCTTCATCGCAACGGCGGAGCTGCTGTTTCCGGGTTGCACCAAGGTGGAGCGGAAGTTCAAGTTGAGCTTCCACGAGATACAGGCCGGCAAGCCCGTGGCGGTCGGCCCGTTGCGAGCGCTGGCGCTGGAGGTCGAGCACCCCTCGGGCGCGCCGTCTTATGGGCTGCGGTTGTCGCGCGGCGGTTGCACCGTGTCGTTCACAGGCGATACGCGCTGGGTCGATGCGCTGGTGCCGCTCGGTCAAGACGCGGATCTCTACATCATGGAGTGCTACCAGTTCGAGAAGCCCACATATTATCATATCGGCTGGGTCGATATCGCGGCCAATCTTGAGCGCATCGGCGCAAAACGAGTCATGCTGACGCACATGTCGGCCAGCATGCTGGCGCGTCGCAACGACGTGCATGACCCACGCGTCTTGATCGCGGAAGACGGGCTGATCATCGATGTCTGAGCCAATCCGCAGTGCCGGTGCTGTCACATATGTGGCTGTGTTCGTCGTGTTCGCGTTCCTTGCAGGGCTCGGCACCTGGCAGATGCAACGCAAGGCATGGAAGGACGCCTTGCTCGCAAGCATCGTGGAACGGCAAAAGTTGCCGCCGTTCACGCTTTTCCAACCAGGCACACTCGGCTGTCGGCCCTTCGACGGGTTAGAAGACCCCTGTGATTTCCGCCCGATCCGGTTGACAGGCCGCATGGCTGACGCGCCGGCCGTGCATATCTTCATCTCGATCCCGAGGCAGGCCAACGGGCTGCAGGGCAATGGCTACTGGGTGTTCCGGCAATTCGAACCAGCCGGTCTTGGGATGCGGGTTTGGGTCAATGCGGGTTTTGTGCCGGCGGACAAGAAGGACCTCTCGGAGCCGATTTCGAATGCCGAGACGAGTATCGAGGGGGTGCTGCGCCACGCCGAGCCTCGATCACGGTTCTCAGGTGTCAACGATCTGAAAAACAATGTCTATTTTGTCCGGGATCCGTCCGAATTCCCGCTCCCCAGCTGCAGTATGGTGCGGTGCACCAATGTGGATTTCTCCTACTACATCGACATGACCGGGCCGGTTCCAGCGTCTGGCCTGCCCTATCCGATGGCCGGCAAGCAGGTGATCCCAAACCGCCATCTGGAATATGCGCTGACCTGGTACGGTCTTGCCGTCACCTGGCTGATTATCGCCGGCATCGCCATCCGCCCCCGCCGGCCGCCCCCCGCCAGCTGAACAACGATTAAGCCCGCTGTTCAGCAAAGCGTCAGGCTCAGGGACATATACCCCGGCTTAAGAAACGGCGGCCCCCTATCCGGTCCGCCCCGCGCCGATGTCCAACTTCGACGGGACGCTCTTCCTGTCGGGATCTGGGCATCGGCGCAGCACTTCTACGGTGACGACCATGACGACCACAGATGCCTGGCTGACCGCTGTTGCACTCGCCGCTTTCGTGGCGGCAGCTTTGATTGCTTTTCTGCCGCTTGCGGCTCACTCTGCGGGCTTTTGATCGACGCTTGGCGTGCGGCAACACGATAGAGCGCGCGCGCTGCGACAACGCAAAAGAGTCAACCAAGGCGTAGTTCCTTTTTGACGATATGGGCCGTTGGCGCCCACACCCGACTCTGCACCCAAGCTCCATCGTCCCCGATGGCAAAAAAGTGCAACCCATCGGCCCCCAGCGTATAAGCTTGCGTCACGGTCGCATCACGTTCAACCGACCCACACAAGCGACGCAGCTCATGTTCATGTCCGCAACCACAATTGCCCCGATCAAAGAGCGGGCCATCGAGTTCTGGTTCGATTTCGCCTCGACCTATTCCTATCTGAGCGCGATGCGCATTGAGGATGTCGCGAATGCCAGCGGCTTACAGGTCATCTGGAAGCCGTTTCTGCTTGGCCCCATCTTCGCCAGCCAAGGCTGGACCTCGTCGCCTTTCAATCTTTACCCGGCCAAAGGTCGCTACATGGCGCGCGACATGGAGCGGATCACGCAAGCGCGTGGCCTCGCTTTCCGCATGCCCGATCCGTTCCCCCAGCACAGTGTTGCGGCGGCACGGCTGGCACTGGTCGGACTCGAACACGCCTGGGGTCCGACGTTGTGCAAGGCCATTTTCCAAGCCGAGTTCGCAGACGGACTCACCATTTCCGAGCCCGCGACCCTGCATCATTGTCTTGACATGATCGGAGCGCGTCAGTCGAACGAGATCGCAGCCGCGTCGACCGATGCGATCAAGTCACGCCTGCGCGCGCTGACGCAAGATGCTCAGATAAATGGAATATTCGGCGCACCGACCATACGCACCGCCGACGGTGAACTGTTCTGGGGCGACGATCGACTTGAACAGGCTGTCGCTTGGGCGCAACAGTTATGAACACATATTCATCACATGGTCGTGTTTCCGTCCCGGTTTATGGTGCTATATCCGATCAAGGCATAACCATGGGAGATGAATGCCGTGATTAAGACAACCACCTGGGGACTGACAGCGACCGCTGCGGCGGCCATCATG
The DNA here is from genome assembly GCA_031374735.1 of Hyphomicrobiaceae bacterium. Classification (GTDB taxonomy): domain Bacteria; phylum Pseudomonadota; class Alphaproteobacteria; order Rhizobiales; family Hyphomicrobiaceae; genus JABFRJ01. Next base: position 4,745 of record JANMGQ010000082.1, on the reverse strand, counting down.
CTGTCGATGAACGCATTCGCACAGACGACGCCGCCTGCAGGAACGCCGCCCGCTGGTACACCTCCGGCTGCTGCGCCGAAGGCGACAACGCCTGCTCCGGCCGCTCCGAAGGCGACGACAGCTGCTCCGGGCACTCCGGCAGCAACCACGCCGGCTCCGGCAAAGGGCGTCGTCGAGAAGGCCAAGGATGCCGTCAAGAGCGCCAAGGAAGCTGTCGCCAAGAAAGTTGCTCCGGCGGCATCGGTTTGCAAAGGCCTTGATCAGGCTGGCTGCACCGCAAAGGGCGCTGAGTGTGGCTGGGTCGTGCCGAAGAAGGTCGACGCCAAGACCGGCAAAGCTGACGTGCCGTACTGCCGCAAAGTTGCTGGCGTAGCCAAGAAGGCTGCCGACGCCAAAGCCGCAGCTCCGGCTGGAGCCGCTCCGGCTGCTCCGAAGCCGGCCACAACGGCTCCGGCCGCGCCGGCTCCGGCTGCTCCGAAGAAGCCATAATCAGCTTCGACTAAACGCCTGTTACGCATGAGGCCGCTGGACCAACGTCCGGCGGCCTTTTTTCTGGGCTCGATTCACTACGAGACGAAGCGAGTCGCAATCCCGCGCAGCCCGTCGATGATCTCGACCAGGAGAGCCAGATCTTTGTGCCGCAGATCACGGCGCAAGCCCGGATCGATCCCGTGTGCTGCGAGATAGGGCCCCACCAGCTGGAGCCAGCGCTGCTGAAGAACATGCCGCTGCGGATGCGGATGCAGGCCGCCGCTTGGCAGGCGTGACGCGATGCCGCTCTGCGCGCCCAAGATGACGTCCGTCATGACTGTGCGGACACTGTCGTCTGCCCCCGGACTGGCGTTCGTCACAATTCGCCGCACGCGCAGGCCTTGATCCCCCAGACAGATTTCAGCTGCGCCGATCACAGTGCCGGTCGCCGCGTCTTCAACCGAGATGCCCCAGGTTTCGAGCCCGAGGTGGCCATCCGCGCCGATGTCATAGGCCACCGGCCCCAACGTGCGCTCCAGAGCGCAAGCCTGCGCCGCCGTCGTGACCTGTACGATCTCGTAGGCGCCGATGCGCTGACGTGGAAAGATGATCGGCGACCCGACATGGCCAAACAGCAGATAGCCGACGACGAACTGCCATGCGCCGAGCGTGTCGGCCGCAACAGCGCCGATCGTCGCGCCAACCGGCACGGGGCAGCGCATAAGCCCGGCCAACGGCGATGTCGGGTTTTGAGACGCCCACAGAATGAAGCTGATCAGCGCGTTCCAGCTGTCGGGCAGAACGTAGGCATCTTTGAATGCATGCGCGAGCACGAGCCCGCCTTGCTCGGTCGAACGGATCAGAGCCACGCTGACGATCGCAAGAAAAGCCGCTTGCCGTTCGATGTGTGCTGGCGGTGGCACGAAGGCACGGATCGCGGTGTCGAATGAGGCGCTTGTCGGACAGCATCGAAACGCTGGCCCAACCGCCGCAAGCGCAATCGTCTGCTCCAGCCACAGCGTCACGCCGAGCGCGTGCTTGGCGGCTTCAATCCTGCCGCCGGCCACAATCAGGGCAATCCACTTGCTTTGTGTCACGGCTGGAAGCAGCTGTGACACCAGCGCTGCCAGCAAAAACGGGTGATCGAAATACAGCATCTCAACCAGCTTGGGCGCGACCTTGCGGAGGTCCTCGATCGCGGCCCTCACTGCCGGATGATAGTCCATTGAAACGTCCTCCATCCATCACGCCCATGTTCACCCGGGCTTGGTGCACATGCCCCGAACGGACACGCCTTTTCGGGCCCTTGCGAGCCAGACCAGCTGATGGTTCGGATCCCCCGAACGGCCCGGGCTGAAGCGGGCAGCGCGCAAAAAAGGACTGCGCGCGGGCGGCCAGATAAGTGGCCCTGAAATGTGAGACTGAATGTCGAAGAGTATCTTGGGCGAACTCGAACTCCGTGCGTTTACTGCCACGATCGCGCCGTACTGACGGCGGTTTCATGGTGAGGGACTGTGATGCATACTGACACTGAACCGAGGCTGAACCCCTCAACCGTGACTATCGTATAAGAGAACTTTTCGCCTGCGTGAGGGCATCAATGGGGCTGAGATGAGGTGAATCGCGGAATCGTGAGGGATGTGCGCCGTGAATGAGCGAAGTGCGCCTTGAAGCTGCCCAACTCACGTAAGCATGCACGACTTAAGACGTAGACCGAGTGGCGACATGCACACTCTTACATCGCGTCCCAATCCACCACGATCTTCTCACTCTTCGGCACGGCCTGACAGGTGAGCACGAAACCGCGCTCCATTTCCCAGGGCTCGAGCGAATAGTTGAGCAGCATCTCGGCTTTGCCTTCGGTGACCTTGGCGCGGCAGGTGGCGCACATGCCACCCGTGCAGGAGTAGGGCGGTTTGATCCCGGCGCGTAGGGCTGCGGCAAGCAAGGTTTCGCCGGGCCGCACGGTCAGGCGGTGGCGCACGTCGTCGAGTATGGCGATCACCTCGATCGCGCCAATCGTTTCGCCCGTGACGGCGACCGCCTTCAACGGCGCCGCGCGATGTGCACCGCCGCCAGCCGCAAAGAACTCGTGGCTGACCTGATCCCGCGCGACGCCGAGCGCAAACAGCGCTTCGCGCGCGTCTTTGATCATGGAGCCGGGCCCGCAAATGTAGATGCGCTCCGCGCCCGCATAGTCGACCAGATGCTCGCCCAGCGCGCGGACTTTGTCGGCGGTGATGCGGCCGGCAAGCAGCTCCACATCGGCTTCGCCGTCACGCGAGAGCAGGTGGATCAACTCGAGGCGGCCGATGTGCTTGTCTTTCAGCGCCTCCAACTCCTCAGCAAACATGGTCGTGTCACGGCCACGGTTGCCATAAACGAGCGTCACGCGCGTCGCCGTCTCGTGCTCCAGCGCCTGTCGCGCGATGCCAAGGCATGGCGTGATGCCGGAGCCAGCGGCGAACAGCACGATGCTGCGCGGTGCATTGGGCGGCGCTAGAACAAAGCGGCCAGCCGGCGGCATGACGTCGATCGTTGTGCCCGCCTTGAGGTTCGCGTGCGCCCAGGACGAGAACGAGCCATCGACGACGCGCTTGATGGCAACGCGCAGTGGCTCACCTGGCCCAACGCAGATCGAGTAGTTGCGTCGCAATTCCTCGCCGCCGATGGTCGCGCGCAGAGCCACATGCTGGCCGGGCTTGAATGCGAACGTCGGTGCCAGCGCCACCGGCACATCAAACGTCAGAACCAGCGCATCGCCAGCGACGTGCGCGGCCGAGGCGATACGCAAGGCGTGAAAATCGGCGGCGGTGGCCATCAGGCGAGATGCTTCTTAAAGTGCGCGATAGCGCGCTCCCACGCGAGCTTGGCAGCCGCCTCCTGGTAGCGCGGGGTCGAGTTGTTGTGGAAGCCGTGCTGCGTGCCCGGATATGTGTTCATCTCATGTGGCACGCTGGCAGCCTTAAGCGCTGTTTCATAAGCGGGCCACATGGCGTTGATGCGCTCGTCGTTCTGCGCGTAGACAACCGACAGCGGCGCCTTGATGTTGGGCACCGATGCCGTGTCGGCCGCGGCGCCATAGAAGGGCACGCCAGCGGCCATATCGGCACCCATCGTGGCGGCGAGCCAGTTGGTCGTGCTGCCGCCCCAGCAAAAGCCTGTCACGCCGAGCTTGCCGTTCGAGGCCTCGTGGGCCTTCAGGAACTTGGCTGAATTCAGCATATCAGTGCGCAGCTTGCCCTGATCGAGGCCTGATTGTAGCGTCCGGCCGTCGTCGTCATTGCCGGGATAGCCGCCAACGGGGAACAGGCCATCGGGCGCGAGCGCAAGGAAGCCCTCGGTCGCGGCGCGGCGCGCCACGTCTTCAATATAGGGATTCAGGCCGCGGTTCTCGTGAATGACCAGCACGACCGGGTGCGGGCCGACCTTGGTCGGCGCAACGAGATAGCCGCGCATTGTGCCAGATGTCCCGCCGGGCGAGGGATAGGTGACGTATTTGCCTTTGATGCGCTCGTCCGTGAACGACACGGTTTGCGCGGTGGCGTATCGCGGCATCAGCGCCTGCGCCATAACGAGACCGCCGGCGATGACGCTAGCGCGTGCGAGAAACGTCCGCCGATCGATGTGGCCGTGGCAATACTCGTCGTAAAGATCATAAACGCGCTGATCGATCTCGATCTGCGTGACGGGGGCCAGTGACATGTCCTGTGCTTTGTCCTGCGTCATGTCGAGATGATCTGCCATGGGAACACGCCTCTCACTGCTGCGGGGTCAGCCTCGATGCTGTGCGAGGTCGTACATTTGCGGCCCGGCAACGTCAACGCGGCGAGGCTGTCGGTTCAATCGCGGCAGGGACGTGAGTCACCCCCACGCCCCCCCCGCACAGATCCCGGCGTGCGCCGCTCACGCGACCGTGCTCCCACCTTGAGTGTGTCTGACGCGGAAGCGTGCCTCCGGCCATGGGTGTAGGACACAGACCTTGGGGATGTAGCGACCAACGATGCCGTTGAAGCGTTCCCACGTCATGGTGCTGCGTTGGCTGCGGCGCCGCGTCGTGCCCCGCACGCCTCCGGCATGACGTCTTGCGCCACAGTTGGAAGCCCGGTCACTTCTGGTTCACGCCGCAGTGTGGTGAAGCCAAGGAAGTCGAAGGTTTCGGGTTTTTCGTCGCCGTGCCGTGCTCGGTTTGGCTACAGCCTCCTCGGCCTCCCCGATGCGGACCGGCAGCGTCTTGCCGGAGGCGAGCCCCCAGTCGGCTGAGCGGTCGAACA
>JANMGQ010000081.1:0-11635 GCA_031374735.1 Hyphomicrobiaceae bacterium | reverse complement strand
CACATCGCCGCTGGGGCTGCGCGACTATGCCATGCTGCTGCTCTTTGCGACCTACGGTCTGCGGTCGGGCGAAGTCCGGAACTTGGCTATCGAAGACATCGATTGGCGCAGGGAAACCTTGCGGGTCCGCCATTCCAAGACGTTCGACGGCGCTTACGGATGGCTGTCGATCGATGGCGACCCGAAACGCTTGCTGATCGACTATCACGTCGGCACGGCAACGGAACGCCATCCGCGCAGCTGTGCGCGCGTGACGCCAGGACCGGTCTGTGGTCTGCCGACTACGTGCTGCATCGTCACGCTGTCGGCGTGGCGCAGTGCGACGATGACGGACGAGCGCTGGCATCGGCTGTGTGCCACGCACGAGGCCGAGATCTGGTTGATCAAGGCACAGGCTGAGGCGCTGCGACGTGGTTCCGCAGATCGCTAGGCGGCTTCGCCGCAAAACGGGTTTGATTGCCGTTCGATGCCGAGCTGGCCGGCTGGGCCGTGGCCGCAGATGAACACCATTTCGTCGCCGAGCGGGAACACCTTCTTGCGGATGCCGTCGATCAACTGGTCGTGGTTGCCGCCTGGAAGATCCGTGCGGCCAACCGAGCCCTGGAAAATGACATCGCCGACGAGCGCTAGACCCGTCTCTGTGTTGTAGAAAACAACCGAGCCAGGCGAATGTCCGGGCACATGCAGCACGTTGAACGTGACGCCGGCACACGACACGGCATCGCCCTCGTCCAGCCAGCGATCGGGATGCGCATTTTCGAGACCCTGAATGCCATAGTTGGCGGCTTGCTTGGCAATGTTGTCGAGCAGGGGTTTGTCGGCACGATGTGGACCAGTGATCTTGACACCTAAGGCTGCCTTCAGCGCGTCGGCTGCGCCGGCATGGTCGAGATGGCCGTGAGTGAGCCAGATCTCCTCGACGGTCATGCCAAGCTCTGAAATGGCAGTCTGAATGCGTTCGAGATCGCCGCCGGGATCGACCACCACGCCGCGCTTACTCGTCTCGTCGAACAGCAAGGTACAGTTCTGCTCGAACGGCGTCACGGGAACGATAGCGGCCTTCAACGCCATGGCAGTCTCCAATGCGAGTTTGGCCGCGCAGACCGTGTCTCTGGATCGCAGCACCTGTGCGGCCATAGCTCACTTCTGATGGCAGCAAAAGGCAGACGCGTGGCGCGGACCGATCGAACGAGCACGAGCGTTGTGGCTCACTTCTTGTGACTGCCGTCCGCACACATAGTGACGCGGATGGCGCAGTTGTTGGGCACTTTTGCTTTTGCCCGGCATTCCGACAGTGCAACATCGGTGGCTTGGCCAAGCGTCCCGCGCACGATGGCGAAAGCGCTGTTGTAGCGCGTGCTGCCGACCACACCAGCCGCGTGGCTCATTGCACCACAAATGCTGTTGGCGGCCGTGACGACGTTACACTTGCCGCCGTTCATTTTCTTGCAGCCGGCAAGCGCCAGCGCTTCTGCCTTTGAGCGATCGTCGATGTTCCAATGCGAGGAGGCGCCGCCGTTCGAATTGTAGGCGATTGCGCCCCAGATCTTCGGCGCCACGACATCGTTCAGCGTCGCGATTTCCTGCGAGGTCAGATCGCCGGTAACGCTGCTCTTGGTGACGCGTCGCCACGCCGACACGGCCTCGCGCGTTTCAGTGTTCATGCGGCCATCCCGCACGGTGATCTCGTAGTTCAGGTTGTAGAGCTTTTCCTGCACCATCCGCAGCACGTCCGATGGTCCGGACGACGACGCAGCCGCGGGAGCTGACTTCGGCTGCGGCTGGGCTGCACCCTGGAGAGACTTGAGGCGGAGCTTGGCCAAGTCCGCAAACGTGCCGTTCGGGAACTTGTCGATGTAGGCCTGAACCTCGGCCGCCGACTTTGAATCCTTGACGCTGTTCCAGAACGCGATGTCAGCGGCCGAACCACTGTCTTGGGCAAAGGCTGGTAGAATGCCTGGGGTAAACGCCAGCGGCGCGCCAACAACAATCAGAGCGGCCAGAAGCAAACTGGCAAAACATGAGCGGCGCATGGAGATCCTGATTTTGTATCAAACAGACTGCAACGTTTCACACTTCCGTGGCGCTGTCAGCCGACGGCAACGGGAAAAAAGAGGAGCGCTACACGTCACGTTTGGCGAGGGCTCGCATGAGCGCTGCCATGCCGAACGTCCAGGGCGGCGCATCGCCTGCGTGGACCATGCGATTGGTCAAGGCGCCAAGCTCGGGCGCATGGATCGTGACGATGTCGCCGACATGGTGCGTAAAGCCCATGCCCTTCGCGCCACGGTCCTCGGTTGGGGCGAACATCGTGCCGAGATAGAGAACCGCACCGTCGGGATACTGGTGGGTCGAGCCGATCATCTCGGCGACCAGATCCGCCGGATCGCGGGCAATCTCGCGCATGGAGGATTTGCCCTCGAGCTTAAAGCCGTCTGGACCTTCGACGGTCAGGCGCACGTCCATGGCGCGCACGGTGTCGAGCGTGAAGGTCGTGTCGAAGAAGCGCACGAACGGTCCGAGTGCGGCCGAGGCATTGTTGTCCTTGGCTTTTGATAACAGCAGTGCCGAGCGGCCTTCGAAATCGCGCAAGTTGACGTCGTTGCCGAGCGTTGCACCGACGATTCTGCCGCTCGACGACACCACGAGCACAACCTCCGGCTCCGGATTGTTCCAGGTGGAACGCGGATGCAGACCGGCGGCCATGCCGTGTCCGACAGACGACAGCGGCTGCGCCTTGGTGAAGATTTCAGCGTCTTCGCCAATGCCAACTTCGAGGTATTGCGACCAGGCGCCGGCGGCGATCAGCGCCGTCTTGAGTTCGAGCGCCTCCTTCGAACCGGGCTTCAATTTGCGCAGATCGCCGCCGAGTTGCGTCTCGACACTGGCGCGGATGGCAGCTGCCTTTTCCGGCGCGCCTTTCGCCTGCTCTTCGATGACGCGTTCAAGCAGCGAGCGGGCGAACGTGACGCCAGCAGCCTTCACGGCCTGCAAATCGACGGGCGACAGCAGCCAAGGTTTCTTGGCGTCGCGGGTCGCCTCCGGTGTGTTGGCAATGATCGGGCCAAGGGGACCGAGTGTTTCGCCTTTGGCGGCGCGTAGAAACGCTGCCGGGTCTTTCTGCTCGGCAAGGTCGCTCATCGTGCGCACATGTGCGGTGATATCGACGACACCTTCTGCGCGGATCGCCACGATCGAGGGGCAGCCGAGATCGGGTCGCCAGACGCGGCCAGCCAGTGCGCCGGCCGTCGCGTCAGCGGGCAGCGTGGCTTTTTCGGACAGCGTGTGGTGCATGGCGGGTTCTCAGATCATGTGGTGCTGATGTCATAGCGTGCCGTGTCGGGCGTTGGCCATGGCTGTCCGGTAAGCTGCTGGCCATTGCGCTGCAGCGACTGGGGATTTGCCAAACAACTCATCAAGCCCCTTTACACAACACGACCGATGCGCCACCTTGTTGCAACTCGTTCTTAACTGCAGTTGAGATTTGCCGCTCATGAATGATGGTCAGATGACGGTTGGCGGATGGCGGCGTGCGCGGGGCGAGGCGTCGCTGTCGGAGTCTCACCGCTCGATCACAGTCGATCCGCAGGCGAAATCCTGGCGCAAGGGGGTGGCGTTTCTCGGCCCCGGATATCTTGTCGCCGTCGGATACATGGACCCGGGCAACTGGGCGACCTCGCTCGCGGGCGGGTCGAAGTTCGGCTACACGCTGCTGGTCGTCGCGCTGGTGTCGAACATCATGGCTGTCATTCTGCAGTCGCTGTGTGCGCGGCTCGCCATCGGCTCCGGCCGCGACCTCGCTCAGGCCTGCCGCGACGCCTATCCACGTCCGGTTTCGTTGGTGCTGTGGGCGCTGGCGGAGCTTGCGATCATCGCAACTGACATTGCCGAGGTCATTGGCACGGCCATCGGCCTGCAACTGCTGTTTGGCATTCCGTTGACGCTTGGCGTCGTCATCACAGCGCTCGATGTGTTCCTGATCCTGTATCTCCAGCGGCTCGGATTTCGCTGGGTCGAGGCCTTCATCGTGGCGCTGCTGGCCGTGATTGCCGTCTGCTTTGGCCTACAGTTGATGATGGCGAAACCCGAATGGGGCGCCGTTATGCGCGGCTTCTTCCCAACGCCTGAGATCATTACGAACCCGGATATGCTCTACATCGCGCTCGGCATCCTCGGCGCGACGGTCATGCCGCACAATCTCTATCTGCACTCGGGCATCGTCCAGACGCGGGCGATCGGGGAGACTGAGCCGGAGAAACGCGAGGCGCTGAAATTCGCGACGTACGACTCGACCTTCGCTTTGTGCTTTGCCTTGTTGATCAACGCGGCGATCCTGATCCTCGCCGCCTCTGCCTTCAATGCCAACGGCAAGACCGAGGTTGCAGAATTGGGTGACGCACACGCGTTGCTCGGGCCGCTGCTCGGTGGAACGCTTGCGCCGTTGCTGTTTGGCATTGCGCTGCTCTGCTGCGGCCTCAGCTCGACGGTCACTGCGACACTCGCCGGCCAGATCGTCATGGAAGGCTTCCTCGACATCAAGCTGCAACCCTGGTTGCGCCGCCTGATCACGCGCGGGATTGCCATCATTCCCGCAGCTGCCGTGACCATCTGGTTCGGCCAGAGCGGGACGGCAAAGTTGCTGATCCTGTCGCAGGTGGTGCTGAGTTTGCAGCTGTCGTTCGCGGTGTTCCCCTTGGTCATGTTGACCGCAAGCAAAGCCAAGATGGGCGCACTCGTTGCCCCACGCTGGTTGACGGGCATTGCGCTAGCAATCGGCGTGATCATCGCGGCGCTGAACATGAAGCTGATCTTTGACTTTATCACGGGCGCTTGAAAAAGGCTTCGGACGCGCACGGCAATCGCATGAAACCTTTGCCGGTGTCCCGGAGTCTGATCGGCGCCTTCAGCGCTGATCCGTCATCCGGGATCTTGCACCTTCGACGTGAAATGGCTCTTCGGTCCTCGTCGACGGGTGAGTTACCATGTGCGGCGCACACCTTGATCTATGAAACAAGCTGCCGCGCAGCGGCGATTTTTGCGATGCAGCATTCGTGCTGCGCTGCAGCTAGTTACAGGAGAGGATCCCGGATGTGACAACGGCGCTGAAGGCGCCGCTGTCACTCCGGGACACCGGGACACCGGGAATTAGATACGTCGCGGCTTCAAGCGATTGATCTGGACGCGCACAGGAATCGGGTCGCGCCTGGCTGCAAGCGCTGGTAGTGCGCAGGTCGCTTGTCAGGAGATCTCCATGGCCTTTCGCATCACCGGTCTCGATCCGGCGCCCTTCTCGCATCTCTATGGTTTGAGCGATGCCGACCTCGCGGCGCATGGCGCCAAGCGCTATGTCGTCGACGAATCGCCGGGTTTTCCAGACCGGATTGAAATGCGTGATGCTGCGATCGGCGAGCACATGATCCTGGTCAACCACACCTATCAGCCCGCCAATTCGCCCTACCGTGGAACGCACGCCATTTTCGTGCGCGAGGGCGCGCGCGACCGCTACGATGCGATCGACGAAGTGCCTGACGTGCTCGCACGCCGCTTGCTGTCTGTGCGCGCGTTCGACGCGGCTCATATGATGATCGACGCGGATGTCGTCGAGGGGCAGGCTTTGAAGCCGCTGATCGCGCGCATGTTTGCCGATGAGCGCGTCGCCTATCTGCACGCGCACAACGCACGGCAAGGCTGTTACGCTGGCCTGATCGAGCGGCGCTGAAGCATACCGTCCGCCGGCTGTGATAATTCGCTCCGTTCAACGGTGGCGCGGGCAGCGACCTGTTCGACTTCAGACACACCCTCAACGCGTTCGGCGTGATCGAGGATTTCAGCGCCGGTGATCGGATCGCCGTCGCCCTCGATCTTGTCCATCGCCGGCAACCGCCATAGAGGTGCACGACACCTTTTGCTGTTGTCCCCGCGAGACGCACATGAGAATCGCCATCACAGGAGCCGCTGGCCGCATGGGCCGCGAACTGATCAAAGCCATTCACGCCACCGAAGGCGCGACGTTCGCTGGCGCGATCGAGCAGTCGTCGTCGCCGGCGCTCGGCCAGGACGCGGGTGTGCTCGCGGGCATCGGGCCGACAGGCGTGCTCGTGAGCTCCGATGCGTTGGAGACGATTGCTCGCGTCGAAGCGCTGCTGGACTTTACTGCACCGGCGGCGACCGTCGAGTTCGCGGGCTTGTGCGCCAACGCGCGCATCGTGCACGTGATCGGCACAACTGGCATGAGCGATGTCGATCACGCCAAACTCGACGCGGCCGCGCGCCACGCGACCGTCATTCAAGCTGGCAATATGAGCCTCGGCGTTAATCTCCTCACCGCAATCACGCGCAAGGTTGCCGAGGTTCTGGATGCCGACTTCGACATCGAAGTGCTGGAGATGCATCACCGCATGAAGGTCGACGCGCCCTCAGGAACAGCGCTGATGCTTGGCGAAGCGGCGGCCGAAGGTCGCGGCGTCAAACTCAAGGACGTGGCGCAGCGCGTGCGTGACGGCCACACGGGCGCGCGCAAACGCGGCGACATCGGTTTTGCCACGCTGCGCGGCGGCAGTGTCGTTGGCGAGCACACGGTGCTGTTCACGTCCGACACCGAGCGCATCGAGATCACACACCGCGCCGTCGATCGCGGGCTGTTTGCGCGTGGCGCCGTCAAGGCCGCACTCTGGGGTCGCGGCAAAGGTCCTGGCCGCTTTGACATGATGGACGTGCTCGGGCTCGCCTGAGCGTGCCGATCTGGCCGCCGACGTGCCCGCGCGCAAAGCAAGCCGCGTGCGCTCAATCAATGTCCGACCTCCACAAGGTTCATTCCATGCCCTCGACCGTGTTCGACAGCGCGATCTATCGCGATGCATTTGGCTCTGAGGCCATGCGCGCCGTGTTCGACGATACGGCATTGATCCGTCGCTATGTGCAGGTTGAAGTGGCGCTGGCTGAGGTCCAGGCGCGCCTCGGCCTCATTCCGACTGAGGCGGCTGCGACGATCAAAGCCAAGGCGGATCCCTCGAACCTGGACCTCGCCAAACTCAAGACAGAAACCGATCTGGTCGGCTATCCGATCGTCGGCATCGTGCATCAGATGCAGAAGCAGTGCGGCGACGCCGGCCGGTACATCCACTGGGGTGCGACGACGCAGGACATCATGGACACGGCGACAGCGCTGCAGGTGCAGGCGGCTCTGCGGCTCGTCGCTGCCGACCTCGACACGATTGGCCGCGCGCTCGCGGCGCTCGCAGACAAGCACCGCGCGACCGTCATGGCAGGCCGCACGCATCTTCAGCACGCGTTGCCAGTGACGTTCGGGCTGAAGGTTGCCGTCTGGCTCTCGATGATCGACCGCCATCGGGAGCGGCTGAAGGAACTGACACCGCGCGCGACCATGGGGCAGTTCGGCGGAGCGGCGGGCACGCTCGCATCCCTCGGGCAGAACGGCCTCAAGGTGCATGATGCTCTGATGATTGAGCTCGGCCTGACCGCCTCGCCCGTGCCTTGGCACGTGGCCCGCGATGGATTGACGGAGGCGGTGTCGTATCTTGCGCTCGTGACAGGGTCGCTCGCCAAGATGGCGCTCGACATCACGCTGATGATGCAGACCGAGATCGGCGAAGTGTTCGAGCCGTTCATGCCCGGCCGCGGGTCTTCCTCGACCATGCCGCAAAAGCGCAATCCCATCTCGTCCGAACTGATCATCGCGTTGGCGCGCTCGGTGCGCCAGGATGTCGGCCTGATGCTTGATAGCCTCGCGGGCGCCGATCACGAGCGCGCGACTGGGCCATGGCACACCGAGTGGATGGCGCTCCCGCGCGCCTTTATTGCCACCGGCGGCGCACTCGCGCAGGCGAAGTTCCTGACGTCAGGACTGATCGTCGACGCTGCCCGCATGCGCAAAAATCTCGATATCACGGGCGGTTTGATTGTGGCCGAAGCCGTGATGATGGCGCTCGCAGAAAAGATCGGTCGCGGACCAGCGCATGATCTCGTGTACGGCGCGTGTCGCAAGGCTCTGGACGCGGGAACGTTGCTGCTCGACGAACTCTGCGCGATGCCCGAGGTGCTGAAAGTGGCCGACAAGCAAACCCTCACGCGCCTGTGCGATCCGTCCCAGTATCTCGGTTCAACCGATGAGATGATCGCCCGGGTGCTCGCGCGTCGCAGGTAGGGTCTGCGATTTGCCTTGCTTGGCAATCGCCGCTGAGCCTGCTTTCATCGAGGCTCGTGCAAGAGGGACCATTGATGGCCTACGATCTCATTCTCAAGGGCGGGCGCGTTATCGACCCGTCGCAAAAGCTCGATGGCATCGCCGATGTCGCCTTTGAGGGCGGCAAAGTCGCCAAGGTCGGCAAGGGCCTCAAAGGCGGGCCCGACACGCAAACGCGCGACGTCTCGGGCAAGATTGTGTCGCCCGGCCTGATTGATCTCCATACGCACGTCTACTGGGGCGGCACCTCGCTCGGCATCGACGCCGAGGAGTTCTGCCGCACATCGGGCGTCACGACGGCGGTCGACACGGGCAGCGCCGGACCCGGCAACTTCATGGGCTTTCGCCGTCATGTGATCGAGAAGAGCCAGGTGCGCATCCTCGCCTACCTGCACGTCTCGTTTGCCGGCATCTATGCCTTCTCCAACACCATCATGGTGGGTGAGAGCCGCGAGATGCAGATGCTGGCGCCAGCCGATTGCGTCGCCGTCGCCGAGAAAAATCGCGATGTGCTTGTCGGCATCAAGATCCGCGTCGGTCTGCATGCCTCGGGCACCAATGGCTGGAATGCGCTCAAGATGGCACTCGAAGTGGCGGACCAGGTCGGCATGCCGCTGATGTGCCACATCGATCATCCGCCGCCGAGCTATGAGGATGTCATTGGGCTGCTGCGCCCCGGCGATGTGCTGACGCATGCCTTCCGGCCGTTCCCGAACACGCCGATCAACGCGCAAGGCAAGGTCAAGGCTGAAGTGATCGCGGCGCGCAAGCGCGGGGTCATCTTCGACATCGGCCACGGTAAGGGCTCGTTCGCCTTCAAGACCGCGCGTGGCATGCTGGCCAACGGTTTCATGCCCGATGTGATCTCATCAGATGTGCACACGCTGTGCATCGAAGGCCCAGCCTTCGATCAGGTGACGACCATGTCGAAGTTCCTGTGCATGGGCATGCCGCTCACCGACGTCATCGCCGCCTCGACCGTCAATGCTGCCATGGCCATGAAGCGACCCGAACTTGGCAGCCTCAAACCTGGCTCAGTTGGCGACGCGACCATCCTCGACATCCGAGAGGGCACATTCGACTACATGGATGTGGTCGGCGAAAAATTGGTCGGCCGTCAGAAGATCGTGTCGGAAGGCGTCGTCATCGCCGGCAAGTGGTGGCATCCGGTATGACCACGCGCGACCTATGGAGCTTATGCCGTGCCCATTATTCCTGCCGACTTTGACGACAGCCAAGTGATCGATCTTCTGCGTGTTCACCTCGCGGGGATGCACGCCAATTCGCCGCCGGGGCATGTGTACGCGCTTGATCTCTCTGGCCTGAAGCACCCGAGCGTCAGCTTCTATGCGCTCTGGGAGGCGGGCCAGTTGCACGGTTTCGGCGCCATCAAGCAGATCGCGCCTGGACACGGCGAGCTGAAATCCATGCGCACAGCCGAGGCCCATCAGCGCAAAGGCGTCGGCGCAAAAATCCTCGACCATCTCGTTTCGGTGGCGCGTTCGCGCAGCTATCGGCGCGTCAGCCTGGAGACCGGCTCAGGCGCATCCTTCGATCCGGCACTCGCCCTCTACCGGCGCCATGGCTTCACGACCGGTGGCGCCTTCGGCGACTACACCAAAAGCGAATTCAATCAGTTCATGCACCTGGACCTGTGAGACAGGTCAGCGCCGGATCTGCTGTGCGTAGTCATCAGGTGCCGACCAGTCATCAACCAGGTCGATGAACTCCTTGCGGCCGTCGACGTGGGTGATGGAAATGCCCCACCATTTGCGCTGCACGTCCTCGTAGTGCTCCTCAGGATCGTAGACGGTCTCGGTCAGTTTGAGTTCGTCTGCATTGAGACGGCCCATGGCGCTCAGCAGCGTGAACGATGTCACGATCACCTCGCGGCGCGTCACCACCTGCTGCACTTCGGCGTTGAGCAGTTCCTGCTGCGCATTGAGCACGTCGAGCAACGTACGCTGGCCAACCTTCTCTTCCTCGCGCGTGCCTTCAAGTGCGATTTTTGCGGCATCGACGCCGGCTTTGTCAGATTGCATCTGTGCGCGCGCCGCCTGCAATTTCGACCAGGCCGTGACCGCCAACGCCTCGGTTTCCTTGCGCGCCTGTTCGATTTCCTGTAGGCGCGCCACGTGTTGATGTTTGGCCGCGCGGACGCGCGCCTGCGTCTCGCCGCCTTCATACAGCGGCATGCTCACGCGGCCCGTGACCGACGCGCTGTCCTGCTGGTTGACGGCGTTCGTCGGGTTGAAGCGCTGGCCGTAGTTGGCCTCAAGCTTCACCTCCGGCAGCAGCTCGCCCCAGATCTTGTCGACGGCGTGGCGCGCCGAACGTTCGCGATAGAGCGCCGAGATCACGTTCGGGTGCTCGCGCTCGGCAATGCGGGAGACGTCCTCGAGGTTGATCGGCAGCAGCCTGGACGGCGGCTTTGGCTCAGACAGTGCGTGCGGCGGGCGGCCAATCACGCGCTCATAGACCGCGCGGCTGGTGCGCAGATTGGATTTGGCGGCATCGAGATCCGAGACGGCGCGCGCACGGCGCGCCTGTGCCTGAGCAACGTCCGTGCGTGTCACTTCGCGGACAGCGCGGCGGGCCTCGGCTGCCTGCAGATCCTGCATCAGCACCGAGACGTTGTTTTCGCGCAGGCGCACGAGGGCCTGATCACGCAAAACGTCGGCATAGGCCGTGACCGCCGCGAGCAGGATCTGCTGTTCGACGTTGCGCAAATTCTCGCGGCCTGACCGCACATCGGCCTCGGCCTGGCGCACGGTGTTGGTGGTGCGATAGCCTGAAAACAGTGACTGTTCCGCGGTGACACTGTAGCCCCAGGCTTGACCAGTCCCGTCGCTGGTCGAGGTGGGGTTGGTGCGCAGCATCTGGCGGCCCGTGTCGGCGTTAACCGCTGCTCGTGGGCGAAAGCCGCTCTTGGCCTGCGGCACGCTTTCATCCGTCGCGCGCAGGCGCGCACGCTCGGCGTCGAGCTGCGGGTTTGAGGCATAGGCCAGCGCGAGCGCCTCGCGCAGCGTTTCGGCCGAAGCCGGGGCGATGGTCTGGACCGCAACGAGAGCTGCCAGGGAAACGCTGAGCGTCACCCTGAGTATCCCGTTCGATCCAACCTGGTATCCCCAGCACATCCGCTCTTCCCCTGCGGACACTGCGGCCCGCTTGTTTCGGGACTAAGCCGTGAGTCGGTTACCGGGACGTTAAGCGGCGGCGTGGGCGTTAAGGGTTGTAGCGGCTTGCCGGGCTCGTGATAGCGGCTGGGCCAACAGGTTGTTCGAGCGACGGTTTTGACCCTTAGGAGACATTCACTCCCAACGTCGGTGTCCCGGAATTTGGCGTGCCCTTCGCACGACAAATATCCGGGATCTACCCCGGTCGAAATGGTGTGCTACGCTCACGCGATGACAGACTTTTTCGGCAAGCAGT
>JANMGQ010000080.1:0-20027 GCA_031374735.1 Hyphomicrobiaceae bacterium | reverse complement strand
CCGAAGTCCTTCGCTTGCACGGGCTTGAGCCTTGACGTCGACGGGAGAGGATCCCGGATATTTGTCGTGCGAAGGGCACGCCAAATTCCGGGACACCGTTGAATTTGGATGGCGTGGCCGTGTCAGCACTTGGCCCGAAGCGGCCCTAATCGACCGTGATCAGGAGCCATAACAGTCGTCACGACAGCTTCCCCCAGGCCTTGGTGAAGAAATCGGCTGCGCCGAAGTTGCCGGATTTGAGGGCGAGCACGAGATCGGCGCCGTTGGCGCCGCGGCCGCGGGCTTTCGTCCAGGGCACGCCGGGGTCGATCTCGGGGCCGATTTCGAGCGCGTCGATGCTGAGGTCGTTGACGACCGCGCCGGAGGTTTCGCCGCCAGCGACGATGAGGCGGGTGAAGCCCGCTGCGACGAGCTGTTTTGCCACGTTGGCAAACGTGCGCTCGATCATTGCTCCGGCTGCGTTACGACCGAATCTCGCCTGCACAGCGCTCACGAATTTCGGTTCGTCGCTGGAATAGATCAGGACCGGTTTGTCCGCTGGTTGCTTGATCGCCCAATCGGCTATCCCCTGCGCGGTTTGCGCCCCATCCGCCACCTCGGTTGCATCCACAAGTGCGGCCGGAATGCCGGCGGTAATGGCGGCCTTGACTTGCCCGCGTGTGGCTTCCGAGCAGGAGCCGGCGAGGATCGCGGCGCGGCCGGGGGCAGCCGTCATGGTCTGTGGTGGTGGGGCGGCCTGCATCAAGCCGCGCTTGATGTAGACCGAGGGCAGGCCGAGCGCGATGCCGGAGCCGCCTGTGATTAAGGCCATGTCGGATGCGATCTTGCCGAGATCGTAGAGGTGCTCGTCTGTGATAGCGTCGCACACGACGTAGCGCTCGCCGCGGGCGCGGGCAGCGCGGAAGGCGTCGTCGATGGCGTCGACGCCCTTGTTGACGGTTGAGAAGGGCACGAGCCCGACCTTGTGTTTCGTCTGGCGCTGCATCACGCGCACGAGGTTGGCGTCACGCATGGGCGTGAGCGGATGATCTCTCATCGGGCTTTCATCGAGCGGTACGTCGCCGACGAACAGATTACCCATGTAGATGGTCCGCTTGTTAGTCGGGAACGCGGGGCAGACAATGGTGAGATCGGTTTTCAGGCGCGCCATCAGCGCGTCCGCCACGGGGCCGATATTGCCTGTCACGGTCGAATCGAAGGTCGAGCAATACTTGAAGAACAGCTGCTTTGCGCCGCGCGCAAGCAGTGCGTCCGCGCTGGCGAGTGACATGGCGACGGCGTCGGCGGCTGGGTTCGTGCGCGATTTCAAGGCGACGACGACGGCGTCATAACCGTCGAGCTTGGTCGACGCATCGGGCACGGCCATCACTTGGACGGTCCGCATGCCCGCGCGCGTGAGCATGAGGGCGAGATCCGTCGCGCCGGTGAGATCGTCGGCGATGCAACCGAGAAGCATTATGAAACCCGCGTGATTCGTTTGTACGGTCGTTGTTGTGGCTGGAAATTGGCTGCTAGCAAAGGTGTCTGCCACCGGTCGGACACCTGATATAGGACGATGCAGTTGTGCTTCGGTGTCTGACCGAGGTCAGACACCATACGAGAAGGCGCTGCCGCGTGACTGAGACCAGACCCCGCCGGGTGGCCGGCATCGATATCGGCGGCACATTTACGGATCTGCTGTTGTGCGAGGAGACCGCGGCAGGTTCGACGGTGCGGCTCGCCAAAATTCCAACGACGATGGACAATCGCGCGGCGGCTGTGTTGGCCGCGATTGAGGCGACGGGTGTTGCTGCCGGCGATTTCGACCTGATCATTCACGGCACCACGGCGACGACGAATGCGGTATTGGAGCGCAAGATCGCCAAGGTAGGCCTCATCACTACGCGCGGGTTTCGCGATGTGCTCGAGCTTGGGCGGCGCACGCGGCCGAAGCCTTACGGCATGACCGGGACGTTCGAGCCGCTGATTTCGCGCGAGGTGCGGCTGGAGGTCGATGAGCGGATGGATGCGCGCGGCAACATCCTGACGCCGCTCGACGAAGCTCAGGTGGCGCAGGCGGCACGGCAACTGCTGGCGGCCGAATGCGAGGCCGTCGTCATTCACTTCCTGCATTCCTATGCCAACGATCTGCATGAGCGGCGCGCAGCAGAGATCGTGCGTGCGCTGTGGCCGAATCCGTATGTCACATGTGGATCCGCTCTGCTGTCGGAGTATCGTGAGTATGAGCGCGGCACGACGGCGAGCGTGAATGCGGCCGTGCAGCCGATCCTCGATCGCTACGTGCGCCGTTTGCAGGATGATCTCGCGAGCCGCGGATACAGGCATGATCTGCTGATCATGAATGGTAACGGCGGCACCGTCGCGGCGCGGCTCGCCATTGCGGATGCGGCCAAGACGGTCATGAGCGGGCCTGCGTCGGGCGTGATGGCGGCGGCAGCGACGCTGGCTGCGACGGGCCTGAGCAATGCGATCACGTACGACATGGGCGGTACGTCGACGGATGTTGCGCTCATTCACGGAGGGATCCCCGAAGTGTCGGCGGAGCTGACGCTCGACTACGGGATGCCGATCCACGTGCCGATGGTGGATGTGCGCACGGTTGGCGCGGGTGGTGGCTCGATCGCGTGGATCGATGCCGCGGGCATGCTGAAAGTGGGGCCGGAGAGTGCGGGATCAACACCGGGGCCAATCTGTTTCGGGCGCGGCGGTACACGTCCGACGATCACAGATGCCAATGTGCTGCTCGGCCAATTGCCGCGCGAAAAGCTGACGGCCGTCGAGAAGCCTGTTTCGCTTGAGCAGATCCGCTCGGTTTTCGAGGTGACGCTGGCGAAGCCGCTTGGGCTGACGGTGGAGGCGGCGACGGAGGCCGTGCTGCGGCTTGCAAACCTGACCATGTCTGGCACGATCCGTCTGGTTTCTCTCAGCAAGGGGCATGATCCGCGCGGCTTTGTGTTGTTCGCGTTTGGTGGCGCGGGGCCCTTGCATGCGGTGGCATTGGCGCGCGATCTCGGCATCCCCGAAGTGCTGGTGCCGGCGCGGCCGGGGCTGACCAATGCGCTTGGGTGCCTGGTCGCAGATCTGCGGCAGGATTTTGTGCGCACGGTGAATGCGCCGGTTGAGGGCGTGGATGTTGAGGATATCCGTCGGTTACTGCTCGCCGATGCTGCACGAGGTCGCGAGATCAATGGCAGCCAAGCCGATGAGGTTGTCGCAACGGAGGTGCGCTATGCCGCCGAGATGCAGTTTCGCGGCCAGACGCATCTCATCCGTGTGGCCCTGCCGTCGGCCGACATTTCGCGCGCGCAATTGCAGGCGCTGTTTGAAGTCGCCTACCACAAGCGCTTCCAGGTGGATCTGCCGGAAATCAAGGCGCAACTCGTCAACCTGCTGACGACGGTGATTGGCCGCCGTCGGCCATTTCCCATCCAGGCGCTGCTGCCGGATGTCGGTAGCTCCGTTGCGGCAGCGAAAACGGGGACACGGCAGATGTATGCCGGTGGCCGATGGCACGAAGCGCAGGTTTTTGCGCGCGAACGCTTGCCGCGCGGCGCGGAGGTCAGCGGTCCTGCGATTGTCGAACAGGTGGATGCAACGACGGTCATCGAGCCGGGCGCGGTTGCACGCGTGGATGAGGTGGGGAACCTGCGCGTGCGCGTGTGAGGTTTACCGCGATGTTTGCAGGCCGCGCAAAACGGTCATGGCCTCGTCGCGGCGGTGCCAGGGCACGAAGATGTGGTCGTGGTGGAATGCGGCGACCATATTGGAGCTGATGCCGGCGCGGGCGAGCGCCGTTGAGACGACGGCTGTCAGACCTACAGCGTGTAACGAGGATAGCACTTGCAACGTGATGCGCGCCCAGTCAGCTGCAACGCTGAGCCCTTGCGCGGTGATCGTGCTCTTGCGTGCGATAACTGTCGCGCCTTCGGCTTCGTGGATGAGGGCGAAGATCGGTATGATCGTGGCTGGCGCATGGCACAGCACGAAGCCGTACGGCTCGGGATCGAGCACGGGCGAGAGCGTTGCCAGCAGTTGCTGAAGGTCCGTTTCTCCGCTCATCTGTCGTCCTCGCGGCTCGATGTCCATGTGCGGCTGATGGGGGCTTTGTCGAGCAACTCGGCCAAGCGCGCACGCGTGCCCTTCGTCGTCTCTGATGGCAGAGCATCAACCGGAAAAAAGTCCTGCTCGCGAATCTCGAAGCTCGCGGGTGGCGGCGTGCCGCGCGTGTACTGCGGAACAATGAACGTTGCCACGTGATCGCGCGGCAGCGCGTTGAAATTCGTGTAGATGCCCAGCAGCCGGGGTTCGCCTGTTACGGTGACAGCCACCTCCTCGCGCAGCTCCCGTTCGAGTGCCGTGTACAAACTTTCGCGCCGTTCGACGCCGCCGCCGGGAAAGTGCCAACCGGGTGCATAGCCGTGGCGCACCAGCAGCACGCGCTTTTGATCATCCAAGACGATGCCGCGCACGCCAAGCGTCATGCCGCGTTGGGCGACAAAGACGATGCTCGCGAGACGCCGGACAATGGGGTGCGACAGAATCATGTGTCGATTGTACGCGAGATTAGGCGCGCTGACAGTCACAGATCATAACGTCACTGGTCCGCGCCTGCTGCCTGCCGCGAGAGGCGCATCATCAAGGCACGCAGGCTCGTGTCGCTGCTGTGCGATGCGGCAAGGCGGGCCAGTATCGCAGCACTTTTGGGCTTTGCCGGATCGGCCATCGCTTCCAGGAACGAGGCGCGATCGGCGGTGGTGTAGCTCTTCGGCCAGGCCTCGAAAACGAATTGCAGCTCGCGTCTGCCACGCAGTTCGATGCGGCCTATGGGGCGGACGAACTCGGGGCCAAGCCGTTCGCCTGTGCCGGGGCCGATGCAGATCGAGGTGCCGAGCGTCTTGTTGGCAGCCTCAAGTCGTGCAGCCGAATTCACAACATTGCCGTGTGCGGTATAGTCGAGCTTTTTGCCGCCGCCGACGTCGCCGACAATGGCCTGGCCCGACTCGAGACCGATGCGCGTGCGGCCAAACCCGAGTGCCCGCGCGGCAGCTGTCTCCTCGAAGGTTTCAGCGAACGCGAGAATGGCTGCGGCGCAGTCAAAGGCGCGCTTGTGATGCTCGGCAAGGTCAAAGGGGACATTGAAGTATGCGTGCACGGCGTCGCCGACGATCTTGTCGATCAAGCCGCCGTGGTTCGCGATGATGCCGCTGATGCCGTCGAAGTAATCGTCCAGGATCGCAATCAACTCCTGCGCGCCAGCGCGCTCGGTCATGGCTGTGAAGCCTTCGACGTCGGTGAACATGGCGGTGATGTCGCGCATCTCGCCCGACAGCTTCAGGCTCGACGGGTTGTCGACAATGCGCTGGACGACCTCGGGCGCAAGGTGTTGCTCGAAACGCTGGCGGACTGCGGCGGCGCGTGCGCGTGTTTCGGCAGCCGTCGCAATGGCCGAGGCGGCAAACGCAACCAGGGCGGCAAGACAGACGGGCACGGGGTCAAACAGCGTTTGGCTGAGACGTGCGATTGCGATGGTGACGAGAGCCAAGGCCGCGAGGCCAGATACCGTTGCGATCGCGCCCTGCAAGGGTGCGAGCCGGCGTCCCGCGAGCACTGCAGTCGCCGCGGCAAACAGCGGTGCCAGCAGCTCGATCCAGCTGATCCAGCCTGGCCGTTTCGGCGCAATGCCAGACAGAATTTGTTCGATCGCGTCGGCGTGCAACTGCACCGGGGTGACGGCCCGGCCGATGCCACTGCGCACACCGCCCGCTTCAGGTGCCGAACTGCCGAGCAGCACAATGCGGCCCGCGATCTCAGTCTGCGTTGCCGGATCAGCGAGCGAGGCCGCCGAAACGGTGCGCGCGGCCTCTCGCGCCGCCGACCCAGGCACAAGGCGCAACATGCCGTCGAGCGGCAGTGGTATCCGATGATCGGCGATCAAGAGGTTGCCGGGTACGCCGTCGATGATCAGGGTTGAGGCCTTGCGAAACACGCGCACGGCCGTCACGGAAAGACCCGGCAGCAACTGCCCGTCTGCTGCAGCAAAGAGCGGAATTCGTCGCGTGGTGCCGTCAGGATCAGCATCCAGAACCATGACCCCCAAACCTGCGGCGCGCGCCAAGATAGCTTCACTCGGCGCGACCCACCCCTCACCTTGCCAGAACAAGTCTGCGCCGACTGTGCCGCGCACGATCAAGGGTTGATCAGGAACTGGCGTCACTGGCCGCTCTGGATGCAGGGCTGCACCGAGGATCGTTGGTGTACGGGATAGGCTCGCAATCAGTATTTGATCGCCATCAGGCTGACTCGCGGCTCGCTTCAAGATGTCCACATCGCCTGTGGCTTCCGCGTAAAGGCGCGCATAGGCGGCTGGCGACTGCTTATCAGGACCTTCGATCAGCATGTCCAAGACGACGAGGGCCGGCTTGGCTTTGCCGATCTCGTCGAGCAATGCCGCCAGTTCGATGCGGCTCAGCGGCCAATTGCCAAATTTCGCGATCGCAGCGCGATCGATGTCGACGACCGTGACGTGCCGCTGCGGCTGGCGCATGAAGGCCGCGACATGATCAAACACACGCTCGCGCCAGGTGGCCGCCAGTCCACTCCACACATAGAGGCCAACGACCGCGCCGCTGCAAAGCCAGATGGCGAGCGGCAAACGAAATCGCCTCGGCAGGCGCAAGCGGCCGAACCCTGCAGCGGCGTCAGGCATTCTCTTGCGCCGCCAATTCGCCGAGCGCGTCGATATCCTTGATGGTGATTGACGTGCCCGACATGCTGACCAGCCCCGCGTCGCGGAGATGGCCGAGCTGTCGGCTGGTGTTCTCGCGGCTGAGGCCGAGATAGGCGCCAAGGTCACTTTGGGACGCCTTCAGATCAAAGACGATCCCATCCTTGGTTTGCTTACCATGCTGGCGCGCGAGGCGAAGGATGCCTGATGCGACCCTGGCACGCATGGTGCGCTGGACATCCTCGACGATTTCGGAGGCGGCGCGCAGCTTTTCGCACAGCACTTTCACCACTTCGACGAGCGCGGCCGGCTGTTGCTCGAGTATCGGCATGAGATCGCGGCGATAGAGCACCATGACCTCCGTCGGCTCCAGCGCTGTCGCCGTGGCTGTGCGGGAGCCACCGTCGAGGACGGCGATCTCGCCGTTGATGTCACCGGGGCCGAGAAAGTTCAGCACCACTTCGCGCGCGTCGGCGGTGGTGTTCCAGATTTTCAGCCGCCCCGCGATGATCACCATCAGGCTGTCGCCCGGGTCTCCGCGGCGATAGACGGTGTCGCCTTTGGCGAGTGAGCGCAGTTGTGCGCGCTTCATCAGATTGTCGAGCGACGCGGGTTCGAGCTGGCCGATAAACGTCGCATCCGTCAGAAATTTGCGGGCACGTGCAAGGGCTGAATCTTGATCCTGGGCCATACGTCGCGCGCTCCGTCAAACCTGCATCACCCCTGAACCTTCAAGCAGATGAGAGGTGTTAGCTCAAGTCGGCGCTGCTGGGGTTTTGGCGTTCAAAAATGCATTCGACCGCCGAAGCGGCCGAATTCAAAGAGGACAGCAGTCGGAGCCGTCATGCCCAATGACGGCTCATACTGCCGTTTTCGTGCGTTCAGGCCTTCGGAGCAACAACGGCCTTCACAGCCTTTGCCTTCGGAGCAGCCTTGACAGCCTTCGGAGCGGCCTTGGCGACGCCCTTACGGCGAGCCGAGCCAGCGCGCTTCACGCTTGCCGAAGCCTTGATCTTCTTCGCCGGGGCTTTCGCCTTCGGAGCAGCCTTCTTGACAGTCTTGGTGGTAGCACGTGCCATTGGAGCAGTTTCCTGTTCTGGGGGTTCTCGACGTCTCTCGCATCGCGCGGGTCAGACCCGAATCACGATGTAATTAGAATACCCTGCAACATCAAAAACTTGAATTGAACAGTGCATATCCTAACTACGAAAAGCTCAGTAAGTTGCTTGATTGAATCAATTCAGCAACAGTTTTGGCGGCAAAAACCGGTTTCCCCACGCTGGCGCACTGCTGTTTCCAAATCCGCGACCGTTATTCGACGAACAGGACATCTATCTCGGTGTCGTCGGTGCGATCCGTTGCGATGGCTTCAAGTGTTGTCTCGGTCGCCGGTTTCAAACCTTTCGTGCATGTGGCGGCGATTGAGCTGGCGCTGCCTTTGTCAATTGTTAGGCGGAACGTCTCCGATTGACCTTTCACCCAACTGTTTGGCGCCGGGTGATAGTGCACCCAGTAAACTGTTGGCGGCTTGCCCGCTGCCGCGCGGCGATCCAGAGCGGACGCGTCCGCATCTGAGAGACAATACTTCCGCTTCATCGTCTCAGCGATCTCTGCTGACCACGGGGCGTTGCCGGCAATGGGTCGGTACTGATGCTGGATCGTGACCGGCGCGGCCTCCGTCACCACCGTGCGCCAGTGAAAGACGGTGCGTAATGCCCACAATGGCTTCGTCGCGTTTTCGACGACGGTCACAATCGAACCATCGGCGAGATCGTCACGCACCTCGGCCGGCAGAGCCGCGATGCGATCCGAGATGTCTGGCGTCAACGGATACAGCGGCAGGCCGAGCTCCAGCAAACGCGCGGTGATGTCGATCTGGCCGACGGCCAGAGCGCGCACGTCGACCTCCGGTTCAACAGGTTGTCCGTCGACCAGCGTCCAGAAGCCGATGAAGTTGGTGGGGTTCGACGGATCGAATGCCGGCACAGCAACATCGACGCCTTGCAACTGTGCGAGGTCGATGGTCGGCAACGGAAATGCAACGGCGAGGGACACGCGGCTGCGCTCGGATGCTGTCAGCACGTAGGTGATGTCGATCTTGTCCAGGCCGATGGTCAGCGCTTCGCTGGTGATCTGAACCTTGTCCTGCCCAACAAACACCAAGCCGCTCGATGGCAGCTCTTGTGTTGGGCCAACTGCGCCGACTGGCGTGGCGCTGATCAAGACGGCGCCAGCGCATGCAGCGGCTGACATCCAGTTGTGTGCTATGAGACGCATGCTCAAACCCTTACTACAGGCCTGTATCGTATGGGCTCTGCGCGAGTGAACCAAGTGCCAGACGGCCACAACTCGAAGATTGCCGCGGCCTGCGCGTGCCGCCGCTGTTGATCCCTGTCAGGCCGTGCCGAACTTGCGCTCGACGGTCACACCACTGTCTTCCAGGAGTGCCGTTGGCAGGACGCCGCCCGCACAGACGATGACAATGTCGTTGCCGACACGTGTCCGCCGTCCGGGCTGATCGACGACCACATGGTCGGGTGCAATCGCGCGGACGTGGGAGCCGAGGATGAGATGCACCCGTCCGCGCGCGACGGCTTCATCGAGGCGGGCGCGGTTGGCTGGCCGGGCCCGATCAAAGGCTTCGCCGCGGTAGGAGAGCGTAACACTTGCAACGTCATGACGCGCCAGCATGACGGCGGCCTCGATAGCGCTGTCGCCGCCACCGACGACCATCACGTGCTGCCCGACATACTGTGCGGGATCGTCGAGACTATAGGTGACCTTGGGTAGTTCTTCGCCCGGGACGCCGAGGCGTTTTGGTGAGCCGCGCCGGCCGGTGGCGAGCAGCACTGTGCGCGATCGCAGGTTTCCCGCGGACGTCGCAACGTCGAAACCCCAAGGCGCGGGTGTGATCTTGTCGACGCGAATCCCTTGATGCACCTCGATCCCGGTTTTAGCGACCACGGATTGCCACAGTTCCAGCAGGCGCTCCTTGCGCACGCGCTTGAGTTTCACCTTGCCGAACAGTGGGAGTATCGCTGGCCGCGTCATGACGATTTTTCCGCGCGGGTAGCGGGCGACTGTGCCGCCGAGGCTGTCCTGCTCGAGCGTCAGCGAGGTCAGGCCTCTTTGTTTCGCAGCCAACGTCGCCGCGATGCCCGCCGGGCCACCGCCGACGATAATAACATCCTGCACGCCCTGCGGCGCCGGCTGTTTCATATCCTCGCGCTTGGAGATGTAGTCGACGGCTTGCCGGCCTTGTTCGACGGCATTGGCAATGAGGCCCATACCGCCCAATTCACCGGCGATATAAAGCCCTGGGACATTCGCCTGAAAATCGGGCGCAACGACGGGAATATCGACGCCGCGGCGGGCGGAACCGAAAACCAACTCGATGGCGCCGACCGGGC
This sequence comes from Hyphomicrobiaceae bacterium, assembly GCA_031374735.1. Classification (GTDB taxonomy): domain Bacteria; phylum Pseudomonadota; class Alphaproteobacteria; order Rhizobiales; family Hyphomicrobiaceae; genus JABFRJ01. The sequence goes on along the minus strand of JANMGQ010000080.1, from coordinate 9,893 downwards.
AGGCCGTCTTGCAGGCGCCGTGGCCGATGCAGGCGCCGGGGTCGATCAGCTTGGCCTTGCCGCCGATCATGGCGATGATCTTACCTTCGGGGCAGGCATGCGTACATGCGCCGCAGCCCACGCATTTGCCGGGATCTATGTCTGGATGCAGGGACGGTGGCTCGGTTGAACCTTGCTCGACGGCCTTTTGCAGGCGCGCGGACGCGTTTCGTTCACGCTGCCAACGCCATACGCCGACCGCAAGCCACAGCCCGGCAAGGGCGGCCGCGTACCAGATGTAACCAGCCGTTGAGACATTCGAGAGCATGATGTGGCCTGCCCAGGCGTTGCGGCACGAACAAGGCAACGGTGCTGCACTTGCACCATAGTGTTGAACAGATCGTTGCCTAAGAGCGCTTCGAGGGCGTCACTTCAAGGGGACAAGCCACGTTGACGAAGGCTTCGGATATCCACGCCGCAAGCCCTGCGCGCGCGCCGCAGGAGAGTATTCGCACGCGTACCGTGGTCGTCTATCTTGCTCTCGCGCTGCTGGTGCTCATCCCGGGCGCACTTTTGCGCATGGGCTACGATGGTTTTGTCCCGGCACTGAAGCCGGCGTTCGATAGCCTTCAGGCCAACCTGCTGGATATCCGATTTGGCGGCGGCTTGAGATTCTGGTTCGGCGTCGCCGGATTCACGATGATGGCGGTGCTGATTTTCTATCCGCTGCGCAAATGGTTTGGGACGCGGCGGATCGTTGGACGCGTCGGCGGTTGGTTTCAATTTCATATCGTGCTTGGCATCGCCGGGCCGGTCGCGATCGCCTACCACACCAACTTCGGCCATGGCGCGATGCACGCGAACCTGGCGCTGTGGGCCATGATCGTCGTCGCGGTCAGCGGCTTGATCGGCCATTTCGTGTATGCGCGCGCGAGCGCCGATTTTTATCGCGGCAAACTGCGGGCACGCGAGCAGGTCAATGCGATCATCGGCCTGCTGAATGGGCTCGATGCCATGCACCCCTCGCGGGCGACGCTGATCGCCGAGTTCGAGGCGTTTGAAAAAGATCTGCTCACGCCGCGACAAGGAATCCTCGGCAGCCTGTTGGCGCGGCTGCGCATGGAAGGGCGACGGCGCAAGCTGTCGCGCGCACTCGGCTGGCATCTCGGCGAGTGCGCGGTGCAACTGCGTCTGAATGAGGCCACCCACGGCGATCTGCGCAAGACAACCGCGCGCCACCTCGCGGCCTTCATCAGCTTGGCGCGGCATGGGGCGAGCCGGTCCGTGTCGGAGCAACTGCTGGCACGCTGGCGGCTGCTGCATCTGCCGGTGTTCCTGATCATGTTGGTCGCGACAGGCCTGCATGTGCGAAACGTGTGGGACATGGACGCCATCATCATGACGCGCGCACCGGCACCGGCCGTGCGCCCACCGTTGCCGATTGCGCCCGTGCCAACGGAAATCAAACGCGCCGTTCCCGCGGCATCCACAGCGCAGCCCAGCGCGCGCGCTGTTGCGTCTGCCACCGACGGGGCGAAGGTCGAGCCGAAGGCGTCGGTGCCGAAAGCCGCCGCGCCAGCGCCTCAAGCCACCATCGCCCCCCCACCGGCTGCGCCTGAGGCACCGCGCCCCGTTGCCAAACCTGCGCCACCCCCGGCTGTCGTGACGCCCGCGCCAAGTCCGCCGCCTCAGCACGTCGAGGCACCGCGGCCAGTACCGCCGCGATCGGCCGCCGCGAAAGATCCCGTCGATGACCTTGCCGAACAGGCGCGCATGAGCCTCGGCGCCAACAAGCCGCGCACGCTGACGGACCAGATTGCCGCCTACAAAGCGCGCAAGCAGGCCGGCGCCTTTGCACATAGTCAGGCCGAGACCGGTTTCGGGCTGATCGGCAAGCACGTGAAGGTCGACTGTATAGACTGTCACAAGGCGCCGCTGCGCGAGGGGCCGCAGACCAAAGTGCGCGCGTGCATCGACTGCCATAAACAAGATGACGTGCATCGCGGCCGCCGTCCCAACTGCGCCCAGTGCCACACGCCGAACTCCTGGGGCGAGATCATCCGGCGGCGGTAGATGCCGCGGCCATGCCTCCGCAGTACTGCACGTCAGAGCTTGACCCATTTGCATGGGGCGATCCCATGACCGGGACATTTCCTCTCCCCCTGCTCTTCGCAGGGGGAGAGGGTGCCCGAAGGGCGGGTGAGGTGCAGGAACTTGCTCCGACGCAATACGTGGCAGCGCAAGTCTCTTGCGGCATCCCGATCCCGGAGCGCGTTGCTGCCCCTCATCCGCCCTATCGGGCACCCTCTCCCCTCGTGAAGGACGAGGGGAGAAGGGAAGCAGCGTTCATGCGTTCGTCCTTTGCGCGTGAGAGCTTGTGGGCGAGCGACGCCCGGGCAAGACTGCCTGGTTGCTCAGTCCAAAGGAGTTTTCCGATGCGTTCTACCCTCGCTGCGCTGCTTGTCATGGTCTCGATTCAACCGGCGTTCGCACAAGCCAAACCTCTATCGCAGGTGTTTGGCTCCGCCTGCTATGGCCGCGTTTACGACAAAGCCCATCTGGCCAAGCATCCGCGCCAGCGTGTGACATCTATTCTTGTCCGCGACGGTGTCGTGCCTGCTGGAAAACAGCCCGGCGTCGTTGCGATCGTTGATATCCGGCTGACATTGCGCGGCGGCGAAACGGCTGAGGCTGCCGGATACTGCAAGCGCTCCGGTGCCAGCTTGATCTGCGGGCTTGAAGGCGACGCCGGCTCCGTGACCATCTCGCGTCGAAGTCGGGACGGTGTCATGGTGGCCGTCAGCAGCCGCTTCGACATCGAGACCCAAAAAGGCTTCATCGAGCTGGCAAAGGGCGACGATCAGGCGTTTCAGCTGGCATCGTGGAGCGATTGCGGAAAGTGATTGGGTCGTGGCAATCGGGTCAAGGCTGCGGCGCTGCTCCCTCTCCCCGTTCTTACGGGGCTACGGCATTCACACATCTCGTCAACCCTTGGATCGCTCGCCGAAAAGTCGCGCTCCGCTTCCCTCTCCCCCTTTTTCAGGGAGAGAGGGGGACCAACCCAAAGTCGCGAGCGACTTTGGGTTGGTGGGTGAGGGGCGGCCACGTGCTCCATTGGCTTAAAAAGCTTGCTCTTTGCCAGTGGTTCGATCCCCACCGAGCAAGTGGCCGCCCCTCACCCTCGGTTGACCGCGCTGTCGTGCGCGGTCAACCTTTGCCCTCTCCCCCTGAAAAAGGGGGAGAGGGAAGAGAAGGTCGCCTCACGCGTCTCATGCTCCGCTGGCAGACGAGATGTGTGAATACCTAAGTCTAACGGGGAGAGGGACTCCCACTCCATTACACTGGTTATCGGCTCGGTTTCGCTTTGCTGCGGCGCGTGCCACTGTCATCGCGCGACGCTGACCGGGATGCCTGCCCCACATGACGCTGCTGACCGTCGATGGCTTGAAGAAAACGTTTGTCGCCAAGCGCAATCTGCTTGGCCGCGCGACGGCGTTGGTGAACGCCGTCGATGGCGTGTCGTTCCAGGTCGATGCTGGCGAGACACTGGCACTCGTCGGCGAATCGGGTTGTGGCAAGTCGACCGTTGGCCGCCTGGTGCTGGATCTGATTGCGCCAAGTGCGGGCATGGTTCGCTTTGGCGGCAAGGACATTGCCACGTTCGACGCGGCGGCGCGCAATGCCTTTCGCGCGTCGGCGCAGCTGATCTTCCAGGACCCCTACGCTTCGCTCAATCCGCGCATGACCGTTGGCCAGACGCTGGACGAGCCGCTCATGCTGCACACCGACATGAGCAAGGCTGATCGCCGTAGCCGCGTCAGCGAATTGCTCGCGACGGTCGGGCTGACGCCGGCCCATGCCGAGCGCTATCCGCACGAGTTCTCCGGCGGGCAGCGTCAGCGCATCGCCATTGCCCGCGCGCTCGCCGTGTCACCCAAGCTGATCGTGTGCGATGAACCGGTTTCCGCACTCGATGTATCGATCCGCGCGCAGGTGCTGAACCTGCTGCAAGATTTGCAGTCGCGCCTCGGGCTGGCGCTGATTTTCATCAGTCATGATCTCTCTGTTGTGCGCCATATCGCGGGTCGCGTCGCCGTGATGTATCTCGGTCGCATCGTCGAAACCGGGACGTCTGCGGATGTGTTTGCGCGCCCGCGGCACCCCTACACGCAGGCGCTTCTATCGGCGATCCCGATCCCGACGCCGGCCGCGAAACGCACCCGTCGATTGTTGCCGGGCGATCCGCCGAGCCCCATCAATCCGCCGTCTGGCTGCCACCTGCATGGCCGTTGCCCCTACGCCGAGGCTGCGTGCGCGGCGAGCATTCCAGCGCTGATCAACGAAAGCGCGACGCATGCGGTGGCCTGCCATCGCCTCGAACACGTGCCGGATGCGCGCGATGCGGTGCCACACGAAGCTGCGCGGTCAGCGTCGCTCGCCAAGCTGGTCGCCGCTTTTGAGCCGACGGCGTGACATGCTGACATTTCTCGCCCAGCGCCTTGCCGCAACCGGTGCTGTGATGGCGGTCGTTGCCGTGGTTGTGTTTCTGCTGGTGCATCTGGCGCCGGGCGATCCTGCCGTCGTGATTGCGGGCGACAGCGCGACGGCGGAGCAGGTGGCGGCCATCCGCGCAAAGCTACGGCTCGATGATCCATTGCCGACGCAATTTGCTGTGTGGGCGCGGGCCGTGCTCAGCGGCGATCTTGGCCAGTCGATCTTTTCTGATTTGCCCGTGTCGCATCTGATCAGTCAACGGATCTGGCCGACGCTGTCACTCTCGCTGGTGACGCTGCTGTTTGCTGTCAGTGCAGCGGTTGCCATTGGCGTGACAGCTGCAAAGCGGCCCGGCAGCTGGCTCGATCACACTGTTATGCTGGGTGCGGTGCTGGCGTTCTCGGTGCCCGTTTTCGTGGTTGGTTATGGGCTGATCTATGTTTTTGCGCTCAAGCTGCAGTGGTTGCCTGTGCAGGGATACCGGCCGCTGGCGGATGGTCTCGGGCTGTGGTTGCGCCACTTGATCTTGCCCGCGCTGACTTTGAGCCTTGCCTATCTCGCGCTGATTGCCCGTATCACGCGCGCGGCCATGCTCGACGTGCTCGCCGAAGACTACATGCGCACCGCGCGTGCGAAGGGTGTGTCACCAACCGCGCAGCACTGGAAGCATGCGCTGCGGAACGCCGGCGTGCCGATCCTGACGGTTGTCGGCATTGGCATCGCGCTGCTGATCGGCGGCGTCGTCATCACGGAGACGGTGTTCAACATTCCCGGCATGGGCCGCCTTATGGTCGACGCCATTGCCAAGCGCGACTATCCCGTAATCCAGGGCGTGATCCTGATCTTTTCCGGGCTGTATGTGCTGATCAATCTCGCCGTCGACTTGGCCTACGGCCTGATCGACCCGCGTATCCGGGTGTAAGCGCGAACAGTACCTCTCCACCACACAATGGCGTGCGCCCCCTTGCGGCGGCGGTGCCGCGGCGCCTATTTGACCCAAAACTGAGCGAACAAGGTTGCGCGCTATGGCCGAGACACATCATCGCCGGGTCATCATCCTCGGCTCGGGCCCGGCCGGGTATACGGCTGCCATCTATGCCGCGCGGGCCATGTTGAAGCCGATGCTGATCCAGGGCTCGCAGCCAGGTGGGCAGCTGACCATCACGACGGATGTCGAGAACTATCCGGGCTTTGCCGACGTCATCCAGGGCCCTTGGCTGATGGAACAGATGCAGGCGCAAGCGGTTCATGTCGGCACCGAGATGGTGATGGACCACATCTCCAAGGTGGATCTCAAGAAGCGGCCCTATACGCTCGTCGGCGAGAGCGGCGACACCTACACGTGCGACGCGCTGATCATCTGCACTGGTGCGCAAGCGAAGTGGCTCGGCATACCCAGCGAGAGCGCGTTCCAGGGGCACGGCGTGTCGGCGTGCGCCACGTGCGATGGGTTCTTCTACAAGAACAAAGAGGTCATCGTCGTCGGCGGCGGCAACGCGGCGGTCGAGGAGGCGATGTTCCTGACCAAGTTTGCCTCCAAGGTCACCGTCGTGCATCGCCGTGACAGCTTTCGCGGCGAGAAGATTTTGCACGAACGCCTGTTCAAGAACCCGAAGATCGAAGTGGTCTGGGACACGACGGTCGAAGAAATCACCGGCACCTCGGACCCTAAAACCGTTACCGGCGCAACGCTTAAGAACGTGAAAACCGGCGCCCTCGCCAAGCGCAAGGTTGACGGCGTGTTCATCGCCATCGGCCATGCACCGGCAACGGAGCTGTTCAAGGGCCAGCTCGAGGCCAACAAGGGCGGCTATCTGATCACCAAGCCCGACAGCACCGCGACGTCGGTCCCAGGCGTGTTCGCCGCCGGCGACGTGAAGGATGAAACGTTCCGCCAAGCCGTTACCGCCGCCGGCATGGGCTGCATGGCGGCGCTCGAAGCAGAACGCTTCCTCGCCCATGGGTGACATGTTCACGGCCACCTGCGACTGGGGCATCGCCGGGGCTCTCGCCCTTAGCGGACATTCGGCCGTGGTCGTGGTGGTTGACGTGTTGTCGTTCTCGACCTGTGTCGACGTGGCCGTCGCGCGTGGCGCTGAGGTGTATCCATTCGCCTTTCGCGATCCGGCCGAGATCCAGGCACAGGCGCGCGCTCTTGGCGCACTGGCGGCCGGGCGTCGTGGCGATCCCGCGTTCTCATTCAGCCTGTCGCCCGTCTCGCTGGTCGGCATTCCGTCGGGAACGAAACTCGTACTGCCCTCGCCAAACGGCTCGACCATTGCCGCGGCCGTGGGCGACGTCCCCGTGATCGCGGGATGCCTGCGCAATGCGCGTGCCGTTGCCGCAACCGCTATGCAACTTGCCCGTGCCGGCTCGATCACGGTCATCGCTGCTGGCGAGCATTGGGATGACGGCGGCTATCGACCGGCGATCGAAGATCTGATCGGGGCTGGCGCTGTCCTCTCGCACATGGAAGGCTGCATGCTGACGCCCGAGGCCATTGTTGCGCGCGACGCTTATCTCGCGGCCCGCCGGCAGCTCGCGACGCTGATCCGCGGCAGCATCTCGGGGCGCGAATTGATTGATCGCGGCTATCCCGGCGACGTCGAAGCAGCGCTGGCTGAAAACGTGAGCGCCATCGCACCGGTGCTCCGCGAGGGCCGATTTATCGCTTCCCGATGAGCCCGCGCCGCGCCAAAACGCCGGCATGAAGCGCAATGGCAGCCGCATTCGACACGTTCAAGCTGTTGAGTGGTCCGTCCTGTGCGACGCGCACCAGCAGGTCGCATGTCTCGCCGGTCAGCTCGCGCATGCCCTTGCCTTCGGCGCCAAGCACAAGTGCGACCGTTTTCGGCCACGCCATTTCTTCGATCAGATCAGGGGCCTCCCCATCGAGGCCGACGATCGTGAAGCCAGCCTTCTTCAAGTCGCTCAGCGCGCGTGACAAGTTCTGCACGCGGGCCACCGGCACCAGCTCCAACGCACCCGACGCGGATTTGGCGAGCGCACCGTGCAATGGTGGCGAATGGCGGCGTGTCATGACGATGCCGGCGCAGCCGAACACAGCCGCAGAGCGCAGGATGGCGCCGACATTGTGCGGGTCCGTGACATGGTCGAGCACCAGCAGCGGTTTGCCGTCGGCGAGGCGCGCGAGTTCTTCGAAATCGGGCTCCTCCAGGTCTTCGACTTCCAGCAGCGCGCCTTGGTGCACCGTGTCGGCGCCGAGCCGCTTGTCGAGATCGCGCGGCGACACACGCTCGACATGCAAGCCGCGCTTGGTGATGTGCTCGGCCAGCTTGTTCTCGGCGTTCTCGGTCATGAACGCCTTGACGACGGTGCGCGCCGGATTGGCGAGCGCGGCTTCAACGCAGTGAAAGCCGAAAATCAGCGGCGGGCCGTGTTCGGCCGGCGTTTGCGGCCGAAAGGCGGGACGGCCGCGATTGGGTTTCTGATAGTAGGGCTTGGACACGGGACACCTGGGCTCAAAGATCCGCACGTGAAGCCTCTGGCGGATGGGATGTCAAATGGCGGTCGGGGGCAAAGCAATCGAGCGAACAAAAACCTCGTCATCCCGCACAAGCGCGGCCACTTCGGCCGCGTTCAGAAGCGGGATCCAGCGCAATATGTCCGCGGAGCGGTCCGATTGACGACATATCAGGTGATCTGCGCACGCACTTTGCGCTGGATTCCGGATCCGCGCGCCCCGCCTGAAGAGGCGGTGCTTGTCCGGAATGACGGAAAACTGGACCACGAGATTGCCTGGGCGTGATGGTTTCTCGACCGTGGCGCTGAAACGTGGTTCACCGGCCGTCGATACTTACGGCTGCAGAGGACCCGCACGCCATGAAAGCAACGGCCATCGGCGGGGCGATGATCGATTCCATTGCGCTCATTGCCAGCGATCGCATTGAGCGCATGGCCATGCGCAATGCCGATACCTCGTATTTGTTGCTCGAAGAGGGCAAGAAAATCGAGGCGGAAGCGATTTCGACGCATTGTGGTGGCGGCGCCGTGAATGCGGCTGTCGCCTTCGCACGGCTCGGCTTTGATGCTGCAGCTCTGGTCAAGCTCGGGCAGGATCAGCGCGCGGATCAGATTCTGTCGCGGTTGACCGATGAAGGGGTTTCGACGCGGTTTGCACAACGCGATTCACGTGCGCCGACAGGCGCATCGGTGCTCATCTCCGCGCATGACCGCAACGCCGCCGTGTTCGCGTTTCGCGGCGCCAACACCCTGCTGGAGTCCGCGGACCTCAAGCCGGATGCGTTCGCCGTCGACCTCGTGCATGTGTCGGGCTTGTCGAACAAGTCGGCCGAGTGTTTCCCGCTCATCGTCGAAAGGGCCAAAGCGGCGAAGGCCCGCCTGTCTGCCAATCCGGGCATCCGCCAATTGTCCTTGTATGGCGGCGCATTCTTCGATCTGCTCGACGGTATCGCCGTGCTGTCGATCAACCGCACAGAAGCCGATTCGCTGGTTGCACAAGTGGTTGCCCGCGCAGGCGAGGGTGGGGCCAAACTGGAGGCGCCCGACGGTACGCCATCACTCGTACGGCGCGGCTTTCAGGGCGGCGGATTCGAAGTGTCCATGGCGCGCTTGTTTGCCACCCTGCTCGCAGCCGGCGCGACCCACGTGATCATAACGGACGGTGGCGCGGGCGCCTTTGCGGCGAGCGCCGATGGTATCGTGCATTGCCCGGCGATCGCGCTTGGCCCTGTCGCAGGAACGGCCGGTGCGGGTGATGCGTTCGTGTCGACATTCGCGGCGTTCGTGACACTCGGCGCCGATACCGGCAAGGCGCTGCAGATGGCGGCCCTCAATGCCGGGTCGGTCATCTGTCATCCCAACACGCAATCAGGGCTGTTGATGCGGGCCGAGATCGAAGCGCGCTATGGCGAGCATGCGGCGCGGCTGACGTTGCGGCGATGGACGCTGTGACGGCGGGAGCAGACATCGACCGTGCTGTGCTGGTCAATGGGGATGACACCTTAGTTCAATCGCGGTAGGGACGTGAGTCACCCCCACGCCCCCGCACAGATCCCGGCGTGCGCCGCTCACGCGACCCTGCTCCCACCTTGAGTGTGTCTGACGCGGAAGCGTGCCTCCGGCCATGGGTGTAGGACACAGGCCTTGGGGATGTAGCGATCAACGATGCCGTTGAAGCGTTCCCACGTCATGGTGCTGCGTTGGCTGCGGCGCCGCGTCGTGCCCCGCACGCCTCCGGCATGACGTCTTGCGCCACAGTTGGAAGCCCGGTCACTTCTGGTTCACGCCGCAGTGTGGGTGAAGCCAAGGAAGTCGAAGGTTTCGGGTTTTTCGTCGCCGTGCCGTGCTCGGTTTGGCTACAGCCTCCTCGGCCTCCCCGATGCGGACCGGCAGCGTCTTGCCGGAGGCGAGCCCCCAGTCGGCTGAGCGGTCGAACA
>JANMGQ010000048.1:0-9270 GCA_031374735.1 Hyphomicrobiaceae bacterium | reverse complement strand
GCCGCACATCGCGATCAGGCGGCCCTTGGCCTGTTCGGCTTTGATGTAGGCAAGCTTATCCTGCGGCGTCGCTTCCGCGATGTAGTCATCGACGCCCGCCTCCGTCGCGATGGCCGCCGCCGTCACCGGATTGTCGCCCGTGACCATGACGGTTTTGATGCCCATGGCCCGCAACGCTGAAAACCGCTCCTTGATGTCGGGTTTCACCACGTCCTTGAGGTGGATCACACCCGTCAGACGCTTTCCATCGGCAACACCGAGCGGCGTGCCGCCGGATTGCGAGATCGCGGCGACAGCATCGCGGAATGCCACCGGCGCCTGCTCCATGGTCATGCCGACGTGCTTCAGGACGGCGTCGACGGCGCCTTTGCGGATGCTGTGTCCGGCGATGTCGATGCCCGAAAGCCGCGTCTGCGCGGTGAAGGGGATGTAGGCGACCGGCTTGCCGTCGAGCACAGGCTCGATCAGGCCATGCTTGCCTTTGGCCAGCGCGACGATCGAACGGCCTTCCGGCGTTTCATCCGCCAACGAGGCGGCGAGCGCTGCTTCGGCCACCTGTGTCTCTGTCACGCCCGGCACGGCAAAGAACGCCGACGCGAGCCGGTTACCATAGGTAATCGTGCCGGTTTTATCGAGCAACAGCATGTCGACATCGCCCGCTGCTTCAACCGCGCGCCCAGAGGTCGCCACCACATTGAAGCGGATCAAGCGATCCATGCCCGCGATTCCGATCGCCGACAGCAGACCGCCGATCGTCGTTGGAATGAGCGTCACCAGCAGCGCCGCAAGCACCGTAATCGACAGCACAGTGCCTGAGTAACTTGCAAGCCCCCACAGTGTGACGACGACGATCAGGAAGATCAGCGTCATGCCCGACAGCAGAATCGAGAGCGCGAGTTCATTCGGCGTTTTCTGCCGCGCCGCTCCTTCGACGAGCGCGATCATGCGATCAAGAAATGATGAGCCCGATGCGGCACTGACACGAACCTTGATCCAGTCAGACAACACGACCGTGCCGCCCGTGACGGCCGAGCGGTCGCCGCCGGATTCGCGGATCACTGGCGCGGATTCGCCCGTAACAGCGGACTCGTTCACCGAGGCGATGCCCTCGATGACTTCGCCGTCGGTCGGGATAGTATCCCCGGCTTCGACCAGCACGACATCGCCGACCCGAAGCTCGATCGCCGATTTCGGCTCCCACAGGTCGTCCTTGCCACCAGCCGGATCGAGCAGGAGTTTGGCTGGCGTGTCGCTGCGGGTTTTGCGCAAGGCATCGGCTTGCGCTTTGCCGCGGCCTTCAGCGACGGCCTCGGCGAAGTTCGCGAACAACACCGTGAACCAGAGCCACGCCGCGATCTGGCCGGAGAACAGGAGACCGCCACGTCCGGCCAACGCGTCGCGGATGAACAGGGCCGTGACCAGAAGCGCGACGATGGCCGTGACGAACATCACGGGATTGCGCACCATCTTCGAGGGTGCGAGCTTGTACACTGCGCCGGTGGCGGCCTGCCGCGCGATGTTTCCGTCGAGGATCGAGATGTGAGACGACATGGAGGCCTCCGTCAGTAGGTTTTACCGGCATGCATCAGGACGTGTTCGACGATCGGCCCAAGGGCCAGCGCCGGAAAGTACTGCAGGCCGCCGAGGATCAGGATCACGCCGACCAGCAAGCCGATGAACAGCGGACCATGGGTCGGGAACGTGCCGGACGAGGCGACCGATTTACGCTTTGCCGCCAGTGAGCCCGCGATGGCCAGCACCGGGATCACAAAAGCGAAGCGGCCAAACAGCATCGAGAGACCGAGCGTTGTGTTGTACCAGGGCGTGTTGGCGCTCAGCCCGGCGAAGGCTGAGCCGTTGTTGCCGGCCGCGGATGAGTAGGCATACAGCAGCTCGGTCAACCCACGCGGCCCCCCATTGGCGAGGCTTTCGAGCGCCTTCGGCAGCATCGTCGAGACGGCCGTGAAGCCCAGGATCAGCAGCGGCAGCACGAGCACAGACAGCATGGCGAGTTTCATCTCGCGCGCTTCAATTCTCTTGCCGAGGTATTCAGGTGTGCGGCCGACCATCAGCCCCGCTATAAAAACGGTCAGAATAGCCATCACGAGAATGCCATACAGGCCGGAGCCGACACCACCCGGCAGGATCTCGCCGAGCTGCATCAGGAACAACGGAACCATGCCGCCGAGCGGCGTCAGCGAGTTGTGCATGGCGTTCACGGCACCGCACGACAGCCCCGTCGTAACCGCGACGTAGAGCGCGGTCATTGCTTGCCCGAAGCGAACCTGTTTGCCCTCCATGTTGCCGCCGATGGCCGAGATGCCGGCTTTGGCGAACAACGGGTTACCGGCCGTCTCGGCGCCGTAGACGGTTGCGACCCCCGCCAGCAGCAACAGATACATGGCCGCCAGCAGCGCCACACCCTGGCGAATGTCGCCAACCATGCGGCCGAAGGTAAACGTCAGAGCCGTCGCGATCAGCAGCATACTTCCGATCGAAAGCATGTTCGACCACGCGTTGGGGTTCTCGAACGGGTGGGCCGCATTGACGTTGAAGAAGCCGCCACCATTGGTGCCGAGTTGCTTGATCGCTTCCTGGCTTGCGACCGGGCCAAGCGCGAGCGCCTGTTTCGCGCCGTCGAGCGTCGTCGCATCAATGCTTCCGACCAGTGTCTGCGGAACGCCGGTGACAGCAAACGCCAGCGCCAGCAAGAGCGAGATCGGCAGCAGGACATAGAGGATCGCACGCGTGACATCGACCCAGAAGTTGCCGAGCGTCGCGACACCGTTCGCCATGAATGCGCGCGTCACCGCGATCGCAAGCGCGATACCGGTCGCGGCTGACAGGAAATTTTGCACGGTGAGGCCGACCATCTGTGTGAGATGGCTCATGGTCGTTTCCCCACCGTACGCTTGCCAGTTCGTGTTGGTGACGAAGCTGATCGCGGTGTTGAAAGCGAGATCCGGCGCCACCGGACCAAAGCCCTGCGGATTGAGCGGCAAGAGATGTTGCAAGCGCAGCAGAGCATACAGCAACAGGAAGCCGCAGCCGTTGAACGCTAGCATGGCCAACGTGTAGCCGATCCATGTCTGCTGAGTTTTCGGGTCAATGCCTGCGCTGCGAAACAAAGCCGATTCGACCGGCGCCGCGACCGGCGTCAGCCAAGTCTTTCGGCCCTGAAAAACCTGCGCCATCTAGTGGCCGAGCGGCCATGCCACTACGATGACTGCGCCAAGAACCAGCGCAATCTGAGCCCATCCTGCAACTGTCATAGGGAGCCTCCGGGCTCAGAACCGCTCGGGGTAGAGCAGTGTGTAAACGAGATACCCGCCGAGCAAGACAGCCACGGCGAGCGCAATGAGAGGATCACCGCCGTCTACACCTCGAGGCAGCCCGTCGTTTTGGGGCACTGATACACAGCACTTTTGCGAAAAATCGGGGTCGACCAAAACAACTCGATCCATTTCTTCTGGCGTTTTAAGGGTGCGTCTCGCTGCTATGCCCAGTCAGTCAAACACGTAGGAGATGCGAAGAGCCGACCGATGCAGATTGAGGGTGCATCCAACTTCGATGGCGTTCCCATCGACAAGGTGCGTGCTCTCTGCGGCGGCTTGACCAAGGCGCGATGCGGCCAAGCAAGAGGCTTGATCGATCCGTCAACAGTCGATGGGTCAGATGCATTGGCCGTGACGGGGGAAGCGATGGTCCCTACCTCCGCCGCGTCCCCGAAATAGGAACGCGGTTGCCACGAACGTTGCCGGACGCGACGTCGCCACGCGCGGCTTGAGCGACGACTTTCCGGCAGTCACGGTCCACTCGTCGGACGCTCGGTAACGGAACATCATCGAGCGTGACGGCGATGGCCATCGATCGTTGAAAATGACCCTGAGTGGACTCAGTGCTAGTGCGCAACACTTGTGTGGCCATAGTGTGCACTGCAAAACGGGCTTGATGTTGCCGCAAATGCGCGGCTCGTCAACCTGCCGGTTCGACGAACTTCACGATCTCGGCGAACACGCGCGCCGGGTCCTCCAGCTCCGGCGTGTGGCCAAGGTCGTCATAGGACACGCACGTGATGTCACGGATGAGCCGTTTCAGGCTGTGAGCGTTGGTTGCGGGATGCGAACGATCGGCAGCACCCCACATCGACAAGACAGGCTGAGGCGGCGGCACGGGGTCCGCTGTCTCGCTCATGTAACACTGGTAGGCGCTTGCAAGAGACCACATAGCGCCGTGTTCGAACGACCGTTCCGCGCACGTGCAGTAGTGCTTTATCTGCTCCTTCCTGCCAACAGAGAGCCGATACCAAGCCGGCATGCGTTTGGGGGCGAGGCGCTGCATCACGAACTGACCGACAAACGGCCTGCCAAGGATACCCTTTGGGTCACGCTGTGATTTCCAAATGGCGAATGCGTCCACGCCGCCCGCCTGCAACAGGCAAAGATGCGACGCAAGTGTCGGCTGACGGCCTGCGATATCGAGCGCCGCCAATCCGGCGACACAGGAGAACGCGAGGATACTCCGCTCGCCACAGACGCTGCGGAGAAAGTCGGCAAGGTCATCGTTCGTTTCGCGAAACTCAAACGTAAAGTCTCTGGTTGTTGCCGAGAACCCCATGGCCGGCAGTTCAACGGCCACAACACGAAAGCGCGTGCAGAAGACTTCAAACAGCTGGTCGTAGTTCTCCAGTGACATGGGCGGATCAACCGTAAAGACGACGGTCTGCCCGTGTCCCTCGGCGCGATAACGATATTGAACTTTGGCTGTGCGGTAAAAACCGATGCCGCGCGACGCGGTCGAGGGCCATCCGGCCGCGAACCGGCGCATTTTGCTCGGACCATTCCATGTGTCGATCTTGGTTCCGAGCCGCTGCAAGATGTTGGCCATGGTCAGGTGCCTCGAACCGGTCTGCCCACTTGGGCATCCGCTCGTGCCAGAAAGACGAATGCCACAATCAGATAGGCTGCGGTGACGAGATGGCGACCGACGGTGCCTGCAGAGGCGCCAGCAGCTTGTGCCACCCATGCATCGCTGAGCGGCATGACGACAGCAGCAAGAGCTGCCCACTTGAGAGCCTCAAGATTCTTGCGCGCGAGCAGGATCGTCACGAACAGCGCTATGAATGCAGCACGCGCGCCATACACGTGAACCCAGGCAAGGGAGTCCGCTGTCCTCGCTGGTGCACCGAAGTAGCTGGCGAACCCAATTGGATCGACGGCGACCCGCACGGCATTCACGGCCTGTAGCATAGCCAAGGGCACCGCCAGCCAGAAGCCTATGGTTCGTGTTGCCAATGTCATTTGCCACTCCCTGTAGATCGAAAGTCCTCAAGTAGAGATTAGTCTGGGCGCTGCCGCGAAAAATACTTGAATCTGCGCCGGTTGAGTTGAATAAGATTCACCTATGAGAACATCTGCTTCACGTCCGTCTTGGTCGAGCCTGCAAGCCTTTAATGCGGCTGCACGGCGGCAAAGCTTTCGGCAGGCCGCCGTCGATCTGGGCGTATTGCCGTCGGCGATCAGCCACCAAATCAAGGCGATAGAAGACTGGCTTGGGGCGCCACTGTTTATGCGTGAAAGTCGGCAGGTTCGGTTGACATCCACCGGCGTGGCGTTGGCGCGCGTGCTCTCGCGATCGTTCCGGGACATCGATGCGGCTTTGGACCAATCTGGCACACGCGGCAAACGCGCCGAGCTGAAGATCGCCGCCCTTCCAATGTTTGCCGGTGCATGGCTGATGCCCCGCCTGTTATCGTTTGAGGCTGGACATCCCGGTCTTTCGCTGTCGATCGATACGTCGACGAGCCTTGCCGATGTGGAAAACGGCGCTGCCGACATCGCGATCCGCAACGTCGTGGCTCCGACACCCGGACTTCACAACCGCAAGCTTCTCGATCTGCGGGCAACACCGCTCTGCACGTCGGATGTGGCGTCTGATCTTGAGACGCCGGACGATCTTGCGCGAGCAACACTGATCGGTCTCAACAGTGGGCGCGCAGGTTGGCCTGAGTGGTTCGCAGCAGTCGGCTGCCCGGCGGTGAAGCCGCGACGGACCATGCAGTTCGATACATTTCTTGGCGCATTGGAAGCTACGGCACAGGGACAAGGCGTTATGTTGGGGCTCGTGCCCCTGGTTTGGAGCTCCCCGATGGCAAGCAAACTCGTCGCGCCGTTCCGAACCGCGCCGGCTGAGGTTGGTGCCTACTTCGTTGCTTGCAGGAAGGTCGACAGGGCTCATCCGACCGTACAGGCGTTCATCTCGTGGCTAATATCTGAAATGCGCATAGACTTGCCCAAACTTAAGCGAATCGATCGGGAGCGTTTAATGCGCTGAAGCCGTGTGATTGATGGAAACGGTTCACCTCTTCAGCAAAACTCTCATCGAGAGGCCGAACGTCAACGGTGCTACCTCGAAATCGTGATGCTGCTCGCTCTGTGCGTCAGTCATCATCTGGCAAAAGAGGTACAACATGCTCGCACTTCGCAATCCGCTGCTTGCCGTCGCGATGGCCTTCCCAGTGCTCACCGGCGCAGCCGAGGCACAGACGGTGAGCACTGAAAAACGTGTCGCAGTGGTCGTCATTGCAAAGACCCCGGCCGGCGCGCCGCGGGCCAAGGTCGAGGAAGGAATTCTCGCGTCAGTGCCGACCTATCAGAAAGTTCTGGGACTGATCCGCAAGACGTTCACCCTCAACGACGACAGTTACGGAGGGATGTACGTTTTCGAGAGCCGCGCAGCGGCGGAAGCGTGGTTCACGGCCGACTTTATTGCCAAGGTGAAGGCGCGCGGCGGAGGCGATCCGCAAATCCTCTATTTTGATTCTTCGGTGCAGATCGATAATCGCTCCAAGTGAAGGGCCGCGCTGCACAGCGCTCTCCCGGCGCACTCAACCGCTGAACAGTCTAACTCCGTGCCGGCGAACGTCGCTGGCACGGGTACAAGCGAACTCCCATTGTTTCCGCTCCGCGTTCACCTTGCCTGGTCGCGGGCTGAAGTCGCGAGGCAACGGTGTCCCACCCAAGACCGATCATTCGTTACTGGAGGTGCGCCAATCCGGTTGCGCCGCAGCAAAACTTGGCTTCTGGACTTGATGATTGGCGGGCACAAAAAGCACACGCCGTCTGATGATCCGTGTGGCCGGACGGAAGGTCTTGGCCCAGGCTGTGTGAGAACTCCGACAAACGCCGTTCAATTCACAATCAACCTGTGGCGGCGGCTCGCCTTCCCAGAATTCGGGTTTTTCGGCTCCCTGGTCGTCCCTAAAGCTCCTGTGAACATCTCTTTGCGATCTGTGGCGGCACTTTCATTCGCGTGTTTCCCTTTCCTTTTTTACAGCGCTTCAATCAGCGCACGGACTCCGAGAATCGTCATCACGCGCTTCATATTGTAGGCGAGCACGTTGAGCGCCATTTCGGTCGCGACCTTCGGCAACGTCATCGTGTGGAAGTGCGTCCAGCCCATCCAGCATTTGATCGTGCCGAACGGGTGCTCTGCGGTCGATCGGCGTTGGCGCATGGCATCGGGATTGAGATCGAGCCGGGCTTGCACTTTCTCCAGAACGGCCTCGTGTTCCCAACGAGCGATGCGTCGCTCGGTAGACGGCGTGCACTGCGCTTTCAGCGGGCACGTCTGGCAACTGCTCGTCCAATAGCGACGGGTCATCTTGCCGTCGGCGAGGCTTTGATAGCGGAACGGCAGTCGCTCGCCGGCCGGGCAGCGGTACACGTCTTCGGCCGCATCATAGACGAAGTCCTGCTTGCCGAAGCGGCCCTCGAACTTGGCGCCTGACGTTTGTGGCTTCGGTAACGTCACGGCGATGCCAGCGTCTTCGCACGCCTTGATCTGGTGACCCTCGTAGTAGCCGCGATCGGCAACCACTTCTAACGCATCGGTGGCCATTTCCGTGCGTGCCCGTTCGGCCATGCTGGCGAGTTGATGGCGGTCGGTGCCGATGTTGGTCACCTCATGTGCGACGAGGAGATGGTTCGTCGTGTCAACGGCGGCCTGCACGTTGTAGCCGACGATGCCCGTGTCTTTGCCACTCGTTGCCATCGATCGGGCATCGGGATCGGTCAGCGAAATCTGCTTGTCGTCGCTCGCCTGCATCTGCGTGTTGATCGCGTTAAGTCGAACGATCTCGTCCTTCAGCTTCGCGACTTTCTCCGTCAGTCGCGTGATCTTCGCCGCTGGCACATCGGCGCCACCAGCGACTTGCCGATCGGCGGTTTCGAGCTGCGACAAGTAACGCGCGATGCTCTCGTCGATGCGTTCAAGACGACGCGCCATCTTGGCTTCAGTGAAGTTCTTGTCGCGCGCGTTGACAGCTTTGAACTTCGAGCCGTCGATCGCGACGCTGGCGTCGCTGAGCAGGTTGAGCTTGCGGCACAGCACAACGAACGCTCGGCAGGTCTCGCTGATGGCCTTGCCGTTGTCGCGGCGAAAATCCGCGATGGTCTTGAAGTCCGGCGCCAGCTTCCCCGTCAGCCAGATCAGTTCGAGGTTGCGCTGGCATTCGCGTTCAAGGCGTCGGCTCGATGGAATGCGGTTGAGATAGCCGTAGATGTAGATCTTGAGCATCGTCGCAGGCGCATAGCCGGGCCGGCCGATATCCAGCGCCTGCGCGCCCGTGAACCCGAGCTTGCCGAGATCGAGCCCGTCGACGAACGCATCAACCGCGCGTACGGGATTGTCGATGCCGACATAGTCGTCGAGCTGCGCTGGAAACAGCGTGCTCTGGCTGCGATCGACACCTGCCACGAACCCGGCCATGCGACCTCCGCCGATTCATTCAGGCAGGATAGCATATTCCGCGTACGGCTTGAACATCCGCGCACGTTTTCACACAGCCTGGGCCCAGTCCCACAACGTTCCGCCCGGAGGTCATCGGCAGCTATCGAAGCAGGCGCGTCTGATGGGCGAATTGATGATCCAACACCGCCGGCCACGTCGTCAACGTGCTTTAGTAATCAAGCACTGCTCGGTTTGAACTCCGCCAACCGAAACACCCCCGCCATCAGCCCGACCGCCTCGGCTTCGAGCCGTCGGCGTTCGACGCGGCCGACATAGAGCATGGTCGACGAGGCATCGATGTGGCCGGCGATCGCCTGCGCCAGCGGCAATGAGTTGTTCGAGCCGCGCAATACGGCCTCGATCGCGCCATGGCGCAGTTGATGCGGGTGCCAGCCGCCGCGCGCTTTGACGATGTTATAGATCGATTGCGCGGATAACCCTCGGCCACGGCTGCGATTGCCGAGGGCCACGAACACCGCG
>JANMGQ010000024.1:0-74748 GCA_031374735.1 Hyphomicrobiaceae bacterium | reverse complement strand
CTATTGCGATCGGCCACGATCGCATTCAGCCGCTCCCTATTGGCAGGGCTGACGAAAAGGCAGATGTCATCGCGTCTCATAACCGCTTACTGACTGATTTGCGGCCAGATGGGAATCATCTGATTGAAGTGGAACACTAGGGGCCGTCCCTGTCTGCCCGGATATCAATGCCAGCGCGCCAAAGATGCCGCACACCAGCGCGATCAAGTATAAAATCGTCTCGGTCATGAGCGCACCCAATTAGCAATCAATTGCCTCCACGTCGCCATGATTCGAGCAAGGCGGCAATCGTCAGTCGGGCATAAAGAACTTGAAGGAAATCGGACCCTAGCAGGCGCTTCCGGTGACCCCTGAGTGACCCCAGCAGATATCCGAGAGCGGAGCGTTTTTCGCTAAACCGCTCAGAAGTCTTTGATTTTGCTCAGTTTTATAATGGTGCCCGGGGCCAGAATTGAACTGGCGACACTGCGATTTTCAATCAGAATCTGGACCCTGACAGAGAACTCGTGTAACTACGATTCATCGCGCAGAGTCAGCATGTTGCGCCGACAGACCTACAATCTACAGCATGAGTACATACGCAGAACAGTGGTATCGCACTGGTATCGCACCGGTATCGCACTATGCGCAGGGCACTGACCAATATGATCAAGCAATCGACGCCGAAGAAGCGGAGCAAGCCGCACCCGAAATCGACCGCCAGCCGGGCGAAGGTCACGAACCGCGTGGTCGATGCCATGGGGCCGTACAGCATAGTGTGGGACACAGCCGTGGCCGGGTTCTGCGTTCGTCAATGGGCAGCCGCGACAACTTACGCCGTGAAGACCCGTGCGCGCGGGCGACAGGTTACATTGGTCATCGGTCAGCATGGCAGCCCGTGGACGCCAGACACGGCACGCGCTGAGGCAAAGAGACTGTTGGGCGAGATAGCAGCCGGTGCTGACCCTGCCTCAGAGCGCACCCGAGAACGCGAGATGCCTCTGTTCTCGAAGCTGGCCAGTCGCTTCATGGCTGAATACGTCGACAAGAACACGAAGCCGACCACGAAGATTGGTTACGAGGTGCTTATACGACTGCACATGGTGCCCGCGCTAGGCACCCGCCGCCTGGACGCGATCACAGACACCGACATCGAGCGCCTGCATGAGAAGATCAGCGCCAAGTCGCCAACGCAGGCGAACCGCACCGTCGCCGTGTTGTCGAAAATGTTCGCATGGGCGATCAAGCGCAAGATCATGCCAGCGGGTAGCCTGAACCCGGCCAAGGGCGTTGAACGCAACGATGAACGGCAGAGCCAGCGTTTTCTATCGAGCGAAGAGATTGCCAGACTAGGCGACGCTATGGCTGCTGCCGAAGCTGACAACAGCGAGCACCCTTCGGCAATCAATGCACTCCGGTTGCTCGTTCTGACGGGCGCACGTAAGTCTGAGATCACGACCGCCAAGTGGTCGTACTACGACGCTGAGCGCGGCCTGCTATTGCTGCCTGACTCTAAGACCGGTGCCAAGCCGATCTATCTGTCACCGGCTGCGCTGACCGTGATCGACGGCCTGCCTCGCATCGAAGGCAACCAGTACATGCTGACGGGCCACGTCACAGGCGGCCATATCGTCGGCCTTCACCGCGCATGGGCTCGGGTTCGCAAGACTGCCGGTCTCGACGGCGTGCGCATTCATGACCTACGCCACTCATTCGCAAGTACGGCGGCAGCCCGTGGCGGCTCGTTGCTTATGATCGGCAAGTTGCTCGGTCATGCGCAAGCGGTCACGACACAGCGATACGCGCACCTTGCTGCCGACCCGCTACGCGAATTGAATGACCAAGCTGGCAAGCACATTGCCGATGCACTCGACCGCAACCGCCCGGCAGCATTAGCGCCAGCGTCGACCGATGCCCAGCCGACGAAGACCGGCGAAGTGATCGCCTTGCACAAGCGGGTCGGCTGATCATGATCGCGAAACCCAAGCCCGGCCCAACGCCCTCACGTGCCGAGAACGCCGACGCGCTTGGCGTGCCACCGATACCGACCGAGATCGATGGCGTCGCACCGGCAGAGATGACACCTGCACAGCGCGCGGTCCTGATACAGTTCGCAGCGGATCGCTTCGGCTGGCTTGTCGGCATGCTCGGTCTCATCGCACAGCGCAGCCCTGAGCCGCTATCGTCGCGCACCCTCAGACAGAGCCAGAAAGACGCCCACGATACGGTAGTGATGCTGTTCTTTGCGGTAGACGATTTGATGGTGACACACGGCGGCGCAGAGCGAGGCGCGCCACGGTCTGTTCGCAACCTCATGGCAGCTTTACAAAGCCTCACGCGCAACGAGCCACACCCGCTGTTCGCCCGAAACTCTGACCAGTTCGACGCCGACCAAACATCGCTGCGCAAGAACCTCGTTAAGGGCGTGGCCGCCGCCGTGTTGCAGCACCTTGTAGACAACGACGACATGACCCAGCGCCAAGCCGCTGAAAAAGTTTCAACCGCGCTGGGTCGGACGCAGTTCAAAACTGGCGAACGCAATACGTCGGCAAACGCAGAGACAGTTCGCGGCTGGCATAAGCGGGCACTCAGCGGCAACCCCAGTCGTGAACCATTGGCGGCACATTTCAATTCGACGCTGGCGAAGTTTCGAGCGAATAGCATATCGACGGACGACGCCCTGAAGGCCCTTAGCGTCGCCGATACACATACTCGATAAGTTGATTATTTTTCGTGGGTTAGATTTTCGGCTGTAACTAACCCAGAACCCAAGGCACCTTCATTTCACCGCCGCAGTATCGCGGCTGAACCGAAGGACACGCCAACATGCACGCAGCAACTCAAACCTCGAATGCTCAAGCGCCAACGCCGCTGAATGCTGGCTTGATGCTGACCGCCGACGCCGCCCGCTACTTGTTGATGAGCCCGCGCAACCTCGAACGCTACCGCATGACCGGTGGTGGCCCCCGCTTCATGAAGTCAGGTCGCCGCTGCCTGTACCGTCGTGCCGATCTCGATACCTGGCTCAATGGCCGATCGTTCGAGAACACCGCGCAAGCGCGCAAAGCAGGGTGCCCGTAACCCGAGCCTGAAAACGAACGGGCGACCAAGCGTGTCACCGCCAGCCGCCCGAGAGTAGAAACCACATCAACAAATCGACAATACTCGAAAAGCGCCAAGAGCGCAACGTCGGTCACCGAGAGTAGAATATCATGCCGAAACTTCACGACGACATTCGAGCCGCCTTGGCCGAACCTCAGTTTAGCACGCCCTACGAGTTGCAGAGATTGCGAGGCATTCTCGCATACTTTAACCCGTCGCCAAGCCAGATCGACATGGCACGCGACATGATCGCCGACAACGCACGGTGCAAGGCTAAAAACCGGGTACGTTCGGTAAATGGTCAGAAGCTGAAAGCAGCGCCGAAATCGAAAGCGAAAGCCAAGGCCCAACAGAAACCGGCCCTGTTTTCATTCGATGGCGACGACGATATTGTGCCTGCAAGTCTGCCATCTAGACGTGACGAGAACAAACAGGCAACTAATCAGGTAAGCAAGGCAGATTACGCCCGGCCACTGCCGTTGCCCGTCGCGCCGCTCACCTCGGTCACCGTCGCACCGAAGTCAGCCATCGACATATCAACGGCATCGATCACGGCTATCGCCTGCCACTTCGGCCTTGACGCAGGCATCATCGACAACATCGAAGACCGTTCGGCAATCGACCGCATCGCGCACCTTTCAGAGCGATTGTTGCTGTTGCATCGCGACAAGCTGTTGGACGTCGAAATTCGACAGGCTGAGATCGCAATGAAGCGCCCGCGCAGCCTGTGGGCGTTCAACGTCGCGATGCTCGCAAGCGCAGAGCTTCTGGCTGCGACAAGAACCCGTCGCCCCGGCGCCCCGGCTCTCGCACGCTGACCCACCCCACGCACCCAAACAGAGACCAGACACATGACCCGCATCACCTTCGCCGACCTCGCCAATCTTGCTTGGATCGGCGCGCCCGACTTGCCGCACATTCGACATGCCGCAACAGAGTTGCTCGCTGACTTTGGCGAGCTGCTGACGCCCGAAGAGCGCTTCGATCTGTTCTGCGCCCGCCACGCTTACGACACGAGCACCGTCAGCCTCAAGTGCATCGCATCGCTTGCCGCCATCGAGAGCAACCTCGCACGCGTGTTCATCGACGCGTATTGCCCAGAAGTGTGGGTGCCAGCGTGATCGACACGGCCCAAGCCACGTTGCTGGCAAAGGCAAAGGCGGCTCGCATTCTGCGGGTCGCCGAACGCCACGAACTGACATTGACACCAGCCGAGCACACCGCCCTTTTTGCGATCTGTGTAACGCCAATAGGTCGACAGCTACGAGCCGCCGATCTGGCAGCGCTCGCCAGTCTTTCGACGCGAACCGAAATCGCCGCGCTGACAGCCGATTGTGAGCCGTTGGCACCTATCGCAACATCAGACGATAACGCCGCCAGCGAGCCCTACGTGTCGGTTCTCGCATTGCCCGCGCCGAGGCCTCTATGCCCAGCCTCAGCCAGCATGCTTGTCGACGCAGAGCGCAATTCTCGTGAGTTCGGCCACGT
This sequence comes from Hyphomicrobiaceae bacterium, assembly GCA_031374735.1. Lineage (GTDB taxonomy): Bacteria > Pseudomonadota > Alphaproteobacteria > Rhizobiales > Hyphomicrobiaceae > JABFRJ01. The sequence continues at coordinate 70,179 of JANMGQ010000024.1, read as the reverse complement.
TGGCCGCGATGGGCGCATGAGCAATTTCGGCACGCTGCCCAATGGTCGATGCGCAAGATTGACGCCACGCCAGCACGCTATCGCAGCCGAAGCCCGGCGCATCGAATCGATGGCAGACCGCGAGGGCGTCACATGCTGACCGAGCAAGAGGCCGAAGCAGGCAAGAGCAGCTTTGTGCCACCGCCGTCAGCCGGCAAGCGCAAGCGCCACAAGAGATCGAGCACAGGCAGGCACGCCCGGTTCTTTGCGTACAGTACAGACTTTGCCGCGCAACCGGCATGGCTTGCACTGAACCCGAGTGCGCGCATCATCTACATGGCGATCGAGCATCGTTTCAACGGTAGCAACAACGGCAAGATCGCTGCTGCCACTCGTTGCTTGTCAGAGGCGACAGGCATCTCACGGGGTGCCGTTGGCGATGCGCTGCATGACTTACAGGCGAAGGGTTACGTCAAGGTAGCGCGCCTTGGCAGCTTCGGATCGTCAGGCGGTCACGCGGCGCTATACACGTTGACGCGCATCACCACGACGGCCAACCGCAAGGGGCATCATGCCGAGCCGGGCACGCGCTGCTATCTAAGCTGGACGTCGACTGCCGAGTATGCGGTTAAGGTATCGCCACGACAGAGCGCATCTGCATCGAAGCGCAAATGAACAACGATCAGAAATCAGAAAGCCTGTCCGGTATTCGAGCCAGTAGCGGCCCGTATTTCGGACAAGCAGCTTTTGAGTTGATCACTACAACACGCCTTAAGCGGCTCGTATTTCGGACAAGCAATTGTGGCGAGCGGCTCGAATACCGGACACTATGCACATATACCAGGGCGGTAGCGCGGTTCAGCGCGTACGGCGTCGCGGCAGACTACTTGCCCGAGTGGGCAGCGGGCGAGCATGCAGGCACTGCCGGTGAGCAGCATGTGAAGGGCCGAGAGGGCAACAAGCCCGGTGTCAGCCGATAGCAGGCCACCATGTGATCAACGTAACAACCAGCGATGCCTTCAACAGCTACGCAGCGCCACGCCGATCAATGACCAGCCAGGCCGATAACCAGCACTGAACGACGATCAATAATGCCTCACAATGCAGCACTACTTTAAAGGGCGACGCTGGCGTAAATCAAATCAATGCCGCCGCTAGAATTGAGCCTGATCGAGCCATCTATAAAAGCCCCGCCAGATCAACCGCCAAAGCCCCCCCCATGTGTTACGTTTCGACCGGAGTCCCGGCTGACGGCCCTCACCATCGTCACTGTCTCGCACAAAATAAAAGACCCCCGTCAATCGTGAGCCCGGTAAACACGACGTCTCTCGGCGCACAAAAAAACACCCCCCGGCAAATCTAGCGGCCAATGCCGAGCAATCGCCGGGCGCACAAAAAAATCTGGCACCGAAATTCATGGGTACATGAGTTGCCGATGCAGCGCCAGAAACACCGATGCCGAGAATGTCGAGTTGTTGATGAAACGCCCGATGCCGAGAATGTCGAGACGCCAGACCGAGATGTTGCAGAACCGGCAACGATGTGGCTCACTCGATCGATGGCCAAAATCAAAAAGGCGCGCGATAAATCATGTCATCGTTTCACTGATCCGATACGAGCCGCCCAATTGACCAGCAACACCCGTGGCTCGACCGGTAGCCCATGCCTGCCCTTGCTTCAGCGCCAAGCCCTCTGACTTCACCGGCCGAGAAATGATGGCATTTACGCTCTGGGCCAGCTTCTGTAGTTTCTGGCGCCTTCGGGCAGTGAAACACCAAAGGCCCATCAGCGATGAAAACTGAGGCTTCGCCGAGCCATCTGCTTTGCGAAGCGTTCAGAGTATCGGCAACGCGAGATAATGAAACGATGTGACTGCATAACGCTTGAGTTTCAGCGTCTCGTTAACTACAATGCCGGCAAGCTGATTTGGTTGCTGGCGATGCTCAACGCCGTTGGCAGCTTGAAACGAAATGGCCCGACGCGGTGCTGATAACACCATGCCGGGCCTTGATCTCAACCTATCTTACAGGCCTCGATCATGCCCCGATTCGTAACACGCCATGAGCGGCAAACGCCAGTACAATTGCTGGCCCTACTCGCTGCAATTCTTGCCATTGCAACCAGCCTTTGCCTGAACATCGGTTACGCCGTTGAATTGGGTGATGCCGTGAGTCGCTGGCACTGGTTGCCGTTCGCCCTTGGCGCTGCCGGTGCCACACTGCTTGCCGCTGCGACGCCCGCCTTGACCTTGGCAGCCCTTCGACGGTGGCAGCTTGCCGAAGCGGCGGCGGGTGCCGTGCTGTTCGCGGCGGCCGTTTCGTTCTCGATGTTGGCAGCCATTGGTGCCAGCAACCATGGTCGAACCGACGTCGCCGCAAATCGTGACGCAGTAACACAGCATCATGGCCGACTGGTAGCCGAACACAAGCGCTTGACGACCGACCTTGCCAGCATCGTCAGCGCTCGAACCGTCGCCGAGCTTTCGCCACTGATCGCCGCTCGCCAAGCAGCCATGTTCGGCGTCGATTGCAACAAAACCGTTTCGAGCGATGCGATCCGCCGAGCTTGCAACGACGTGGCCGGCCTGCAAGCCGAGAGTGCCCGTGCAACTGAGCGGCATACCCTTGCCGACAAGTTGGCCGATCTCGACAAGCAACTGAGCAACGCCAAGCCGGCGACCGGCAGCGCAGACCCACAAGCAAGTGCTCTCGCAGCCTACGCCCTGGCAGCCGGCTTGAAGGTCACAGCAGCCGAGATCAGCCCGTGGCTATCGTTGGCAACAGCGCTGGTCTTTGAGCTTGCATCGGCGTTGGGTCTACTTGCCGCTGGCATTGGTAGCGTAGGCAACTCAGGACGATTGGTTAACGAAGACCGCCAGCGCCGGGACACCGTTAGCGGCCATAGGCTTAACGAGACAATCAGTACACATCTGACGTTTACGTGCGATATCAGCGGGCTGTTGACGTCCTGCAGCTCAAGACTAGAACAGACCATGCCGGTGCCGACGCAACCCGAGCAGCCAGCGTCAGCGATTGCCGAGCCCGCTAAAGTCGTTTCAGTGAGTGACGCAGTAACGCTGAATGCGAGTGACGCAGTAACGTCATTGCCCGTCGTAGCCGTAGCCCAGCCGGTGGCCCTAGACCTGAGCACCCGACTCTTGGCACACGTGGCCCGCAACGGCGGCAAGGTTCGTGCGTCACAGCGTTCGCTCGCCTTGACGCTTGGCACCAATGCGCCTGCGATCAATCGCTGCCTCGCAACGCTGGCCACGGCAGGTTCGGTAAAGCTGCGCGCCGGCACGAAGGGCACCACTATCACATTGCAGGCGGCATGAGATGACCCGCAAAGCCCGTGATGCAGTAACGCTCAAACGTCAGGCCAATGCCGCCCGACAGGCCCGTTTTCGTGATCGCCACCTGATGAACGCCGACGCTACGCCAAACGAGCAACGCGACAGGCTCAACGTGGTGACCAGCGTGCACGTACCGCCTGCGCTGAGACGCCTGTGTACCCATTACGGCATAACGCAGGCTGAGATGCTTGAGCGGCTGATCGTCAAGGCCGAGAGAGAGGCAATCGAAGCGCTGCCGCCAGCCGAGCACGAGGACTACTATGCGGCCAAGCTCAAGCAGAAACCGTAACAAGTCGCGACGAAGACCAGACCAACCGTGGCGGCTCATAGTGCATTCTATCGAGCGCCCGCGCCAAGTCGAAAGAGTCGTCACGGTCTTTCATGCCGTAGGCGATCTGCTGAGCGGCATCCATCAACACCATGCGCGTATGATCGCATCGGCTCGACCGGATCTTGCTGATCAGGTCATCGAACACGAGTTGTAGAGTCTGCATGGCCTTGACCATCATGGGCTCGCTCGACGCGCGAGCATGAATGCACATGTCATTGAACTACAGTGATTTGCTCAGCCGCCCAAGCTGGCGAGCGCCGTATATGACCAGCCATTTGCGCCAGCGCCACAGGTTCTTGTATTGTTCGAACATTGCCAAGATGCCGTTGCCATCGACCGCCGTCAGCTAGCCCCATATTGCCGGGCGCCTGCAACTCATGCAGCGGTGACGGCGGCGTCTCTCGGCATCGACCAGCGCTTGCCCAGCTTGCCGCCTGGGGCTGCTTCGATGTCATACCATTTTAAACGAAGAAGGCCGAGCCTTGCGGCCCGGCCAAACTACTCGGCACTCGGTTTCAATCGTCTGACGCCAACCATCGGCGCCAACGCCAGACTATACCCGTGCCAGTCGCCCGGTGAAATTGTCACCGCAGCACTGTCCGACAAGGCGACGTTAACTGGCTATATTCAGTTCAGCGGCTCAGCAAGTGCTGGTTTGAGTTTTCCACAGTCGCACCCAACAGAGACCTTGCAGCCGCAACGCCCTAGCTGCCGAACCTGACACAAGCTGCCCAGCACTCAGCCCGCCGAGTCCAAATCGTCACGAAATTGGCTTTCGTGGTATCGCACTGGTATCGCACTGATGATCAGACGGCAGATCACTGGGTTGTGATATCGCCTGAAAGCTCAGTATTTTCAGGAGTTTAGAATGGTGCCCGGGGCCAGAATTGAACTGGCGACACTGCGATTTTCAATCGCATGCTCTACCAACTGAGCTACCCGGGCATCACACCTGCGAACACCCGCGAGAGGTCCATCGGCCGAGGCGCTTATAGGTGCAACCATCAGGCCTGTCCAGCACCGTTCTGAGCATCGTTCGGAATGTCAAAAAATATGATGTGCTAGAGGGGTTTAACGTCTCCATCACGGCTGTTTCGGCGTCACTTTCGCAACCGCGCCTGTCGTGGTCGGCGACGGCGCGTCCGCACGGCGTTCGCCGGCCCCTGGCTGATACTCGGCTTCCTTGCAGGAGCAGCCGTGGACGTATTCCTTGCGATAGCGGAACGCCGTCTTGAGCGCCGTGTAGTTGGTGTTGCTCTTGGCTGACACCGCCTGGTCGACACCCGCCCCAGGATTTTGATGAAAATACAGCTCGACGGGTGCGGCGCACTTCGATTGGCACGCATCGGAATCGCGCTGGAAGTGGTTCGGCAGTGTCGAGAAACTGACGGGGAAATAATAGCCGTCGCACAGGCGCACGCAGATGGTGCGGTAGGTCGCAAACGGCAACGAGCCGAACTGATTGCCCTTGTGAGGTCCACCCTCCTCTTCCGTCGACCAAAGGCCGAAGCCTTTGCTGTCGAGCCGACGCGCCTCGTCCACATAGCGCTGGCCGCAGCCGTTGCGCGCGAGTTCGCGGATGACATCGTCGCTCACGCTGCGATCACTCTTGCCGGCCATCTGGCCGCGTTGCGTGTCGAGGTCGCGAATGCGGTTGCGCAGTTGTTCGGCTGAATTGGCGGCGTTGCGGCACGCGGGCGTGTTTTTCAACGACTTGGAGAACAGGAAATACTCATAGCAACTGCCATTTTCCAGCTGCGACTGAGCTTGCGACTGCTGACGCTCAAGCATGCGGATCTCGGTTTCCAAGCGTGCCATGCTTTCGCGCGGGTTGGCGCCGCCGCGCTGGCTCTCGCTGACCAGCTGCTGTTCGAGCTGAAGGCAGATGTTGCCGCCTTGTCCAAGCGGGCGCATGCCGCCAGGGGCCGGCTGAGCGGGGATTGTCCCTCCCGGGATCGGCGCGCCAGGAATAGGGGCTGGCGGCGGACCGCGATACACCGGTTCACGCGGACGCGGGGGCGCCGAATCCTGGTTTGCCCATGGCCACCAGCCCTGCGCCTGAGCCTGAGGGGCCAACGTCGCGACGACAGCCAAACTTATGGCGCCGGCGGCGGCCATCAGCATCGCTTGCGAACGGGTCACAGGTAAAGTCATGCCAGCCAGGTGATCCTGCATCGGCGCGCGCTGACAGCCCGCACCGTCCTGAACGTCGTAAACCTCTTATAGGCGTGACATCAGGGCATGCCTATAGCGCTGGCCCCACTTGCCCACGCTAAAGTCGCGTTTATCGATCCAATGCAGCGCAATTGGGGCCACACTCTTTGGCCCGCGCCGGCGTGTTCATGTTTGCGCTGTCACCGACGCTCTACCGCCGAGCAGCGCGCACGCCGCAGCGCAGCCTCCACCGCCGGTCCCGTTGCCGCACCCTTGTTTGGCCCTCGAATAACCACCAGTCCCTCGCGCGATGCGCTCGTCACTTGCGCAGCGTCGATATCGGCGCGCCGCTGGCCGGGAACCGGTATGAGGAGCCGATCACTCGCCGGCATAATGTTGAATACGGCCTCCACCACGCGGCCGTCCTGTCCTGGCACCGCGTAAAAGTTGTCGCCAGACGGCGTGTAGAGTGCCAGCGACCAACCCGCCTCCGGCAGAACCACGGACACCGTCACAGGACCACTCGTGATATCAAAGCGGCAGAAGGCATAACGCATGTCGGGCGATAGAAACGGCAACGGCATCGCGCCTGTTGGATCAACCGGCCAAACCTTCATCGTGTTGACGTCCAGCTGCCACTTGATGCGATCGAACGCGCTCCAGCGGAACCACGATGAACTCAGCACCGGGATCGAAAACGTCGTCACGATGTGCAACACAGCCCCAGTCACGAGAGCCGTCGCCAGCATGCCGACAGTCAACAGCGAGCGTTTCGGCCGCGTCCGCGCGACAATACGTTCGGTCTTGAGGCGCTCGGTCCGCGTCGTGCGACTGGTCGAAATTTCCGGCACGAGATCGATAGTGCCAGCCGCAGCGGACGACGCAGTCTCAGCCGACATGGTCGGCCCGGGGCCATCAGCAGGGCGGCGCTTCGAGCGCGAGAACGGCGCGGTCCAATCGGTCTTTTTCCAGTCGCCTTTCGGCAGGGCCGCAGCAATGCGCGCTGCAATTCCAGCCGACACCGTGTCCGACGCGTCGGGCACGTCCGCTTGATCTTTTGGACGCAGCGCGGCGTCGAGTTTGGCTTTCAGCGCCGTGATATCGGCCCGGTCAGTCGCCGGTGTTGCTGTCGATGATGCAGATGGCAGTGTCGGTTTCCGGTTCTCGGCATCCGGCGACGCCACATCTGGTTGCGCCGTTGGCTGAAAAACGGGCGCGCCTGCCGATACGTCCTCGGCCGGGCGCGGCTTCAAGATGGCTTCCACCTTGGCAGCCAGGCCATCCCGACCCGCTTTCAGTGAGTCACGGTTGATCTTGTCGAGGCCGGCAGCATTTGCGCCAGCGATCACACGCGCCTTGAGGTCGGCGGCAGCACCCGGAGCGGCCTTTTGGATGGCCTTCACACGCAAGGCCACCCGATCCTTCAGCGACACGGGCGACGGCCCATGATTGCCAAGGGTATCGGCGAGAGCAGGCTCAGCGTTTGGCTTTTCGGACGGGTCCATATCTCTTCAGATCTCTTCGGGCGCTGCCACCGGTCTCATCTCGAACAGCCCACTTTGCGCACGGCAGGCAACACCTTCTGCTTCTGCTGGTCCTCCAGCGACTGCTGGGTCCAGCGCGGATCCTGGATCGTCAATGCGAGTGTGATGTTGCCGGCCCCCGCCGTTGGCAGCCAATTGCCCGGCCGCGCATCCCGCGCCAGCACAACCTCGACCTTACCGTCGATCTCGCGCACGATCGTCGCCGCATTGTAGGCATAGCGCTGTGCCGGATTGCGGATGACATTGCCGGCATCATCGAACACGGCCAAGCTCCACCAGGCCGCATCAAGACCATCGAGGGATATGCGGTAATCACAGCTCGAATGAATGCGCCCGCCCTCGTCGTCAATGCGCGCATGATAGGTCAATGCAAGCGACGGATTGAAGGGCAACAGCCCGAGCCGGACGTTATGGGCGCGGGTGTACGGATCCGTATCCGGCCGCCCGGCCGTCGGCCAGGACACCCACACGCCCTGTGCCGCCGTCGTCAGACGCGAGCCGGAGTGGATCATCACCCACGCCGAGCCGATCCCGCCCGCGATCGCGATCGCAATGAACACGGCAAAGCGCGTGATCAGCGCAAGAATGTCAGCGATCAGTCCAAGAAAGAATCGCATCGACGGTCACCGCTTAGCAGACGGCGGACGATCAGACGGCGATGCATCTGCGCGACGATCCGGCGGCGCACCGGGCCGGGCCGGCGGGCCGGTCGGCTGCACCGGCGCTTCAAGCCCGGCTGTTTTGCGCAAGGTGTCGGCGAGGCGCTTCAACACATCACGCGTCTTGTCCGGCATGATCTTGTTGCTGCGTTGGCCGGCTTGCGTTTGCGCGGCGGCCAGTGCCGGATCCGTGCGGCGCAACTGAACCAGGCGGTCGGCCTCCTGCACCTGCTTGGGATGCGGCGTCAAACCGACAATGGTTGGAATGTTGAGCGAACCGTGTGCAACAGCCATGTAGCGCTGCCATGTCTCGGCCGGAATGCTGCCACCGGTTATGCCGCCGGTCCCCGTGCGCATGGCGCGGTTGTCGTCGTTGCCAAACCAGACACCCGTGACCAGGCTGCCCGTGAAGCCAACGAACCAGGCATCGCGATAGCTCGACGACGTCCCGGTTTTGCCAACAGCATGCGTGAAATCGAGCGCGGCTTTCTTGCCGGTGCCCTCCGTCACGACCAGCTGCATCATCTGGTTCATGTTCTCGACCGAACGCCGGGAGATTACCTGCTTCGGCGCGGGTTCGTCGGTTTCGCGCGCATAGATGACTTCGCCCTTTGAGTTGAACATGTCGATGATGGCGTAGGGCTTGCTCGTCTTGCCGCCGTTGGCGAAGTGCGCAAACGCCGCCGTGTTCGCAAGTGGCGAGATACCGCCATCGCCGAGTGCCATCGAGCAGGTCTTCTTGATGCCTTCGACGCCGAGTTTCTCGGTCATGGCGACGACTTTATCGCGGCTGTTGTTGCCGAGCCTAAACAGGGACAACTCAACAGCGATCGTATTCAAGGAGCGTTTGAAGGCATCAGCAAGCGACGTCATACCACCACCACCGGATCCGCCGTCATAGTTCTTAGGTGTCCATCCGAGCGGCCCACACGATTGCGAAACGCGATCCGGCAGACGCGTGTCCTTGGTCAGCCCTTCCTCCATGGCAGCTGCGTACACGTACAATTTGAACGATGACCCCGGCTGACGCCGTGCCATGGTTGCACGATTGAATTGGCTCTCGCCGTAATCGGGGCCGCCAACAAGCGCGCGAACCGCACCGTCCGGGTCCATCGAAACGAGCGCACCCGAGTTGACGCTGTTGGTCTTGCCCGACTGCCGCAGCGTCGAAAGCAACGATTCCTCGGCCGCCTTTTGCAAGGTCATATCGACGGTCGTGCGCACCGTGATCACCGAGTGCCCGCGCCCCTCGGCAATCTTCACGGCCTCGTCGAACGCCCAATCCAGGAACCAATCCGGGCTGTCCGGATTGCGGTTGTCGACCGGTCGCGCCGGATTGAGACGGGCCGAATGCACCTGTCCCGCTGTCATGTACCCGGCTTCAACGAGGTTCGAGAGCACATCGTTCGCGCGCCCACGGGCGGCTGCGATGTTGGCGTGCGGAGCATATTTCGTCGGTGCCTTGAACAGACCTGCCAGCATCGCTGCTTCCTGCAGCGTGGCCTCGCGCGCACTCTTGCCGAAATAGAATTGGCTCGCTGCCTCGACGCCGAACGCGCCGCCGCCCATATACGCGCGATCAAGATACAGCTTCAGAATTTCGCGTTTGGTGAACCGGCTTTCGAGCAGGAACGAGAGGAACACCTCTTTGATCTTGCGCTGGATCGAGCGTTCGTTGGTGAGGAATAGGTTCTTGGCCAGCTGCTGGGTCAGCGTCGAGCCGCCCTGCACCGTCTCGCCGGCATTGACGTTGGTGATGAACGCGCGGCCGGTTCCGATAAAGTCGACACCAAAGTGGTCGAAGAAGCGTCGATCCTCGGTTGCCAGCACAGCCTTGATCAGGTGGTCCGGCAGTTCCTCGAGCGGCACGGCATCTGAATGCAGGATGCCGCGCTTGCCGATTTCGTTGCCGTTGCGATCGAGAAACTTCACCGCATATTTGACCGAGTTGATCTTGGCCTCATCGAACTCGACGAACGCCGGAACGGCCATCGCATAGAGCACAACAAGCCCGCCGGCGCCGAGCGTCAGCGCCTCCGAGAACACCTCGGTCATGGCGCGCTTCCAGCCGGTCAGGCGAAAGCGTGCGAACCAACTCGAGGCCGCGTTGTAGCGATCACGGGTCTCCAGCGCGCTCGAGGCGATGTTGCTGTCAATCCACGCGTCAACGGACAGGCGCAGCGAGCGCCAGTTGATCCGCGACCCCCTGCCGCCACCTCCGCGGTCGAACCAGTCGTTCATGCCAACCTCGTCAACAGCCCAGCTTCGCCCAGACCCTGCACAAGCCTCAGACCCGAATGACGACTCGATCAAGGCAAAGTTTCAATGTTGCTACCATAGTCCGCACAGCACGCCGATATGAATTGACGACTCAACGGTTTGCGCACATGTCGCGGCGTGGCGCGAAACGCACGCCGGAATTCGAACATCTCTATTTGTTCGCGTCATGTGTCCGTTACATTCGGGGAGCCTCGTGGCGAAACCGTTCTGGAAGACAAAAACGCTCGAAGAGATGACCCCCGAACAGTGGGAAAGCCTCTGTGATGGCTGCGGTCGATGCTGTCTGAACAAGATCGAAGACGCCGATACCGGCCAGATCCACCTCACCAAAGTCGCCTGCAAGCTGCTTGATCTCGCTTTGTGCCGCTGTTCCGACTACCCGAACCGCCAAAAAGAGGTGCCCGACTGCCTCCGTCTCACTCCCGAAATGGTGCGTAACCTTACCTGGCTCCCCGCAACCTGCGCCTATGCCCTGGTCGCCAAAGGCCGCGATATCCCCGCCTGGCACCCCCTTAAATCGGGCGATCCCAACACCGTCCATGAAGCCGGAATATCCGTGCGCGGGTTCGCCCGCTCCGAGCGCCGGATCAAGCCCGAGAATTTTGAGAAATACATCATTCCAGATTTCCCGAAAGCGGCAATAAAATCAAAACAAAAATAGATGTGTTCTATTTATGCTTTGATCTCTGTTACGCGCTTGCCTGAGGTGTCGTTGCAGCCCTTATGCTGGCGATCTTAATCGACGCCGCTTGGGTTCAAAATCACGCCTTTGCTTTCAAAGCGCCGCGATGACCAAGCCCAGCCTCTGCCATCCAAAATCGTTCACCATCTGAGGCCGTCCTCCCGCGTCACGGTCTCGTGGCATGTTTTGGGCATGATCGCAGAACGTGTGAGAGATTGAAGATCAATCGATCACACACGCCGCGGACATCCCAAAGCGCACGCGGCGGGCCACCACTCCTGACGCTCGCACCTCATGCCGCTCGACCTCTCCATCTGGGACGATATCCGCCACGCGTTCGAGCATTCGGACGAGACCGTGGAGGTGATCGCCCGCCGCTTCGCCGTCACCGCGGGCCAGATCAGCTATCGTGCCAAAGCGCGAGGCTGGACACCGCGCCCTTCAGGCGCGGAAGCGCTCGCCATCGCGAACGCGAAGCGACGCGCCGGTCTAACGCGCCCCTCCTACGCCGAACCGCTGGCGGCACCGGAGCAGAAGGCCAAGCGCGTCAGCGGATCGCTCACTCATCGCCAAGCGATCATCACGCGGCTCTATGAAGTGATCGACGCCAAACTGCTCGACATCGAGCGCCGCATAAAATCGGACCGCACTCTGGAATCGAGCGAGGCCGAGCGCGAGGCGCGCGAGATCGGCACCCTGATCAAGAATTTCGAGAAGCTCACAGAACTGTCCGATGCCCATGACATCAGAACCGCACGCGACTCCGCTACCGATACCTCCACGGACAATTCGGAGCGCCTCCGGCAAGATCTTATTCAACGCCTTGAGCGCATCCGCGCCGCGAACCGAGATCGATCAGCTCCTCGACAAGATGAGTCAGAAAGACCTCGCAACGCTGAGCCATGACTGGCACGTCTGGGCCCGCGACAGCCAGCTTGCGCCCGTCACAACACCAGCCGGGAAACCCTGGCGCACCTGGCTCTTTCTTGGCGGCCGAGGCGCCGGCAAAACCCGCGCAGGCGCCGAATGGGTACGCGCGGAGGCTCTCCCATCGCGCGTGGCGGCCTCCCGGCCCCTGAGCCGGGATCAACCGCAGGGGAGTCGCCACGCGCAACAAAAACGCATCGCCCTCATAGGCCCATCCCTCCAACACGTCCGTTCCGTGATGATCGAAGGCGTCTCGGGCCTCCTCGCCATTCATCCCGAACGCGAGCGTCCGACCTACGAAGCCTCGAAAAACCAACTCGTCTGGCCCAACGGCAGCATCGGCCAGATGTTTGCCGCCGACGAGTACGAAACGCTGCGCGGCCCGCAATTCCACGCCGCTTGGTGCGACGAACTCTGCCGCTGGAAAAAACCGCAAGCCGCCTGGGACATGCTGCAACTCACGCTGCGTCTCGGCGATGATCCGCGCGCCGTCATCACGACGACGCCGCGCTTTTCAAAACTGATCAAAGCCATCGCGCAAGACGAGAGCACGGCCATCACGCATGACACCACATCCGCCAACGCAGCCAACCTCTCCGACATCTTCCTCCGCGACGTCACGCGCCGCTACAAAGGCACGGCGCTCGGGTCTCAAGAACTCGACGGCCAGATCGTCGAGCAGTTCACCGGTGGCCTATGGCGGCGCGATTGGCTCGACCAGGGGCGCGTCGAAAAAGCCCCCGAACTCGTGCGCATCGTCGTCGCCCTTGATCCCCCCGTGTCCTCCCACGCCAACTCCGACGCGTGCGGCATTGTCGTTGCCGGCCTCGGGGTGGACGGCCGCGGCTATGTCCTGGCTGACCGCACCATTAAAGGCCGCGAACCCCAGGTCTGGGCCAAAGCCGCCATCGCCGCCTACCACGATTTCAAAGCCGACCGCCTCGTCGCTGAAGTCAACCAGGGCGGCGACCTCGTCGTCCTCGTCCTCGAGCAAGTCGACAAAAGCGTGCCCATCAAAAAAGTCCGCGCCAGCCGCGGCAAGTGGGTGCGCGCCGAGCCCATCTCCGCGCTCTACGCGGAAGGCCGCGTCAGCCACGTCGGCGAATTCCTCGCGCTCGAAAACCAGCTCGTCGCCTTCGATGGCACCGCAGGCAACGCGCTCACCGGCAAAAGCCCCGACCGCCTCGACGCCCTCGTCTGGGCCCTGACAGAACTTATGCTGACCAAAGAGCAAATGCCCAGCGTACGCAGGCTCTGACCTTCGCTTCTCCCCCTACTTCAGGGGGAGAAGGTGCCCGAAGGGCGGATGAGGGGCAGCTGCTTGCTCCGTCCGCATTGACTTCAGAGACACACCGCTGGGCGTCGCGCTCGCTCCTCGATCCTCACCCGACCCAGCCGCTGCCCCTCACCCGCCCTATCGGGCACCCTCTCCCGCTGAAGAAGGGGGGAGAGGGAAAGCGCTACACCGTTCCATCCTCCGGTCCACGTCCGCTCACCTCATCGAGCACCGATGCAATCGTCCGCAACACACCGCTCATGTTGGTCCTCAACTCATCATTCCACACCCGCAAGACTCGATATCCACTCGTCTCCAGAAACACCGTCCGCGCCGCGTCATGCGCCAGCTCCGCTTCCGCGCTGTGCGTCTCGCCATCGAGCTCAACCACGACCTTGCACTCCCGGCACAAAAAATCCGCGAAGTACGCGCCAACGGGAGCCTGCCGCACAAACTTATAGCCGCTGAGTCGCCGGTTCCTCAGTTCACGCCACATGAGATCTTCGGCTTCAACTTGCCTTGAACGCAGCACCTGTGATCGTTGTGTCCGCCAAGGTTGATGCCCACGCCTTTGCATGATCGCCTCCTGATCAATGACCCAGTAAGAGCCCTGAATTCCTCTGACGCAAGACAAGGGCACTTCCCTTCTCCCCCTCTTCAGGGGGAGAAGGTGGCCGAAGGCCGGATGAGGGGCAGCCACGTGCTCCGTCCGCATTCGCTCTACACGCACACCGCCAGCATCGCGCCCGCGCTCCGCGATGCCCACTTGACCCAGCCGCTGCCCCTCACCCGCCCTATCGGGCACCCTCTCCCCCAGAAGTGGGGGGAGAGGGGAAGAATTCGGTTCCCCATGTCCCTGCTCACAACCGCACGCGCCCTGGCCGCGCGTGCGAGCGCACGCCTGCGTGCCTTCGCGCCACCGCGACCACCCGACACAAAAGCCTGGCGCGCCGCGCCTTTCGTCACCATCGACGGCCCCCGCTATCCCGTCCACGCGCCCCGCGACTACGCCGCCTTCGCGCGCGAAGGCTTCATGCAGAACCCGATCGCCTACCGCTCCGTGCGCATGATCGCCGAGGCCATCGGCTGCATGCCCATGCTGCTTTACGATGGCGACAGCGAGATCGAGGACCACCCGCTCCTCACCCTCGTGCGCCGCCCCTCGCCGACATCGACAACAGCGGACCTGCTCGAACAGTTCGTCGGTTTCCTCCTGGTCTCTGGCAATGCCTACCTCGAAGCCGTCACGACCAACGGGTCAGACATCCGCGCCCTCTACGCGCTGCGCCCTGATCGCATGACCATAGTGCCCGGCCCTGATGGCTGGCCCGACGGCCACGCCTACACACTCGATGGCCGTACGACCCGCATCACAGGCGACGCCGCGCCCGGCACAGCCCGCATCCTGCACCTCAAACTGTTCCACCCCCTCGACGACCACTACGGCCTCTCCCCCATCGAGGCAGCCTCCAGCGCCATCGACCTGCACAACACCGCGAGCCAATGGAACAAAGCGCTTCTTGACAACTCGGCCCGACCAAGCGGCGCCCTCGTCTACACCGCGCGCGACGGCAATCTCACAACGGATCAATTCGACCGACTGAAACGCGAACTCGAATCCGGCTTCCAGGGCGCCGGCAATGCTGGCCGCCCGCTGCTGCTCGAAGGCGGCCTCGACTGGAAGGCGATGTCCCTCTCGCCAAAGGACCTCGACTTCATCGAAGCCCGCAACTCAGCCGCCCGCGAAATCGCCTTGGCCCTCGGCGTACCGCCCATGCTGCTCGCCATCCCCGGCGACAATACCTACTCGAACTACCAAGAAGCCACCCGCGCCTTCTGGCGCCAGACCGTCCTCCCGCTCGCCACCCGCATCTCCGCAGCCCTCAGCCAATGGCTCGCCCAGCCCCAAGGCCTCACCCTCAAGTTCGACCTCGACCAAGTCGACGCCCTCACGCCCGAGCGCGAAGCACTCTGGACCCGCCTCGACGCCGCAACCTTCCTAACACCCAACGAAAAACGCGCGGCGGCAGGATATGATCCGCTGGCGGATGGTGATGATGGCCTGGCCGCGAAGTTCAATCCCCATCACGATGCGCTCGGAAGGTTCACGAGCGGGCCGGGTGGCGAAAACGACGACACTGATCCTGCCGATAAAGACTCAAACCTGCATCTTGTAGGGCGAGGACCGCCTCGTCCACCCCCAAGGCCACCTGGTCGTGGGCACAATCGACCGCCAGGGTCGCCACCAACAGGGCAAAGCGGTGTACCAGGCTCGCAACCATTAAATCCACAGTTCAACACTCAGGCCTACCGCTTCTACTGGCAATTGCGCCCCGAGGAAGATACGGTTGC
Source organism: Hyphomicrobiaceae bacterium (assembly GCA_031374735.1). Taxonomy (GTDB): domain Bacteria; phylum Pseudomonadota; class Alphaproteobacteria; order Rhizobiales; family Hyphomicrobiaceae; genus JABFRJ01. The sequence goes on along the minus strand of JANMGQ010000024.1, from coordinate 54,643 downwards.
CACGGGAACTATCGATGGAAAAGAGTACGTCGGGAGCAACTCAACGGCAAACGGATACAGCCCTCAAGATCGCGAAGCCGCAATGGAAATGCGCGGTCGTTTGATTGAGAACTATTCGGATGTTTTCCGACAAGACAATGCGGGTTACTGGCCCAACTATGCGGTCTCACACGCTGAGGCTACAATACTTCTGCGGATGGCACGGGAGAACGGTGGTTCGCTGGATGGGAAACAGATTGAAATTCATGTCGACAAGCAAATGTGTTCCGCCTGTTTGGAAACACTCCCTTACCTGTCTCGCGAGCTCGGAAATCCCACAGTGCGTTTCGTATACCCGTTGGGTAACACCCGAACGTTACGCGACGGCCAGTGGTATAAATAAGGATTCACCATGAGACGCTTCATATTTATTAACGGATTCGAAGGTCCGGACTGGCCGCCAATCGCCACTCTCGAACGAGAATTCATGGACCCTACAAGACGGGAGTGGGCCTATTGGGATGGCAGCGGAGCGGCCGGAGGATACATGAAAATCTCCGGGATAGAGGGAACCGAAGCCCAACCCGATGGTCGCACAAGGTCTGGTGCAACTATTTCCATACGGGCTCACCGCCAATTCGGCGCAACACTATCGCATCACTGGTGGGACGCCAAGAGCGCGACGGCAACGACGCACCTTTCGCTCGGTGACAGATCCCTGTTGTCACAGATGACGACGCTCGATGACCGACAGCCATACCCAATTGGACTGTTCATCCCGTTCGAACTTGCTTGGCTGGCTTTCCGAGATTTTATCCAGGAACCCACGCGAGTGACATCGGCCGTACCCTGGATCAATGGTGTGGACTTGACCGCCCAGGTGCCTGGGACGCGATAGCGAAACTCTTCTGCGACGGACGCTTCGCCTGACGGTTACGCCTACACGCTCGATGGCCGCACGACGCACATCTCTGGCGACGCCGCGCCAGGTACAGCCCGCATCCTGCACCTCAAACTGTTCCATCCCCTCGACGACCACTACGGCCTCTCCCCCATCGAGGCCGCCAGTGCTGCCATCGACCTGCACAACGCGGCGTCCAAATGGAACAAGGCACTTCTTGACAACTCGGCCCGCCCCTCTGGCGCCCTCGTCTACACAGCCCGTGACGGTAATCTTACAACGGATCAATTCGACCGCCTGAAGCGCGAACTCGAAGCCGGCTTCCAGGGTGCTGGCAACGCCGGCCGCCCGCTCCTGCTCGAAGGCGGCCTCGACTGGAAGGCGATGTCGCTCTCGCCGAAGGACCTCGACTTTATTGAAGCGCGCAACGCCGCCGCCCGCGCAATCGCGCTCCAATTCGACCTCGACCAGAGCCTGCCCCGGCGTAGGCCGGGGTCGACGCCCTCACGTCAGAGCGCGAAGCGCTTTGCTGTTGTGGACTGAGCAGGGGATTGAACTCATCGGCTTGATTGGTGCATCTTTGGGTTGTTTGTGCCGTGGAGTGAGCAATGCTTGTCGTCAAGTTCGCTTTCGCGGCTGCAGTCGTTCTTGCATCTACGGCAGCTTGCGCGGAAGTCCCCGCGCTTGCCGCCTCCCGCCAAGCGTTCGTTCTGGAAAACCGATGTGCCGTCACCGAACGATTGATGTTCTTGAGCAGTCGCCCCGACAACAAGAAGAGAGAGCGTTTTCTCATCATCCAGCCAAAGCATGACCTCATCGGATATTTTGTACAGTGTCTGTTCAACGGCGCCACGACCGAAATGTTGTGCGAAGCGGCATCAGGGTTCTACAGCGCCAAGGCAGGTCAGCCGCGGAAATGGCAACTGTCGAGCGATGCACTTGATCGACTTGCGGTATACGGCTTCGAACGTGACAGTGCCGCAGGCAACCATAGACAGATCTTCAAGTTGAATGCCCGCCCTATTTCCCACGTCACCGACATGATGCTTGGCGCACTGCACGACGCCTATGGCGTGCGAATTGAGACGCCCCTCGAATTCAAGGCGCCGCTCGCTGACAAGTTTGGTTTCTCTCCATCTTGCAAGCCGAACAGCTGATTTCCGATCCAAGCACGCGTTTCGCGTTCGCCCTTGCCCACAGGAACTCGCGGAAGCCCCTGCTGCCCCGCCCTCACACCCGACACCCCATGCCCCATCCACATCCCCACCTCGGGTCCCCGCTCGAGATCAAATCCGTGTCGGCCGACGGCCGTTTCGAAGGCTATGCCTCGCTGTTCAACCGCGAGGACATGGGCCGCGACATCATCCTGCCGGGCGCCTTCACCGAGAGCCTGCGGAAACGCAGTGCCGCCGGCATAAAACTCCTCTACCAGCATGATCCCGCCGAGCCGATCGGCGTCTGGGAGCAGCTGCGCGAAGACGCCAAAGGCCTCCACGCCCGCGGACGTCTCTTGCTCTCCGTCTCACGCGCCAGAGAAGTCCATGCCCTGCTCGAAGCCGGCGCGCTCGATGGACTTTCCATCGGTTTCAAAGCCGTCTCCGCGCGCCGCGACACAAAATCCAGCGTACGGCGCATCTCCAAGGTTGACCTCTGGGAAATCTCCGTCGTCACATTCCCCATGCTGCCTGACGCGCGCATCGCAACGATCGGCAAACGCCTCGCTGCGCCCTACGCCCGCAGCGCGCGTGAATTCGAACGTTGGCTGACGACCGAAGGCCGCTTCACGCAAACCGAAGCCCGCGCGTTCCTCAGTCACGGCCTGCGCGGCCTGCACGCGCTCAACGCCGCCAACGGCAATGACCGTCTCTCCTCCGCCATCCGCGCTGCAACGCGCGCGATGAAATGTTCTTAGTACGTAGTGCTTGGTGCGTAGTGCATAAGTCCACATCCTAAGCACTACGCACCACGTACTAAGCACGTCTTTCCCTCCCCACCCACAGCAAGCAATGACCGACATCACCAGCGACTTCCAAGACTTCACCCGCGCCTTCGAGGCGTACAAAGACACCAACGATCAACGCCTCGCTGAAATCGAGCGCCGCGGCGCAGATCCGCTGACAGACGAAAAACTGGCCCGCATCGACCGCACGCTCGACGATCTCTCGATCAAGATGCAGCGCCCGCATCTGGCACAAGCGTCCGCGCCCCTCGCCGCGCCGGAACAGCGCGCCCACAAAGCCGCCTTCGACGGCTACGTGCGCAAAGGCGATGCCGCTGCGCTCACTGTGCTCGAGACCAAGGCGCTCAGTGCAAACTCGAATCCCGATGGTGGTTTCACCATTCCGCCCGAGATCGAAGCGCGCGTGAATGCGAGCCTCAAAGCCATCTCACCGATCCGCGCCATTGCCGGCATCCGCCAAGTCTCGTCGACAACCTACAAGAAACCCTTTGCCACGAATGGTTTCGCCACCGGCTGGGTCGGCGAAACCGCGGCGCGGCCTGAAACATCGTCGCCGACACTGGTCTCGCTCGATTTCCCGACCATGGAACTCTACGCGATGCCCGCGGCCTCGCCGCAGTTGCTCGATGACTCAGCCGTCGACATCGAGCAGTGGATCGCGGACGAAGTGAACCTCGTGTTCGCACAACAGGAAGGCACCGCCTTCGTCAACGGCGACGGCGTCAACAAGCCAAAGGGCTTCCTCGCCTACACGAAGGTCGACAACGCCACCTGGTCACACGGCAACGTCGGCTTCATCAAAACCGGTGTCGCCGGCGCATTTCCTGCCACCAACGCCAGCGACAAGCTGATCGACCTCGCCTACGCCGTGAACGCGGGTTATCGCTCTAACGGCACGTTCGTCATGAACCGCACCACGCAATCCGCCGTCCGCAAACTGAAGGACGCGCAGGGCGCTTACCTCTGGCAAGCCTCAGGCCAGCCCGGCGTCCCTTCGACGCTGATGGGCTTTCCCGTCGTCGAAGCCGAGGACATGCCGGACATCGCAACCGACACCTACGCGATCGCTTTCGGCGACTTCAAGCGGGGCTACCTGATTGTCGACCGCGTCGGCATCCGCGTGCTGCGTGATCCGTACTCGGCCAAACCCTACGTGCTGTTCTACACGACCAAGCGCGTCGGCGGCGGCATCCAGGATTTTGCCGCCCTGAAGCTGCTGAAGTTCGGCGTCTAACAACTGCACCCTCTCCCCGCTTTTTGCGGGGAGAGGGCCGGGATGAGGGGCGACCACCCCCTCAACCTGCGCTGCAACATCTCCATTGCGACCCCATGACCCTCATCCAAACGACGCCGCCCGCGATCGAACCCGTCTCGCTCGCAGAGGCGAAAGCGCATCTGCGTCTCGACACAACAGCGGAAGATCTGTTGGTCGCGACAGTGATCACTGCGGCGCGCCAGCACATCGAGAAAGCCCTGCAAATAAGCCTCATCTCGCAATCGCTCTCGTTCTTCATCGATGGGTGGGCCAATTCGGCGGCGCCTGTCGTGTTGCCCGTGGCGCCCCTCATTCAATTCGTCAGTGTTCGTACATTCGCGCCTGACGACACGCCAACGTCGCTCAGCACGGCAGGCTTCGACGTCGATCGCGGCCCGCCGCCTCGCATCGCGATGCGGAGCAGTATGGCGCTGCCGACGGCTCTGCGGCGCCTCAACGCGATCGAGATCGCGTTCACCGCGGGATTCGGCCCATCGGCAAGCGACGTCCCGCAGCCGATTCGCCAGGCACTCCTGCATCTCGTGGCCCATCTCTATGAGAATCGCGGGTTGTCGCCCGACGAAACTGCGATGCCAGCCGTTGACATTCTGCTCGCGCCCTGGCGCCGACCACGATTGGTGTGATCATGGCGAAACGACCCGATATCGGAACCCTGCGGCACCGCCTTGTGCTGGAGTATCCGCAACGCAAACCTGATGGCGCCGGCGGTCACGTCACGACATGGCTCGCACTTGCAGATGTGTGGGCGCGCATCGAAATCGCAGGTCGCGGCGAACGCGTCGATGCGGGTGGGCGCAAAAGCAGCCTCTCGCTCGACATCATCGTGAGGGCGAGGTCCGAAATAAGCGCCTCGCGTCGTTTCCGCGATAGTGCGCGCATCTACGACATCCAGGCTGTCGAGCCGCTCACGGACGATGGCGCGTTTCTGATCGTGCGGTGTGACGCCCGCAACCTGTGAGCCTGTGACGCCGGAAACAGTGCTGTTTACGCGCAGCCCCATGCCAGCTCCACCACTCGCAATCCTCGAGGCTACCATGCCGTCCTCCTCACTCGCGCTCCAGCAATCCATCTTCTCCACGCTCGGCGTACATCCCGGCGTCGTTGCGCTGCTCGGCGGCGCGCGCATCTATGATCAGGTGCCGCAACCCGCCGCTTATCCCTACGTCTCTTTCGGCCAAAGCCTGGTCCGCGACGCGGACACCAGCACCGAGTCCGGCGACGAACACATGCTCACGCTGCACATCTGGTCACGCGCAGAGGGCCGCAAGGAGACGCACGACCTCATCGATGCCGTGCGCAGCGCGCTGCACCAACAGGCGCTGACTTTGAGCGGCCACCGCCTCGTGAACCTGCGCCACGAATTCTCCGAAGCCCGCCGTGAGCCCGACGGCGACACCATCCACGGCATCGTGCGTCTGCGCGCCGTAACCGAACCGATTTAGCGCCAGCTCACCGGACGCTGGACCCCAACCCTAAGAACCTCATCAATGGCCACTCAAAAAGGCAGAGACCTCCTTCTCAAACTTGACCAATCCGGTGCGAACGTTTTCGTGACAGTCGCCGGATTGCGCTCACGTTCGCTCTCGATCAGTGCCGACACCATCGATGTCACGCATGCAGAATCGCCCGCCCAATGGCGCGAATTGCTCGCAGGCGCCGGCGTCAAGCAGGCGCGCGTCACGGGCGCCGGCATCTTCAAGGATGCCGCCTCCGATGCCCTGGTACGGCAATACATGTTCGATGGCGTGATCCGCAGTTGGCAGATCGTTGTGCCCGACTTCGGCACCGTGAGCGGTCCATTCCAGATCACATCGCTTGAGTTCGCAGGCCGTCACGACGGCGAACTCACGTTCGACATCTCACTCGCGTCCGCTGGCGAACTCGTCTTTGCGGCGCTGTAACCCGCGGCTCGTTGCCTGCCTCCTTAGTCCCGGATCTCCATGCCCAACCTTCATCGCGGTGAAGTCGAAGCGCACTTCGACGACACACCACACACGCTTGTTCTCACGCTCGGCGCGCTCGCCGAACTTGAGTCTGCTTTCGGCGCGCAGGACATGCTGGCGCTTGCTGAGCGCTTTCAGACCGGCCGCATCTCGGCGCACGACGCCACGCGCATTATTGGCGCAGGCTTGCGCGCCGCAGGTCACACGGTCACCAATGAAGATGTCGGCCGTATGCGCTCACGTGACGGCGCTGCAGGCTTTGTTTCCGTCGTGGCAAAACTTCTCGCCGCGACGTTCGGCGGTCCGGCAGGCGCGATCGTTGCTGATGCAGCCCTTGCGGGGATCGACGCTGGCACGCGTCGGGCCTCAGCCGAGGAGCCGCCTGACCCTTTCCCTGGGCCGAGGTGATGATCGCCGGCCTCGGTCACCTCGGCCTCTCTCCGCGCGACTTCTGGTCCATGACCTTGCGTGAACTCGATGCGGCGCTGCGCGGCCACTACGGCCTTGGCCCTGCAAACAAGCCCATGACCCGCGCCTCGCTTGCCGCCATGATGCACACACATCCGGATTGAACCATGCAAGACACCTTCGACAGCGCGTCAGCGCCGCAAGATTTCGCCGATCTCTCACGCGGCATGGTGGACGCCTCGAAAAGCGCGCAGATATTGAGCAAATCGCTCGCGCAAGCCTTCGACAGCCTCGCCATCAAAGGCAAAAGCCTGTCCGAGACGTTCAGCACGCTTGCTCTCTCGCTCTCGCAATCGTTGCTCAAGCAAGCCTTTCAACCGCTGCAGCAGAGCATCGGCAGTGGTCTGCTCAATCTGTTCGGTGGCGGCGGTTCGCCCATTGCCTTCGCCAAGGGCGGCGCGCTGCAGGCCGGAACGCCCATCCCGTTCGCCAGTGGCGGCGTGGTCTCGAGCCCCGTGTCGTTTCCACTCGGCAACGGTCGCTCAGGCCTCGCGGGCGAGCGTGGCGCCGAGGCGATCTTTCCACTGACGCGCGGCCCCGATGGGCGCCTCGGCGTCGCAGCCAACGGCAACGCCGCGTCTGCGCCCATTACCGTCAACATCACCGCGACCGACATCGACAGCTTCAACCGCTCCGAGACACAGATCGCGGCCCTCCTCGCGCGTGCCGTCTCGCTCGGCCAACGCAACCTTTGAAGTTCAGCTCATGTTCCACGAAACTCGCTTCCCCACTGCCATTTCGCGGGGCGCTGTCGGTGGCCCCGAGCGGCGCACGGACGTAGTCGTCCTCGGCTCCGGCGCTGAAGAGCGCAATGCGCGTTGGGCTGACAGCCGTCGCACCTACAATGCAGGCTACGGCGTGAAATCCCTCGACGATCTGCATGCGGCACTCGCCTTCTTCGAGGAGCGACGCGGTCGACTGCACGGCTTTCGCTGGCGCGATCCACTCGACCGCAAATCGTGTGCGCCGGAGCGCACGCCATCTGCTCTCGACCAGACCCTCGGCGTGGCGGATGGCGCACGCGCACAATTCGCTCTCGTCAAACGGTATGGCAGCACATTCGCTCCGTACACGCGGCGCATTACAAAGCCCGTTGCAAACTCAGTCACCGTCGCCATCGACGGCATCATAGAGCCCGCCAGCACGCACACCATCGATCACACAACCGGCATCGTCACGTTTCTCGCCGGCCATATCCCGACATCCGGCGCGGCCGTCTCTGCCGGCTTCGAGTTCGATGTCCCCGTTCGCTTCGACACCGACAAACTCGAGATCAACATGTCCGGGTTCCGGTCCGGCGCCATCCCCTCGATCCCGCTTGTCGAGATCCGCGTGTAGCTCAGGATCTGCAATGAAATCGATATCTCCTGCTCTTGCAGCACATATCAGCTCGGGCGCGACGACATTGGCGTGGTGCTGGCGTCTCGTGCGCCGCGATGGTGTCTCGCTTGGTTTCACCGACCATGATCGAGACCTCACATTCGCCGGCGTCACCTATGAGGCTGCGACCGGATTTACGGCCTCCGAAATCAAAGACACGCTTGGCCTTGCCGTCGATAATCTCGATGTGCAAGCCGCACTCTCATCGCTGCGCCTGGATGAAGCCGATCTTGCCGTCGGTCTCTACGATGACGCTCGCGTCGAGATCTGGCGCGTGAACTGGCAGGATCCTGCCCAACGCGTGCTGATGCGCAGAGGTTCGCTCGGCGAAATCACGCGTGCCGGCAAATCCTTTTCTGCCGAGGTGCGCGGGCTCGCCCACTATCTCAATCAGCCGAGCGGCCGCACCTATCAATACAGCTGCGATGCCAATCTCGGCGATGCACGCTGCGGCGTCGATCTCAATGCTCTCGCATGGCGGGCCAACGCAATCATCACAGCCGTCCTTGATGCACACACGGTCGCCGTCAGTGGGCTATCGGCATTTCCCGCGGGGCATTTCACAACGGGTCTCGCGGCGGTCTCAGCTGGCGTCAACATGGGCCAGAACATTGAGATCAGGCGCCACAGCGTCAGTGCGGCCACCGTCAAGCTTGAACTATGGAGCGCTCCTGCAAAAGCCTTTTCCACAGGTGATACGTTGATCGTCACGGCTGGATGCAACAAGCATTTCGCGACGTGCCGCGACCGCTTCTCAAATGCAGCGCGCTTCCGCGGATTCCCGCACATTCCCGGCAACGCGCTTGTGACAAGCGTGGCGCGCAGCGATGGCACCAACGACGGATCGCCCCTGCGATGACGGCGCATATCATCACGCGGGCAAACATCGTCGCCATCGCCCGCACGTGGAAGGGCACGCCGTACCATCATCAGGCTTCAGCAAAGGGCGTTGGCACGGATTGCCTCGGCTTGATCCGCGGCGTGTGGAGCGAGCTCTATGGCCACGCGCCGGAGACGCCACCCGCCTATAGCGCTGATTGGGCCGAGGCGAGCGGCAGCGAGACCCTTCTTGCGGCGGCGCAACGTCATCTTGTGCCCATTCCATATGAACAACTGGCGCCGGGTGACGTTCTCGTGTTTCGCTACCGGGCGAACAATCCAGCCAAGCACGTCGCTATTCTGACGGATCCCGGTCGCATGCTGCATGCGATCCAGGGCCTGCCCGTCTCCGAGCACGCCTATACCTCGTGGTGGTCCCGCCGCCTCGTTGCCGCGTTCGCGTTTCCCAACATCGCGGACTGACCCGTCGCACTCTTCGATCGCTGATACTCATGGCAACTCTCGCGCTGAGCGCCGTTGGCGCCGCTGTTGGCAATACTCTTCTTCCAGCTGGCCTGTCGGCCTTTGGCGCGTCGATCGCCGGCGCCACCTTCGGCACTCAGATTGGCGCGCTCGCGGGATCGCAGATCGATCAGGCTCTGTTCGGAGGCTCCGGACGCAGCCGCAGCGTCGATGGCCCACGTGTCTCGGATCTAACCATTACGACGTCAACGGAAGGCGCACATGTCCCACGCCTGTATGGCCGCGCACGTCTCGGCGGCCAGATCATCTGGGCAACGGCGCTCGAAGAGGAGGCCATCGACGGCAATGCCTCAGGCAGTGGCAAAGGCGCGCGCAGTGGCGTAGCCGCATCGGGCGTCGACTATGCCTACTACGCCAACTTTGCCGTCGCGTTGTGTGAAGGCGAGATCACATCGCTTGGCCGTGTATGGGCCGACGGCCGCGAGATCGACCTCTCTGACTTTACGTACCGCCTCTACTCCGGCGATGAGACACAAGACGCCGATCCGCTGATTGCTGCCAAACAGGACAGCGACGCGCCCGCCTATCGTGGCATTGCCTACATCGTGTTTGAGCACATGCCGCTTGCGGACTTCGGCAATCGCATCCCGCAGCTGTCGTTCGAGGTCTCACGTGCCGTCGACACCTTGGAGCGCGACATCAAGGGCGTGGTGCTGATCCCAGGGTCCGGTGAATTCATCTACGCTCAGACTGCGATCGAGCGCCGTGTCGGCCGCATATCAAGCGTTGCCGAGAACACGCACACCATGCTCGGTGGCACCGATTGGTCCGTCTCGATCGACCAATTGCAATCGAACGTGCCGAACGCCAAATCGGTGTCTCTTGTCGTCAGCTGGTTCGGAGATGATCTGCGTGCCGCTCAGTGCAAGATCCGCCCGCTCGTCGAAAGCGCCGACAAGATCACGACGCCTGAAACCTGGTCGGTATCGGGTCTGACGAGAGCCACTGCAAACACCGTTTCCGTGATCGACGGCCGCGCCGCATATGGCGGAACGCCGTCAGATCAGAGCGTCGTTGGCGCCATTAAGGATCTCAAGACGCGCGGCCTGTCTGTGGTGCTGTCGCCCTTTATCCTGATGGACGTGCCGGCCGGCAACGCGCTGCCCGATCCCTATTCGGCAGCGACATCGCAGCCGACATACCCCTGGCGCGGCCGCATCACCGTCGCCCCTGCCGCCGGCCGTCCCGCGACACCCGACAAAACCGCGACTGCCACAGCGCACATCGCAAGTTTCGTCGGCACAGCGCAGGTTTCCGACTTTTCGCTCTCCGGCGAGACCGTGGCCTATACAGGCCCGAACGAGTGGAGTTTCCGCCGCTTCATTTTGCATCACGCGCATCTCGCCAAAGCTGCCGGCGGCGTCGATGCGTTCGTCTTGTGTTCCGAATTGCGCGGCCTGACGATCGTGCGCGGGGCAAGCCATACGTTTCCATTTGTTACCGCATTGATGCACCTGGCCGCCGACGTGCGCGCCGTTCTCGGCTCCACGACAAAAATTCTCTATGCGGCCGACTGGTCTGAGTACTTCGGACACCAACCCGCAGACGGCACCGGTGACGTACACTTTCATCTCGACCCGCTCTGGTCATCACCACACATCGATTGCATCGGCATCGATATCTATTGGCCGCTCGCCGATTGGCGCGATGGCGGCACCCATCTCGATGCGCTCGCCGGCGTGCGCGCGGCTCACGATCTCGACTATCTGAAGCGCAATCTCGCCGGCGGCGAAGGCTACGACTGGTACTACGCAAGTGACGCCGCCCGTGTCGCGCAAACGCGTACAGCGATCACCGATGGCAACGGGAAGCCCTGGATCTATCGCACCAAGGACATCAAGTCCTGGTGGAGCAACGCGCACTACGATCGCCCCGGCGGTATCGAAAGCACAACGCCCACGGCCTGGGTCCCACAATCGAAACCATTCTGGTTCATGGAGATCGGTTGCCCCGCAATCGACAAGGGCGCGAACCAGCCGAACGTCTTCGTCGATCCGAAAAGTTCGGAATCCTTCATCCCGCACTTCTCGAACGGCGCGCGTGACGACCTGATTCAACGTCGCGTGTTGCAGGCCTTTGCCGAGGCTTTCGATCCCGCGCATCCAGGCTTCATTGCATCGCTCAATCCAATCTCGTCTGTCTACGGCGGACGCATGGTCGATTCCGCGCGCACGCATGTCTACTGCTGGGATGCACGCCCCTATCCCGCGTTTCCAAACCACACCGAGACCTGGGGCGACGGTGGCAACTGGCGGCTCGGCCACTGGATCAACGGCCGCACGGCATCAGCGCCCATCCCGGCGCTCGTTGCAACGCTCCTTGGCGACTTCGGCTTTGCCGAGGCAGACACATCACAGCTCGTTGGCACAGCCGCCGGTCTCGTCGTTGATCGCATCATGTCGGCGCGCCAGGCGTTGCAGCCCATCGAACTCGGATTTTTCTACGACTGTCTCGAAAGCGACGGGCGCATCATATTCCGCCCGCGCGGAAGTGCCGGCACAGGACTATATCTGACGGAGGATGATCTCGTCGAAATGCAAGCCGCTCGGCCACTTCTGCAGCTGACACGCGCACAAGAGACAGACCTGCCGGCCATTTCGAAAATCACCTACATCGCAGCTTCAGGCGACTACGCGCAGGCAAGTTCGGAGGCGCGGCGCATAGCCAGCGCGTCCGGGCGCACCAGTCAGGCGGCCCTTGGCATCGTGCTCGATACGAGCCAGGGGGACGACATCGCAGAGCGACTGCTGTTTGAGGCCTGGGCTGCTCGCGATCGCGCGATCTTCACTTTGCCGCCGAGCCGCCTCGCGCTCGAGCCCGGCGACACGATCACGCTGACGTCGAATGACCGCAGCCAACTGGTCCGCATCACAGAGATCGGCGAGCACGGTGCGCGCGACATCGAGGCGCGTTCGTTCGATCCGAGCATCTACGCTTCGCGCGCAAAACTTGCGAGAGAGATGCCATCGCCAGCGCTCACAACCAATAGCGCGCCACTGCTCGTCTACATGGATTGCCCGCCCGCTGAGAGTGATCCACCGCAGTCCGCGCTCGTCGCGGCCGCACAGCAGCCTTGGTCCGGCGACGTGGCTGTATTTCGCTCGCCAGAGACGAGCGGCTTCGTGCTCTCAACGCTGCTGACGCGCGCAGCGATCACCGGATTGAGCGCGCAAACATTGGCGCCCGGCGTGCACGGCCGCTTCGACGCCGCGTCGCATCTCACAGTCACCATCGACCGCGGCCTCCTCACATCGGCGACGTCGCTTGCGCTCCTCGGTGGGGCCAATACGGCTGCCGTCGAGATTTCCCCTGACGTCTGGGAAATTCTGCAATTCCAGACTGCAACGTTGATCGGCACACGCACCTATCAACTGACGAACCTGTTGCGTGGCCAGCGCGGCACCGAGCACGCACTGGCCATTCCGCCACAAGCACGGTTCGTGTTGCTGGATGACGCCGTGAGCACGCTTGATCTCACAACGGATGATCTTGGTCTGACACTCTACTGGCGTGCGGGCCCGGCGCGCAAAGACATCGGCGCCGCCTCCTACATAACAACGCAGCAAATGTTTCGCGGACGCGGTCTTGCGCCATTTTCGCCCGTCCACGTCAAAGCCACACGCAACACCGCTGGTGATCTCGCACTGGCATGGACGCGGCGCACGCGCTCCGGCGGCGACAGCTGGGAGACGGCCGACGCACCACTTGGCGAGACCGCCGAGAGCTACGCCATCGACGTTCTTGCAGGGAGCATCGTCAAACGCACGCTAACATCCGTCGCACCCACCACTCTTTACGCAGCGGCCGACCAGATCGCCGATTTCGGCAGCCTTCAAGCCAGCATCACTGTGCGCCTCGCCCAGCTCAGCCCCACCTATGGCCGCGGCAGCGCGCGCACATTGACGCTCTAACAGTCACCCCATCCATGACATCTCCACAGCCCTCACCCTGGCTCGACCAGGCGTGGTCCTCGTTTGGCATCTCTGAGGCCGCGGGATCTGCGAACAATACCGACGTCCTCGCGTTCTATCGCGATGCCGGTCATCCCGAGATACGCTCCGACGACGTCGCCTGGTGTGCGGCCTTTGTCGGCGCCTGTCTTGAACGCGCTGGTCTTGCATGCACGCGCTCGCTGCTGGCCCGCTCCTATCTCGCCTGGGGGGATACACTCGACGAAGCCCGCGTCGGCGCTGTTGCCGTGCTCAGCCGCGGCAGCGATCCGACCTTCGGTCACGTCGGTTTTTTCCTGGGCGAGGCTGACGACCGCGTGTTTCTTCTCGGCGGCAATCAATCAGACAGCGTCTGCGTTCAGAGTTTCCCAAAATCGCGTCTGCTGTCATTGCGCTGGCCCGCGACATCGTCGGGCGGCGCGCCGTCGCAAACCGACGCGTCGATCTTCGACATGGCACTCGCCCACGTCCTCACCGTGGAAGGCGGCTACACGGACGATCCTCATGATCCCGGCGGCCCGACCAATCTTGGCATCACGCTCGCAACCTTCGCCGCGTGGCAGAAAACGACGCTCACGGCGGAAAATTTCGGCGCGCTGAAGGCCGACTTGCGCGCGCTCGATCGTGCAACGGCTGCCGACATCTACCGCGCCCGCTATTGGCGCCCATCGCGCGCAGCCGACATGCCGGCGGCGCTCGCCCTGATGCACTTCGATGCCAGTGTGAACCACGGTGTCGGCGGTGCCGCGCGCCTGCTGCAGACTGCCTGTGCCGTCGACGTCGATGGCGAAATCGGCCCCGAAACTCTGGCGGCCGCCAACAGTAAGCTGCTCGACGACCTGCTCGATCGCTACGCGGCCATCCGCGAAACCCGCTATCGCGCGCTCCCGCACTTCTGGCGGTTCGGCCGCGGTTGGCTCGCACGTGTCGCGAAAACACGCGCCGCCGCTGGCGCACTCATCCCCAACTCTCATCAACAGAAAGCAGATCCAGACATGACACCTGAAACCGTCGAGCCCAAATGGTGGGGCAACTCTATCGCCATCTGGGGCACCATCATCACGGGGCTCTCAACTGTGTTGCCGGTGGTCGCGCCGATGTTCGGCATCTCGCTCACGGCGGAGGCCATCCAACAGATCGGCGCCGGCGTCCTACAATTGGTGCAAGTGGCCGGAGGCCTGATCGGCACCGTGATGGCTATCTATGGCCGCGCGCGAGCCACGCAACCACTCATGCGCCGACCCGTGTCGCTGCGCTTCTGACCTCGCAGATGCGCCGCAGCGCAAACCGTGGTTGGGTCAACCCTTCGCGCGACCCAAGCACCGTTGCGGCGGGATACCCAACCTCAGTTGAGGTAATGCACTTCGAGCTCATCGCCCATGGCGTGGCCGATGGCCGCCTGCTTGCTGTCCGTCAGGGCCAGCGGCGTGCCATCTGCTCCATGCAGGGCATACAGGTTGATGCCGGTTGGCAAGCCTTCGATGGCGGGAAACGCTTCTTTGGCTTCGTCCGACGTCATAGTCTTGATGTACGCAACCTTGCCGTCGCCCAACTTGGCGAGGTCCTCATCGGTCAGCATCGGCGGGGGTACCATCGGTCGCGAAGACCGACGACGGGTTCTGCTCACGTTCTGATTCATGACGCACTCCCTCCTGAGTGAGGAGATCATAGGCGGTCAACCGGGCGGATCGAGGGCGACTTAAGCAGCCCTGTGTCCATTCAGTTACGTCGCCCCGGCTGGATTAGATTTTCACTGATTCGGATGAACGAAGGGTGATATTGCTGCCTCAGTGTCCGAAGATGTCTCGCATTATGGTTTAGGCTTGCTTGCGATCTCGATGCGGCGCACCAGCCGATCCGGCTCGTGCCGGACGAGGTCGATTGACAAAAGCCCGTCCGCCAAATCCGCCTGGCGCACCTCGATGCCGTCGGCGAGCACGAACGTGCGCTGAAACTGACGCGCGGCAATGCCGCGATGCAAATACTCCCGCGCTTTGTCTTCTTCCTGTTTTCCTTTTACAATCAATTGATTGTCCTCGAGCGTGATATCGAGCTGGGCGCGGCTGAAACCCGCCACGGCCAGCGTGATGCGCAGCATCTCCGGCCCATTGGCCGCCCCGATAGCAGCCCCACTGACGGAGCTGTCCCGCGGCGCAATCCGCTCAATATTGTAGGGCGGATAGCCGTCACCCGATTTGCCAATCCGGTCGACCAGCCGTTCGATCTCGTCGAACCCGAGCAGCAACGGCGACGACAGCAGCGACACACGTGACATGTGCAAGCCCTCCTGGAAGCGGCTTCCTACGACCTAAGGCTGAGCGCCCAACCGGGCCGCCCATAACGGCCCGCACAACCGGCGCCGTTTTGTTCATGGTAGGAATATGGGCAACACGAGGCGGCATTCAAGACGGCTTGACATGGGCCTGACTGGGCTGCCCACTCAGGCCGATGCGGTCCATTATTGGGTCGCCCGTTGTCGTCGAGGCCCCCATGTCCAGCCGTCTGCGTGCGCTTGCCACCTTGGCGACCCTGTGCGTCGCCGTTGTCACGTCTCCCGACGCCTCGGCGCAGAAGACCTTGCGCGCGGTGATGAACTCAGACCTCAAGATCATAGATCCCATCTGGACCACGGCCTATATCA
Source organism: Hyphomicrobiaceae bacterium (assembly GCA_031374735.1). Lineage (GTDB taxonomy): Bacteria > Pseudomonadota > Alphaproteobacteria > Rhizobiales > Hyphomicrobiaceae > JABFRJ01. Next base: position 38,783 of record JANMGQ010000024.1, on the reverse strand, counting down.
GCCGCAACCACGGCTACATGGTCTATGACACGCTGTTTGCGCTCGACGCCAACGGCGAGATCAAGCCGCAGATGGTGGACACCCACACCGTCTCGGCCGATGGGCTGCTCTACACCTTTACACTGCGCGACGGCCTGCTTTGGCACGACGACAAGCCGGTGACGTCGGAGGATTGCATTGCGTCGCTGAAGCGATGGGCGGCCCGCGACACCCTCGGCCAGAAACTCATGACTTTCATCGACAAGATGGAAGCCAAGGACGCCAAGACGTTCACCATCGCGCTCAAAGAGAAAACCGGCCTGGTGCTCGCAGGCCTGTCGAAACCATCGTCGAACGCCGCCTTCATGATGCCCAAGCGCGTCGCCGACACGGATCCACAAAAGCAGATCGATGATGCCACCGGCTCCGGCCCGTTCAAATTCGTCAAAGACGAATGGAAGCCCGGCGACAAGGCCGTGTACGTCAAGTTCGACAAGTACAAGCCGCGCGCCGAACCGCCGTCAGGTCTTGCCGGCGGCAAGGTCGTCAAGATCGATCGGGTCGAGTGGCGCGCCATCTCCGACAGCCAGACCGCCGTCAACGCGTTGATCGCCGGCGAGATCGACTATGTCGAGCAGCCCGCCTGGGATCTGCTGCCACTGGTCAAGAAGGAGTCGAAGCTACGCATCTTCGATTTCAATCCGCTCGGTGTGCAGTATGCCTTCCGCTTCAACTGGCTGCACAAACCGTTCGATGACGTGCGCGTGCGCCAGGCCGCCTGGTATGCGTTCAACCAGAAGGACTTCCTCGACGGCGGACCGGGCAATCCCGAGTACTATCGCCTGTGTAAGTCGTACTTCCCATGCGGCTCCCCGCTCGCCAACGAGACACTTCTTGGCGACCGGCTTGAGAGCAACTTCGACAAGGCGCGCGCCCTCCTGAAGGACGCCGGCTACGACGGCGCGCCGATCGTCATTCTGCAATCCACCGACACGATCTCCATCGCCAACGCACCACTCGTGGCCAAGAGCCTGCTCGAAAAGGCAGGTTTCAAGGTCGATGTGCAATCGAGCGACTGGCAGACGATGGTCGGGCGGCGCACCAAGAAGGACGCGCCGAGTGCTGGCGGGTGGAACGCCATCATGTCGGCCTGGGGCGCCCTCGACATCGCCGATCCCATCACGACGGGCCTGCTCAATGCGACCTGTGACAAGGCGATGTTCGGCTGGCCCTGCGATCCCGAGATCGAGAAGTTGCGCGACGCCTTCGCGCGTGAAGCAGATCCGGCCAAGCGAAAGGAGATCGCAGACAAGGTCCAGCTGCGCGCGATGGAGATGACGACGCACATCCCGCTCGGCCAATACAAGCAGCCAGCCGCCGTCTCGAACAGGGTCAAGGGCCTCGTCCTCGCCTGGATTCCCGTGTTCTGGGCCGCGGAATTGGACTGACCTACACCCGCGAGTGAGAATGGTCACCCACACCCGACGGTATCAGACGGAGGTTCCGTGTTGCCTGTATCTGCATATGCAGATATGAGATCCCATGCCACGGCACACCGACATCACGCCCGCCACGGCCACGCCGGCCTGCACATGCCTGCGCCTGCGCAAGGCCTCGCGACGCGTGACCCAGATCTATGATCAGGCTTTGGATGCCCATGGCTTGACGGTCACGCAGTATGGCTTGCTCGGGTATCTCAAGGCCCTGGATGGCATCGCGCTCGGGGAACTGGCCGAACGGCTTGTCATGGATCCGACGACGCTGACGCGGACACTGAGGCCGATGGAAAAGCAGGGCTGGGTCGCATCGACGCCCGATAAGGATGATGCCCGGACGCGACGAGTTCATATCACCGCTACGGGCCTCGCGACCTACAGGTCGGCGGAACCGGCGTGGCGCAAGGCGCAGGAGAAGATCGCAACCGCGCTGGGTGAATCCGACCACAAGGCACTTGCTAGAACGATCGATCACCTGCTGACGGCACTTGCCACATGATCACACAGCCCTATCATCCGGACATGCCTGCGTCGCAATATCTGCATATGCAGCCACATCGATGTAGCCTATGTGTGGCGCATCCGAGTTGCCGGTGGCTTCGCCGACGAAAAAACAAGCGGCGACTGACTGTGCCGATCCGTCCTGTCGATCGGTTGCCCTGGCTGAATTTTCGATTTTGAAACCCGCAGAGACGCGCCATGTCAAAAGCCCAAGCTGCCGCCCCAGCGGTGCCCTTCATCGTCACAATGCTGTGCGTTTGGATCATCGTTGGCGTGACCATGGGCCGAGCCCAGTCCATGGGGCTCTACCAGATCCCGTTCATGGGCGACGTGAAGGTGACGTCGGAGGTCTTCTCCATCGCCATGGGCCTTTCACAGCTGTGCATGGGCATTGCGGCACCGTTCACCGGCGCCTCGATCGATAAGCTCGGCGCAGGCAAGGTGGTGATGATTTGCGTTCTCATCGCGTGCGGCGGTCTCGGCCTCATGTACGCGGCGACGGCCGCCTGGATGTTGCTCCTGTCAGGCGTGCTCATGGGCATCGGCGCCAGCGGCCTCGGCATGCCCTCATTGATCGGGGCGGTCAGTCGCGCGGCCCCGTCGGAAAAGCGCATGTCGGCCATCGCTTCCCTGGGTATCGCCGCGGGTATCGGCAGCTTCATCGCCGTGCCGCTGATCCACCTGCTAATGGAATACGTGGGCTGGCAGCAGAGCCTGCTCTGGCTGATCGCCATCACGCTGCTGCTCATCCCGGCTGCACTGCCACTCGCCGGAAAACCGCCGGCCACCGAGAGCACGGTCCGCGAACAGACGCTCAAAGAGGCGCTGTCCGAGGCGTTCGCGCATCCGAGCTTCTGGCTGCTCACCTTCGGCTTTTTCGTGTGTGGCTTCCACGTCGCCTTCATCATCACGCACCTGCCGAACTTCGCCAAATCCGAAGGTCTCGGATCCTGGGTCGGCGCGTGGGCCATCAGCCTCGTCGGCATCGCCAATATCGTCGGCACTTACCTCGCCGGCCAATCCGGCCCCTACATCGAGAAGCGCCGTGGCCTGAGTCTCATTTACTTCGCGCGTGCCATCATCTTCGCCGGTTTCTTGCTGCTGCCGCCGAGCCCGTGGATGATCATCGGCCTATGCGGCCTGCTCGGCCTGTTCTGGCTGTCGACCGTGCCGCTCACCTCGGGGCTTGTCGCCACATTCTTTGGCACGCAGTGGATGTCGATGTTGTTTGGCATCGTGTTCCTGTCGCACCAGATCGGCTCGTTCATGGGCGTGTGGATCGCGGGCCGCCTGTTCGATACCTACAAGTCCTATGACATGATGTGGTGGATCTCCATCGCGCTCGGGCTCGTCTCGGCGCTGATCAACTGGCCCATCTCGGAAAAACCGGTCGCGCGCATCACCAATGCCGCGAAAGTGGGCGCATGAGCGCGATCACAGGCACGCCGCGCAGTGCTCAGATGTCGCCCCTGGTCGACGGACCGATCCTGCCGACGTTGCTGCGGCTTGCAACACCAAACTTCGCCGCCATGCTGGTCTCAACCTTCGTCGTTGTTGCCGAGACAGCCTACATCGGCCAACTCGGCACAAGCGCGTTGGCGGGCTTCGCGCTGGTGTTTCCGCTCGTCATGCTCATGCAGATGATGTCGGCGGGCGCCATGGGCGGCGGCGTCTCCTCGGCCATCAGTCGCGCGCTTGGCGCGGGTGACAAGTCGCGTGCCTCGGCGCTCGCGCTGCACGCCGTCATCATCGGCGCACTGGCGGCCGTGGTCTTCACCCTGGCCTTCGCCATGTTCGGGCGCGCTGTGATCGCTGCGCTTGGCGGGCGTGGCGAGGTGCTGGAGTTCGGGCTCGCCTATGCGCGTGTGGTCTTCTTTGGCGCAGCCAGCGTCTGGATGACCAACACGTGCGCGTCGATCCTGCGCGGCTCCGGCAACATGAAGATGCCGTCGGCCGTGTTGTTGGCAGTATCGGCTCTGCAGATCACGCTGGGCTTTGTGCTTGGTCTCGGGTTCGGGCCGATCCCGCGGCTTGGCATGACCGGCGTTGGCCTCGCGCTCGTGATCAGTTTTGGCGGCGGCGCGCTCCTGCTGCTCTGGATCTTGATGACCGGCCGCGCAGCTGTGCGCTTGACCTTTGACCGCACAACGCTCTCGGCTGAGATGTTCCGCGATATTCTCAAGGTCGGCGCTGTCGCCTGCGCGTCGCCCGTCATGTCGGTTGCGACCGTGTTGGTGCTGACCGGCATTGTTGCGCGCTTTGGCACAGAAGCGTTGGCCGGCTACGGCATCGGTGCACGCCTTGAATTCATGCTCGTGCCAATCACGTTCGCATTCGGCGTTGCCTCGGTTCCCATGGTTGGCATGGCCATCGGCGCGGGCAATCCGGTGCGGGCAAAACGTGCCGCATGGACGGCAGGATTGCTTTCGGCCGCAATGATGGGCGCGATCGGCGTTTTCGTTGCCATCTGGCCAGATCTGTGGGGCCGGCTCTACTCGAGCGAACCGCTGGTGCTTGCGACCGCACGCGACTACTTCTCGGCGGCCGGACCATTCTATGCGTTCTACGGCTTGGGACTTTGCCTCTACTTCGCCAGCCAGGGCTCGGGCCGCATGGTCGGGCCGGTTGTGGTGCAAGCGGTCCGCCTCCTTATTGTTGCCATCGGTGGCTGGTGGCTTGTCGGGCGCGGGGCACCACTCGCGCACCTGTTTGTCGTCATTGGCTTTTCGCTCGCCGCCTATGGACTTGCGATGGCGCTGGCGGTCAAATTGAGCCCGTGGGGAAAAACGTAGCCGGAGTTTGCATCATGCCGACCCGCCGCCTGCTGTTGATGCTCCTCGCGCAGTTCGCGCTGTCGAGCGCTGTGCTAGCACAGCAGCCTGCACCACCACAAACGGCCCTGCGCGCACCTCGCATCCACATTGCTGCCTTCGGCCTATGGGGTGATGAGACTATTTTCAAGCGCGAGACTCTGGGTGCCGCGCGAGTCGCTCAGACCTATTTCAATGCCGCCGGCAAAATCGTCGTGCGCGCCAACACCAGCAAGATCGCCGAAGCCCGCTTCTCCGATATTCGTGACCAGTTGAAAGGCATCGCAACCGAGGCGAACAAGGACGACGATATCCTGGTGCTGTTTTTGACGTCGCATGGCACCAAAGACGGCGTCGGCATCGTCACACCGTCGAGCAGGACCGCTGAACTGCTGTCCCCGCGCCGCCTTGGCCGCTTGCTCAAAGACACAGCCTTGCGGCACAAAATCGTGATCATCTCGGCCTGTTACTCCGGCGTGTTCGCCAATGCGCTGGCCGACGACACAACCTTGCTCATCACAGCCGCCGATGCCGACCACCCCTCTTTCGGCTGTGGCGCTGACGTGAAGGACGATTGGACCTATTTCGGCCGCGCCCTCTTTGTCGACGGCCTCAAAGTCGGCCGCTCCCTCGACGACGCCTTCAAGATCGCCAAGGCCCGCGTGCTTGAACGCGAAACAGCACAAAAATTCGAGCACTCGAACCCGCAGATGCGCGGCGGCAAAGCCGTCCGCGCACGACTTGAGGCGATCCGGGTAGCAACGGCGAAGCCGTGAGCCTTATCTCAGGTCTTCTGGGAAATACTTGATCACACTCTTGATCGGATTGGGCGCCGCCTGGCCGAGTCCACAGATGGACGCATCCGCCATCACCTGCGCGAGGTCGGCAAGAATGTCCGGGTCCCAGTTACCCGCGCTCATGAGTTTGACGGCTTTTTCGGTCCCGTTGCGGCACGGCGTGCACTGGCCGCAGCTCTCGTCCTCGAAGAACTTGAGCAGGTTCAGCGCTACGGCTTTCATGTCGTCTTTGTGCGACAAGATCACCACGGCGTGGCTGCCAACGAAACTGCCATGCTTTTCCAGCTGCCCGAAGTCCAAGGGGATATCGGACATGAAGGCCGGCAGGATGCCGCCCGAGGCACCGCCGGGCAGATAGCCCTTGAACGCGTGGCCATCGGCCATGCCGCCGCACAGATCGATCAGTTCGCGAGCGGTTGTTCCCGCAGCCGTCAGCACCACGCCTGGTTTCTTTACGCGGCCCGAGACAGAATAGCTGCGCAACCCCTTGCCACCATTCTTGCCCTGCGACGCGAACCATGCGCCACCCTTGGCGAGAATTTCGGGAATCCAATAGAGCGTCTCGATATTGTTCACGAGCGTCGGGCGGCCAAACAGGCCGACTTGCGCAACGTAGGGCGGACGGTGCCGCGGCAAGCCGCGCTTGCCCTCGATGCTCTCGATCATCGCGCTTTCTTCGCCGCAGATATAGGCGCCCGCGCCGCGCCGCACGTGCACCTTGGTGTGCTTGGTCAGGCAGGCGGCCTCAAGCGCTGCGATTTCCTTGGCGAGGATCGCCAGCACGGCCGGATATTCGTCGCGCATGTAGATGTAGACGTCGGTCGCCTCGACGGCCCAGGCGGCGATGAGCATGCCCTCCAGGAAGGCGTGCGGGTTGCGCTCTAGATAGTAGCGATCCTTGAACGTGCCGGGCTCGCCTTCATCGCCATTGACGGCCATGACGCGCGGACCCTTTTCGGCGCGCACCAGCGACCATTTGCGCCCCGTCGGGAAGCCCGCGCCGCCAAGGCCGCGCAAGCCACCATCGGAGAGTGCTGCGATCACAGCATCAGGCATACGTGTGCCAGCGATGCAATCGGCGAGCACGGCATAGCCGCCCTTGGCCTTGTAGGCGGCGAGATCAGTGTAGGCGGGTATGTCCGCGTGCACATGGCCCGATGCGGCTAAGGCTTTCACCTTGGCAACTGTCGCGTGATCAACATGGTGATGCCCAACCTCGACCGCCGGCGCCGTATCGCACGAGCCGATGCACGGCGCGCGCACCACCCGCACGTCTTCCATTTTCTCAGCTTGCAGGGCGAGCAGCAGCGCGTCTGAGCCGGCCAGCATGCACGACAGGCTATCGCACACCCGGATCGTCACTTTGGCCGGGCGCGGCGCACCGTCTGGCACGACGTCAAAGTGGGCATAGAACGTCGCGACTTCATAGACCTCGGCCATGGGCAGCCGCATCAACTCGGCCAGCCCGTGCATGTGCCCAGCGGGCAAGCACTTTTCCGCGTCCTGGATCTTGTGCAGGTATTCAATCAGCAGCGGCCGCTCATAGGGGCCCGGCCCGATCAGCTTGGCGACGGCATCGACTTCCGCCTGCCGCAGCACGCGGCCTTTTGGAAACAGCGGTGCAGAGCGCCGCCCCGCACCCGGATGGATGCGCTTTTCATGTGTCTTCTCACCGACTGCGGACATGCTGCGCGACCCACCTGAAATCCTCTGGTATGCCATATGCCAGAGACGGAGCTGTGTCGAGAAGCGGCGGTGGTTTGGTCGCGGTAGTTTTGTCCATGTGCGGCAAGTTCGAACGGGGCGGAGACATGAAGTGTTGTTCACGTCCGCCACTCCAGCCGCGTGCCTCGCGCCTCGCTGCACGTCAAGCTACCGCTGGAACGCCAGTCTTGATCGCGCCAGTCTTGATCACGCCAGTCTTGATCACGCCAGTCTTGATCACGCGACCGCCCCTGCATCAGACGACGCCGTTCCAGCGTCTTGGTGCCTTGGGAACCAGGCTGTGAAGACTGCGCCTTCACCGGGCGCGCTCACGATGCGCAGACCGCCCCCATGCTGTTCGAGAATGGTCTCGACGGCAGGAACGCCAAGGCCGACGCCGAACGACTTGGTCGTGAACAAGGGTTCGCGGATGCGCTCGATGTTCTCAGGTGAAATCCCCGGTCCGTTGTCAGCAACGATGATCTCGACGTTCGCACCCATCACGCGCGTCGTGATCGTGATCTTTGGGGCGACGGTTGGCATTTCAGGGGGCTGACCGGCTTTGCCAACCATGGCCTCCGAGGCGTTCGAAATCAGGTTGACCATGACGCGCCGCATCTGGCTGCTGTCGAACATGGCGGTTTCAGTCTCGATACTGGCGCGCACCTCGATCGCGACCTGCTTTGGAACATTGCGACGCTCTTCGGCAATGACCTCCGCAACCCACGCGTCCACCGAGTGCGCGGTTGTCGCAAGCGCCTTGGTGCGCGTGAAATCGAGCAGTTCGGTGATGATGGTATCACACCGTTGGATGCCATTGTTCACCCGCTGAATAGGACCCTCAATACCGAGCTCTTTGTCCTTGGTCTTGCGTTCAATGAGGTAGGTGGCCGTCTTGATGGCGCCGAGCGGATTGCGAATTTCGTGCGCGACGGTCGCGGTCAACTGGCCGAGTTGTGCCAGGCGGGCTTTGCGCAGGTTGTCTTCCTGAGCGCGTTCGAGCTGCGTGATGGCTTTGGTCAGTCGATCGTTGAGATCCGTCATGTGTTCGTTTGCAAGGCGCAGGCGCAGGGCTTCAGCCACGCGCTCCTTTTCACGCGCGTGGCGCGCACTCTCGGCCTCGCGCTCAAGACGCTGTTTCTCGAGCGCATCGAGCCGCAGCGTGTCGATCGCTTGCGCCATGTGGCCTATTTCGTCGCGACGCTCGGTGAAGGGGACCGAATTCTCATAGTGTCCCGCTCGCAGGACATCGAGGTAACTGGCCGTAGATAGCATGGGCTGGACGACATGCGCGCGCAACGCCCAGACGGACGATCCTACCGTGAGTAGAAGCACGATGACGGCCGCGATCACGAGCTGTTCCAGCACTTCAGCGTGGGCCGAAAACGTGTCGGTCAACGCGCTCGATTGTGTGTCGGCGAGCTTCACGAGTTTCTCCACCACCGACCGGTGCGCCTGATAGTGGATTGAAAGCCGCTGCAGGGCTTCCTGTATCTCGGTGCTGTTGAAGCGGGAGATTGCGGGCAGGAATTTATCCTCAAGCTCGGCCCAAAAGAGACGCACGTGGGCATCTGAATCCACTGTCAGCAGCTTGCGCGTGTCCTCCGGGATCAATGGCGACGTCAGCCAAAAGGCCTGCCGGCCCTCATAGTCGCGCCGCAACGTTTGCAAACGGCGGGCGTGATAGGCAATGTTGTCTGGATCGGACGCGAGAATGCGGGTCTCAAGATAGGCTTCGATGATGTAGGCTGGAGGTGGCAGCACATCCGCCACGAGATCCTTGCTTGCTGCAATGCGTTGGAAGTTCTGCCCGCCGATGCGCACCTGGTCGATCGTGAATAGGCCGACGGCGATCATTGTCACCAGTGTGACCATGATTGCGGTGCCGATCGCGACCACGGCACGTACGATCGTCAGGCGCTCGTAAAGCGCCGCGCCAACAGCAGTGAGCAGCGCGACGAGCGTCACGATCGTGACAAACAGGCCGAGTGCGAACGGACGCATCGCAGTCTCGCTCGCCACGATGGCCACGTTGGGCGTGAAGGTGGCAGCAGTCATGGTTGTGAAATGGGTGATACAGATTGCCAGCACGAGCAGCGCAGATGCCCCATACACACGCCAGGACCTCGGCAAGCTTCTGTGGGCCTGCATCGCCAGGATCGATATTGCAATGCCGACAAAGACCGTCGCAACGACCGTCGATTCATCCCACGAGACACGTCCTGCGACAACAACGCCGCGCATGGCCATGAAGTTCGCGGCCGATATGCCAAGCCCGATCACGGCGCCGCTCAAAGTCGTGACGAATCGCATTTTGAGCTTTGACATCGCGATGCCAGCCGCCGCAGTAGCAAATGCGAGCAACAAGGCCAGGATCGCGAAAGGTAGATTGAAAGTGACAGGCAGGCCGGCGTTGTAGGCTAGAATACCGATGTAGTGGGTACTCCAGATGCCAACGGCCACCGTCGCGCCGGAGAGCAACAGAACCCAGCGTTGCCGCCGTGGTGTTGCCCAGCGCAGCCGCCCAAAGAGCCAGAACCCGGATCCGCAAGCCAGCATACAGACGACAACAGCAAGCACCGTCAGGCGTGGCTCGTGATGCGCCGTCAAATCGCTCAGCAAACGATACATTTGCAGTCCCCCAGTTTCGGCACCCAGCCCGCTCCAGTCTGCGCACCCAGTCCCGCTCCCAGTCCCGGCGCGGCATCGTGCCAAAAACTCATGTGCAATTTGGAAACGTCGATTGGTCATCTTTCGTTAACCCTGAACCGTTACCTCTCAAAGCATAGCCGACATCTGAACTCTGGCCGTGGTCCGAGCGAATGGCGAAACCGCTGAAGATCCTCGTCCTAGACGACCACGTCGATGTGGCAGCCTCGCTGGGCGAAATTCTCGAACTCGACGGGCATGAGGTGACGCTCGCCCACAACGGGCCGAGCGCCGTCGCGGCCTACGCCCGGTCAGCCTTCGATTTGGGCCTCTTCGACGTGAAAATGCCAGGCATGAACGGCGTCGATAGCTTCATGGAAGTTCGCAAGCGTCGCCCTGAGGCGACCGTCCTGATGATGTCGGGATACGCGGACGACGGCATGATCGAAAAAGCCATGCAGCACGGCGCCCGTGGCATTCTCCGCAAGCCCTTCGAAGTCGAAGAACTGATGGCCAAACTGTCAGAAATCGGCGTCGTCGTCTGAACTCCCCCCACTGCTGCTTTAGTACCAAACATCGTCCGAATATCACGAGTATCATATGTGGCGTACCTCGCGTGCTTCAGAACTGGCGAAGTCCATCCAGAAGCTTGGCGACCCTGCGTCGCGACTGGAGCCATTGCCGCGGGGCGAGTTCAGCGAGGTCGCACATGAGATCAATGCTCTACTGGCGCGTGTTGCGGCACGAGAAGCGGCCTTGCTGCTCAAGCTCGCCGAGCTGACGGATGCCCATGACGACGCGCAGACAGCCAATCAGCTCACGCGCCGCCTGAAGAATGACCTCAAAGCGCGCTCGGCCGAGCGCGATGCGGCGCTCTCGCGAGCCGAGGCAGCGAATCGCGCCAAGTCGCAATTTCTCGCCAATATGAGCCATGAGATCCGCACGCCGATGCATGGCATCCTCGGCCTGGCGGACGTGCTCGCACGCACCAATCTTGACGCCCGCCAGCAGTCACTTGTGCAGACCATTCTGCGGTCTGGCCGCGGGTTGCTCTCGATCATCAATGACATTCTCGACTTCTCGAAGATCGAGTCGGGCAAGCTCGATCTTTCTCCGCGTGCCTTCAGTCTTGCGGCGTGCGTCGAGGATCTGGTGACGACACTCCAACCTCGTTTCGCCAAGAAGGGGATCGAGCTGATCACGCGCATCTGCCCGGAACTGCCAGACACCATCGTTGGTGATCAGGTTCGCATCAAGCAGGTGCTGACCAATCTGCTAGCCAACGGCCTCAAATTCACCGAGCAGGGTTATGTGCTCCTCGATGTCGAAGGGCACAGCAACGGTGAGAGCGCGGCCATCGTTTTCAAGGTGCGCGACAGTGGGATAGGCATTCCTGCAGACAAGCTCGCCAGCATCTTCGAGCATTTCAACCAGGTCGACAATTCATCCACCCGCCGCCACGAGGGAACGGGTCTCGGCCTCGCCATTTGCCAGATGCTCGTGGAGCGCATGGGAGGCCGGGTGGACGTGAAGAGCAACGTCGGAGAAGGCTCCACGTTCAGTGTCGCGATTGAACTGCCTGTGAAGGACGAGGTGCACTTGGCATACGCGCGGCGTGCGCGCCCAGCCGATGTACCAGCTCTCGATGCGCCAACCGCTCCGCTGCAACGCGATGACAAACGCGACGAAAACGTTGTCTCTTTCGGTGGCTCAACCTTTCAGCGCAGACAAATCCTGCTGGTCGAGGACAACATCGTCAACCAGGAGGTGGCCCGCGAGTATCTCGGCGAAATGGGCTGCATCGTAACCGTCGCGGCGACGGGCCGCGAGGCGATCGAGGCCTATCGCCAGGGTGATTTTGATTTGGTGCTGATGGACTGCCTGATGCCCGAGATGGACGGCTTTGAAGCCACACGCGCCATACGCATTCTGGAACAGTCAGACGGTTCCCCGCGCCATCCGATTGTGGCGCTTACCGCAAATGCCTACGAGAAGGACAGGCTGGCCTGCGTGGCGGCCGGTATGGACGACTTCTTGAGCAAGCCGTTCAGCTTCGAAGATCTCGAAGCTGTCGTGCGTCGCTGGGCCCCTGAAGGCTGCAAACCGACGCGGCTCGACATCAGCGCAACGGCCTGATTTCCACGGCTTGATCCATCTGCCGAAACGCTGCTGGGTCGGCGGCAGCAGATCTGATATGCGGGGCGTGAACGCCAATGCACGCAATGCCTGTGGCGTTGCGACCTTGCTGTGGAGTGACCCGTGTCGACTGCTGCCCCAATCATAGTACCCGTTGTCCTCGGTACGCGGTCGTACGAGGTGCTGATCGGGCCGGGTCTGCTTGCACGCACCGCAACGCTGATCGAAGCACACTGGCCAACGGCGCGCGTCGCCATCGTCACCGACGAGACGGTGGCACGGCATCATCTGGCAGCCTTGCAGGCGAGCCTCGGCGTGCGCTGCCTTGGCGTTATCACGGTGCCGGCTGGGGAGCAGACCAAGAATTTTTCGACGCTCGCGCATGTGGCCGAGCGCTTGCTCGAAACGGGCCTTGAACGTGGCGATCTCGTGCTCGCGCTGGGCGGTGGCGTGATCGGGGATCTCGCGGGCTTTGCGGCCGCAATCGTGCGGCGCGGTGTGCGGTTCGTGCAGGTGCCGACCACTTTGCTTGCCCAAGTTGACAGCTCCGTCGGCGGCAAGACCGGCATCAACACGGCGCAGGGCAAAAACCTTGCGGGCGCATTCCATCAGCCGGTGCTTGTGCTCGCCGACACCGATGCGCTGTCAACGTTGCCGCCCCGCCAGATGCGCGCGGGGTATGCCGAGGTGGTGAAGTACGGACTGCTCGGCGATCGCGCGTTCTACGAACGGCTGGAAGCGCGCGCGGAGCGGCTGTTTGGCAATGATCTCGCTGAACTTGTGCATGCCATCGAAACGAGCGTGCGCATGAAGGCCGGCATTGTCGCACGTGACGAGACGGAGACGGGTGAGCGCATGTTGCTCAATCTTGGGCACACGTTCGGCCATGCGCTTGAAGCCTGGGCTGGGTACTCAGATCGATTGCTGCACGGCGAAGCCGTCGCCATCGGTATGGCGCAGGCTTTCCGTTACTCCGAAGCGCAGGACTTGACGCCCATCGGTTCGTCGGCACGCGTGGAGGCACATTTGCGCGCCGTTGGTCTGCCCACGCGTATTGCTGACATTCCGGGTACGGATAGTACTGGTTCGGGCCCGCCGACCGTCGACGCACTGATGGCGCTGATGGCGCAGGACAAGAAAGTGCAGCGCGGCAAACTGACGTTCATCCTCGTGCGCGACATTGGTGAAGCCTTCGTGGCTCGCGACGTGCCGCACGACGCTGTCGCAGCGTTCATGGCCAAAGAGATTGCCCTGTGAAACGCCTATCGATCGCGATGCTGGCCCTGTGTCTCTACGCCTCGCCGCAGGCGGAGGCATCTTGGGCTATTTGCGCCGATCCACTGACCGGCGCGGCCATCACAGCCAAGACCGAACTCGAAGCAAAGCAGAAGGCGCTTGCCGATTGGGTCGAAAAGGCCGGCGCACTGGGCGTCGCGTTTGCCCGCTGGCAGCTGGCCTGGAACCGTCAATTGACGTGCGAGCCGGCGGGCGATGGAACCGTGCGCTGTGTCGCGCGCGGCCGGCCCTGCCGCATCTCCCAGACACCGCCGCCGCCGGGCAGCGAAATGCTCAAGCCGGGCGACCGGACGCCCTGACGACGGGTGGATGTTTTGCACAGCTTGTTCGTGTCCCGCGCCAGTCGCTTCGACGCCGCCATCGCAAGGCGGTAAACAGCCGGTATGGCCGATTTTTTACAAGACGCGTCGCCCCAGCATCTAAGCGCGCGCGCGCGCGAGGACCAGCGTGCGGCGGCTGATCCGACCGTGTCTGCCTGGGTGGCGGCGAATGCCGGCACCGGCAAGACCCAGGTGCTGACAGATCGCGTTCTGCGTCTGCTGCTGGCTGGTACGAAGCCCGAAAAAATCATCGCTCTCACCTACACCAAGGCTGCGGCGGCAGAGATGTCGAAGCGCGTGTTCGATCGCCTCGCGCGTTGGGTGACCATGGACGCGCTTGAGCTGACCCGCGTGCTTGCTGACCTGTGTGGGAGCGCGCCCGCGCCTGAGCAGGTGAAGCGCGCGCGCCAGCTGTTTGCGGAGGCCATCGAGACGCCCGGCGGCTTGCGCGTACAGACCATCCACGCCTTTTCCGAGCGCCTGCTGCAGCGCTTTCCACTTGAAGCCGGTGTGCCGCCGGGCTTCTCGATTCTCGATGACCGCACGGGTGCGGAGTTGCGCCGGGCAGCGACAGACGAGACGCTTGGACTTGCGGCGACGCGACCCGATACGCCGCTCGGACGCGCGCTTGCGATCATGATCGCCTACGCCATCGATGATCAGTTCGACAGTGTGCTGCGCGAAGCGCTGTCAAACCGCGCGTGGCTCATTGCCATGGCGCGCCTCGATGCCGACCAGGTCGAGGCGACCCACCGGCGCGTCGTTGGGCTGGATCAGGACGACGATGCTGCGTCTCTCGACGCAGCGCTCGCGGGCGTGCTGTCAGATGTGGACATGGCCGCGATCCGCGACGTTTTCCGCAACGGTGGCGCGAAGGAAACCAAGATCGCAGAAGCGCTGCAGGCGGCCTTGCGCGCTAAGTCCGCGGTCGAGCGCGTAGCGCTGTTCGCGGACATGTTTCTCAACAAAGACGGTAGCGCCTCAAAAAGTCCCGTGACCATGGCCATCCGCGAGGCGCATCCGCAGGTCGAGGATCTCTTCGAGAAGGCCAAAGGCCGCTTCATCGATCTGCGCCAACGCCAACGCGGTCTTGATCTGATTGGCGCCACGCGCGCCCTCATCACTATCGCCGACGCCGTCCGCCAGCGATATGACCATGCCAAGGCGCAACGCGCCGCGCTCGATTTCGACGATCTCATTCGCAAGGCCGTCAGCCTCGTACAGCCCGGCGGCAGCGAGATCGGCGGCGCCGATTGGGTGCTGTTCAAACTCGACGGCGGCATCGACCACATCCTCGTCGACGAAGCGCAGGACACCTCGCCCCAGCAATGGTCGCTGATCGATGCGCTGGCGCAGGAGTTCTTCTCCGGCGGCTCGCGCGATGACGTGTTGCGCACGCTGTTCGCTGTTGGCGATGAGAAGCAGTCGATCTATGGCTTCCAGGGCGCAGCCCCCGAGATGTTCCAGAAAATGGGGCACATCTTTGCGGAGCGGGCCAAGTCGGCGGGTCGCGGCTGGCGGCGTGTGCCGCTGAATGTCTCGTTTCGCACCACCGAGCCTATCCTGGCGGCCGTCGACCAGGTGTTCGCCGATCCCAACAAGACGCCAGGCCTCACGGCCGACGACGCCATCGTGCGCCACATCGCGCACCGCGCCGGACAATCCGGGCACGTCGAATTATGGCCGATCGAACGACCGGAAGAGGAGCCACCGGCCAATGCCTGGGCGCCGCTCGATGAAAAGCCGATCGTATCGCCGGTCGCGCGTCTGGCCGGGCGCATTGCCGACACGATCGCGGGCTGGCTTGATCGCGGCGAGAAGTTGGTATCGGAAAACCGGCCACTCCGCGCAGGTGATATTCTTGTGCTCGTCTCGAAGCGGCGGCCCTTTACAGACGTCATGGTCTCGGCGCTGAAGGCCCGCAAGGTGCCGGTCGCTGGCTCCGATCGGCTGAAGCTCGCCGACCAGATCGCGGTGAAAGATCTGCTCGTCTTGGCACAATTTTTGACCTTGCCCGAAGATGATCTCGCGCTTGCGACTATATTGAAATCTCCGCTGTTCGGTCTCAACGATGACCGCCTGATCGAGATCGCGCCAAAGCGCAAAGGCACGCTCTGGAACGCGCTGCTTGAACGCGCCAAGACCGATATGTTCTTCAAAGAAGCGGCCGACAGGCTGAAGCAGTGGCGCTCGGAAGCGGACTTCCTGCCGCCTTATGAATTCTTTGCCTCTCTGCTGGCACGCGACAATGGCGAGATGCATCACCGTCTGCTGACGCGACTGGGTGCCGAAGCGGCAGATCCGATCGACGAATTGCTCAGTCTTGCGCTCGATTATGACGCGCAGGAACCACCGTCTCTACAGGGGTTTCTCACCTGGGTGAGTGCAGCCGACCATGAGATCAAGCGCGACATGGACCAGGGACGCGACGAGGTGCGCATCATGACCGTCCACGGGGCGAAGGGCCTCGAAGCGCCGATCGTGTTTCTGCCTGACACCTGCACCAACGGGCGCGCGCAAGGCGCTTTGCTTGATATCGACCGTCCCGGCGAGCTCATCCGCGACATCCAGCTCTGGCCCGTTAAAGGCACGAGTGACTTGCCCGTGGTGGAGGCCGCCAAGGCCGCCGCCAAGCAGCGCGACCTGAGGGAGCGCAACCGCCTACTCTACGTCGCCCTGACGCGACCGCGCGACCGCCTTTACATCGCGGGCTTTGCGGGTAAGCAGGCGCCCCCGGACGGTTGCTGGTATCGCTTGATCGAGCGCGCGCTGACGCCAACTCTCGACGAGGTCGAGCTAAGCGATGGCCGCAAGATCCGCGTGCAGACCGGCGTGCAGCGCGCACCTCACGAGACATCGCGGCAACATGGCGCGGGTGCGCTCGACAAGGTGCCGCTGCCCGCCTGGGCGACGACATTAGCGCCACGCGAGGGGCGCACCATCGTACCGCTCGCGCCATCACGTCTTGCGCCACTCGAGACCGACGAGGCAGGCGAAGCCGTCGAGCCCGCGAAGCGCGAGCGCAGCGAACCGCCGCTGTTGCCGCCGGGTGTTGCCTCCGACACGCGCCGCTTCCTGCGGGGAACCCTCACACACGCACTGCTGGAGCATCTGCCGGGTGTGCCCAAAACGGGTTGGGCTGTGGGCGCCGAGAGCTTCCTCGACACGCGCGGTGCCGAGTTGCCTGAACGGATGCGGGCAAGCATTGCGAGCGAGGTGCTCGCCATCCTCAACCACCCTCGCTTTGGTGCCCTGTTCGGCCCCGAAAGTCAGGCCGAGGTGCCCGTCGTCGCCGAGTTACAGCGCCCCTCCGGCAAGGGTCAGCCGATCCGCTTGATGGGCCAGATCGACCGCCTCGCCATCGTAAACGGCGAAGTTCTGATTATCGACTACAAGACCAATCGCCCGCCGCCGCTGCACGCCAACGGCGTTGCCGAAGCGTATCTCCTGCAACTCGCCGCCTATCGCATCGCAATAGCGAAGATCTTCCCCGGCCACAGTGTCGGCTGCGCCATCCTGTGGACCGATGGCGCGCGCCTGATGGAGATCGACAAAGCCCGTCTCGATGGGGCCGAGCAGCGGTTGTGGGAGCTGCCGTCTCTATGACGACGAGGTGGCATGCCTGGGACTTGCAGCACCTATGCGTTTCGCCCAGGACCGCATAGGGTATGCCCCATGTCGGGCATGCGGGGCGGCAAAACGGGAATGCAAACGCTACAGCTCATCCTCAACGGCGTAATGGCCGGCACGATTCTGGCCGTGCCAGCCATTGGCTTGACCGCCATCTTCGCTGTGCTGCGGTTCACGAACTTCGCGCTGGCCTCGCACATGACCATCGGCGCCTATGCTGGCTTCGTCGCCAATGTGTCGTTCGGCATGCCGGTATATGTGTCGCTTTTGGCGGCGTTCGTGATCGCGGGTTTGGTCGGCTGGCTGAGCGATGAATTCGTGCTGAAGCCGTTCCGCGCGGCGGGTTTCATCACGACGGCGATCGGCTCCATCGCGCTCACAATCGCTCTCGAAAACGTCGTCCGATTCATCTTCGGCAACGCCATGCGCGGCTACAAGCTGCCGCTGCAGCGCGATTGGGTGATCGGCGGCCTGCGCATCGGCCCGCAGCAGGTCGAAAACCTCGTCATCGCGCTGATCGTCATGGGTTTGCTGTTTGCATTCCTCGCGTTGACACGTTCCGGCAAAGCCATGCGGGCTGTTGCCGACAACCCGATGCTGGCGTCGATCAAGGGGATCGATACGAACATGGTGGCGCGCACGGTCTCGTTCGTCGCTATGGGGCTCGCGGGGATCGGTGGCATGTTGATCGGATTGGATACAACCATCGACCCGCTGGTCGGTTTCAAGACGATCTTGTCCGTGTTCGCCGCCGCCGTTGTTGGCGGCTTGGGCAGTATTCCGGGCGCGGTGATCGGCGCGCTGGTCATCGGGGTCGGCGAGGAGTTGTCGCTGCTGGTTCTGTCGCCAGCCTATCGCAGCGCGATCGGATTCTTTGCCATCCTGCTGGTGCTGACGGTCAGGCCGCGCGGGATTCTGGGGGCGAGGCAGTATTGATGGGGAAACAAAGCACTCCACGTCCCTCTCCCCTTTTTCAGGGGGAGAGGGAGACCATTCCAACGTCGGAGCGATGTTGGAATGGTGGGTGAGGGGCAGCCGCTTGCGCGACAGTGCCAGCAGCTCGCGCAGTGCCAGCGGTTCGGTCTCGACCGAGCAAGTGGCCGCCCCTCTCCTGTAACTAGCTGCAGCGCAGCACGAATGCTGCATCGCAAAAATCGCCGCTGCGCGGCAGCTTGTTTCATAGATCAAGGTGTGCGCCGCACATGGTAACTCACCCGCGGTAGAGCGCGCCGCGGCCGCACGCATCGTCAGTTGTCAGATGGGAGTGTTGCTACAGCGAGGGCGACATAACACATGGAACACTACATCATCGCGATGGCCGTCACCGCGGGGATCTACGCGATCCTGGCGCTTGGCATGAACGTCATCTGGGGCATGGCCGGTATGGTCAACCTCGGCCTCGTCGGCTTCTTCGCGGTCGGCGCCTACACGTCGGCGCTGCTGACGCTGAAGCTCGGTTGGCCCATTTGGCTCGGGGTGATGGCGGGTACCGCGATGGCGTCGCTGGTCGGCGTGTTGGTCGCGCTGATCACGGTCAACCTGCGCGGCGACTATCTCGCCATTGTCACACTCGGCTTTGCCGAGACGATGCGCATCGTCATGTCGAACGAGATCTGGCTCGCCAACGGAACCGATGGCCTCTCAGGCATTCCCGGACCGCTGCGGCAGGAGCTCGGGCCGCATGGCTTTAACATCCTGTTCCTTGGCATTGTCGTTGCCATCACCGTGGTGCTGTTCTTTCTGTGCGAACGGTTGGCGCAAGCCCCGTTCGGGCGTGTCTTGCGCGGCATCCGCGATGATGAGCAGATCGTGCAGGTGGCCGGCAAGAACGTGCTGCTGTTCAAGGTCAAGGCCTTCGCCTTCGGCACGGCTGCGCTGGGTCTCGCCGGCGCGTTGTATGGCCATTACTCCAGCTACATCGCACCGGATTTGTTCGCGCCGCTGCTGACGCTCTACGTTAAGCTCTCGCTGCTGTCGGGAGGGCTCGGCAACAACCGGGGTGCGGTGCTCGGCGCAGTGATGGTCGTGTTCTTTCTGGAGGCAACGCGCTTTATCACGCCACTGCTGCCGTTCATCACGCCGGTCCAGGGAGCAGCCCTGCGCGAGATCCTGATTGCGGGCGCGCTGCTTTTGATCCTGCGCTTTTATACGAAAGGCCTGGTGCCGGAGGCGATTTCGCAGCCACCGCTGCCCGCAGCCCAGCCCGCTCGAGCTTGAACCCGTCACGATCCGGAGATGACCATGACCAAACGCGATCTCACCTTGGACGATGTCCGCGCCGTCATGGCGCTGCAAGCCGAGAAGCCAGAACGCGAGACCTACAAAGCCGTCGAGCGGCTTGCCAAGGAAACGTGCGGCTGGCGATTGCTGACGATCCTGAAGTACGTCGAGGCCGACGCTGTCGTGTCTCGCTTGTCGTCGAGCGATGAGAAATCTTATCCCATCGGCGGCACCAAGCCGCTCGAAAAGCTGACCGAGAACCACGCCATACTGGAGCGCGGTGACGTCGCGCTGGCGGCCAATCGCGCAGACGTGAAGCGCATGTTCTTCGATCATGAGCTGATCTTTTCGCTTGGCATTACGGCAATCATGAACGTGCCCGTGCGCCATGCCGGCCGCCGTCTTGGCACGCTCAACTTCTGTGGCGAGGAGGGCATGTATAGCGAGCGCGAAAAGCAGATTGGCCGCGTGCTCGCCGGGTTGCTGGTGCCGGCAATTCTGAAGGCCGTGGACGGGTGATCCCGATCACCGCGGCCGGACGATCTTGCGCCAGAGGAAAAACAGTCCCATCCCGAGGCTGACGACGAGCCCGTAGGTCCACAGCACGCGGGTTCCGAACAGATCCATGCATGTCGCGGCGATCATCGGGCCAACCATGGCGCCGATACCCCAGATCAACATCTGGCTCGATATCCACGCCACGCGTTGCTCCGGTGGCGCGATATCGGACGCATGCGCCAGCCCGAGCGAGTACAAAGACGAGGCGAAGCCGCCCCACAGCAACATCAGAAACAGCCACAGCCCGGTCGCCTCCGTCGGCAAATTCAGGATCGTCACGGAGACGGCGGCGGCCCCGATGGCGGCGAATGCCATGATGGTGCGCCGCTCGATTTTGTCCGAAATGAACGACAGCGGCAGTTGCAGCATGAGGCCGCCGATCTGAATGACGGCCAAGGTCGTCGCGATGGCGCCGACGCTGATGCCGGCATCGACGCCCCACTTCGGCAGCAATCCGGGCACGGTTGCAAACAGCAGGCCGTGTGTCAGGGCCGCAGCCGCAGCGGCCGGCGCATGGCGCGGCAGGTCGAGATAACTCGACAGGGCAAGACGCGTCGGAGGCGGGGATGACGCCGTCGTGCGCGGGCGAAACAGCGGCGAGACACAGTAGATGGCGGCTGCCACGAGGAACAAGGACGTGATCGAAGCGGGATCGACGAAGGCGATAATGAGTTGCCCGATGGCGAAGGCCAAGCGGATCAGCACCATATAGACGCCGAAGATCAAACCGCGCGTTTCAGCTGTGGTCTGGGAGGCAACCCAACTCTCGACGAGCACGAAGTATGTCGCCGTGCTGAGCCCCGCAATGCCGCGCAGCATCGACCATGCGAAGGGCCCGGGAAACGCCCAATGCAGCACCGCCAGGATCGCGTTGATGGCGCCGACAGCGAGCAGCGTACGCGATGTTCCGAGATGTCCGATGATACGCGGTCCGGCGAGACAGCCGACGAGAAAAAACGCCGAGAACACGGTCGAAATGGCGCCGGCCGCAGAGGCTGAGTGGCCCTCGGCTGCAAGCCGAACAGGGATGACGGCCGAGAGGATGCCGGTGCCGAGTTGGTTGACGGTGACCATGAGGAACAGCGCGGCGACGACGGCGAGCGTGGCTCGGTCGCGCGTCAGAACGGCGCGGAGGCTGTTGTCGGTCATGGAGCAGCATTCGTGGCCCGGGTTGTGTCCGAGCTTGCATGATGTCGGCCGAAAGGAAAGCGACCGACCCGCCTACCCAACCATCTCCCCACACACCCGAAACAGTAGCGCGAGGTCATCAGGTGTCGACAAGCGATGATCGCCCTCAGGCACGGCGTGCACGCGCACATGATCGCCGCGCATGATCGATTCGAGTTCCATCGTATGCTCCCACGGCACATCCTCGTCCTGCAGCCCGTGCAAGACGACAATCGGGCGGCCAGGATCGAAGCCGTCGGGTCCGATGAGGTGCTTGCGTCCCTCATCCAGGAAGGCGCGCGTGATGGCGTAGGGGCCGTCGCCGTAATTGGAGGGGCGCAGATACACGCCCTGCTCGTCGATGGCTTTGCGGGCAGCCGTCCCGAACCGGTCCCACATGAGCGTCGTCGTCAGGTCCCAGGCCGGTGCTATGAGCACGAGGCCTTTGATGCGGGCGGCCTTGGCCGGGTCCTGGCGCAGCAGATCACGCAGCACCAGCAGCGCGATATAGCCGCCCGTCGACGAGCCGACGAGCACTTGCGGGCCGGTGGTCAGCTGATCGAGCACGGCATGAGCCTCTTCAAGCCAGGCGCCAATGGTGCCATCTTCAAAGCGCCCACCGGAGCGGCCATGACCGGAATAGTCAAAGCGCGTGCACGCGTGCCCTTGCTCGGCGCACCAGCCGGCGAGCGCGGTCGCTTTCGTCGAGATCATCTCGGACTTGAGGCCGCAGAACCAAATGAAGCCTGGCGTACTGGGATCCCGCGCGGGGGCTGAGAGCGTCGCAATACGCCGTCCGGACACGTTGAGGAAGTGCAGGTCTTTCATACGCGCGATATAACAGTTCGGCACGCTTTGGACAGGCCCGGATTTTGGCCCCGGATTTTGGCCCCGAGCTTGGCCCCGAGCTTGGCCCTGGTGCCTGATGGTCAGTCCTTGAAGGACCAGTGTTGCACGCGCTCACTAGGCAGCGTCTTAGCCGTCTGCTAGGTGCAGTTAACCACGTTCAGTGGCCTCGCGTTCAGTGACCAGTTGGTCCTAATGCGGGCCTGATGCAGGGAGTTGTGCATGCGTATCGCCTCGCTTGGTGCTGCCGTTGTTGCGGCGACTGTCGTATTTGCGACGGCTGCGGAGGCACGCTGCACGCGGCTTGGTTTCTCGGTCAACGACTACGGCAAGGACGGCCCGACCAAGGACGCCAAGAACTTGTTGGATAAATACGTGGCCACGTGGGCTGCCGCAAACGGCATCAAGAAGTACACGACTGGCAAAAAAGACGTGACCTGCGAGCTCTACCTCGACCTCATCGTTTTCGACGAATACACCTGCCGGGCTGAGGCCAATGTGTGCTGGGACGGCCCTGCCGCGACCGTGACACCGACTGAGGCCAGTGTTGCTCCGGCCAAAAAGCCGGCCGCGGCTGCTCCGAAAGCCGCGCCGAAAGCGCCGGCTGCTAAGGATAAGGCCGCCGCGTCGCAGTAAGATTTCAAGTCGCCCGCGCGAGATTGGAGAGCCGACATGAGCCGCGATCTGGTTGAAATCGAAGCCCTCGTGAAGGACTATCTCGATGGCCTCTACGAAGGCGACGCCGACAAGATTGCGCGCGTCTTCCATCCCACATCGGCGCTGACGCAGAGCGTTGATGGCAAGCCGGTGATCACACCGCGCGACACGTGGCTTGCCGGCGTTCGCTCACGCCCTTCCGCCAAGTCGCAAGGTCTTGAGAGAGGCGATCACATCCTGTCGATTGATCTCGCGGGGCCGACGATGGCGTTCGTCAAAGTGAAGTGCCAATTGCCGCCACGCTATTTCACCGATCAGCTGTCGCTGCTGAAGATCGATGGGCGGTGGCAGGTGGCACAAAAGGTCTTCCAGACGGAGACGCGCGGTTGACGCCACGCGTGGCCCATCCGCTCAAAGCATGTACCCGCCGTCGACGACCAGCTCGGCGCCGGTGATATAGCGCGCCTCGTCCGACAGCAGAAACACGGCCGCGTGACCGATATCGTCGGGCCGCCCAATCTCTCCGAGTGGGATGTTGGCGAGCCGCGCTGCGCGGGCGGCTGGCTCTGTGATCAGAGTGTCGCCCATCGGCGTATCAATAATGCCTGGGTGCAGGGAGTTGCAGCGTACTTTCCAGCCCGAGCGTGCGCAGTGCAGAGCGACCGTTTTGGTCAACTGACGGACGGCGCCTTTGCTCATGCCGTAGGACACGAGCGGTGGCGTGCCTCTCAATCCCGCGACAGACGAGAGATTGACGATCGACCCGCCCCCGCTGTCGCGGATGACGGGGGCGGCCAACTGGCATCCGAGGAACACACCCTCGACATTGACCGCGAACACGCGGCGCATGGCCTCGATATCCTCGGTTTCGACCGTGTGCGGAAACTTGCCGAGAATGCCGGCGTTGTTCAACAGGCCGTGCAGCGCGCCAAAGCGCGCCTTGATATCGGCGAGAACGCGGCCCCAGTCGTCAGCCTTGGTCGTATCCTGCGGCAGGAAATGCGCGCGCTGGCCGGCAAGACGCACGGTCTCGTGGCCGCCGTCTGCATTGACATCCGTGCCGATGACGGTCGCATCAGCCGCCGCGCACAAGATCGCCGCCGAGCGGCCTAGGCCGGAGCCCGCGCCGGTGATGAGAATGACTTTACCCGACAAGCGTCCCATATTCGGCCTCGCTGATTGCTACGCCCCACCTTGGACGCGTCACAGCAAAGCTGTCGAGTGCGGATCGCTTAAAAGTCAGGGCAGGCGGGCTTCGCGGTGCGAGAAATAGTTCTCGATCGCCGTCAGCAGTGAGCCCGTAACCTTGTCACGCCACTCGTCGGACTTCAGGTTCTTGGCGTCCTGGGCGTTGGTGACGTAGGCGAGTTCGATCAACACCGAGGGGGTTTTCGCGGATTTCAGCACGCGGAAATTGGCTTCGCGGTCGGGATTGCTCATCATCGGCGTCGAGGCGCCCATGAATTCAATGACCGACTTCGAGAACAACTGCGTGCGGTCCTTGTTGGCCTCGATCTCGCGCTTGCCGAGATTGCCCAACATTGCAGAAACAGCGCTGACATCGCCCTTGTTCGAGCGGATCGCCTCGAGTTCCTTCTGGCTCAGGACATTTGCCTCGGCCTCCTGCTTGGCTGAGCCTTGCAGACCCTTCGACGTGCTATCGCGCAGCGAATAGATGGTGGCGCCGCGCGCAGATGAACCCGCATAGTCGGCGTGCACGGCGATGAACAACGCCGCGCGGCTGCGATCGCCAAAGGCGCGGCGTTCATCCAGCTCGACGAACTTGTCGGAGTCGCGTGTCATGAGCACCTTGTAGCGGCCCGAGGCGAGCAGCTTCTCGCGCAGCTTGAGCGAGAAAGCGAGGACGACGTCCTTTTCAACGGCGCCAAAGCGTTGTGCGCCGGAGTCATGGCCACCGTGCCCGGGGTCGATGACGATGATGGGTTTGTAGATCGCGGTATCACGTGTCAGCGGGCGCTGAGCGGATTTCGGCGTCGGCGGCTGTACGCCCGTGGCGCCAAGACCGTTGAGACCGACGGGTTTTGGTACGGCTGCCGTTTGCTTGGCAGCGTTGACAGGAACAATGTCGAGCACGAGGCGGGGCGACTTGCCGTCTTTGCCGCGCTCGAGCGTTGCCTTCTCCACCACAACGGCGCCGGTCACATCGATGACCACGCGGGTTTTTCCAGGCGCGGCCTGACCACCATAGAAGGACTGGACGAGGCCGACGGCCCCATCGGTCGTTTTTTGCGGCAGCACGAGTTTGACTTCGGCGAAGTCGACAATGACGCGGTTCGGATTGGGCAGCGAAAAGACTTGGTAATCAACGGCCTTTTCCAGGCCAATCACGAAGCGTGTGCGGGTCTTGTCGCCACCGAGTGTGGTGTTGGCTGCAACGGTCACGCCGTCGGCGGGGGGCGCCGTCTGGGCGACAGCTTGACGGCTCACGGCCGATGCGCTGACGACCAGCGCGGCACACAAGACCAGTAAGGGGCGCACAGAAGCGCACCCGGCAAATGCGGCACCCATGTTCTAGACCCCCGTCAACTCTTACACAAAAGCGGATGATCATGTCTGCCGGACGATTTGGGCTTTTTCCGGCAGGTTGTTGGGCGTTGTTATGAAACTAAAGTGGTTAAGGACCCATTAATGCTAATGACTGGTTACCGGCGCGTCTTCCAACCTGTACTCATCGACTATAGGTTTAGCGTTGGACCTGAACACCGGAGCCTGCCCGTGCCCAAATCCCAACTGCAGACCGTGCCCGCGACGACGCTCGATCCTGTGCCGGCTTTGATTGCTCGTGCCCGTGCGGCAATGGCGACCTACGCCCAGGAGATCGCCAAAGGCGGACAGGCGCGCATCGACGAAGCCGTCACGGGACTCGCCTGGTCGATCTACAAGCCCGAGAATGCACGTCGCTTCGCCATCCATGCCGTCGAGGTGACCGGCATCGGCGAGGTCGAGAGCAAGGTGATCAAGAACCAGCGCAAGACGTTTGGTACACTCCGTGATCTGCTGCGCGTGAAATCGACCGGCATCATCGAGGAAATCCCGGAAAAGGGCCTCGTCAAATGGGCGAAACCGGTCGGCGTCGTCGCCGCCATCACGCCCTCCACCAACCCGAACGCGACCCCGGTCAACAAGGCCATGATGGCGCTGAAGGGTGGCAATGCCATCATCATCGCGCCGCCGCCAACGGCCTACGCCGCGACGGAAGCCACGGTCATTGCCATGCGCGCGGAGCTGAAGAAGATCGGACTGCCCGAGGATCTCGTTATTCTTCTGCCCGCGCCAGTCACGCGTGAGACCTCGCAGCGCCTGATGGAACTCGCCGACCTCGTGGTCGCAACCGGTAGCCAGGCCAACGTCAAGGCCGCCTACAAGAGCGGCAAGCCGGCCCTCGGCGTCGGGCTCGGGAACGTGCCTGTCATCATTGATACATCAGCCGATCTCGACGACGCCGCGCTTAAAATCATGCTGTCGAAGTGCTTCGATCACGCCACCAGCTGTTCGTCTGAAAATACCGTCATCATCGTCGACGCCGTCTACGACGCGGCGATCAAGGCGCTGGAAAAACAAGGCGGCTACATGGCCACGGGCGCAGAGCGCCAGCGCATCGTCGATCGTCTGTGGGTCGACGGCAAGCTGAACCGTGCCGTCATCGCGCAAGGGCCGGAAGCCCTCGTGCACGTCTTCGAACTCGGGCCGAAATCGAAAGGCTGCAAGTTCGTGCTCGCCGAGGAAACCGGCATCGGCAAAGCGTTTCCGCTATCAGGTGAAAAGCTCTCGCTGGTGCTCACCGTCTATCGCGCCAAGGACTTCAAGGATGCCAAGCGCATCACAACCGCGATCCTCGACTACCAGGGCAAAGGCCACTCCTGCGGCATCCACACCAAGAACCTTGCCCACGCCCGCGAGATCGCAGCCGACATCGACGTCGTGCGCGTGCTGGTCAATCAGGCGCACACGTTCGGCAATGGCGGCGGCTATGACAACGCCTTGCCGTTCACGCTGACGATGGGCTGCGGCACCTGGCAGGGCAACGCGTTTTCGGACAACCTCAACTACAAGAATTTCATCAACATCACGCACCTCGTCACGACCATCGCCGAGGATCGTCCGAGCGAAGAGGCGCTGTTCGGCGCCTACTGGAAGAAGTTTGGCACTTGATTCCAATGGTCAGAATGCCAATTGCCAGACTGCCAATTGCCAGACTGAATGACTGAAAATGCAAAAGGCGTCGTCCTGGAGTGGTCGCCGGGCGTTTGCCCGGCCTCGGCAGCTGGAACGCCTACTCAGCCAAGAGCCACCTCACTCCCAGGCCATAGCTTCACGAGAGAGGCTAAGAACGCGACCATGGCTAACGCAACCATCCTCGAAGTCGCCGGCCTGACGAAGCACTTCCCTGTCGCGCGCGGTCTGCTGCGGCGCCATGTCGGGTACGTAAAGGCCGTGGACGATGTCACATTCAACATCGCGCCAGGGGAGACACTGTGCCTGGTCGGTGAGAGCGGCTGTGGAAAGTCGACTGTTGCGCGCCTGATCCTGCGCCTGCTTGCGCCGACGGCCGGCAAGATCATCCTCGACGGGACAGACGTGACTGCACTGAGTGAGGGTGAGTTTCGCACCCATCGCCGCAAGGCGCAGATGGTGTTCCAGGACCCCTACGCCTCACTCAATCCACGCTTGCGCGCAGCCGACATTGTGCTGGAGCCTTTGGCAAACTTCGAGACCCTACTGTCATCTGAGCGCCAAGACCGAGCACGCGCGTTGTTCGAGCAAGTCGGGCTGCGCACCGACACGATTGACCGCTACCCCTTTGAGTTCTCTGGCGGCCAGCGTCAGCGCCTTGGCATAGCGCGTGCGCTCTCTGTCTCGCCGGCGCTCATCGTTGCCGATGAGCCGGTGTCTGCGCTGGACGTCTCCGTGCAGGCGCAGGTGCTGAACCTGTTGCTCGATCTGCAGGAGCGGCTCGGCCTCGCCTATCTGTTCGTTTCGCACGATCTCGGTGTGGTCGAGCACATCGGCCACCGCGTGGCCGTCATGTACTTGGGCAAAATCGTCGAGATCGCTGAAACGGAAGCGCTGTTCGCCTCGCCGATGCATCCCTACACGGAGGCCTTGTTGGCAGCCGCACCCGTGCCCGATCCGAGCCGAAAGGGGCAGCGCAAACTCGTGCTCGATGGTGATGTACCCTCGCCCCTCGATCCGCCGCCCGGTTGCGCCTTCCACACCCGCTGCCCCATCGCGACCGCGCGCTGCAAACAGGAGACGCCACGGTTGGCGCTCAACAGCGCGGGGCGCATGGTCGCGTGCCATCTGCGTCCGTAGGCAGGTTCCCCCAGTCCGCGACGACGCCAGGGAGTCAGCCAGCCGTCATCACTCGGTCGTTGGCTTATCTTCGGTCGTCTTTGGAGGCGACGTCCGCTTCTTTGCGGGCCTTGGTAGCGACTGTGCGTTGGCCGCTTGCGCGATCGCTGGCGCCTTGCTGCGGCGCTTGGCTGTTTTCGCGGCCTCGACTGTTTCGGCAATGCCGTCTTTCGCTGGCATAGTCGGCGTTGGCATAACGTGAGACGTGGCGGCCAGAACGTCGCTGACGGTTGGCTTCTTTGGCACGTCCGAAGACGGAACTGGTGCCGCGGCAACGGCCGTGGGCACTGAAGCTGCCAGCTGCACCATTGGCGAAACTGTGGCCTCAGCCGCGACAACAGGTGGCGGCGCTTTCAGTTCCATTTTCGAGAGGTGCAGCAGCAGCACATATTTGTCGCCGTCGATGCGGCCTTCGAGAAAGCCGCGACATGGCGTGGTGCCGTGACGCAAAATGAGCGGCTCTTTGCCCGACGCACCCGCACCCAGCAGCATCAGACTGTCCGCGTCCGCGAGTTCCTTGGCGATGCCATAGAGAAAATCGTAGGTGAGTCCGTTGACGTGCACGATCTGCAGCTTGCTGTGAAACACGAAGCGCGCCAGAGCGTCAGCCTTCTTCATTTTGCGCCCTGTCCAGGTCAGCGGTATCTCGCCATCGACATTGCCGGCGACGCGCTTCTTTGGCCGCCGTTCGCGCTCCATGCCGTCGGTGCCGCGCACGATCTCGGTCTGCACGATGCGATAGACAATTTTATTGTCCGTATTCACATAGACGCGCGCACTGTCGACAATGAACGTACCCGCGCGCTCCATATCGATCTCAGGATCGCTCGCCAGCAGTGCCGCGCCGACCGCATCGAGGTTGCCGTCGTTGGCGGCCATCAGCGCGTCGAGGCCATTGTCGAGCGTGCCTTTCAACACCTTGCGCAGCTGTACTTTGCCGCCCTTGTCATCGACATAACGCACGCTCGCTATCTGGCGCACACTATCAGCACGCACGAGGGCGTCGCGATTGCGGGCATCACGGAGATTGATGTTTGGCATTGAGGGGCTCTTGCGAG
Source organism: Hyphomicrobiaceae bacterium (assembly GCA_031374735.1). Lineage (GTDB taxonomy): Bacteria > Pseudomonadota > Alphaproteobacteria > Rhizobiales > Hyphomicrobiaceae > JABFRJ01. Next base: position 9,586 of record JANMGQ010000024.1, on the reverse strand, counting down.
TAGCGAATTGTAACTTGCGAGTTGGGGCGCAAATGGCTGTCCAATTCGCAAGCCACACCTCGCAACTCGCACCTTTCACATCATATCGAAATCGAGATCATCGTCGGCGGGATCCTCGGCATCTTCAGCCGCAAGACCGGCCGTCTGGTTGAAGCCGACGAACGAGACGTCGTTTTCGTCTCCGACCAGCAACCACAGCGTCCCGTCGGCACTCTTCATCACAAAAGCTGGATCAGCGGAGATGCCGCCACGATAGGAAAAGTCGGTTTTGAAGATCGCACCGTCGCGGAGCGCCGCGTCGAGCTTTTCCGGTAGCGTGGCTTCAGGTGACAGCATGTAAGCCGAGCGAATCGAGTGATCGAGGAAGCGCGTCGGTGTGGCGGTCACCTCGAGTTCAAGCGGATGCGTGAAGCTGGAAGCGACCGAGTTCACGCGATTGCCCGCGGCATCGACGGGCACCAGCATATTGCGCTCCATCCATCGGCCATCATCGGTCATGTAGGCAAGCGCCGTGTCGCCACTTGGGATCAGCGTCTTGCCATCGCCCGCAAGGGTCGCCAGCCGACAGGCCTTGCCGTCGACATCGTGTGTTTCCGTGGTGACGGAGCCGTACAGGCTGGTACGGTCGACCTTGTCGATCGCACATTTTGCCGTCGCGCCTGCGAAGGCCAGTTCGATGGTTCGCGCCATGGTACGCACCTGCAATAGGAACCCGACGATTGTGACGCTGATGTTTTAACAGCGCGTGAAGCCGTGACCAAGTGTGAGACCACACAATCAGAACAAAGCAAGATTTTGCCGAATGAATTTGCGCATTCCCGGCTTCGCGCCTAAGCGTCGCTCACCCTCAACAACCCGCGCACTGGCGCAGATCCGCGTGTCCCGCCGCAAGAAGACCAAAGATGCCATTGTCGAACTCGATGTCGAGGACGCCGAAGAGTCTGCGCCAATCGAAATGCACGACAGCGGCACGCATCATGTCGACGGCTACGTCATCGGCACGCGCGCGCTTGTTCTCGTGCCCCAGCCGCCGCGCGGCCGTCGCTTCGAGGACAGCCGTCGCAAAGGCAACGCGCAGCCCGCATTGCCCCCGTTGCACTCGGCCGACGACCGTCGCGACGAGGCCATCGGATTGGCGCAGGCGATCGATCTGCTTGTCATCGGCGCGCACGTGATCCCACTCGCCTCGCCGAAGCCCGCGACGCTGTTCGGCTCCGGCAAGGTCGACGAAATCAAAGCCATGGTGGCGGCCGACAAGATCACGCTGTGCGTGGTCGACCATCCGCTCTCGCCCATCCAGCAGCGCAATCTGGAGAAAGCGTGGATGTGCAAGGTGCTCGACCGCACCGGATTGATCCTCGAAATCTTCGGCCGCCGCGCGCAGACACGAGAGGGACGCCTGCAAGTCGAACTCGCACACCTGACCTACCAGAAGAGCCGCCTCGTACGCGCCTGGACGCACTTGGAACGCCAGCGCGGCGGTGCGGGCTTTCTCGGCGGCCCCGGCGAGAGTCAGCTCGAACTCGATCGACGCATGATCGAGGATAAGATCGTCGTGCTGAAGGTTGAAATCAAAGACGTTGTGCGCACGCGCGAGATCAACCGCGCCACGCGCAAGAAGGTGCCATACAAAATCGTTGCCATTGTCGGATATACGAACGCGGGTAAGTCGACCTTGTTCAATCGGATCACCGGCGCAAGTGTGTTTGCCAAGGATCAGGTGTTCGCCACGCTCGACCCGACCATGCGCGAAGTCAAAGTCGCGCCGGGTCGCAAGATCATCCTGTCCGATACTGTCGGATTCATTTCGGACTTGCCGACGATGTTGGTGGCAGCCTTCCGCGCGACGCTTGAGGAGGTCATCGAAGCGTCGCTGATCCTGCATGTGCGCGATATCTCACATCCGGAATCCGATGCGCAGGCGTTGGACGTCAGAAGCGTGTTGCGCGATCTCGGCGTTGATCCCGATGACGCCAAGACGAAGATGCTCGAAGTCTGGAACAAGATGGATCGCGTGAGTGCCGAGCGGCGCGAGGAACTGATGGCCGAAGTCGCACGCCGCAAAGAAAAGCCCGTGCTCGTTTCAGCCATGACGGGCGAAGGCGTCGACGTCTTGCTCGCAACAATCAACGACAACCTCGGAGCCGATGACGATGAGCTGTCGGTGACGCTTGGCCCGGCCGCCGGCAAGCTGCTGCACTGGCTGCACGAGCACGCCGAGATCGTGGAGAAAAAGACGGCCAAGGACGGCAAGACCAAAATGCGCGTCAAGATCTCTGCCGAAAAGCGCGGTCGCCTGGAACACCAAGCCAAAGAGGCCGGCGCCAAGATCGGAAAGTAATACCGGCGCGTAAAATCTCTGACTGACGATCTGTCCCTCCCACTGTCATGGCCGGCTTGTCCCGGCCACCCATCGCGAACAAACGCTGCAGGATCCGGAGTGTTGAGACGTCTCAACGTAATGGCAACCAGCTGCGTGCATTGCAAAATGGGTGGCCGGCACAAGGCCGGCCATGACAGTTTGGGGGAGGCGCATTCGTCAATATTCTTGGCCGCAAGAATAGGGCAAGCCTCAACCGCGCTTCTTGCGCGCGCGCAGATCAAACACACCGGGTTGCTGCCGCGGATCAACGTCAGCCGCGAAGATCTGCGCCTTCTGAACTTTCTGCGTGCCCGTGGTCGGCAACGTGTCGAGAAATAAGATCCAGCCGGGCGACTTATAATAGGCGAGCCGCGCGTTGGCCCAAGCGAAGATATCGTCGGCAAGCGCTGCGTTTCTCGTCGCGCCCGGCATGGGCACGATGCACGCGAAAACTTCCTCCTCGCGCACCTCGTCTTTGACGGCGATGACGGCCACCTGGGCCACCTGTTCGTGCGCTTGCAACACGGCCTCGATCTCGGCCGCTGCGATGTTTTCGCCGGAGCGGCGGATGATGTTCTTTTTGCGATCGATGAAATACAGCATGCCAGACCCGTCGCGCGTCACGACATCGCCGGTGTGGAACCAGCCGCCGCGCCATGCCTCATCGGTCGCCTCGGCGTTTTTGAGATAACCCGAGAAAAAGCCGCGTCGCGGCTGCTCGGCCGAGTGGCGCACGAGCAGTTCCCCCTCGATGCCGTCGGCCACGTCACGGTCTGCCTCATCGACCACGCGGGCTTGCAACGTCGCTGTAGGTTGCCCAAAGGCACGCGTCTCGACCCGGCGCTCATCGCCTGCATTCCAAAAGCAGCGCCCGGTTTCGGTCATGCCCCACACTTCGAGCATGGGAAAACCAAAGCGCGCCTCGAACGCGGCATGCAACGCGGGCTCGATGCCGGCCCCGATGCCAAAGCGCACACGGTGCTGCGCTTCAGCTGATACGACTGGCTGATTGAGCAGCGTCGGCGCAACGATGCCGAGATAATGGATGATGGTCGCGCGCGTATCGACCACCTCTTGCCACCAGCGTTGCGGCGAAAAGCGCTCAGGCAGCACCAGACAGTTGGCCGTCAGGATCGCGCATGTGCCCGTCACTGCCTGATGGTTCATGTGAAACAGTGGCAGCGGATTGTAGAAGCGCTCCACGCCGTGGCGGACCTGCGCCTGACCTTTCCCTGCCGCGTATTCTCCGCCAGCATTCAGGTAGTAGAGATTGGTCAGGATGCAGCCTTTCGGCCGGCCGGTCGTCCCCGATGTGTAGAGCAGCCCCGCTTCCGTATCGAGCGTCGGCGGGCCAGCATTTGGCGCTGGCCGCGTGGGCTTCGGCAGGGCCACCGGCAGTGCGAAGGCGTCGACAACAGCCAGTCGAGCGCCTCCCTCGTGCGCGCGATCCGCGCCGACTTTCGCAAGATCCGCCAAGCGCGTGCTGACGACGACTGCAAGGTCCGCCTCCGAATGGCTCATCTGGTAGAGCATCTCGTCGTGGCGATAATCCGGATTGATCGGCACGATGCCGACGCCAAGCGCGTTGAGCGCGAGATAGTGGAAGAAGAACTCCGGCCGCATCTCAAGCAGAAGCGCGACCCGATGGCTGTGACCATATCCGGCAGCGGCATACAGCGCCTTCAGCTGCTCCACCTCGCGCCGCACATCGCCATAGGTGAGCTCAAGTCCGAGCGGCGCATACCCGCGATCCGCTCGTGGTGCGACGCACAGGAAAGCATTGTCCGGATGCGCCGCGGCCGTCGCTGAAAAAGCCTCGTAAACTGTCGATGCCATCGGTGTCCTCGCCGCGCTCATCGAGACGGTTTAGGGGGACCGGCAGGGCCTACGCAAGCGCTCAGCCGTCCCAATCTGCGTCGGCCGTCTTGCGCATGTAAATCGGCGCGTAGGGTTCGGCCTGCTGCAACTCGACGAGGCCGTCGCGTGCCATCTCCAGCGTGGCGCCGAAAGACGCCGCGCGCGCCGTGCGGGTCACCTCTGGCCCGGGCATTGGCACGAACTGATCGATGAACAGATCCAGCTGGACCCACTCCCCCACTGCAGACGCGCCAACGAGGCGATGCAGGCGGTCGCGCGCATCCTTGATGGACCAGACTTCGCGCTTCTTGACCACATGCGCGCGCTTGACGATCCGGCGCGACCGCTGGTCGGCATAGGCCTTCAGGAGGTCGTAGATTTCAGCTGTGTATTGACGCTCACGAATGGTCTTGGTGCCCTGCGGCATGCCGCGTTGAAAAATATCGAGGCCGAGACGCTTGCGCGTCATGAGTTGTGCTGCCGCTTTACGCATGGCCTCGAGCCGCATCAGACGGAATTGCAGACGGGCCGCGAGGTTTTCGCCGCTCGGCGTATTGTCCTCGATCTGAAGCTTCGGAATCAGCAGGCGCGACTTCAAGAACGCGAGCCAAGCCGCCATGACGAGATAGTCAGCGGCCAACTCCAACCGCAGCGTCTTGGCCTCGCGGATATAGGTCAGATATTGATCCGCCAAAGCTACGATCGAGAGATAGCGGAGGTCGACTTTTTGCGTGCGCGCGAGTGCGAGCAGCAGGTCAAGGGGGCCTTCATAGCCGCCCAGGGCAACAACGAGCTTGTCCTCTTCGCGTGGTGCATCGTCGCCTGTGGGCGCCTCCCACGTGCTTGCGTCGATGTCAGAGGGCGGATCGCCTGTCACGTGTGTCATGGCCGGTGCGCCCTTCTGCGCCGATTTTCGCGCATTAAACTCGAAATCGCGGGCGGACGCCAGGATGAGGACCATACGGATGGGGACTTTGGTTGCTGTGTCGTTAGCGCAGTGGGGTGAAGATCTGTTCGACGAACAGAAACTCCGGCTCACCGGCTCACCCGGATACTTGACGAAGATGCGTTGGACGGATCGATTCGGCGCGATCTGGATATCGAAGCGCAGCGCACGCTTGCGACCTGTCGCCTTCGGGTCGAAGCCGGCCTCGACATTGTCGCCGTGGAGGGTGATGCAGCGCCATTGACGCGGGCTGCTCATCGCCCCACACTAAAAGAACAAGAGGAGAAACTGCCATGCCTGCATCCGGTGATTTCCGCGACCCGAATTGGGAACCATCCGATGCCGAGCACGCCGCCCTGATGGAAGACTTCCGACGCACCGTGCTGTGGCAAAAGGCCATGGCCGCCAAGGGCATCAAGGCGTTGGCGTTGGGCCTTACACCGCAACAGGAGTATGACGCGGTCGCAAAGTGGTGGGTCGAAGAAGGCCGCAGCCAGCACGATTTGGAACCTGCACGCGGATGAGTGAGCGCAAGCCGTCTCTCGTCGTGGTGGCGGGCCCGAATGGCTCTGGCAAAACGACGCTCACCCGGCGCGTCCTGCAGCATGAATGGACGAGTGGCCACGTTTACATCAATGCCGACGAAATTGCCGAGCAAGAGTTGGGCGGCTGGAATTCTGGCGACGCCGTCCGGGAAGCAGCTCGGTTGGCTGATGGGCGGCGCGAACAGTGTTTGACAGAACGCAAAGACTTTGCTTACGAAACGGTCTTTTCAACAGCGCGCCATCTGCGCCTGATCGAACGCGCCAAAGCGAGTGGCTACTTTGTGCGGCTCTACTTTGTCGGGACCAGCGATCCGGCCATCAACGTGCTCCGGGTTGCAGGACGGGTCACGCAAGGTGGCCACGACGTCCCGACGGACAAGATCGAAGCCCGCTACTTTCGCAGCATCGAGAACTTGAAGCGGGCTTTGCCGCTCGTCGACCGGGCCTATGTGTTCGACAACTCGCGCGACAGTGTTGCCGCCGAGCGATGGGTGCGCCTACGTGACGGCCAAATTGCCAGGATCAACGAAGGCGCCCTGCCGGAGTGGATCGAAGACGCTGTGACGGCGCCGGCAGAGCGTTTGGCGCCCGATGACCGAGATCGCTGAGTTACAGCACAGCGGCAGAAGCCGGGGCTTGCGACGCGATGCAGAGGAAGCCGACATTCGTCGACCCGAAGATCTTACGCGCCGGCCGTGCTGTGATCGAGTCCGCTGTCCCTCCTTGACCGACCGGTGAGTACAAAAAGGGACTGGGCCAAGAGGAGAAATCAAACACAAGGCGGATTCCCTTTCCCCCTGCTTCAGTGGGAGTGGGTTAGGGGCGGCATCCGCACAGGCCGGGATCGAACAGCGGGCAAATCGTTGTTTGTGTGCCAACGGTTCGATCTCCGACACAGCAAGCGGCCGCCCCTCTCCTGTAACTAGCTGCAGCGCAGCACGAATGCTGCATCGCAAAAATCGCCGCTGCGCGGCAGCTTGTTTCATAGATCAAGGTGTGCGCCGCACATGGTAACTCACCCGACCCTCTCCCCTCAGAAGTGAGGGAAGAGGGAGCCGCGATTGTCCCGTGAGCGCGCACTTCCCCTTCGGGTCGCAACCGACCCATGTCATTTGCGGCGCGATCGGTGCCAGGCACAAGGCCGGCCCCGGCTCAGCGTGAGGCCACGCAAGCCCTTAGAGCCCCTCGACAGCATAGACCCGCGCCGGTGCGCCATCAGCACCGACAATCTTGAGCGGCGCGGCCGACAGAAGCACCTCCGGTGCGCGCAGGTCGGCCGTGTTGCAGACATACTCGATCATGGTAACACCCGCGCGCAGCAGAATGTCGTGCGTGACGTTTTCGGCCAGCGGCCGCACCTCGCCCTTGAGCATCAGCCGGATGACGTAGTCCTGGGGAAAATCATAGGCGATGGTCGTGATGCCCGTATCATGCAGCCATTGCGCACCCTCACGTGTGAGGTAGGGCGCATCCGTCCAAAAGGTCGTGTCATAGGGCGAGCGGTGGCGATCCCAGCCGGTCTTGAACAGCGCCATGCCCCCGCGCTTCAGATGCCCGGCGCGCGGCGTCAGCCGCTCGGGGCCGATGGCTTCGTTCGGCGTGATGTCCATGAGGTCGATCACAGCCGCGCGCCCGACCACGCGTTCGAGCGGCGTCGCCTCGATCGTCTCGCCATCGAGAAACATGTGCCGCTTCGCATCCACATGGCTGAAGGCATGGCAGGAGAGTTTCACGGTCGTCGCCTGAAACAGCTCGCCTGCTGCAAGATCGCCGTTGACAGTCACGTCTGTTGCCCAACGCGGATGGCCAGAGCGAATGGGCATGGAGAGGTCGATCAAACGCATAGAGCCATCCAGGAGCGATCAACAGGTGTAGATGACATATCTGGAACCAGATCATCATGGCATCAAGTCGTTGCGAGCCCCCTCTCCCCGTTTTCACGGAGAGAGGGCCGGGGTGAGGGGCGGCGGCTTGCGCGGAGGGAGATCGTTCCGCTAGCGCACAATCGACGCTTCGCCAGTTGCTCAGCGATCGCTTGTGCTGATGCCGCCCCACGAGGTCCATCTGGTTCACACATTGAGCCGTCTTGCGCGGGCAACATCGGTCGTCTATTTCGAGGCATGCTCTCCAAAATCTACACGTGGTTCGAGACGCGGATCCCCGCGTTTCCGGACACCCCGCCGTCGCGTCCCCCCGATACGCTGTGGGCCTTCTATTGGCATTATCTGCAGCCGATCTGGCCGATCTTCATTGTGCTGCTGGTCGTTGGCTTTGCAGGCTCTGTGATCGAAGTCGCGCTGATGGCATGGGTCGGCAGCCTTGTCGACTGGATGAAGGCCTCCCAGACGCCCGACCAGTTCTTTGCCGAACACAAGTGGAAACTGATCGGCATGGGTTTCACAGCCCTCGTGCTGCGCCCGATCATCTCGACGCTGCATGACCTGATCAAGAATCAGATGATCGCGCCCTCGCTGACCACGCGCCTGCGTTGGCAGATGCACCGCTACGTCCTGCGCCAATCGCTGAGCTTCTTTCAGAACGATTTCGCCGGGCGCATCGCCAACCATGTCATGCAGACCGGCGGCGCCTTGCGCATGTCGGCCGTCGCGATCGTCGAGAGCATGTGGTACGCGCTGATCCACCTCGGCGGCGCGCTTCTGCTGTTTGGTGCCGCCGACTTGCGGCTGACGATCCCCGTCATCCTGTGGGTGATCGGCTATGGGTCCTGCCTGTGGTACTTCGTGCCCAAGGTGCAGGAACTGTCGGCAGCGTCAGCCGAAGGTCGCTCGATGGTCACCGGCCGCGTCGTCGACAGCTACACCAACATCTCGACCGTCAAGCTGTTCGCCCACACGGATCGCGAGGACAAATACGCCACCGACGCGTTCACCGATGCGCTGGAACGCTGGAACGCCTCGAACCGCAACCTCACGACCATGGAATTTGTCATCTGGACACTGAACGGTTTGCTGATCGTATCCACCGGCTGGCTTGCCATTTGGCTGTGGGGCAAGGGTCACGTCACAGTCGGCGACATCGCCGTCGTCACGGGCATGACGCTGCGGCTGATCAACATTTCAGGCTGGATCTTCTGGGTGGTCGCCGAAATCTTCGAGAACCTTGGCACCGCCAAGGAAGGCATGGTCACCATCGCCAAGGCCAACACGATCCTGGACGTGCCCACGGCCGCCACACTGTCGGTGCCCAAAGGTGAAATCGTCTACAGCCAGGTGAAGTTCAACTATGGGCGCGCCAAAGGCACCGATGGCGCCGATCCGAACCGCGTCATCGACAATCTCAACTTCACCATCAAATCCGGCGAAAAAGTTGGCCTCGTCGGTCGGTCTGGCGCGGGCAAGTCGACACTCGTGAACTTGCTGCTGCGCTTCTATGATCTGGAAGGCGGCCGCATTCTCATCGACGGGCAAGACATTGCTGGCGTGACCCAGACCAGCTTGCGCCGCGCCGTGGGCATGGTGACGCAAGACACTTCACTGCTGCACCGCTCGATCTCGGCCAATATTGGCTATGGCCGGCCGGGCGCAACACAGGCGCAGATCGTCGCTGCAGCGAAGAAGGCGCAGGCGCACGAGTTCATCCTGGGCCTGCAAGACTGGAAAGGCCGCACCGGCTACGAGGCCCATGTGGGCGAACGCGGTGTCAAGCTCAGCGGCGGCCAGCGCCAGCGCGTGGCCATCGCGCGGGTGATCTTGAAAGACGCGCCGATCTTGGTGCTGGACGAAGCCACTTCGGCTTTGGACAGCGAGGTCGAGGTGGCCATTCAAGACCAGTTGCTGGGCTTGATGGAAGGCAAGACCGTGATCGCCATTGCCCACCGCCTGAGCACCATCGCGCGCATGCACAGGTTGATCGTGC
>JANMGQ010000140.1:0-2373 GCA_031374735.1 Hyphomicrobiaceae bacterium | reverse complement strand
CCAGCCCGAATGCCCCGGTGACAAAGGCAGGCGTGTCAGGCATTGCCAATGCCGCTCCGCGATAGCCGAGGATCGACAAGGCGGATGCCGTACCCGACGCGAAACCGTAGCCCGCCGCCGGGCTTGACAGGGAGTCGGCGAGACTCAAGCGCTTGAGCTTGGAAGGATCGGCCGACAGGGTGATCACGCCGATGGTGGCCACGACCACCGCGAGAATCGCGGTGGGCGATACGGAATCGCCTAGCAGCAGCCAGGCCAAAGGCACAAGTTGCACCACTTCGGTCTTGCTGTAGACCACGCTGACGACGAAGTTGCGCTGCGCCATCGCCATCAACAGCAAGGCAGTGGCGACCAGTTGCCCGATGGCACCCAGTGCGTTCCATGCGAAGAACTGCCAGGTCGGCACCGGGGTCACGCCGATATAGGCGATCACCGCCCCAAGCCAGATGCAGGCGAAAGGCAAACCGAATACAAAGCGCACCAGGGTGGCAGGCAACGGCCCCTGTGTGCCGGAGACGCGGCGTTGCGCGGCGTTGCGCAAGGTCTGCGCCGCAGCGGCGATCACCACCAGCAGAATCCAGGTCCAGGGTGGCGGCGTCATGCGCCGCCGCGTACTTTCAGCCAATCGCGCAGGGCATCGTTAAGCCGCGTTTGCCAGCCACTACCGGTGCTCTTGAATGTTTGCAGGATGTCGGCGTCCAGTCGGATATTCACATGCTCTTTGGGACTGGCAGAAAAAGGACGTCCGCGTTTCGGCTTGAGCATTTCATTCACTGTATCCGGCCCGAACAACTTTGGCAAAACATCGCTTGCAGGTCGTGCCGCAGCGAACCAGGCGTCGGTGGCTTCCGGTGCATCGTCGTCAATCAATTCAGGGTTTGGTTTGCGTGGCATAGCGGGTCCTTTCGCGATGGTTGGCCCTGCGCAGGCTGATGACATGCAACACGTCTTGTCGTGGGGTGAACACCAGCATATGCAAGGTAGCGTGGATCAGGCCAAGGGCCTGGTAGCGACGTTCCTTGTAGTCCGAGCGCGTATCTTCAACAACCAGCGCAGTACTCCAGTCGAAATCCGCCGCAATGCTGAACGGCAACCCACGCTCCGCTTCATTGCGCTTGCTCTTTTCAGGATTGAAGCTCAACAGCATGATATTTATTGTACCCACAATAAATTAAGAGTGTCCAGAGAAAAGCCCGAATCAAGTAGGTCGCGCCGGGACGCGCGGCTGGGCTCTCGCATAAACTGTACGGGCGTTACACACAATTGCCGCAGCCATGTTTGATTTAGTGCCTTCATGACCCTGACCATGCAATTCGGCGTATTCGACCATCTCGACGACAGCGGCCTGCCGCTCGCCGACTTCTACGAAAGCCGGCTCAAGCTGGTGGAGGCCTACGAACGGGTCGGCATGCACGTCTACTTGACCGCCGAGCACCATGCCACGCCGCTGGGCATGTCGCCGTCGCCTTCGGTGTTCCATTCCGCGATCGCGCAGCGCACCAGGCGCATCCTGTTCGGGCCGCTGGTGTACACCCTGGCGCTGTATCACCCGCTGCGCCTGGCTGAAGAAATTTGCATGCTCGATCACTTAAGTCGCGGGCGGTTCCAGCTGGGGGTCGGGCGCGGCATTTCGCCTTACGAGCTGGGCTACTTCGGTGTCAATCCCGACGAGGCGCAGGCGCGCTACCTTGAGGCCTATGAGGTGGTGATGCAGGCATTGACCGCCGCGCCGACCGGGGCGCGTGAATTGAGCTTTGCGGGGCGCTTTTACGACTTTCGCTGTGTGCCGCTGACCATGGCGCCGCTGCAGACGCCGCATCCGCCCCTCTGGTACGGCATCGGCAATCCGGACAGCGTGCCCTGGTGCGTGGCCAATCGCTGCAATGTGGTGAGCAACGGGCCGCTGGATCATGTGCGGGTGGTGACCGATCGCTATCGCGAGCAATGGCGCGCGGCCGGCAATCCGGATGCGACCCTGCCGCTGATGGGCACAACCCGCCACATGGTGATCGCGCCGACTGAAAATGAGGCGGCGCAGTTGGCCCGGCAAGCCTATGCGCGCTGGTACAAGAGCTTCATGGCCCTGTGGGTCAAGCACGGGACCAAGCCCGGTGCCTACTTTCCTTCGACCTGGGATGAACTGGTGAGCGCGGGGCGCGCGCTTTCGGGTACGCCGCAAATGGTACGCGAGCAGCTCGCGGAACAAGTCGAGCATGCTGGCGTGAACTTCGTTCTTACACGCTTCGCCTTCGGCGATCTTGCCTTCGAGCATTCACTGCGTTCGGTGGAGTTGTTCGCCGCCGAGGTGATGCCGTGGATACATGAGCGTGTGGCTGTGGGTCAACCTGCTTAGGCGCTGTTGATGACACCGAT
>JANMGQ010000200.1:0-16339 GCA_031374735.1 Hyphomicrobiaceae bacterium | reverse complement strand
CAAAACTCTCTGCGGTGTTCCCTCGTCCCGTTCAGTGATTGCCAAGGCGCCTTCAAGCTCCGAGATCGCAAACTCCAAGCCAAGCAGCACTTTAGATGCCGATTCGCGTCTCAGAAACTCGTCGCTGAGGCGTTGCTTGATGATTGAGAGTTCGGCAGGTCCGTATGCTACGCTAGCGTCAAGATCACCGGGGTCTTTTAGGTCGATGATACTGGTTCGTTCGGACCGCGTGAACTTCACGGTGACTGTACCACCAACTTCATCTTTTGTAGTGAAGCCGTGCTCCAGCAAATCGAGATGGTATCGGCGCAGCTCCTCCTCATACTCAGGCATGTTGGGAACTACGCGAACCTCGCAAAGCAAAGCAACGGCAAGAACCTCTCTTATACCATCGTCGCTACATGGTTCGTCTTTAGAGCGACCCACCTTTAAATCGAACAAATGACCAAGCTCAAGCCTCATCTCATCGGTATTGAATGAATACATCACGGCCCTAAACAAGGGGCCAACGTCGTCTTTGTCGTAGATAAGCTCTTTGCAAGACCAGACAATTTTGTGCAAAGCCAACCCATCTAATTGACCGGTCGAGGCAGGCATGAGTTTCTGAAGTGCCTCCCGCCGCGTATCGTTCTTTCCTGTCCAAAGCATGCCGATTTCTGGAGGAATTTTCCATCGGCTAAGTCTGTCAGTCACGATGGGAGCTGCCTTGTTGGTTGATACATGCGTGACTTATGTTTACGTCGAGCTCGTGGGTCAAGCCGACATCAATGATCCAACCCGATTGTGCGCGGCTGATTTGTGCGGCGACGTCTCCTGCCTCTGCACAGCTGACGGGTAGCGTTTTGACGCCAGCAACGTCGGTTGATTCCTGCACGTAAAGTTCGCATAATGAATCTTATGTTAAATCACATACTTGCTGAGGCGTCGGGCGTCGGGCTGTCGTTCGCCGCAACCATGACATGAGTGGCGTCATTGGCAATGGTGCCCGCCCGATGCTGGCGGCTTGATGTGGCACGCATGCATCATGCCCGACGATTGGCATACCATCAACGCCGCAACGATCGGCCACGTGCGTCGCGGCAGCGCATTCTCGCCGCGCTGAAATCTACGCCCACCTTGCCTCTGCGGCAGCCGCGCCACGACTGATAGTCGGTCGGCTTCTTGGCAGTCGCGCAATCCTCATCTTCTGACGTGGTGGAAGTCCCAACGCTCTTGAGCCCGCCAGGGGCTATCTGCTGTGCCGTTTGGCGGCTCACACCTCGCGGCCTGGAGTGTCGGGTGTCCTGAGCCACGGCCGACGTGGCGCAAGGGGTGTCCCCAACATCGGTCCGGCGCTGCGCTTGGCTGCGATGCCGGGCGAGTCCCCTCCCCTTGTCGCCCCGTCTCAAAGCCGTTGGCTCCTTTGGTCCCCGACAGGCCGCAACGGATGTGGCCTGACCAACCAACAGGAGATCGCCCACATGGCTGACCCAACACCTCGCAACAAACCCACCCACGACATCTGCTTCGTCAAAGAGCGGCCAGGCCAAAAATCGTACTGGACCACCACCCGCGCCGAAGCCCAACAGCACGCGCGCCGCCTCTACGAGGAGAACGCAGGCCCGTTCGAGTTCGAGCACGACGGCGATCGTGTGGGACCGTTCCACGCGCGGGAGGTGGTGTCATGAGCGCCCCCTTGAAGCTGCTGCTGCCTCACGAAGCCAATGCTCGGCGATTGGTGACGCAAACATCTCATGCGTTCCGAACCGGGCCGCGTATCGCACCTCATCGTGCAGCCTATGAATTCTACCCAACGCCACCGTCAGCGACCCGCGCGCTTCTCTCGGCTGAATCCTTCGACGGGTCGATATGGGAGCCGGCTTGCGGTGAGGGTCACATCTCCCAAGTGCTGCAAGACGCCGGATACGATGTTGTGTCCACCGATCTCGCGACATGCTGGGGCTATGGCGAGGTCGGCCGCGACTTCCTGCAAACGGCCACCCCGATGGCGAAGCACATTGTGACGAACCCGCCCTATGGCCGAGGTCTTGCCGATGCCTTTGTAAGCCATGCACTGAAGCTGACCCGACAGACCGGCGGCACGGTTGCGATGCTGCTGGCGTTGCAAAGTCTGGCCAGCCCGTTCCGCCATCACTTCTGGACCGCCAATCCGCCGGCCGTGATCTATGCCCTCGATGACTGCCAATGCTGGCCCTACGGCGACCCGACGCGCGCGACCACCGCGATTGGCAAGCAAAAGTATGCCTGGGTCGTCTGGAAGCCAGGACATACCGGCCCGACCACGTTTCGATGGCTATCGACCAAGCCGTTCGTCGCCACGGGGTGACGAATTTGAACGGTGATCAATATTCTATTTGACAGAATCGCCAATTTAGCAATATCGTACCATGCTTAAGTCGAGGAAATAAGCATGGAGATCCCAAAAGTTGAACTGTTTGCCATCCTGCAGGAGTTTAATCCCTGGTGGACCGGCCAACCGATATCTGACCTGCCGAGCTGGCAGCGGTCGGCTGTGACGCAAGTCTGGACCTGGGTGGAGGACACCCAGAACAAGCGCATGCTGATGGTGACCGGCGCCCGGCAAGTCGGCAAGACCACCGTGCTGCGCCAGACCATCCAACGGCTGATCGCCGACGGGTTTCCGGCAACCAACATCATTTATGCCACGTTCGACCACCCGATCCTAAAGCTGGCTGGTCTGGAGCGCACGATCGCGGCCTGGAACGAACTCTACCCAGCCGACCCGACGCACACGCGCATGCTGTTTCTCGACGAGATCCAGTTCGTCGACGGCTGGGCGACGTGGGTCAAACACCAAACCGATTTCAATCGAGGCTTCCGCATTGCGGCAACCGGTTCCGCCTCCCCTCTTCGCGACGCCAGCTCCGAAAGCGGCCTTGGCCGTATTGAAACCTTGCCGCTGCCGACGTTGTCGTTCCGTGAATACCTGCAATTGCGCCAAGTCCCGCTGCCCGACATCCTTAATGTCCGCTCGCTGCGCGATCTGTTTGATTGGACCGACGGTGACTTCGCGCGCGTGCGCAACCAGGGCCAGTCTCTGACCGCGCATTTCCACGAATACCTCATTCGCGGCGGCTTCCCCGAGCCGGCGCTGCAGGCCGACATCACCCGCTGCCAACGCTTGCTGCGCGAAGACATCGTCGACAAAGCGCTGAAGCGTGACATGACCGCGTTCTACAACGTCCGCCGCGTGCTCGAACTGGAGCGGCTGTTCCTGTATCTCTGCTATCACGATGGCGGCATTCTGGATTTGGTGTCGGTCGCCTCCGAACTGCAGGGCGTGCAGAAGCAGACCGTGGTCAACTTCCTCGACCTGTTCGAGGCCACCCACCTCGTCTACCGCTTGAAGCCATATGGGTACGGCAAAGAAGTGCTGCGTGGCCGTGACAAGATTTATCTCGCCGACGCGGCGTTGCCGGGCGCGGTCACATTGCAGGGCCGGAAATTGCTAGAGCGGCCGGAGCGCCTGGGGGCTGCTGTCGAGACGGCCTTCTTCAAACACGTCTACACGCGGTTTTACCGCGATGCGCCGCGCTTTTCCTATTGGAAGAACGCCAAGGGCGAAGAGGTCGATCTGATTGCCGAGCTTGGCGACAGGGCGGTGCCGTTCGAGGTTAAATATCAGGATGCGGATTTGTCGATGAAGAAGCTCGTCGGCCTAAGGCACTTCTGCGAAAAGTACGCCGTCGAACATGCCTATGTCGTGACGCAGCGCTGGGCGGATTTCCGGACGTTGACGCTGACCTCGGCGGAGCGGGGCAAGGCGGACCAGGAACTCCCAACGCGAGTGCTGGCAATACCGGCGCCGCTGGCATGCTATTGGCTGTCGTGACCCTGTCTCCGCCTGCAAAAAACAACGGGCCGATCCTGAGACCGGCCCTTCACATCTCGTGTCTGCGTCCAGCTGGATCTTCCGGCTGAAGGTTCGGTCGCCACTCGCGTGTATCAATCACGGCCTGATGACTTCTCATCGACCCAGGCCTGAATCTCACGCTCAAGCCAACCAACCCGGTTCGGACCTAATTGCAGTCGCTTGGGGAACTGCCCCGCTTTTTCCAGTCGGGCGATATGATGCGACGTAAACGGAACGTGCTGCTTTAGATCTTTCTTTGTGAGAATGCGGTCGAGGCTACGCGGTGGTTGACTATCCGGCATGGTTGGTCTCCCTTTCTGAACCACAAATGAACCATGCCATAAAATAAAATCGTTTAAAATCAGCATTTTACTTCGGCACCACAAGGCCTCAGTTCCGTCACAATGCCCCCATCTTGGTTAACGCCAAATTAATCTTTTAACGGATGTTTCTGGTTTGATCCGCCCAAAGACTCAACAGAACACGTTGCCGCTTCGCGTTGTACGGCGGACTCCTGACGTGCCAACCACGGGAGCCGCGTGCGCCACACGAATCAAAGGCTGCCAGCTTCGGGTTGGTTGGCCAAATCAGCCCCCTGCCCTACTGGCACCGCTACCGTCGGCTTCTCAAGTTTGGCGACCAGCTCGCCCCATTGCTCCAGGGCCATTGCTTTCCAGAGCACGTGGGATCGGCGCCAATATATGGCGCAATGGTGCCGGGATCCGATTGTCTGGACGGTGTCCGACGCGAACAAAGTGATCGGGATGTGTTGCGCTGCTCGGAAACACGGGGTGCCGTTCAATACTTTTGATGTCCTCGAAGTGATCGGCGATCATCCGGGCGCATTGCCTCATCTCCTTGCGGCGTGCTCGACCCAGGATGAACGGGCGGCTGTTCTTGCGCTGCAGAACGAGCTTCCATTCCTGTGGTGCACAACGCCGATCGCAATGTGGATGCAAGCGTATGAAGCCGAAGCCGACCGGCTCGCGGTTCGGCTCGCCAACTTCGGGGAGAGCGAGGCTGTCGACGAAGCGCGTCGGTCGATAGCCAGGAAGCTCGCCCAAATCGGAGACTTGGAGCCCGGGCTGAAGTCACACGCAGCAGCAATCCTCCGCATGCAATTCTCGAAACATCTGGACGGGATCGTAATGGGCAAGTTCGCTAGCGGCCCGTACACGCTGAAGGCTTGCGCGGAATCGTTCGTCGCGCGGCATGGCGACCGGCGTTTGGAAGGTGAAGCGGGTCGCTTAGCGAAGCTCGTGCAACGATATCCGAGCTACTGGAGCCGTTACGACGAAGCGTTCTGGGATCCGATCGCCGCACCAATCGTCGCCGCGCAGATGGCAGCGGGCCACATAACCACTTCAAGTCACACGATCCGACAACTTCGCACTGTCTGGCATCTCGACCGCGACCATTTCGAGACATCGTTCGCCATCGCAATGAACAACGAGTCGAGCGGCAGCAGCTATATAGGGGGCAACAGATGATCCAACTCGACGATTTGCTGCGACATTTGCCGGGAGAATCGACTGATGCAGTCCTGGGCATGACGCGGCTCGCGTCCCCCGCGCTGATCGCTGAACTCAAGAAGCGTCTGGGTGCGACGGCGGGTTCTCCAGATTCGATGCTGGCCGAACCGTTCATCGAAGGCTCGTTCCCGTGGCATCCGTCCATTGGAGGCTGGGCGGGCCTTCCGCGCGGGCTCCTTCACGAAAAGACACGCGCGGTCCTTGAGAAGATTGCCTACCCCCCGTATGCGCATCAGGTCGAGGCTTGGTCGCATCTCAGGAAGACCGAACCGAGATCCGTTATCGTCTCGAGCGGTACAGGATCGGGAAAGACCGAATGCTTTCTCACGCCGATCCTGGATCACCTCGTCGGCTTGCAACAGCAGGGTGGCAATCAACTCGTCGGCGTCCGTGCTCTGATGCTCTATCCCCTCAACGCTTTAATCGCGAGCCAAGAAGAGCGACTGTCGAGGTGGTTCGAACCTTTTGGAGGTGCGTTGCGATATTGCCTCTACAACGGCGAAACACCCGAAGTGTTACCGTCAGGACGGAGGTCATCCGAGCCTTGGAAGGTGAAGGACCGCCAGACTTTGCGCAGCACGCCGCCACCAGTCGTCGTCACCAACGTGACGATGCTCGAATACATGCTGATACGAAAGATTGATGCACCCATACTCCAAAAATCGCAGGGCAAGCTCGACTACATCGTCCTTGACGAGGCACACTCCTACGTCGGCGCGCAGGCAGCGGAGATTGCGTTGCTCCTGCGCCGTGTCGCCCTCGCATTCGGGAGAAAGCCCGAAGAACTGCGCTACGTCGCAACTTCGGCGACGATCGGCCGGGACGACGATACGAGGGAACTCAAGGCATTCCTTCGAGACCTATCGGGCGCACCGAAAGATCGCGTCCATGTCGTGACTGGAAAACGCGCTCCCCTTCCCCCGGCGCCGTCTGCGATGTCGGGCCGGCTGGCGAGTGACCGGCTGCAAGCGGCATCTGATGCCGAAACCGGTCGTATGCTTTCGTCCTCCTCGAAGCTGAGGGAGGTGCGCGAAAATCTCAGCGCGGGTGGTCGGCTGTCGTGGAAAGAGTGGACCGATACCACCGCAGAAATCTGTGACGGTGAGGTCTCGCCCGTAGACTTGTTGTTAATGTCAGCCAAGGCCAAAGATCCCAACGCAGACCCAGCCTTGGTCAAGTCGCACGGCGACGCGGTGTTACCGGTGCGGTTGCACCTGTTCCACCGCACGATCAATGGCCTCTGGGCATGCGTCAACGCCGATTGCAAAGGGCGTCCGGCAGGTGCCGAACAGGGGCACTGGCCGTACGGTGCCGTTTACCTTTCCTCGCACGCGCACTGTGAACACTGCGACAGCAAAGTGTTCGAGTGGGTCTACTGCAAAAGTTGTGGCGACGGCGCATTCAAGGTCGTCGAAACCGAAAGCGCGACGCGCCTTGAGGCCGCGACGGACCAAGTGCGCGAGAGCGAGTTTGATCAAACTATCGAGCGCGACGAAACTCGTGGTGGCGAGGGTGATGAGGAGGCAGAAGCCGAGTCCGGCGGCAGTAGCCCAATCAGCACGCACGCCTACATCGGCCAAACCATCAAGAGCGGCTACAAGATTGGTTTCGATGCGAAGACGGGCGTCGTGCCCGACAAGGTCGCCGACGCGGACTTGGTGATGGGGATCAGCCGGGATCTCAGTCTTTGTCCAGTTTGCGAATGGGCGCCGAAGGGTGGTGAGAAGCAAAAGGATGCGCTGCGAAAGTTGGCGGCGGGTTCTCCATTCCTGATGTCGCAAGTCACGCCGAGCGTTCTCAGCCGTATGTCGGCGGTAGACATGGCAGCCGATACGAAGCCCGGCGGTGGGCGACAGCTGATCACGTTCACCGACGCCCGTCAGGGCACCGCGCGCCATTCCGCGAACGTACAGGTGAACTCGGAACGCGGCTTTGTGAGAAGCTTCGTCTATCACTTCGTGCAGGAACAGCCGGCAGCCGATCCGGCGAAGTTCGCAAAGATCAAGAAAACCTTGGCGTTGTACAAGGCCAATCCGGAGGGATTTGACGAAGAGATCCAACTCAAGGAGGCGGAACTCGCGGCATTCGGTAAGCTTCAACCGAAGCCGTGGCGCCTGTTGGTAGACCGACTTGCGGCTGATCGAACGGTCAACGACTTCTTCGTCGACCTTTGGTCTGCCCGTGATCCGTTGTTCAAAGATACGCACGTTCTCGCTGAATTTGTACTCTACCGCGAGATGATGCGCCGACCAGTCAGGTCCGCCAGCGCAGAGTCGCTTGGCCTCGTCCGTTTCATGGTGCCCGGCGTCGATGATTCGTCGACCCTTCCGTCCTCAGCCATCAAGCTGGGGCTGACCCTCGAAGAATGGCGGGATGTCGTTCGCCTCGTGCTGACCCATTTCATCAGGACGAACGTGATCCTCGAATTTGACGCGAGACGATGGATGCGGTGGATCGACCGGCGCCAGATCCCGATCGTGACGGTACCATGGCAAGCTGGGCTGAGCACGGGACGCTACTCTCGTATCTGGCCGAACCCCTACGCGAAGCGTCCGAATCGCGTAGTTAGACTTCTCGCGCAAGTGCTCGGCCGCAGTCTGGACGACATTGTCGTCAGGGACGAGTTCAATGCACTTTTCGCGGATGTATGGAACGCGCTTGGCCGCTTCCGGGTGCCGGCTGGCGGCGAGTTCAAATTCAAGCTGGGTGATCTCTTGGTCGCGCCGGTGGAGGTCGCTTATTTCTGCCCGCTCACGCGACGCCTCGTCGATACGGTGTTTCGCGGCACGAGCCCGTACGATGCCGATGGGAAATTCCCAAAGGCGCACCTTGTCGAACTGCCTCGACTGCCGTTCTTGTGGGGGCGCGATGCGTCCGGCCACGAGGTTAAGTCCGAGGATGTGAGGCATTGGCTACAGTCGGACGAGCGCATTGCTAAGTTGCGTGGCCTTGGCGTTTGGTCCGATCAACAGGATCGCGCCGCGAAGCGAGTCACTTGGCTGCGGACCGCAGAACACTCGGCGCAGCAACCAAGTTTCCTGCTGCGCAGGTACGAGGAACAGTTCAAGGATTATCGGATCAACGTGCTCAGCTGCTCGACGACCATGGAGATGGGCGTTGACATCGGCACCATCGAAAGTGTGATCAACACGAACACGCCCCCTGCCATCGCTAACTATCGACAGAGGATCGGGCGTGCGGGCCGGTCGAAGCAGCCGATCGCGCTGGGTTTGACGATCTGCAAGGACAGACCGCTCGACCAGCTTGCATTCAGCGACCCTGGTGCATTTCTGGCGCGGCAGGTGCCGGCGCCTAGGGTCAGTCTTGAAAGTCCGACAATTGCACGCCGTCACGCGCATGCCCTGTTGTTTGCACGTTTTTTATCGAGGGCCGGAAGTGAGCCTCACAGGCTAACAAACCATTCGTTCTTCCACCTAGGAGTTGATCCGGCGACCATAAGCGGGGAGGCGCCCTGGCGCTCGTTCGTTGCTTGGCTCGACCGTGCAGCAGATGACACCGAAGTCCGTCAGGAGCTTGGGTGGCTTTTGGCAGGGACACCACAGCAGGTGTCGCCCGATCTGTTCGATTGCGTTCGTGAAGAGATCGAGACCATCCAGGCTGCACTGCAAGCTGAATACGACGCGCTCACCGAGTTGCCGACAGACGGTCACAAGGTCGCGGAAAAAGCCAAGAACTACCAGCGTGATCGGCTTTCCAGGAACCAGCTGCTTGGCGAACTTGCCGGTCGTGGTTTTCTGCCGTCGCACGGGTTCCCGACCGACGTTGTGCCTTTCGTGACCGAGACGATGGAGGATCGAAAACAGGCGGAAGCCGCAGGGGAGGACAATAGGTTCAAGAGTCGCGACTACCCGTCGAGATCACGAGACGTCGCCATCCACGAGTATGCGCCAGGGCGTAGCCTAGTCATCGACGGCGAGGTGCGGGAATCCGGCGGCTTGACATTGAATTGGAAACGTCCGGTCGACCAAGTCGGGGTTCGAGAGGTCCAGAGCTTACGAACCGTGCACGCCTGCAAAACCTGCGGCTCCTTACACTCGGCTCCGTCGGCCGTCACGGTCACCAAGTGCGTCGACTGCGGTAGCGAAGACTTGAAGCCCTCAAGATACATCGCACCGGCCGGTTTCGCCGTCGATCTGAGCTTCACGGTACACGACGACCCATCGACGGTGGGCGGCGAGCCACCAGTAGATCCGTGGGTGACCGCCAAAGCTGCGGCTTGGCGCGCGCTTCCAGATGCCGCTGTCGGGAGGGTGCGGTCGTCGTCGAACGGTATGGTGTTCTGGTTTAATCCAGGCCCGGCGGGTGCTGGGTTCGAAGTTTGCCTGCACTGCGGTCGCGCAGAGGCAGAGGAGGAGGACCCGCCACGTCGACCGGGCAGCTTAAAAGCGCACAAACCACTTCGCGGGGGCGCAAGAGCCGCTGACGGGGAGACCTGTACGGGAGCACCGGAGATCAACGCATTCGCAGTTGCTCGCAACCTCTTGCTCGGTCACGAGATCCGAACGGACGTAGCAGAACTTCACTTGGTGGAGTGCGGCAGTCGAGCGACCGCGCTCACCGTGGCCCTCGCCCTTCGTGAAGCCGTGGCTCGACGCCTCGCCGTCGACCCCGACGAGATGGGTTTTGCAGCGCCAGAAGTCCCGCACGCGGGCGGTCGCAGTTGGAGCGCGGCCCTGTTTGATCGTGCGAGTGGTGGCGCTGGCTTCTCGCTGACATTGGAGCATGATCCCGTCGGGGTGATTACCGAGGCTCGCGACCTGCTAGATTGCTCCGCCAAGGGAAAATGCGGGAACGCGAACGCAGTGCTCGCATGTCCGCGGTGCGTGCTTGGCACCGACAGTCAACACGCAACCGACAAAACCGACCGGTTAGCGGCGTTCCTGCTACTTGGTAGTGCAGTTGAACGTCTCCGATTGCCGGACTCTCACAAGTTGTTCGGAGAGGAAACCCGGTTCGAACCACTCCCAATCCAAATTGCTTTGGGCGAACACTTGGATAGTTCCGGCAATGGCGAGTTGACCGTCTGGGTCGCCGGCGATCCTGATACGTGGTCGCTCGACGACTGGAAAATGAGTACCGTATTTGGCCGTTCGAAACGTCGTGGGTACCTGTCAACTGTCGTGATGGATGAAACCGCAATCGATCGTTGCGACCCCGTCACAAAACGAAGCTTGGCGCTGTGGGCGCGCGAAGTAGGGGCGAGGCTGGCGAAGCCGACGAGCGCTAACTCGTCCAACATTCTGGCCTCGATCACGACGCCGAACACCACCGTGGCGTGGGCGTCGACATCATTGGACGCTCTCCGCTTGAGTGACGGTTGGGCTTCCGCGCTGAACGCGCCAATCGTCCGCGGCACGCCGACCGACTCGCCGAAATGGAAACTGATCGACGAGGCGTCGTTACTCGAAGCCGCGAGGAATGAAGCGGTGGTCGACATCAAAACCGAGCCAGACGGTCCCGTACTGCAATTTGGCGCACGATTGAAGGCACTAGTTGTGGGACAATCAAACGAAATGGCGAAGGTCCTGGAGGCACCATGCGTTGAGTTCTCCTACTCGGATCGTTATCTTTTCAATCCTCTGACAGTTCGCCTCGTGACGTCGATGGCTGCCGCCTTCTGCGATGCGACAACCAAGTTAGTCGTGCGCACCGCCTCACAACGGTCAGATCGACAGACACGACCCGGTCGATTGATTCATGACGATTGGCAGGACATCACAGATCGGGACGAAGTATTTAGACATCTGTTGGCGGAGGTCACCCCGACCGCGTCGATCACCGTGGAACACAATCTGCCGCATCGGCGAATGCTGACGCTTACGACGGTGAATGGACGAATCATCGTCTACTTCGACCAGGGCGTCGGCTCGTGGAGGGCGACTAGTCAGGCGTTCCGCCAGTCGGCCGTTCAAGACCAGCTCAAGCAGATTAAACTACCATTCTCCGTGTTCAACGGCAGGGATGGAACCTTTGTCGCCATTCGCCTTGAGGCCCGATAGCGAAGCCAGCGCTGGACATCATCGAATTGGAACGAGCCCTCTCGCCGCGAACAGTAGATTGTGAAACTTGCATGCCCCCGCAACCGCTATTGCAGTAATGAGCGCACCAATACGGCCCGGGACGTGACTGCTCTTCGCAGCATTACGCCGTACCCAGCACGCGCAACGTGAGCAGGGACTTGAGGTTGGCCAGTCGCTCCCGATCTGCCGCCCGTTGCTCTGGCGAGGAGTGCAACAAGTCATCATCGTCGTCGACGGGCTCAGCGGCCAGGGCTTCCTCGTCAGCAACCTGCATGCGCTCCAAGTGCTCAAGAAAGAGCCTAATCTCGTCGGCATCGAACATACGCCGGATCTCGGCGACGAAGCGCGGCAGCTCGCGGGCAAACTCGGATCGAGTCGACGCCGTCTCGGCGAAGGTCATGAGCTTCTCGCCAACGAGATAGTCGAGGGCCGACACCAAACCGTGGCGCTCCCGCACGTCTTTTGCCGCCTCGCATTGCTCCTTCCAGATGTCCTGGAACCGCCGCTCACTCATGTTCCCGCTCTTATCGTTCTTGCAAACGCACATTGGCCCTGCACTGTACGACGACCAACTCTTCGCGCTGCTGTACGTCATCCGCAATTGTTTTCTTTGGGCTCGCCGATGCGCCTGGCTCGTCACGAAGTAGCTGCTACCAACTTGATCGAAAGCTGATTGCTTCTGACACTTTGCCGCATGCCGTACCTCCTGTGATCACCGCACCTCACAGGAGATCACCATGACGAAAACTGCGACATCGACCCGGGTCGCGATCATCCCAGCAGAGCGCATCTATACCGCTCGCGAGGCAGCAAGGCTGTTCAGCGTCAGCCTGGCGACATGGAACCGATATGTGGCAGCCAATCGTGTGCCACGGCCTATCCGTCTGGGACCGCGACGCATCGGTTGGCTCGAAAGCGAACTTGCAGCAGCGCAGCAAGGCTGGCGCGAGCGCCGGGACACGTCCGCCCGTTGACCGAGCCCAAGCGTTCTGATTTTTGATCGGCCGGCTCCCCACGCAGGTGCCCGGCCGAAATGCTGTCTGAGTGCCACCCAACGCTGCCATGCCGTCTATTGATCGAGCGACGGCGCAAGCTTGCCCCAATGGGGCAGAAGCGGAATGCATAACTGCCGGTAGACGAGCCAGCACGCATAGATGGCGTCGTGTCCGAAGGGCTCCCAGTGATGCAGGAGCCCGTGGGATGTCCGGTCGCGTAACTGCGGGCCACCGCGATAGAGGAACAGGCTGTCGATCTCGGCGAGCACGGCATCTCCAAAGATTGTCTCGAGTTCGGGGCGCAGCCGCGTCAGCATCTGTGTTAGCCCGAAGGATTCCTGGGTCATGTCCTCATTTAGCTTGATCACGTCGTGACCATGCAAGCGCAGGACGTGACGAAGCGAGTTCTCAAACTGGGGCAACAGGATGTGCAACGCTGCGATCATGTCACCGTGGAAGAAGTGAAGCAGATCAGCGACGAATAGGGCCTCGCGATCATCGGGCACAAAGACGCTATGCCGACAGAGGATCGCGATCTGTGTCTCTGCAATGGTGTGCTCCAGGATGATCGTCTGGCGCGCCGGTTCAATGATACTCGCGACGACGAGGGAGCGTCGGATCTTCTCGGACCGTGCCATATGCTCCAGCACGGCTTCGTCGTTGCCATCGGCGATGCCACCACCCGACGTGCGATGCACGGGCTTGCCATCATGGTCGTAGTGGGTGGAGCCGAACAGAGATGACAACGGGTGCTCGGAAATCGACCGTAGCGCTTCGTCACGCAATTGTTTCGGCGCGTGTGAGCGCGTCGCGTGCGCCATGACCCGCAGCACTTGCGACAGCTGCTTGCCCGTGACAGCTGCGCGGGCGTTGTCGATCAGCTCGGAGATGTCGTCCGTGGTGCTCATCGACTGCATTTCGTCGAGCACGCGGGCCTGAGTATCGACCAGGCGGTGTTTTAGGGCCCGCATCCGCTCTTTGGCTGCCGGCAAGCGGCGCAGCTCAGTGATGGCCTTCTCCAGCCAATGCGTCTCCGCCATCGCGGAGTGCTTCTGCGCCTCGGCGACGGCGACCAATGCCTCTGCGGCGTCCACGAGACAGGCATCGCGACCGGTCTGGTTCTTGGCGGCGCGATGGGCGCGCGCTGCCAGATGCAGCAGCCTATGTTTGTCCTCACTATCAGCTGTGGCGGCGAGTCGCTGGGCGTCGGTCGCGATCTCGATAGGGTCGGAAATCTGATAGTCGAGATCGAGAGTTGCAAACCGGATGTGGCTGAAAGTTTTGGCGGTTTCGACCGATGATTTGCGCAAAGCGGCGACCTGCCCGCGCGCCTTCAACACTACGTCCTTGTCCCAGCCAATCGCCTTGCCAATCTGAAGGGCGCGACGGAGAAACTGCGGCACCTCGTGACCGTGCTCGTCGGCTTGCCCGCGCCTCAGCGTGGCGCTTTTTTCGACAAGCGCATCGACAATGGCGGCATAGGCGGCGACGGCTTCAGCTGCGGCTGCGTGCTGCTTGCGGTCGACGATCCAGACCAGGTCGGCCAGCCGGGCACGCAAACCTGGGTGCGACACCCGCTCCAGCTGGGCGGCGAGCATTTGAGCGATCGCTTTCGAGAAGTCATCGGGCTGCGCCGTGCGCTTGCCTTCAAACCGCATCATGGGGCCATACGGCTCGGCTTGGTTCTCAGGTTTGAAATAGAACGACGCGATGGCACCGAGCATCGAATACGCACGGTACTCAGCATGTCGCTGCACCGCTTCTGCCGCATTTGCCGCCGCACCCAACAGCGACGACGCCTCCGTGCAGTCGATGGTCTTTGCTGCAGCCAGCGGAGCGTTGATATCGGTCGCGGCAAAATCGTCGGCGGTGGCGGTGAGGCAGACGGGCGGCTGTGGGGCGTCAGCCTGTTCTGCGGGGTCGGCCATGGTAATGCTCCTGCAAAGGGACGCCGGAATACCACGGCATTAGCGCGTCCGGCGGTCGAGAGAGGCGATCAAGGTCAGCAGCACCAACGCAGCCGCGACTAACTCGCTCACGCAACTGACCTGTTGCTCCTACGCAGCAATGATGCCGAAACGCATCACTGTGGCCCGCCGCACTCGCCAACCCCCGCGAATCTCTTCGGCTCAGGAACGCTCATGCAAACTCATCGTTTTGAAGCTGCGGTGAAGCCGCGAGCGGCTTCCGTAACGAAAAAGGCCACCCTGAGGTAGCCTTTTTTTCTCTGTGTTTTCAATTGCATAAGGCTTGGTTGCGGGGGCATGCAGCATGCGATGCAGCGGGTGCATTCCGTTCGAGGTCAGCGCGTAGTCAACTCCTTAATTGAATTCGGCAATTGCATCGGTTCGCCTGAATTCCAGTTCACAATCGATCAGCCATTGGTCGTACCAGATCGACGGTCTTGACCAGTTTCTGGCGCAGCAAGCCTGCTAACAGATCGTCGACACTGTAGGGTGGCGCTTTCAACCGGGAGCGCAGGTCGCGCAGTGCAGCGACGGCGGTATCTTGCTCCCGGCCCAGTAGGGCGGACAGGAAAGTATCGGGCGACTGCGCCACTACGCCGTGCGGCTTGAGCGCCTTCGTCGGGAAATGTTTCAGGTTCCATGTGACGATTACGCTTGCGCCGCCATGAAACGCCGCCGCCAGCACATGCCGGTCGTTTGGGTCCGGCAGTTTGAAGCCGTCGATGATGGTCTCGTATCCCGTTACCAACGCGTCCGGCACGTTTTCGATCATGAGGCGACGCGTGCGGGCGATCTGCGGCTCCGTCAAATCGGGGTGGTCGCGCCCGCACCGCCGTCATCCATTCCGAATGCACCGCGTCAGACCAAAGCGGGCGGTAAAGCTTCGCCACGGCAAAATACATCAGCACGTTGCGCAGCAGCGCCGGATACAGCACGTTGGCGTCGAGGAAAGCTGTAATCGGCGCTGCGGTTGTCAAGCTATGGCCTCACAACAATCCGAGTTCCTGATCGAGCGCGACCAGTTCACTCAATGTCGCCCGCCGCTTGGCCTCGTTGTCCTTCTTGAACGCGAGCACGTCTTTCAAGGGCAGACGGCGCTGCTTGCCGACCATCCGCGCCGGCAATTCGCCCTTCTCGACGAGGCCGACGACGTAGGGCCGCGAAACATGCAGCAGATCGGCAGCCTGGTTCGTCGTGATCTCGGCATCGTCGGCTACCAGCGTCAGGGCCTTACCGTCGCCCATCTCCTTCAGTATGGTGCGGATCAATCAGACGGCGGACGGCGGCATCTCCAGCGTCGTCACTTCCTGACCTGCCTCGACAAGCTGCACACGCACGCTCAGCTTCGCACCGGCTGGATGGGCTTCCAGGACGCGGGACGCTTCGTGGGCAATGTGCGCCTCGTTCGCTGACGCGATGGTCGGATCGATGATGGTGCGCGGCATGAGCGGTCTCCTTTTACATCACCCTATCACATAAACGAAATTTGCGAAACATATGAATTTTGTGACTTCGCGCGCAGGCAGGCTCTCCGATGCGCCTCTCAAAGTCGCCCTCCTCTCCCCTCCTCTCGCTTTCACATACTTTTGGCCATCCACGTCGACCATGGATAGCAAGGGCGTGCCCCAGTCTGCGAGAAATCAACTTGATATCGAGCACTTCTGGGCGCGTCCTGCATCAGCCTTTCTGGTGGCCGGTCAGCTGCGGCGTGGACCATGAATGCTCGGGAACTACGGTGCCGCCTTCCCATTCGTGTAGTTTTTCGCCCAGCCGATGAAGCGCGCGTCTTCGTTGCGGGCGGAATCCTTGTCCTTGGCCCATTCGACGTAGGCCGCCACCAGCATGTATTTGTCCCAGCCCGGTGCAAAATCGTAGAGCTGATCGATCGCATCCTGTGAAACATTTATGCGACGCGGCACGCTGGCGTCGG
>JANMGQ010000192.1:0-30966 GCA_031374735.1 Hyphomicrobiaceae bacterium | reverse complement strand
CCCCCGGCCGTGCCCAGCATCCGACGGCGAAAACGCAGAAAATCGGTGGCCCGCTGACGCAGGCGATGCGCAAGAAGATCGACGATGGCGGCTTCGACTCGCCGTACCGCTTGCGCAAACAAGTGGTGGAACCGGTGTTCGGCCAGATCAAACAAGCCCGCGGCTTTCGCCAGTTTCTATTGCGCGGCGTCGAAATAGTTCGTGCAGAATGGTCGATTGTCTGCTCCGCTCACAACCTCCTGAAGTTGTTCCACAGCACACTTGCGTCCTGAGGGGCGTTTTTGGGCAAAATTTGGCTTGCGCCGAGGCTATCTGGACGGGCTCCTAGAAGCTCATCTTAACGCCAGCGAACCGAAATGACCATGACGGCAGCATTTCCTGCGGAGACGTTTGATCTTGGTCGAGACCATGCCGGCTCAGCCGTGACGCTTCGGCCCATGACATCAGCGGCAGCCGCGCACCTCGGCGCTGAAACGGCGACTTTCGGCCCATGGCTCCGATATGGCATTTCGGCCGCTGCAATGACACGGTCGTTTCAGCCAGCGGTCGATAACGGAGCCCGCTATGAGGTGCGGGTGGGCGCGGATTTGGCCGGTGGCATGATCATCCGCGACCCGTGGCTGGTCGGGCCGTATCTGCAGACCATCGCGCTACTGCCAAGCCATCAGAGTCGCGGCATCGGCAGGCTGATGCTCGGCTGGTTCGAGGCTCGCGCCGCTTTGGCCGGCCACCGCAACATCTGGCTTTGCGTGAGTGCCTTTAACGTCGAGGCCCAGACGTTTTATCAATCGCACGGCTGGAGCCATGCCGCCGAACTCGCGGATCTCATCCGCGATGGCGATGGCGAGATGCTGATGCGCAAACGCCTGCATCTGCCTGGTTTATAGCCATCCGAAAACGCATTGCAGGCGCCTCTTTTTTGCAATTTTTTTGGTGTGGCATATGATGTCGCAACCGATGGCCTACCGCTTGCCGTGCGTGGCGATGAACGCCGCCACCGCATCGACCGCCTTCTCCTCGATGCCGAGGAAGCCATGCTCCGACTTGGCCTCGCAGGGATCGGACTGCGGCGGCAGGCCCCCCTCCAGCAACACGACCTCGACGGCGGTAGCTTTGCTCAAGGCACGCTGCAGCTTAGGCGCGTCGCCCGCTGGCGTGATGTCGCAACCGTCTTTCTTGTGTGACAGGATCAGCGTCGGGACCGTCACTTGCGACAGCGCCATGCTGGCGACGCCATTGGCGTGGCTCTGCGCGATCTTCCATTGAGGCTTGGCACGCGTGATCGTCGAAGACAGGACAAGGCCGTCGATGCCGCCCCCGGATTTACCCGCCATTGCACCGCGCGCAGCGGAGAACGTGCCCATGCTCGTGCCGACCAGCCAGACCGGCACCGGCGCCTGGGTCTTCAGGTACGCTGCCACGGCGCCGATGTCGGCGGCATGCTGCGCGCTCATGCGGAACTCAGCCGTCATGCGATCGGCGTGATCTGGCGGGGCGTCGATCACAGCCACCATCAGGTTCCGCTTGGCGAACAAGTCGCGGCTCCGCACCAGGAAGTTCCCGGTGCCCCAATTCATTTCCGTTGCGCTTTTGAGGCCAAGCGCCCCGTGGCCGCCGGCAAACAAGATGACGGCAGCCGTCGGCTTATCTGGCTTGATCAGGATGAACGATTGTTTGAGGCCTCGCGTTTGCACCGCGGCGAGTTTGGGCTCGGCGCCGGTCGCGAGAGCGGGAAGGGCAACCAGAGCGCCAGCAACATAAAGAACGCGGACCAATCGATGCGGCATGACGGGGTCTCACTCTCTAACGACTTTATTGCGAATGCAGTCGCCACATACAGCCGGTTCAGCGCCGCGATGGCAAGCCGGGACAGCCAATGCCGCAGGTAGGCCTTGCACGCAATGCTGCAATGCAATATATGACCGCA
Organism: Hyphomicrobiaceae bacterium; assembly: GCA_031374735.1. Taxonomy (GTDB): domain Bacteria; phylum Pseudomonadota; class Alphaproteobacteria; order Rhizobiales; family Hyphomicrobiaceae; genus JABFRJ01. The sequence goes on along the minus strand of JANMGQ010000192.1, from coordinate 29,039 downwards.
TCGTGAATTTCGGCAGTGCAGCATCGGCGCCGCGCCGTGCAGCTGTCGTGGGAGAGACATCATGTCAGCTGCCTCAGCCAAGCTCGTTCCTTCCCCGGTTGCCGCCAGAAAAGACCTCTACGAGGTCGGCGAGATTCCACCGCTCGGTCACGTGCCGAAAACCATGTACGCCTGGGCCATCCGCAAGGAACGCCACGGCGAGCCCGACAAAGCCATGCAGGTCGAAGTCGTGCCCACGTGGCAGCTCGACAGTCACGACGTCCTGGTCCTCGTGATGGCCGCAGGTGTGAACTACAACGGCGTCTGGGCGGCCCTCGGTACCCCCATTTCCCCCTTCGATGGCCACAAACAGCCATTCCACGTCGCAGGCTCCGATGCCTCCGGCATTGTGTGGGCCGTCGGCTCCAAGGTGAAGCGCTGGAAGGTAGGCGACGAAGTCGTCGTGCACTGCAACCAGGACGACGGCGACGATGAGGAGTGCAACGGCGGCGACCCCATGTTCTCAACGTCGCAGCGCATCTGGGGCTATGAGACCCACGATGGCTCGTTCGCTCAGTTCTGCCGTGTGCAGGACCGCCAGTTGATGCCACGGCCGAAGCACCTGACCTGGGAAGAGAGCGCCTGTTACACGCTGACGCTCGCCACCGCCTACCGCATGCTGTTCGGCCACAAGGGCCATGAACTGCAGCCGGGTGATAACGTGCTGGTCTGGGGCGCCTCGGGCGGTCTTGGCTCGTTTGCCGTCCAGCTGTGCGCGACGAACGGCGCCAATGCCATCGGGGTCGTCTCGGAAGACGACAAGATCGATTTCGTTAAGCAGCTCGGCGCGCGCGGCGTCATCAACCGCAAGAAGTTCAACTGCTGGGGCCAACTGCCGAAGGTCAACACGCCCGAGTACAACACCTGGCTCGCGGAGATGCGCAAGTTCGGCAAGGCCATCTGGGATGTCACCGGCAAGGGCGTGAACGTCGATATCGTGTTCGAGCACCCGGGCGAGACAACGTTCCCGGTCTCGGTGCAGGTGGTCAAGCGCGGCGGTATGGTCGTCATCTGCGCGGGCACCACGGGCTATAACCTGACCATGGACGCTCGGTATTTGTGGATGCATCAGAAGCGCGTCCAGGGCAGCCACTTCGCCAACTTGAAGCAGGCGTCAGCTGCCAACAAGCTCGTCATCGAGCGGCGCATCGACCCGTGCATGGGCGAGGTGTTCAGCTGGAACGACATCCCTAAAGCGCACATGCGCATGATGAAGAACCAGCACAAGCCCGGCAACATGGCCGTCATGGTCTCAGCCCCGACGACGGGCCTGCGGACCTATGAAGATGTGCTGGAGGCGAGCGCGAAACGGTTTGGGTGATCAGATACCGGCCCGACTGGTCCGGCCGGAGCGTTCGCTCTTTTTGAAGGTGCCGGATTCGCGATATGTGTCGTCGAATTCGGCACCGCGCGCGCGGCGCTACGAAATCATAATCTTGCCCGCATTGGCTTGAACATAAACAAGCAGCGGCTCGGCGAGCGACACAGCCATCGCGTAGTAGTGCTCATCGAGCGCCTCAAGCGCCTCGCGTGGTGCATCGTCGTCCGCCTCCGCGATGCGTTCGAGCGCTGCTTCTACCGTTCGCGCGGTCAGCTTGGCCTTGAGGCCGAGCGTATCCAGTGCGTCTCGAACGAGCGCCGCCACGTCAGCCCTGCCGATCGCCGTCAATGCAATCTGCATGTGGGGCACAAGTTCCGGCAATGCGGCAAATGCCTGCTCGAAGCCGCCGCTATTAACCTCCTCCTCGAAGTGATTGGCCGCCAGAACAAGCAGTTCCTCACGCGTCAACGCCTTGGCACCATCTGCTTCGAAACGATCGCGCAGAACGCCTGAGATGGCGCTGACAATAGAGTCGATGCGATGCGTTTTTGAGAGTTCAACGAGTTCGGCGAGCGGCTGGCCCTCATAGTTCAACCAGGGACGTTCATCGGCCATTCAAGCCTCCTTTGACCAGCGTTCCAGACCAGCGTTCCAATGTTGTCGACACATGCGATTTCCTTGTGTTCTCAGCGTCGGCATCGTGCAGATGACCGCCAGATAGGCCTTGGCCATTGCATCGGGCTCAGACTTGCGCTTTTCCCAATCGCGCAAGGCATCGAGTGGGATGCGAAACAGCTCGGCAAACTCTTCTTATGTGAGCCCAAGCCGGCGGCCCACATGGCGCGTCTGCCGACCACGGCGCATTTTGGCCAAACGCTCAGGCGTTAGAGGTAGATTGTCAGGGTCGGCAAGCGCGCTGGGGTGCGCTTCGTCATCCGTCATGGCATCGAGGCGGACCCAATCAGCCTGGCCCGACGGGCTTGGACGTGTCGAGCCGTTCGACACGGCGTCGACCACGGTGCCCAAGGCGCCATGGGGTAGCCGTCTAGCGACGATCGTGGGTTTTGACCCCTTTCAGAAGTGGCCCACACAGCGTCGCCAAGATGTGCCCGCGATTGCTGCAACAACGAGATCTTCAGCACCTCATGAAATTGTTGCACGATGGGTGCCGGGACAAGCCCGGCTATGACAGTTGGGGGAGTGGCGGCGGCAGCAACTGGCGTCTGGTTGTGGCCCAAGCCTCAATGTTCCGCGGGCCTCTTTATGTCTGGCATCAACGGCGGTACGCGGCCCGGTTCGCTTGGCTCGCTTTCCGGCAACGCCCCCCTCACGTCTTCACCTTAAACAACTCCTTCTGCTCCGACGCCTTCAGGTCGCGCATGTGCCAGGGCAGGCCCTGCTTGGCGATCTCTTCCATGAAGGGTTTGGACGGCAGCTGCTCGACGTTCCAGACACCGGGCTTGGGAGCCCAATGGCCCTTGAACAGCATCATGGCGCCGACGACGGGCGGCACGCCGGTGGTGTAGGAGACGGCTTGCGCGCCGGTTTCCTTGTAACAGTCGGCATGCTCGCACACGTTCCAGATGATCGAGCGCTTGGCTTTGCCACCCTTCCTGCCGGTGAAGATCACGCCGATGGAGGTGCGGCCCGTGTAGCCCGCGCCGAGCGACGACGGCGGCGGCAGCAGCTCCTTCAGGAACTCCATGGGGATCACAGGATTGCCCTTGTACATGACGGGATCAATGCGCGTCATGCCGACATTTTGCAGCACGTCGAGGTGCTTGATGTAGTTGTCGGAGAAGGTCATCCAGAAGCGGATCTGCTTCAAGCCCTTGATGTTCTGGACAAGGCTTTCCTCTTCCTCGTGATAGATCAGGTAGCTCTTGCGCGGGCCGACTTCGGGGTAGTCGATCATGGTCGAGATCGACAGCGCATCGATCTCGATCCACTTGCCGTCTTTCCAGTATTTGCCGCGCTGCGTGACTTCGCGCAGATTGATTTCGGGATTGAAGTTGGTCGCGAACGCCTTGCCGTGGCTGCCGTCGTTGCAGTCGACGATGTCGATGGTGTCGATCTCGTCAAACAGGAATTCCTGCGCGTAGGCGCAATAGATGTTCGACTGGCCCGGATCAAAGCCGCAGCCGAGAATCGCCATGATCCCGGCCTTTTTGTATTTTGACTGGTATTTCCACTGCCAGGAGTACTCGAACTTGGCGACATCGCGCGGCTCGTAGTTGGCCGTGTCCATGTAGTGCACCCCCGTCTCCAGGCACGCGTCCATGATCGGCAGATCCTGGTAGGGCAGCGCCATGTTGATGACGAGGTCGGGCTTCGTCGCCTTGATCAGCTTGACCGTGGCTTTGACGTCATCCGCATCGACCTGATGCGTGTGCACTTTGCCCCCACCCTTCACTTGAGCGCAGCGCTTTGCGACCTTCTCACAGCTCTCAAGGCGGCGCGAGGCCAGGTGAATGGTCTTGAACACGTCGCGGTTCATGGCGCATTTCTGCGCAACGACGGAGCCGGCAGCGCCAGCGCCGATGATCAAGACGGTATCCATGAAGCGTGTCCCTTGCCCGAAGCGGCGCGTGTGTGTTGCGCGGTGCATAGCGTCGGTGTGCCAGGAGATCAATCGTCGGCAGGCACGCCAATGCGTGTAGCTGCGGCCAACCGTTGCCTTGACGCGTCCGTCAGCACGCCCGTAATCGGCCCCAGATGGTTTCGAGGGTTTTGCACCATGGCGGCTGACGATCTTCCCGCACGCGAGGCGATGGAATTCGACGTGGTGATCGTCGGCGGCGGGCCAGCTGGCCTCGCCACGGCCATTCGCCTAAAGCAGTTGGCCGCCGAGAAGGGCCAGGACATCTCCGTCGTGCTCTTGGAAAAGGGCTCGGAGATCGGCGCGCATATCCTCTCAGGCGCGGTCATTGATCCGGTCGGACTGAACAAGCTGATCCCCGACTGGAGGGCCAAGGGCTGTCCACTGGAGACCGAAGTGGTCGATGACCGCTTCTATGTGCTCGGCGCCGCTGGCGTGCTGCGCCTGCCGAACTTCGCCATGCCGCCCTTCATGAACAACCACGGCAACTACGTCGGTTCGCTCGGCGCTGTCTGCAAATGGCTCGGCGAGCAGGCCGCTGAACTGGGCGTTGAGGTGTATCCGGGTTTCGCTGCGGCCGAGGTGCTGTATGACGATCAAGGTGCCGTCGTCGGCGTCGCGACAGGCGACATGGGCATCGGCAAAGACGGCAAACCGTCCGACCGCTACACGCGCGGTATGGAACTGCGCGGCAAATATACGATCATCTCGGAAGGCGTACGCGGTTCGCTGGCAAAGCAGCTGATCGCCAAGTTCGACCTCGAAAAGAATTGTGAGCCGCAGAAGTTCGGCATCGGCATCAAGGAGCTGTGGGAGGTCAAGCCGGAGCACCACAAGCCGGGCCTCGTGCAGCACTCGTTCGGCTGGCCGCTGGATGCACGCACCGGCGGCGGGTCGTTCCTGTATCACTATGGCAAGAACCTCGTGTCCGTCGGCTTTGTCGTGCACTTGAACTACGCCAATCCCTACTTGTCGCCCTATGAGGAATTCCAGCGTTTCAAGACGCACGATCTGGTGTCCAAAACATTCGAAGGCGGCAAGCGCATTGCCTATGGCGCCCGCGCCATCACCGAAGGCGGTTGGCAATCGATCCCAGAACTCGTGTTTCCCGGCGGCGTACTGACGGGCTGCTCGGCCGGCTTTGTCAACGTGCCGCGCATCAAGGGCAGCCACAACGCGATCCTGTCGGGCATGCATGCCGCCGAAGCCGCATTTGATGCTCTCGTTGCGGGCAGGTCGCATGACCGGCTGGATGCCTATGAGGTGGCCGTGCGCAACGGTCCGATCGCCAAGGACCTGAAGCGCGTGCGCAACGTCAAGCCGCTGTGGTCGCGCTTTGGCACATACGCGGGCGTCATACTCGGCGCCGTTGATATGTGGGCGAACACCATTATTTCTGGCGTCGGCTTTGGCTACACGCTGCGCCACAAAAAGAACGACGCGGCTTCGACAGGCAAAGCCAGAGGCTACAAGCCCATTGCCTATCCCAAGCCCGATGGCGTGCTGACGTTCGACCGGCTGACCAGCGTATCGTTCTCAGGCACCAATCACGAGGAAGACCAGCCGGGGCACTTGCGTTTGGCCGACGCACACATCCCTGTCTCGGTGAACCTGCCCGAGTTTGCCGAGCCGGCCCAACGCTATTGCCCCGCTGGCGTCTACGAGATCGTGCAGGAGCCAACCGGCCCGCGCTTCCAGATCAACGCGCAGAACTGCGTCCACTGCAAAACCTGCGACATCAAAGACCCCAGCCAGAACATCACCTGGACCGTGCCAGAGGGCGGCGGTGGGCCGAATTACCCGGGGATGTGAGGTGGCGGTGCCGCCGCCTCGACGCGCGCCGCTTTCAAGCACAACATGCAGGGGCGGCGAGATGAAACACCCGGTCAAGTGTGATGTCGTGCGACGGGGTGCGTGAGAACGCTCGATCCGAGCCCCCGCAGCAAAAAGTGGCAAACCAGAGGGCATGGTTCACCACTTTTTATGCGATCCTGCGGGGTGCAGCTCGCACTCTGTATTGAGACTAATTCAACAACTCTGAATCAGCAATCTGGATTTTGTCCATTTTGCAATTGCAATCCCCTTCACAGGGCAGCCTGTGGATAACCGAGGACCTAATTCAAGAAATCATCCGGCGTCGGCTTTGCCTTGTTGGCTGCGCGGGCGGCGATGTAGTCGTCCGTCGTGATCACGCGTGGACGCTCGCCGAGGCGCATGGGGTCGTTGCCGCTCTCCGAGAGTGTCACGATGCGGCAGGTGTCGCACATCTGGATGAGCCGCAACTGCTGCTCATTCTGGAACATGGCGTGGCGGCCCTTCAGCTTCTCGACCACCTTGTTGATTGTCGCCTTGGTGCCGAAGGCCTTGTTGCAGCTGATGCAATGAAAGGGGTCTTCGCCGTGCAGCACCTCGGCGTTGAAGGCCGACGGCGTGAACGCATACCCGGGCTGCAACGAAATCACCTGCTCCGGGCACGTAGCAACGCAGACACCGCACTGCACGCATGCCGCTTCGGTGAAAGACACTTGCGGCTTGTCGGGTGCGTCCGCAAGCGCGTTCGCGGGGCACGCGCCGACGCAGGCGAGGCAGAGCGTGCAACCGTCGGTCTTGATCGCGATACGGCCGTACGGCGCACCTTTCGGCAGATCGATCCGATCGACCTTGAGTGGCGCTGCCGCGTGCAGCTTCGACAGGGCAACGCGCGCAATATCGCGCTTCGATCCGGCGAATGAGAAGGCTTCGGGCGCGAGTGCGACCACCGGCTTCAATCCGCCCAGCAGTGCTGCGAGATCGTCGGGGTCGTCGGTCGAAAGCACATGCAGCCGTTCGCCGGCATAGCCGAGGCCCGAGAGAAACGCGCGCGTCAGAGCGATCTCGCCTTCAACCGCGCCCATCTCGTCGGCATGCTTGCGCGCGCCGAGCAGCACAATGTGTTCCGCGCCGAGTGCGAGGGCTGCAGCAAACGTCTCGTGACCGAGGCTCGTCACCCTGTGCGAGGCCATCGGAAGAACGTTCGGCGGCAAGCCATCGCCGAGCCGCGCGAGCGACGAGATCAGCGCGCCGCCGTGCTGTTCTTCGTGCATGAGCAGGATCGGCCGTTTGCCCCCGGCGCCGCGGTATGTTGCGAGCAGGATCTGCATCCGCGCGAGCACGTCGGCACGTTGTGGATAGCTGTAGGACGCAGCGCCCGTCGGGCAGACGCTCGCGCACATGCCGCATCCGCCACACAGCGCCGGATCGATTTTGACGTGATCGCCATCCGGCGCGATCGCACCTGTCGGGCAGCTGTCGAGACACTTGCTGCAGCCGACCTTGGCGCTCCGCGCGTGGGCGCAGATACCGGCGTCATAGGCCACGTAGAGCGGCTTCTCGAACTCGCCCGAGAGGTTCGTCGCCTCGAGCAGGGTCTTCCACACGTCGCCGGGCTTTGCCGGATCGGCACGCAAGTAGCCATCGCGGCGCGCGCTGTCCGCAAACAACGGTGTCAGGCCCGAGAGATCGACGATCACATCGCAGGTCGACTTGGCGCCGTTGCGGGCCAATGCGAAATCGAGCTTGCCGCGCGCCGACGGCAACACGCCTGCGTAGCCGTCGACCTCGATGTCGAAAGCACCGAGTCGGCCGGCGGCCTTGCGGATGATGCCCTTCGCGATCGGGACTGACGCCGTCGTTGGTGGCAAGGCGTCGCCGGGCTCGCTCAGCAGCACGGAGACGCTCATGCGATCCGCGATGGCGGCAGCGGCATCAAGCGCGATCTGGCCAGGGCCATAGACGAGACAGACGCCGTTGGATGTGAGCGTGATCAGCCGCACAGGCGTGGGCTCATGCATCGCCTCGGCCAGCAGCGCTGCCATCTTCGCGGTCGTGTCCGAGGTCCCGGCGCACCAGCCGGCGCGTTCGCGGATGTTGGTGAAGCGCAGCGCAATACCCGCGCTGCCTTTTTCCTCCGCAACTTCGCGGAACAAGGGCGCTTCCTGCGTACAGGCGACATGGACCGGTTTCCCGGCTTTGAGCGCCGTCTCATAGGCCGCGAGCTGTCCGCGGCAGAGTTCGGTGTGCACGGTTAGCGGCGCGGGCCGGCCGAGTGCCGTGGCCAGCGCTTCGCCGTCCATCGTCATCGTACGCTGGCAGTTGCAGACGAGAAGCGTCTCGTCGACCTTTGGCACTGCAGTCATGGATCTTGCTACCGTTGCGGTCAGTTTGCTCAAGCTGCGGACACATAGTCCGCTGGGAATATCCGCGCAAACCGACAAAGGTCAGTCTATTCGCCATTGATCACGGCTGCCGCCGCGCGCAATAGCATTGCGACATTTTGGCTTGACCATGTGCGACAGACGAGCGCACACTCTGATCTCGACGCGCCCATCCTCAGGCGCGGGGTGCGCCGAGCTGGCGTTGTCATGCGCCTCCCCCTATTTGCGCCTGTCGGCACAGTGAGCGGCAACGTCATAAAGCGGCCGCGCTGAACCTCAGGAGGACGTCATGGGTACATCCCCAGGCCCCAGAGCTTCGAATACCAGAGCTTCTGATAGACGGAATTCCAACGGCACCAAGGCCGCCACTCCCCGCTCCTCTCGCTGCATCGCGCTGGTCGGTCCGTACCTTTCCGGCAAGACCACCCTCCTTGAAGCCATCCTCGCCAGAACCGGCGCCATCACGCGGCAAGGCAAAACCTCCGACAAGAACACGACCGGTGACGCATCGCCCGAGGCCCGCGCCCACGGCATGAGCACCGAACTCAACATCGCCGACGTCACCTTCCTCGACGACACCTTCACCTTCATCGACTGTCCCGGCTCCATCGAATTCCAGACCGAAAGTGCGGCCGTCCTCGCCACCTGCGATGCGGCCGTTGTCGTGTGTGAGCCAGACGAAAAACGTGTGCCGGCCTTGCAACTGATCCTGAAATCGCTCGAGGACCGCGGCATCCCCCATCTCCTGTTCCTCAACAAGATCGACAGTTTCGACGCGCGTGTGCGCGATATTCTGCCGATGCTGCAGCCCGCGAGCACACAGCCGCTGGTGCTGCGCCAGGTGCCGATCTGGAAAGACGGCGTCGCAACCGGCTTCGTCGACCTCGCCTCGGAGCGCGCCTATCTCTATCGCCCGCACGACGAGAGCCAACGCATCGATATGCCCGCCGACATGAAAGATCGCGAGGCGGAGGCGCGCTTCCAGATGCTGGAGAAAGTCGCCGACTTCGATGATGACCTGATGGAGAAGCTGCTCAACGACGAGACGCCGCCGCCGGATCGCATTTTTGACGATCTGCGGAAAGAGTTGCACGATGGTCTGATCTGTCCGGTGTTTCTCGGCTCGGCTGAAAATGGCAACGGCATCGTCCGGCTGCTGAAGGCGTTGCGCCACGAGGCGCCCTTTGTTGGTCAGACCGCACGACGGTTAAAGCTTGAGAACGCGCGCTCGGCCGTGCAGATCGTCAAAACCATCCACACGCCGCACGGCGGCAAAATGAGCGTCGCCCGCGTGCTCACCGGCGAGGTCGGCGACGGCACGATCCTGGCGGGCGAAAACGCCGAGGAGCGCGTGGCCGGCGTGTTCTCGCTGATTGGCGAAACCGTGCGCAAACGCGGCACTGCCACGGCAGGCGACACGGTCGCGCTCGGACGGCTCGAAAAGATCGTCACGGCTGAGACATTGACGGCCGAAAAGGGGTCGATCCGACAAGCGGCACGACTGATCAGGCCACAGCCCGTCTACGGGCAAGCGATCGAGCTCAGGGACCGCAAGGACGAGGTGAAGATGTCCGCGGCGCTGTCGAAGCTCATCGAGGAAGATCCCTCGCTCAGCGTCGAGCACGCCAAAGATACGCATCAAATCGTGCTGTGGGGCCAGGGCGAAATGCACCTGCGCATCGCCCTGGAACGCCTCAAGCGCAAGTATGGTGTCGATGCCGACACACGCCGTCGACAGGTCCCCTACAAGGAGACGATCCGCGCTGCGACCGAGATCCGCGGTCGCCACAAGAAACAATCCGGTGGGCACGGACAGTTCGGCGACGTGCTCATCGCGATTGCACCACTGCAGCGCGGCGAGGGCTTCAAGTTCGGCGACAAGATCCACGGCGGCACTGTGCCGAAGCAATTCATCCCCTCGGTCGAGATCGGCGTGTCCGATTATCTCAGCCGCGGGCCGCTTGGCTTTCCCGTGGTCGACGTCGGTGTGACCTTGCTCGACGGCTCCTATCACTCGGTCGACAGCTCCGACATGGCCTTCCGTCAGGCGGGACGTCTGGCCATGAGCGAGGGCATGCCGAAGTGCCAGCCGGTGCTGCTGGAGCCGGTGATGGAGGTCGAGATCGCGGTACCGAGCGAGGCAACGGCGCGTGTCAACGCGATCATTGCGCAACGGCGCGGCCAGATCCTCGGCTTCGACGTGCGTCCCGGCTGGACCGGTTGGGACACGGTGCAGGCGCATCTGCCGGAGAGCGAGATGGCGGATCTGATCGTAGAGCTGCGCTCGGCCACGGCGGGCGTTGGCACCTACACGGCCAAGTTCCATCATCTCAGCGAGCTGACAGGTCGGTTGGCCGAACAGGTGATCGCAGGGCGTGGCGCTGGCGCCGGGTGAGAGTGCTAGCTCCGTCCTCTGCTTATCCCCGCTCTTGCGCGAGCGGAGAAAGTTTGACTTTGTCGCCGACCACCAAACACATGTCTGACAGACATGTGTTTGGCCCCCTGTGCCTCCTCATGAAGAGGGCAGGACACGTGGTGGCGACGTTTGAGGATGACCATGGACGAGATCATCGACCCGCGCTCCATCGACCGGCCGAATTCCTACATCGGCAAGTCGATCCCGCGGCCGAACACGGCGAAGCTCGTCGAAGGGCGCGGCCAATATGTCGACGACATCATGTTGCCGCGTATGGCGCACGTGGCGTTCGTGCGCTCGCCTCATGCGCACGCGCGTATCGATAAGATCGACGCTGGTGAAGCGCTCAAGCTTCCCGGCGTGTTGCGCGTCTTCACCGCCGCGGATCTGGCCAGGCATGTCGACCCGTGGGTGGCTGTGCTCATCCACCTGAAGGGCATGAAATCCGCGCCGCAACATCCGCTGCCATTGACGACAGCGACGTGGATGGGTGAAGCGATCGTCGCGGTCGTCGCCGAGACGCGCGCGATTGCAGAGGATGCTCTGGCGCTCATCGAGATCGTCTACACACCGCTGCCCGCCGTCGCCGATATGGAGACCGCGCTCGCGCCAACGACACCGGTCATACACAAAGACCTCGGCGACAACCTCGTGTTCGAGCGCGTCAACGAAAGCGGCGACATCGCCGACGCCTTCAAAAACGCGCACAAAGTCGTCGAAGCGACCTTTCACACCGGCCGCCATACCGGAGTCACCTTGGAGCCGCGCTCGATCCTCGCCGACTACAATCGCGCGTCGGGCAAGCTGACGGTGCATCACTCCACTCAGGCGCCGCACATGATGCAGGGCGTGTTCGCGAAGCACCTGCGCATGGCCGAAGGCGACGTGCGTGTCATCTGCACGGATGTCGGCGGCAGCTATGGCATCAAGGTGCACGTGTATCCCGACGAGGTCGCCGTCGCGGCCATCGCCAAACTCATGGCGCGGCCGGTGAAGTTCATCGCGGATCGCCTGGAGAGTTTCTCAAGCGACATCCACGCCCGCGATCACCGCATCACTGCGCGCATGGCCGTCGACGCCGAGGGCAAGATCCTCGCCATTGACGCCGACGATCTCACGGGTATCGGGCCCTATTCAGTGTATCCGCGCACCAGCGCGGTCGAAGGCAACCAGGTCGTGAACTTGCTCGGCGGTCCCTATGACTTCCCGCATTATCGCGCCAAGACCACCGTCGTCCTGCAGAACAAGACGCCCACGTGCCAATACCGCGCCGTCGGCCACCCCATTGCGACCACCGTCACGGAAGGCCTCGTCGATCTCGCGGCGGAAGCTTTGGGCATGGACCCCATAGCGTTCCGCCTGAAGAACCTGATGAAAGACGACAGCTACCCGCGCACGTCACCGGCAGGTATGCGTTTCGAGGGCTTGAGCCACGAAAAATCCCTCGGCAAATTGATGGAGATGATCGACTATCCCGGCCTGCGCGCCAAGCAGGACCTCGGCCGCGCAAAGGGCCAGCATCTCGGCATCGGTTTTGCTGCCTTCATCGAGCTGACCAACCCCTCGCCGTTCATGTACGGCATCGGCGGCGCGCGCATCTCGGCGCAAGACGGCTGCACCGTGCGCATTGATCCCGACGGCTCCGTCGTTGCGGCGACAGGCGTCACCGAGCAGGGCCAAGGCACCGAAGCCATCATTCGGCAGATCGTCGCTGAGGCCATGGGCGTGCCCATCGATACCGTGCGCGTGCTGACGGGCGATACGCAGACCACGCCCTATGGCGGTGGCACGTGGGCGTGCCGCGGCGCGGGCATCGGCGGCGAAGCGGCCTTGCAAGCCGGCCTTGCAACCAAGGAGGCCGCGCTGAAAGTGGCGGCGGCCATGTTGCAATCGACGCCCGACACGCTCGATCTCGTCAACGGCAACATCGTCACCAAGACGACGGGCGAAATGCGCATGCCGCTCGCCGAACTCGGCCGCATCGTCTATTTCCGCGGCGACACGCTGCCGCCCGACCTGCCGCGCGAACTCATGCAGACGCGCCACTTCATCACCAAGCAGTTCCCGTTCGCCTTTACCAACGGCATCCAGGCGAGCTGGCTCGACGTCGACACCGACACCGGCATGATCAAGCTGTTGAACCACTGGGTGGTCGAGGATTGCGGGCGTATCATCAATCCGCTCCTGGTCGACGAGCAGGTGCGCGGCGGCGTCGTGCAGGGCATCGGCGGCGCGCTGTATGAGCACTGCACCTATTCGCCCGAGGGCCAGCTGCTGATCGGTTCCATGGCGGACTATCTCGTGCCCATGGCCGCCGAGATGCCGGATATCCACGTCGGCCACGTCGAGACGCCTACCAAGGAAAGTCTGCTCGGCGCCAAGGGCGCGGGCGAAGCCGGGACAGCTGGTGCGCCTGCTGCCATCATGAATGCCATCAACGACGCCCTGCGGCCGTTCAACACGAAAGTGTTCGCCCAGCCGTTCACGCCGGAGCGCATCCTTGCGGCGCTGGGCAAGGTGCACGGGCGGCAGATGTAAGGCCGGCATTTTCGACACCCTGCGGCACTCAGCCGTTGGGCGAGGTCGCGTGGGTCTGATACCGCTCGATCATGTCAGACCCTCGCTTCTCCTTCACCCTCCACGGCACCGACGGCACGGCGCGCGTCGGCGAAGTATCCACGCCGCGTGGCGTCATTCGCACGCCTGCGTTCATGCCAGTTGGCACGGCAGCGACGGTGAAAGCGCTGTATCTCGATCAGGTGAAGGCCGCCGGTGCCGATATCCTGCTTGGCAACACCTACCACCTGATGCTGCGGCCCGGCGCCGAACGGATTGCGCGGCTCGGCGGACTGCATCGCTTCATGGGCTGGGACAAGCCGATTCTGACCGACAGCGGCGGCTTCCAGGTCATGAGCTTGGCCACCATCCGCAAGATGAGCGAGGACGGCGCCACGTTCCAATCGCACCTTGACGGCTCCAAGCACGTGCTGACACCCGAGCGCTCGATCGAGATCCAGTGCCTGCTCGGCTCCGACATCCAGATGCAACTCGATGAGTGCATCGAACTGCCGGCCGACTTCAAGCGCATGGAAGAGGCCATGACGCTGTCGCTGCGCTGGGCCGATCGCTCGTGGCGCGCGTTCCAAAAGATGAGCCAGCCCGGCATGGCCATGTTCGGCATCGTGCAAGGCGGGACTGAACCGGCGCTGCGCCGCCGCTCGGCCGAAGAACTCGCCGCCATGGACCTGCCGGGATACTCGATCGGTGGCCTCGCGGTGGGCGAGGGACAGGAAATCATGCTGCGTGTGCTGGAGCAGACGCTGCCGTTTCTGCCCACGACGAAGCCACGCTATTTGATGGGCGTTGGCACGCCGCAGGATCTGATCGAGAGCGTCGCGCGCGGTGTTGACATGTTCGATTGCGTGCTGCCGACGCGCTCAGGCCGCCACGGCACGGCGTACACGTGGTCCGGCAAGGTCAACATCAAGAACGCCAAGCACGCCGAGGATATGCGCCCGCTTGATCCGACGTCGTCGTGTCCTGCTTGCCGTGATTACTCGCGCGCTTATCTGCACCATTTGGTTCGTTCGGGCGAATATCTGGGCGCGATGCTGATGAGCTGGGCCAACACGCACTTCTATCAGGAACTCATGGAGGCCATGCGCTTGGCGATCGCCGAGCGACGTTTCGCGTCCTGGCGCGAGGAGACGTTGGCGCGGCTCGCGGGAACGGGTGAGCCGAGTGCGTGAGATCGACGTGAACGGCCGATGAAGTTGCTGTTCATGCGCGGCTCAAATCCGGGGCGATACCGTCGCCTCACCCTGCAATCACTTCCCCGGCGTGATCCTGGGGCCAGGCGCACAGGGTCGCCTGGCCTCACGCCGTTTCTGTGCGCGCTCTAAGCAGCAAGGGCCGGTCATTGCTGACCAGCCCCTGAATTCAGGCTTCATCAAGCCACATGGCGCGTTACTTCACCGGGCAGCCCTTCTGGCATTCGGTGTGCGCTTGGTGGCCACCACCATATCCCCATGACGGATGATATTGGTACTTCGGACCGGAGTATTGATAGCGGTAGCGATAGCGCATCTGCTCGGCCGGCACCCAGTAGTGCGAGCCGGCATACGGATAATAGCCGACGCGGGCATAGCGATATTTGTAGGGATCGCCGTGCTTGTAGACGTGCACATAGTGCGGGCGATAAATCCGGTGTGTGATGACATCGGCGCGCTCGGGTGCGCGGCTCGGATCAAAGTCGAAAGCTTCGGCGGGGGCCACAGAGGCCAGAGCGCCAAGTACGGTCAGGCCAGCGGCCATGACGATGCCTGTCAGTCGCATTCACTCAACTCCCAAAGACGCAACATGTAACTGGACTCCACCATGTCCCAGCATGGCTAACAAAGTCCTAACGCGCGGGCGCCACTAGTCCCGGATATCAACGGAACCGACCTGGCCGGGCTTGACGTCGATGCTGCGCTCGATGCGCTTGTCGCGAATATCGAGGCGGACGATGTAGCGGCCAGCCTGTAGAATCGCGCGTGGCGACGTCTGGACGGTGCTCCACAGTGGGTGTCCGGTGACATCGAGAATCTCCCACAGATGCTCGCCGCTGGCGCCAGGCGGCCCGTTAAGACGGATCGCGGCGGCCTGCTGCTCGATCGCAACGGCGATGGCCTGACCGGGAGCGAGCGTCACCTCGCGGGCGGCGCGCGCATTGACGAGACCATGACGCGCCTCGATGCGATAGCGGCCGGCCGGCAAATCCAGCTCGGCCGTCTGACGGTTCGAGGCGAAGACTTCAGGCGGGACGACATCGAGCCGCTCAAGGCGGTAGGCCACCGGTTCGTCGGCTGGTGGCTGTACGTTGCCTGGAAAGCGCGAGGTCAGCGTCACGCGCGCGCCTGCGAGTGTCATGGTCCGCTTGACGGTCTCGCCGCCTCGCACGGCGACGCGATCGCGCACTTCCACAGATCCCTGGCGGGCCACCAGCGCGTACGTACCACCCGGCAAAATCAAATCGGGCGCGGCTGCCGACGAACGCGTAATCTCACGGCGGCCACGCGGTGCCTCGGGATCATCTTCGTAGACGATGACGACAACGGGTTGGCGCGTCGTGGTCGAAACACCCGAAATCGAGACCTGGACGCGGCCAAACGGCCAGGGCGCACCGAGGTCGAGCGTGGAGCCCGACTTGATGTCGACGGTCCGCTCGATCTTGGTTGCGCCATCCCCAATGCGCAGCAGCCATTTGCCGGCTGGTACCACGACGCCTGCCGCAAGATCAGCCACGGAAAACACGCCAAACGACCTTGCGGCAGCGCCATCAGACGACGACTCGAAGATGTGCAGTGCGGTCGTCTGCGGTGCGTCGCTCGGCACAGTGGCGCGGATCAACCCAGCCTCAAGTGGCACATCGAGTGCCGTCACGCCCTGCGCACCGATTGTGATCTTGCTTGCAGCCGGCGTCAGCGCGCCGTCTCGGACTTCGACCAAGTAACTGCCTGCCGCCAGCGGCACGATGAGATCCTGGCCGACGCCGACATAGACAGGTCGATCCGTCGGGCTGCCCGTTGCCATGCGCACCGTCCAATGGACCGGCCGCGCCGTTGGCGGCTGGTTTGCTGTCAAGACCGCCGCAAGCCGTACGCCGGGTTGACCGTCTGGGCGCAAAGCTGGCCGCGCGCCTGGGACCGGGGCAGGCGCTGCGGCAGGGGCAGCTGCGGCCGGTTGTGGTTGGGGCGTGCGCGTGGCGGCCACAGGAGGCGGCGGCGGTTTGACAGGGCCGGAGGCGAGGGAGCCAAGGATCTCCTCGATGCCCGCCAGCGCCGTCGCAGCACTTTGTGCATCTATCAAGCGACCACCGGTCGGCTTGGTCAGGCACTGGTATTTCTGCGCGTCGTCGCCCTTCACGGCGAGACCAACGACATGGATGACAACGCCGGGTGCCGCCGCCTGAATGTCAGCCAGGGCCGCGCACGCATCGGCCGAGCAGTTGTCGGGGTCATCGTGCAGCAGGATCAGGCTCTTTGGGCCCGGGTCCTTCGGCAAGGCCTTGGCGGCTTCGCGCAACGCGGCGGTCAGTGGTCCCTTGCCCTTCGGATTGATCTTGTCGAGGAAGCCTCCGATTTTTTCGCCGCCTGCCGAGACAGCTTCCGGCTGGAACACCACCTGCACATCGTTACAATCGCCCTGGCGACGGTGACCGAAAGCGGCAAGCCCAACCCGGGTTTCAGGTTTCATCTTGGCGATGTTTGCCTTGATCGCGCCGGCGGCAGTGACGAACTTGGCCACCTTTTCGCCCTCGAAGCGGTTCCACATGGACCCCGAGCCATCGAACACGATGACGGTTGAGGCTTGATCTTGCGCTTGAGCCGGGGCCGCAGCAGCAAAGAAACCTACGACAAGGGCGAGACAGGGAAGACTGAGCCGTGGCGACACTGGGCGACCTCGAAGTGGCAGGCACGAGTGGTGGGGCACGAGTGGTGGGGCACGAGCGTTGAGGCACGAGCATTGTGTTCGGCCGTCATTGTATCAAGACCGCCCATAGTTTAGCGAGAGCCAATGCAGCGATATACGCGGCGCAGCCTTGGTCCCGACAGATGTCCACAGACGTACTCTCGTTTCTCCTCAAGCGCCGTTCCGTCAAGCCGGTGCTCATGGCCGAGCCTGGACCAAGTGCTTCTCAGCTTGAGCAGATTTTGACGGCCGCGGCCCGTGTGCCCGATCACAAGAAGCTCGCGCCCTGGCGCTTCATCGTATTTGAAGGCGCGGCGCGTGCGCGCTTTGGCGAGGCGCTGGCCGCGGCATGCCAGGCCGAAGAAAAAGATCCGCCGTCGGCGATGCGGCTCGACATGGAACGGCGCCGCTTCATGGATGCGCCGCTCGTGATCGGCGTCATATCACGTGTCACGCCAACGGCTGGCGCACCAGAGTGGGAGCAAGTTCTCTCGGCGGGCGCCGCCTGTTTCAATCTGTGCCTCGCGGCCAACGGCTTGGGCTTTGCCAGCAACTGGCTGACGGGTTGGTATGCCTATTCACCCGCCATCAAAGCGCATCTGAAGCTTGCCGACAACGAGCGCATCGCAGGCTTTATCTACATCGGCACGGCGAAGGAAACGCCGCCCGATCGCGAACGGCCGGACCTTGGCCGTATCGTCAGCCGGTATTGATCTCAAGCGCCTCAGACACCAAAAGCCTCCGCGAGATGGTCTCGCGAAGGCTTTCAGGTGCTGCGTCATTGAAATCGTGCTGCTGTGAGCTGGCCGTCAGCTCGGCTTTTCGCCCACGACCGGCAGCTTGGTCACATCAGCCGACGTCATGGCCAATTGCACGTTTTGGCCGGACTTGTTGAACTTTGCCGCGGGGATCGCGACCATGCGCCCACCAAAGCCAAGGAAGCCACCCGTCCGCACATAGATCTCGGTGACCTTGCCATCTGGCTCGGCTTTCACGTCGCGCACCTCGCCGACCTTTTGGCCGTCGGACCCGAACACAGCGAGACCGACTAGGGCTTCAGGTCCGGTTTTCTCGACAGGTGGTGCACCGGCCTGCGGTCGCGTCGGCGCGCTCGGCAATGTGCCCGGGGCATTGGGCTTTTGCTCCTGAACCGCGGGACCCGACGGCTTTTGGGGATCGATCGGCAGCGGTCGTGGCGCCATCTCGGGCCGGGATGCGGGTGGAACACCTTCAGTCGCGGGGGGAGACTGCTGGGCGTGAACCGCCACAGTCAGCAAGGCAGGTGCCGACACCATCACCGTCATGGCACCCATCAGTCGTGTCAGTTTGAGAGCCTTCATGCTCTTACTCCTTTTCACTCTGACGGACGGGCGAACGGTTCCGACTTCGGAACCTCGGATCACACAAACAGCTGTGCAACCCGCGCCGTCCTGATCCGGGAGGTGGGGGCAAGGCTCTGGCATTCCTAGAGGATTTCAGTAACGATCCCGTGAGATTCCTGAACGGATGTTCACGAAGGACGGGGCATTAGCACTTTTGCTTTGCTGTGTTCTGCGCACCGAACCACATCCGAGATGGTACACAGGGAGCGCAGGAGTGAAGCGAGACACGCTGTTCGTCAGACCACTTCGCAGCTTGCAGTTTTGGCAGGGCCGCATCGTGGACCGAAGCCAGTCGTACATCGCGATCTGTTGGCATGAGCAGCGCTTGCGTTGTGCCGTCGGGCCGTACGAACTCGACCTCGTAGGCATCGCGATAAACGTGCACCACGGCCCCAACGTCGCCGCGGCTCAGTCCATACTCGGGCACACTGCGCAGCAGCGTGACGGTGTCGAATTCGCGGAACATGCGTCGCTCCTCAAGCTGGATAGGTGGTCACGAGGCATGGGAGCGTGGTTAAACGTGGTTAAACCCTACGGTGTACCCATATCGAATCAGCATCTTTTCGAGATGCCGCGCGGCGCGTCTATGCTCGCTCCCTTTAGGAAACGAAAACGTCAGCCATGCGCCGGTCAGCGAATTGAATGAGCGATCGCTAACTGAGCTACGCGGACGCGCCGCAGCTTCGGTGTCAGACCTGTGGACCTGACACCGTAACAGCACCTCACCCCCGCTTCGCGGTGGTGTCCATGGACTGGAAGAAGTCGTTGTTGTTCTTAGTCGCCTTGACGCGGTCGATAAGGAACTCGGTGGCGTCCATGGTGCCTTGGCCGGCGAGGATGCGGCGCAGCACGTAGACCTTCTTGAGCTGATCGGGCGGAACCAGCAGGTCTTCCTTGCGGGTGCCGGAGCGGGCGACGTCGATGGCCGGGAACACACGGCGATCCGAGAGCTTGCGATCCAGGATGATTTCGCAGTTACCGGTGCCCTTGAACTCTTCGAAGATGACCTCATCCATGCGCGAACCCGTATCGATGAGCGCCGTCGCGATAATGGTCAGCGAACCACCTTCTTCGATGTTGCGAGCGGCACCGAAGAAGCGCTTCGGGCGCTGCAGCGCGTTGCTGTCCACACCGCCGGTCAGCACTTTGCCCGAAGACGGCACGGTGGTGTTGTAGGCGCGGCCGAGACGCGTGATCGAGTCCAACAGGATCACCACATCGCGCTTGTGTTCGACGAGGCGCTTGGCTTTCTCAATGACCATTTCCGAGACAGCCACGTGACGTGTCGGCGGTTCGTCGAAGGTCGAGGACACAACCTCACCCTTCACGGTGCGCTGCATGTCGGTGACTTCTTCGGGACGCTCGTCGATGAGCAGCACCATGAGGTAAACTTCAGGATGATTGCGCGTGATGGAATGCGCGATGTTCTGCAGCAGCACGGTTTTGCCGGTGCGCGGCGGCGCGACGATGAGGCCACGCTGGCCTTTGCCGATGGGCACGACGATGTCGATGATGCGGGGCGAGAGATCCTTGATGGTCGGATCTTCGATTTCGAGCTTCAGCCACTTGTTGGGGTACAGCGGCGTCAGGTTGTCGAAGTGGACCTTGTGCTTTTGCGCTTCGGGGTCCTCGAAGTTGATCTTGTTGACCTTCAGCAGAGCGAAATAGCGTTCGCCCTCTTTCGGGCTACGGATCTGGCCTTCCACGGTATCGCCGGTGCGCAACGCAAAGCGGCGGATCTGGGCGGGCGAGACGTAGATGTCATCGGGGCCGGAGAGATAGTTCACATCAGGCGAGCGCAGGAAACCGAAGCCGTCGAGCAGGACTTCCACGACGCCCGTGCCGATGATCTCGGTATCGCTGGCGGCGAGTTGCTTGAGGATGGCAAACATCAACTCTTGCTTGCGCAATGAGCTGGCGCCTTCGACGCCTACTTCTTCCGCAAATGCAGTCAATTCGACCGGGTTCTTCGCCTTCAGGTCTGCGAGTTTGACCTCTTTGACCTCTTTTGGCGGCATCACGGCCTCGTCGACCGGTGCAGCTGCAACGGTTTCTTCCATATCAGCACTCCGAAAGGCCATAGCGCGAGGGGCGGGGCGAGAGAGGGTGCGCTGGCCTAGGGGTAGATCGGCCCGGGCGGGATACGCGCGGGGCGTGTCAGGAGCGTGGCGGTCGACACTCTCGGATCGACGGCACCCATCTGGTCGGGAGACCAGCTCTTCGCGGGGTCGATTTGGCTATGCACAAGCCAACGCAGGCGCGAAAACGACTAACAATCTCACGGATAGCAGAGAAGTAGCGGAGGGCAAAGGATTATTTTGCCATGGCGCCGAACCAGTTCTTAGCTGTGCAGTTGTGTGGCCCGCCAGCTACAGATGTGAGGCAATTGGATGCGTCAGGTCCGGGTTGGGCGACGGGCTTTATCAATAGGATACCGCCGACTGGCGTCAACGCCGAACTGGCCGCCGCGCAGCTGACTTTTGGGCGGGGTTTGTTCCGGCTGGTCTAAGCCGAGGTAACCGGCGAGCGAGAACTCGCTGGATAGCTTTTCATAGCCGCACCATGCGAGCACGCCGATCAGGGCAAATGCGAAGGCGGAGCCGAAATAGGACGACAGCAGCGCAATGGGTCCAGCGATGGCAAACATGACGGACAAGTCATCGTCGCTCAGATCCGACAGGAGCGCAAAGCCGACGCTGAGGCCCAGTCGACCGACAAGCGTAAACACAAGGCCGGTGATGATGGCACCTGTGAAGCGCTTGGGCTCCAGCCATAGTGCGGCCCGCCACGACACAAACAGGGCGACCGCCAGATTGACTGCCAATACTGTCCACATGGGCAACCTCCACACCTCAATTCAGGCGCACTCTAGCCTTTGAGCGTTAATGCGTGGTTCCAGAGGTTGCATCCGGGGATTCACCCACAGTGCTGCATCTTAAGATCGCGTGACATGTCCTGTTCATGGCGGCGTCGGTCCTCACGCGTCGCCTTAGCGGGGCAATCGCAAGAACCGTCATCCCGCACAAACGCGGCCACTTTCGGCCGCGCGCAGATGCGGGATGACGAGGTTTTCGTTCATGCGATTGCCGTGGTCGCCTTTGCTTGAGATATCGCCCAAGCTCGGGGAGGGTGTTACGGTCTCTCAATTCGGGAGAGGAAGCGCATCACATGTCATCGTCCGGCGCGGCCACAGTCGCCGCACCTCCGTCGCAGCCTTCGCGCTTTGTTCGCTGGGGCCGATTGTTTGGCCGCGAGCTGTCGACCATCGCGGTTACGATGTTCGGGCTGCTGCTGGTGACGTTCTTCATCGCGCGCGTGATCCCGATCGATCCCGTGCTCGCGGTCGTTGGCGACAATGCGCGCCCGGATGTCTATGCACGCGCCAAGGCAGAACTCGGGCTCGACAAACCACTCTGGCACCAGTTCGGCATCTATGTCTCCAAGGTCGCGCAGGGCGATCTCGGCAAATCCATCCTGACCGCGAAACCCGTTGCCGAGGACATCCGGCGCGTGTTCCCCGCCACATTGGAACTGGCCACCCTCGGTACGCTGATCGGGGTCTTGCTCGGCGTGCCCCTCGGCGTCTTTGCCGCCGTCAACCAGGGGCGCTTCGTCGACCAGTGTGCGCGCTTCATCGGCCTGTTCGGCTACTCGATCCCGATCTTCTGGCTGGGATTGATGGGCTTGTTGTTGTTCTACGCCAAGCTCGGATGGGTCAGCGGGCCTGGACGTATTTCCATTGCGTTCCAGGATTTCGTCACGCCCGTCACGGGCGTCATATTGATCGACGCCGCCATGCAGGGCGAATGGGACGCGTTCCGTAATGCCGTGTCGCATCTGGTGCTGCCCGCGTCCGTGCTGGGCTTGTTCAGCATGGCCTATATCAGCCGCATGACGCGCAGTTTCATGATCACAGAACTGCAGCAGCAATACATCATTGCGGCGCGCGTGAAGGGCATGTCGGAGGCGCGCGTGATTTGGCGACATGCGCTGCGCAATGCCTTCACGCCGCTGATCACCGTGATCGCGCTCTCCTACGCCAACCTGCTCGAGGGCTCCGTGCTGACGGAGACGATCTTCGCCTGGCCCGGTCTCGGCCGCTACATCACCAATGCGCTGTTCAACACCGACATGAACGGCGTGCTCGGCGGCACGCTGGTGGTCGGCGCCATCTTCATCGGCGTCAACCTGCTGTCTGACATCCTCGCCCGCTTGTTCGACCCGAGGACACGGTGATGACCTCGCACAAAACCCGGAGCGAATATCTCCTTTCAGATGCGCCCGCGACGCGACGGCAGGCGCAACTGGGGCAGATGTGGCGGCAATGGCTGGCACTCAAGCGCAATCCGCTCGCCGTCATGGGGCTCGCCATCATCATTGTGCTGCTGGTGGTCGCGGCCTTCGCGCCGCTGATCGCCACACACGATCCGATCGCACAGACGCTGTCGAACCGCCTGAAGCCGCCGTCAGCGGCGCATCTGTTCGGCACGGATCAGCTGGGCCGCGATATCTTCAGCCGTATCGTCTATGGCGCGCGCGTGACGCTGGTTATCGTCATGCTGGTGGTCGTCACTGTTGGCCCCATCGGGCTGCTGATCGGCGCAGCATCGGGCTATCTCGGCGGTTGGGTTGATCGCACTTTGATGCGGATCACCGATATTTTCCTGGCCTTTCCGCGCCTCATCCTGGCGCTCGCCTTCGTCGCAGCCCTTGGCCCAGGTCTCGTCAATGCTGTGATCGCCATCGCCTTTACAGCTTGGCCGCCGTATGCCCGCGTCGCGCGCGCCGAGACGCTGGTGATCCGCAATGCCGACTACATCGCAGCGACGCGGCTCATGGGGGCATCGTCCTGGCGCATCGTGATGCGCCATATCGTGCCCATGTGCCTGCCGTCGTTGATCGTGCGCACCACACTCGACATGGCCGGCATTATTCTGATCGCCGCAGGTCTCGGCTTCCTGGGTCTCGGCGCACAGCCGCCTCTGCCGGAGTGGGGCGCCATGATCTCGGCCGGGCGCGAGCACATCTTTGATTTCTATTGGGTCGCCATGTTCCCTGGCCTCGCGATCTGCATCGTCGCGCTCGGTTTCAACCTGCTCGGCGACGGCCTGCGTGATGTGATGGATGCAAAGTGAGCAACCCGATCAGCCTCGCGCCTTGAACGCCGCGAGGCGCGCGACGTCGAGCAGGACGCCCTGCACCACGGTTGCCTCTTCGAGCACGCCGAGAGGACCGCCGGAGCGGGCGAGGCGCTGGCCCTCTGTCACGCGGGCAAGCGCGCGCGTGAGCTTGGGTGCGGACCACTGCTCCAGCTGGCGCACGAATTGGTCGCGCGCGCGAGAGAATAAGGGCGGGCGAACGGCTTTCAGCGCATCGTCAACACTGCTGCCGCCGTCGATGGCAAGGCGAACTCGGTGCAGGCGGTGCAAGGCCTTCTCGGTCGCTATGATCATGTAGGCTGTGCTTTCGCCGGCGGCGATGGCCTTGTCGCACTCAATCATGGTCGCCTGGATCTGACCCGTGATGGCGGCCGAGACGATGCGATCGATCGCCATCTCCGAGGCATCGCCGACGATCGCCTCAACATCGGCTTCTTCGATACGCGGCGACCCCAGCGCATAGAGCGCCAGCTTCTCGATTTCGGCCCGCGACAATGCACGATCAGCGCCGAGGCGCGAGATCAGCAGCCGCTTGGCCTCGGGTGAGATGTCGAGCTTATGGGCGGCGAGAACGTCACGTACGAGGCCGTCGAGATCGCGCGCCTCATCGCCATAGCAGGCGATAGCGGCGGCGCTCTGCGCCTCCTCGAACAGTTTGCGCAGCGCGTCGTCCTTGCGCAGTCCGCTGGCTTCGACGATCAGGAAACCTTCAAGCGGAGGCCCCAACACGAAAGGCTTGAGGAAGTTCGTCGTCACGCGGCGGCTCTGGTGGGTGCGGATGATCTTGCGGCCGCCAAACATCGGGATGGTGCCAAGTTCGACGCCCATGCGGTCTGGGTCGCCTTCCAGATCGGGATCATCGATGCGCAGAATTTCGCCCGGCGGCGTCGTCTGCGCGGCGACGGCCTTCGCGAGCGCCGCGGCCCGTTCCGACACCATGCCGGCGTCGTCGCCATAGAGCAAAATCGCGCTCACGCCCTTCGGCGGCGACTTTAAATAGCGCTCGGTGTTTTCGCGCGTGATCGCGACCATGCTGTCCCGTGTCCGAAAGAGTAGCGTGCCTATGCCAACGCCCGCGCCAGTCGACAGCGGTAACACCCCGACCGGTTGTCCGCCACCGACGACCTGTGGATACAAGCGGCCCCTCAAGGCTGAAGGCCCGAGCGGACCGCTGCCCGCGCCGTGCCACGGATTGACCGATGGTGGCGGGCGCGTCAAAGCGCAGATCACACATGCAAATGCCCTGACTCAGAGGCAGAGCGTATGCTATCGGAGCGTCGATCTGGATGCGGGATCAGCCCGCTGGCACACGTTGCAACACGACACAGGACCCGTCTCCCATGCCTTGGACCCGTGAACAGATGGCCGCTCGCGCGGCGAAGGAACTGCAGGACGGGTTCTATGTGAACCTCGGCATCGGCCTGCCGACGCTGGTTGCGAACTATATTCCTCAGGGCGTCAACGTCATGCTGCAGTCTGAAAACGGGCTGCTCGGCATCGGGCCGTTCCCGATGGAAAACGAGGTTGATCCGGATCTGATCAACGCCGGCAAGCAGACCGTGACCACGTTGCCGGGTTCGTCGTTCTTCTCATCCGCTGATAGCTTCGGCATGATCCGTGGCGGGCATATCAATCTCGCCATTCTCGGCGCCATGCAGGTGTCGGAGCACGGCGATCTCGCCAACTGGATGATCCCCGGCAAGATGGTCAAAGGCATGGGCGGCGCCATGGATCTCGTTGCCGGCGTCGAGCGCGTGGTTGTGCTGTTGGAGCACACGGCGAAGAAGAAAGACGGCACGCTCGACCTCAAGATCGTGCCGAAGTGCACCCTGCCGCTGACCGGCGTCGGCGTGGTCAACATGGTGATCACCGACCTCGGCGTCATGGAAGTCGGCACGGGCGGCTTGAAGCTGCTGGAGTTGGCGCCGGGCGTCAGCCGCGAGGAGTTCAATGCGGCGACGGGCGTTACGGTGCATTGACCCGAGAGCGTGTCGCGCCGATCATGACGACGAGCCTCCTAATGGCGATCGCAGCGCGTTCGGTCGATTGCCTAACGTGAGCGCGGCAAGCTGTTGCGCGCCTATCGCTTCGATAGCTTCTCGATCATGGCTTGCATGGCCGCCATCTGCGCCTTCATTTCGTCGATCTCGGTGCGGCGCGGCTCGTCTGCCGGCTTTGCGTCGGCGCGTGGCGCGTCTGCGGCCTTGGGACGAACCGGCGGCGGCGTGGCCGAGGCGGTTGATGACGGCAAGGCGCCTTTGCCAAACGGCGAGAACATACCCATGGCGCTGGTCAGCGCCTGCTCGAACATGACGACGTTCTTGCGCGACTGTTCCTGAAACACTTCCAAGGCGCCGGCCGGCGTGAAGGCGGCGCCGAACTGTTTGAGATACTTCTCCTGGTCCTTCGCAAGGCTGGCCAGCGAAAATTGCAGATAGCTTGGCACCATCTTCTGCATGTTGCCGCCGTAAAAGCGGATCAACTGCTGCAGGAACGGGATCGGCAGCATGGTCTCGCCGCCCATGCGGCTCTCCTGCTCCATGATGATCTGCGTCAGCACAGCGTGCGTGAGATCCTCACCAGACTTCGCGTCATAAACGACGAAATCACGCTCGGACTTCACCATCACGGCGAGGTCGTCCAACGTCACGTAGCTGGAGGTCTCGGTGTTGTAGAGACGCCGATTGGCGTACTTCTTGATCACCACGGGCAAGGCCACGTCCTTGGCGTCGGGCTTGCTGGCCTTGTCGAGCATGGCGGGTCGAGCCTCATGTTGCAATGCAAGCAAAAACTAGCACATTGTTGCCGCACTGCACCAGCTCAATTTGCACGCTCACTCGACGACACTTTGCACGTGGCCCAGCATTCGGCTCGCCACGTGGCGCCCCTTCGGCCTCTTCCGTGCTAGACAAATTCCGTCGTTAGCACCTGTTGCAGGGCGGAAAGAGACCGCTATACGTTCTGAATTGAACGCATCATCTACGGGCGAGCCAATGCCCGAGGCCGGGAGAGAACGCATGTCTGACACGTCCACCACCAAACCGACCGATAAAATGTACGCCGTGCCGGCCGAGTGGTCGGCCAAGGCCTGGGTGGACAACGAGAAATACCAGGCGATGTACAAGCGCTCGGTCGAGGACCCCGATGGCTTCTGGGGAGAAATGGGCAAGCGCGTCGACTGGATGAAGCCCTACACCAAGGTCAAGAACACCTCGTACGCGCCCGGCAACGTGTCGATCAAATGGTACGAAGACGGCACATTGAACGTCTCCGTCAACTGCATCGACCGGCACCTGAAGCGCCGCGGCGATCAGGTCGCCATCATCTGGGAGGGCGATGATCCCACCCAGGATGAGAAAATCACCTACAAGCAATTGCACGAGCGCGTGTGCAAGTTCGCCAACGTCTTGAAGAACAACGGCGTCAAGAAGGGCGACCGCGTCACCATCTACCTGCCGATGATCCCAGAGGCGACCTACGCCATGCTCGCCTGCACGCGCATCGGCGCCGTGCATTCGATCGTGTTCGGCGGTTTCTCGGCCGACAGCCTCGCGGATCGCATCGACGGTTGTGAGAGCAAGTTCGTCATCACGGCGGACGAAGGCATGCGCGGCGGCAAGGCCGTGCCACTCAAAAAGAATTGCGACGAAGCCTTGGCCAAGACCAAGGGCGGCGAGAAGGTGCTGGTCGTGCGCCGCACGGGCGGCACGGTCGCCTGGACGCCCGGCCGCGACATCTGGCTGCACGAAGAGCTGATGAAAGCCGCGCCCGACTGCCCGCCGGAAGAGATGAACGCGGAAGACCCGCTGTTCATTCTCTACACGTCAGGTTCGACCGGCAAACCCAAGGGCGTGTTGCACACGACCGGCGGCTATCTTGTCTACGCCGCAATGACGCACCAATACGTGTTCGATTATCACGACGGCGACATTTACTGGTGCACGGCCGATGTGGGCTGGGTTACAGGCCACAGCTACATCGTCTACGGACCGCTGGCCAACGGCGCTACCACATTGATGTTCGAGGGCATTCCGAACTATCCGACGCCGTCGCGTTTCTGGCATGTCATCGACAAGTGGCAGGTCAACACGTTCTACACCGCGCCGACCGCATTGCGCGCGCTCATGGGCGCTGGCGACCAGTTCGTCACGCGCACCAACCGCAGCTCGCTGCGCCTGCTCGGCTCCGTCGGTGAGCCGATCAATCCGGAGGCCTGGGAGTGGTATCACCGCGTCGTCGGCGACGGCCGCTGCCCCATCGTCGACACGTGGTGGCAGACGGAAACTGGCGGCATTCTCATCACGCCGCTGCCGGGGGCAACCAAGACCAAGCCCGGCTCCGCCACGCGTCCGTTCTTCGGCATCAAGCCGGCCCTGGTCGATGAGAAAGGCACCGTGCTTGAGGGCGCCGCATCAGGCAATCTCGTCATCACCGACAGCTGGCCCGGCCAGATGCGCACGGTCTATGGCGACCACAAGCGCTTCATGGAAACCTATTTCGCAACCTACCCGAACACCTACTTCACTGGTGATGGCTGCCGCCGCGACGAGGACGGCTACTACTGGATCACCGGCCGCGTCGACGACGTGCTGAACGTGTCCGGCCACCGCCTCGGCACAGCCGAAGTCGAGAGCGCGCTGGTCAACCACCCCGCCGTCGCGGAGGCCGCTGTCGTCGGCTATCCCCACGACATCAAGGGCCAGGGCATCTACTGCTACGTGACACTGATGACCGGCACGCAGCCGACCGAGGAGCTGCGCAAGGAGCTTGTCGGCCACGTGCGCAAGGTCATCGGCCCGACCGCGACGCCCGACCAGATCCAGTTCTCGCCCGGCTTGCCGAAAACCCGCAGCGGCAAGATCATGCGCCGTATCCTGCGCAAGATCGCGGAGGATGATTTCTCGAACCTCGGCGATACATCGACGTTGGCCGAGCCGGCGGTGGTGGAGGATCTGGTGAAGAACAGGCAGAATAAGAAGGGCGGGTGAGGACCGGGTGAGGACCCGGGTAGCACCCACAGATTGCGCGCAGCGAATAGGTCGAAGGGAAAGGCCATGAGCAAGACGGTTGAAGTCTCGAAAGGCCGCGGCTTCATCCTCCCGCTTGACGACACATATCTCACTGCGATTGGCGGCGTGCTCGCGCAGTGGTCCGTGTTCGAACTCGAATTCGACCGCGTCCTGTGGATGCTACGCCTGAGTCCGAACGCAAAAACCCTATCGGTGAGCGTTCCACGAGCCTTGCGCAAAAGAATTGACCTTTTCCGAGACAGCGCACGCGCAGGATTCGAATCCTGCCCATCTTTGGCTGACAAGCTGGTGCAAGTCTCGGGCGCGGCCCGATCGACTAGCAGTCTGCGCAATCTGCTTGCGCATGGTAGGTAGGGCGTTGGCGAGGATTTCGTGAGGGTCGCTGCCGATCACGATGGTCAAGGCAAATACTGGAAATTTACAGTGCGGGATCTGCAGCACCTTCGC